>UQSG01000004.1 GCA_900543695.1 uncultured Clostridium sp. | reverse complement strand
AAAATTGATTATATCTTATTAGCCACTTCCGTTACAACTTTATTATAGCACTTCACGGTTAAAGAATTTATTGACAGTATCCTTGAGAGATTCAAAAAACAGGAAAAAAGCATTCTTTATGAGCCAATTCCTGCACCAAAAACACAGTCACGAGAGCGTGAAAAACGCTCAAAAAATAAAGATTTTGAAAGGTAGGAACACACAATGGAAAAGAGAATTTATGACGAACAGAACGGTTTGTGGTATGAGTTACAGGGAGATTATTATCTCCCTTGCCTCTCACTGCCCGAAGAAGAACATAAGGCAATAGGTGTTTGGGGACAAAGGTATTTGCGTTATATTAAGGAACATAAAAGAGCTTTTTTCACCAATCTACGGACTTCCTGCAAGCTGAACAGTTACCTTGCCGATATTGATGAACAGGCAGAAGAAATGTTTTCCCGGCTGGTAAAACAACTTGCCGAAAAAGAAAATGTTACAGAAAAGCTCAAAGCTGAAAATCAAATGATGTGGGTGCAGAGGATGAATAATATTCGTAACCGAGCAACTGAAATTGTCAACGCAGATTTAATTTACGCATAATGCAGAACGGCGGCAGGGACTAAAATTCCTGCCGCTTTTCACTATTAAGCAGAAAAAGTAACAATTTAGTGATATAATAACTCTAATAGTTGTAAAGGAGCGTCGAAAATATGCCTATCACACTTGACCATCAATTAAAAGAATATATACCGCACAATGCTGTGGAATTTCCAATCAGTTATTTTCACGATGAGCTTGCAACGCTACCAAACTTTGCCGGACCTTTGCATTGGCATCCTGATTTTGAGATTGCAACGGCAGAATGTGTAAGTTTAGATTACCAAGTTGGCGAAAATCATATTATACTTGAAGCAGGCGACAGTATCTTTGTCAACCGCAATACTATACACGGTATAAAACAGTTATCAGGGGGAACGCCCGATCCAATGCCCAACATTGTCTTTTCGGGTACATTGGTAGCTCCGGAAACAAGTACCATTTATCAAAAACATATACAGCCATTTGCCCAGTGTGATTTTCTGCCCTTTATTGTTTTCCGACATAACGACAGTTCACATACGGAGATAAACTGTCTAATTAAAGATATTTATAAGCAAATGAACGAGAAGAAAGACTGTTATGAATTGACTATTCAGCGTAATCTCAATTATATATTTGAATACATATCTTCTAATTTTTCTGTTCTTCCAAAAGTACAAGCAACACGCATAGAAATAAATAATCAGATTCGTCTTCAGAAAATGTTGACATTCATATATGAAAACTATGCTGACTCCGTAACACTTGAGGATATTTCAAAAGCGGCAAATATTAGTCGGAGTGAAGCCGGGAGATGTTTTCGTAAATATATGGGTTGCTCACCCATTGAAGCACTTATCAGTTACCGACTTCAAACCGCACACCGATTACTCGGTGAAAAGGCACTTTCACTTTCAGAAATCAGTTTTGCTTGCGGATTTAATTCGGTAAATTATTTCAGCCGTCAGTTTAAGAAAGTCTATGGCTATACGCCCAGACAAAGTTGCGATTTGGGTAAATAGTGCTTCAACTTGAAGGTATAGTGCATTTACTTTTAAGAAATTTGGGTATATAATGAACTTAAATTATGAATTTAAGGAGTTCTATTATGAAATTTAAGTGGTTAAACGAAAGCACTATTAATGAGTTTGAGAACAGGATCGAGATTATGGCTCCGGCTCAAACCGATTTTTTCTGTGGTAGCATTGACGAATGCGAAGAAGGTATTCTTCCTGAGTCCCTTTGCAATGCACCTTATTACTATACAGAAGTGGAAGGAGATTTTGTTCTTCGAGTTAAAGTATCCCACGATTTTAAGGATACATACGATTCCGCATCTGTTATGGTTATGAAAGACCTGAACTGTTGGGGAAAATGCTGTTTTGAACTGACCGATTTCGGTACACACGCTGCTGTAAGTGTGGTTACAAAAGGAGATTCTGATGACGCTAACGGATGCAATCTTGAATGCGATACCGCTTGGCTTCAGGTTTGTCGAGTGGGTAACAATTTTGCATTCCATTACTCTGTTGATGGTGTCAACTTCTTTATGATGAGATATTTCCATCTTCCTGCCGAGCCGACTATTAAAGTGGGACTTTTAGCACAGGCTCCGGTTGGAAATGGCGGTATTCGAGTGTATGAAAATCTCAGCATTGAGAACAAAACGGTAAAAAACATTCGTGCAGGTAAATAATATGACCGAAAAACTGAATTATAAAAAAACACTTATAGCGTGTTATTTAGGATTCGTAACTCAGGCAATATCCGCAAACTTTGCTCCGCTCTTGTTTTTGACATTCAAAAGCAGCTACGGAATATCTTTTGAAAAGATAGCAATGATTCCGCTTGTGTTCTATTTGACACAATTACTCGTTGATCTTGCGGCAACAAAATTTGCCGATAAAATCGGATACCGCACTTGCGTGGTGTTTTCACAGATTTTGTCCGCAGTAGGTCTTGTTTTAATGGCATTCCTGCCGGAAGTAGTGCCTTCGCCGTTTATAGGTATTCTTATTTCGGTAGTCCTTTATGCCATAGGCAGTGGTCTTATTGAAGTTCTTGTAAGCCCTATCGTTGAGGCTTGCCCATTTGAAAATAAAGAAGGTACTATGAGTCTCTTGCACTCTTTCTATTGTTGGGGTGCAATGGGTGTTATTATAGGCTCTACACTCTTTTTCTCGATATTCGGTGTAGAGAATTGGAAGATACTTACTGTCATTTGGGCGTTAGTTCCACTATATAACACATTTAATTTTATTAACTGTCCGATAGAACGCTTGGTTGAAGATGGCAAGAGTATGGGTATCAAAAATCTGCTCAAAACGCCTATCTTTTGGCTGATGATTATTCTTATGGTATGTTCGGGTGCATCGGAAGCTACTATGGCTCAATGGGCATCAGCATTTACCGAGTCCGCTATTGGCGTATCCAAAACGGTTGGCGATTTGGCAGGACCGTGTGCGTTTGCAATGTTTATGGGCATCTCCCGAATGCTCTACGGAAAATTCAGCGAAAAACTTGATTTAACCAAAGTTATGCTCGGATGCGGAATACTGTGTGCCTGCTGTTATTTGTTGGCATCGCTCGCTACATTGCCAATTCTCGGACTTGTAGGCTGTGCTCTTTGTGGTTTGGCAGTAGGCATTATGTGGCCGGGTTCTATAAGCCTATCCTCGAAGAAATGTCCGCTGGGTGGAACTGCTATGTTTGCGTTTTTAGCGTTAGCCGGAGATTTGGGTGCTATGGTAAGCCCATCTATGGTGGGAACGCTATCCGAAATGGCAGGTGGCAATCTGAAAGCAGGACTGCTTGCGGCTACAGTTTTCCCTATCGTTCTTGTGTTTGTATTGTTTATCCTAAATAAAAATAAATTGAATAGCGACAGGGTGTAAAATCCCTGCCGTTATTTTTACAAACCTCTTGAAAAACTTAAACTTTTATGCTATAATACCTTACGATAAAGCACAGCCGCTTGCGACAATTCTTTTCTCGCAACCATCGGTTTTATCGCACCTGATAAGATATTGATAAATTCTCGTCGTACAGGCAGTATAATATGGATTATCAGAATAATACGAAAACTACATCACACGGTTTATAAGCAAAAAGCGTTAAGTTGTGGCTTTCGGCAACGAGTGGGAATGATGACTCTCGGCTGAGATGTGCTTAAAAAGCCAGTATTTATGCGGGTTTGCGGGTACAGCCTGAATCGCCGATTCGTTTTTGCAACACTTTTGCAATACATCACGCACAAAAAAGTTTTGCAACAGATGAAATCGTTATAAGTGGCTTGTGGTAAAGTTGAACAATAAGTAATGAAAGGACTCTGACGGAAAAAAGCAGAGTCCTTTTTCGTCTGTCTTATAATAATTTCGGAAGCTTTTGCATACTTGTTAAGCGATATACTTACTAAAAGGCGGTATAACAGGTATTTTATGCACCTATATGCTGCAGAACGCAGGCGTTAAATATGTTTTTGCAGAAGCCGGCAGGATATGCTTCGGCATTACGAAAAATACTGAGGCAAAGATTACATTACAGAATCCGTAACAGCATTGGAAAACGCGGCGAATGTTAACGATCTGTACCTGGATGAATTAAAAAGGCTTGCCCTTCAGAAAATTATAATGTGGCTGCTTTTGGGAGCAGGAAGCCGCCGCAGTATTCCGCAGACAGAACAGTATTTGTCCAGAACGTACAATTTATACAGCAGAGGAGCTTATGGGACTCTGGCACCTGCCACGTCGAGACGCTCCACACATGGGCTGCGCGTTGAAACACATTCTCAGGAACATACCTGGAGCTGTTCCGGCCACAGCTCCAGGCTTACAGAGGAAGGAGCGCTTATAGATAACCCTGCCGGTAGGGACAGAAAGCGATTTTAAGCTCAGTGTAAGAAGTCGTTTTTTTTCACATAAAAATAAAAAGTTTCACTTAACTGAATGATTGCCGCCATATAATATAAAGGCAGCGTAAACTAAAAGATTAAAGGAGATGTTTATTTAATGAAAAAATATGGCGCTATTGCAATCACAATATGTCTTTGTATATTAAGTATGCTTATAACATGCTTCCCGGCATCTGCGGCAGATGGATTTGAAACAAATATGTCAGATTGGAAATCCGCTTGCGGTACCGCCTGGACACTGGATGAAAACGGATATTCCAACGGGCAATATGAAGAAGACTCTGTAACAGAAAACTATAAGCATCTTGCTGTAAGCAGCCAGAAAGTAGATGGAACAAAATCCTTCACATACGAAGTAACATTTAAATATACCGGATATGGGGCAGGACTTGCTTTAAATGTAACAGACCGTGATAATTTCTGGGCTGTTGAAGCAAACCAAAACTTTGAATTTTATTTTCCTACGGTGCAGAACGGCAGCTGGAACAAATGGGCATCTGATGGGAAAGCTATCAGCGAGGCGCAGGCGGAGAATGAATATCATACAATGGTTTTTGATTATAATGCAGAAAACGGCTCTGCTGCTGTATCATATGACGGAGAGGTTATGGCTACAATCAGCTATGTCAATCCTAATATATGGGGCGGGTATCTTGGCTTGTATTATGAGGATGCAGAGGTTACGTTTACAAAAGCTGTATATACGGAAAAATCAGATGGAGGCTCATCAGAAATTCCCGTCAATTCATTTGAAACA
Source organism: uncultured Clostridium sp. (assembly GCA_900543695.1). GTDB lineage: Bacteria > Bacillota > Clostridia > UBA1212 > UBA1255 > Egerieisoma. Next base: position 97,586 of record UQSG01000004.1, on the reverse strand, counting down.
AATATGGGGGAATGGTCGTCAGCTGACGGCTTTGAGTGGAAAGAAACAACATTAGGCTACGCATGCGTAGGCGATATTTCAAATAAGCATTTGGCCAAATCCTCTATTGTTATTGACGGTACTAAATCCTTTGAATATGAAGTAACATTTACATATGACGGACACGGAGCAGGTCTTGCTTTCTGGGCAGAAAGCACATCTAACATGGCTGCTGTAGAAATTAACCGTGAAGGCAGATTTTATTTCCCGCTTATTATAGACGGAGCCTGGACGACATTTTATGCCGACGGTATGGCGCTCTCTGAAGAACAGCTGGCAGCAGGACCGCATACGCTTAAATTTGTATATGATGCTTTAGATGAATATGCAGAGGTCTATCTTGACGGCGTAATCATGGCAGAGCTTTACGGCTTTGACGTATCAGTGATATGCGGAAATCTTGGTCTTTACAACGAGTCGGGAACAGCATATTTTACAAGAGCCGTATATACGGAACTAGAAATGCCGGATCCTACGCCAACCCCGGAAGCTGCAGCGTCGCCTGAGGCTGCTGCGACCCCGGAAGCCACGGAAGAAGCAGAGGCGACAGAAACACCTGCGGCAGCTCCGGAGGAGGACAGTGTAAATCCTGTGCTGATCGTTGTTGTTATCGTTCTTGCCTGTGCAGCTTTAGCAGCAGGAGTTATATTCATCATAAAGCTTAAGAAAAAATAATCCGGCAGGGAGCAAAAAACATGGGAGTATATTTGTTCTGCGAAAGGATTACAAATATACTCTTATTTTTTTGCAGCTTGAATTCTGAAAATTACTGCGAAATCAGTGTACTGTATTCGTGCGGTACTGGGTAGGCGTTATTTTTTCGTGGTATTTGAAATATTTAAAGAACAAATTTACATCCTCCCAACCAAGCATATGAGATATGGCAGTAACCGGCAAATCAGACATTTGAAGCAGTCTTTTTGATAAACTGATTTTTTCTTTATTAATATATTCTTTTATAGAACAGCCATATTCTTTTTTAAAAATGCGGCAGAGGTAATCTTTATTATATTTTAATTCGCTGCTGATTTCTGTGATTGTAATGGGCTGCATTGTGTGTCGGAGAATATAGGCTCTTACTTTTTCTGCCAGCTGCTGTTCTTTGTGACCTGTCATGAGTTTTTTTATCATGCGTATTATGAGCAGAAGCCACGCGTCATGAAAACAAGTATTGTGCTCGAGTGTCTTGTGCTCATTATACAGCTCTGCCAGTAGGGCTTCCACAGGCTCGGCGCTGGGAAGCAGCAGATATTTGTCCAAAGAAAAAAAGTCAAAATGGTCACAGCGAAATTCCAACATGTAAAGAACGCATGCTTGACTGACGTCTGTCTGCCCCGAGGCTCCGTGTATAAACTGATATGGCGGAATAAGAAGAAGCGATTTTTCTTCTAAATGCAGCAGTTTGCTTTCTACATATATATCAAACGCACCTTTTTCAATGTACAGCAGCGTGAACTGATTCAGAAAGCGTCTTCTGAATTCCAGACCGTTTTGCAGCTGATACAGGGTTATTTCTTCAAAATCCAGACAGCAGGTATGCTGCTGCGTATTTTCATAGTGGTTATATACAGATGCTTCAATACGAATCATGTCGTGTTTTCTCCTGGTTTTTTATAAAATTTCACTTGCCTGCCGCGCAAGATTCTTTATAATAAAAAGAGCCATATAAATAATATACTATTATAAAACTTTATTAATAATACACTATCTATTCAGGTATGTAAATCGTTTTTTAACGATAAAAGGTATACAGGAAGGGATTCGTCGTATGCTTATCCAAAAAAAATACATTATACTTCCGTATAATAACCGTATGACGCTTAAGCATTTGGAATTTTATGATGGCGACGATCTTATTTTTGATTTTCGTATAAAGTTGGATTTTTTCACTTGTGAGTGCCTGGCGTACATAAATGTAGAACCGTATATAGGACGTGATATCTCAATACGCTTTTTTGCATCGGAGGAAAATATTATCCCAATCGATACACAAGAAGCAGACGCTGTACCGTTTGCGCTGCAGCAGACAGATGAAATTCCAAAATGCAGTAATATGGACAACAGATACAGACCGTATATACATTTTACGACTCCTTACGGATGGTTAAATGATCCGAACGGTCTTGTATACGCAGATGGAGTATATCATATGTTCTATCAGCATAATCCGGCGGGCACTGAGCGTGAAAATATGCACTGGGGACATGCGGTAAGCAGTGATTTGTTTCATTGGGAGCATTTAGGCAATGCATTATGTCCTGACAATAAGGGCACAGTTTTCTCAGGAAGTGCTATTGCAGACCGAAAAAATTTACTTTGCTTGAGAAAAAAAGAAACTCCGCTTCTGCTGTTTTATACGGCTGCAGGCGGCACGTCGCGTTTATCTGAGGGAGAGCCTTTTTCGATTTGCTTAGCATATTCAACAGATGGAGGACGGACATTTGAACGGTATGCAGGTAATCCTCTGCTGCCCAATATTGTAAAGAATAACAGAGACCCCAAGGTTGTATGGTGTCCTCCGTTAGAAAGCTATGTTATGGCTTTGTATCTTGAAAAAAGCCAGTACTGTCTGTTGTCTTCAGAGAATCTGCTGGATTGGCGTGTTTTTCAGTCATTTACTTTACCTGGAGATTCGGAGTGTCCTGATATATACCCACTTTGTCTTAATCATGATCCTCAGCAGACGTACTGGGTATTCAGCGGCGCCAGCGACCATTATTATGTAGGCAAATTTACGGACGGCCAGTTTGTGTCAACACAGCCTGTAAAGCGTTTGCATTATGGTACGTGCAGCTATGCGGCGCAGACCTTTTCAGGAGCGCCTGACGGACGATGCATTCGTTTTTCCTGGCAGCGCATAGAATTTTTATCAGCACCTTTTAACGGACAGCTGAGCATACCGGGGGAATTGCAGCTTTGCGAAATTGAAAATGAAATATATCTTTGCCTTTGGCCTGTGCGGGAGCTCGAAAATATTTCCGGAAATATGCAGGTATACCGCAAAATTGTTTTGCCTGGCGGCGCCGGCAAGCCATTCATTTGCTCCGTTCCCAGAGGAGCCTTGGATATATTTATACAGGCTGAATATCAGCCGGACTGCGTACTTCGCATCAATGTGTTCGGCGCGGAGGTTGTATGTGATATGACAAGAAACCAGCTTCACTGTGCAGACAGCGTTTCTCCCATAACGATAAAGCAAAAGCAGCTCAGACTGCGTATGATTTTGGATAAAAACAGTATAGAGCTGTTTGCGGATCAGGGCGAATTTTATATAAGCAGCAGGATTACATGCGATTATCATTTAAATTGGCTGCAGCTTCAGTCTGACACGCAGGCAGCGATCCAGACGCTGCGCATTTATAAGCTGCAATTGGAGGGCATATGACAGCTGCTATCGGGGTAGATATCGGAACAACAACGATTAGTATCAATTTAATTGAAAAGCAAAGCGGTGCTGTAATTCAGAGCGTTACACTGCCGAATCATTCGTCGCTGAAAAGGGGCGAGCAGGATCTGTTCTCTGATTTGCAGAATCCGGATGCTATTTTTGAATTGGTGCAATCTGTACTGCAAGAGCTTACAGCTTCAGAAAATGTGTGCAGCATAGGGATCACCGGTCAAATGCACGGCATCGTTTATTTGAACGCTTCCGGCCAGGCTGTAAGCCCTCTGTACACCTGGCGTGACGGGCGCGGAAATATGCCCTGCCATATTTCCCGGGATGGAAAAAGCTATGCTGAGTATTTGAGCGAGCTGACAGGTTATTCTATGGCATCCGGGTACGGATGTACAACGTATTTTTATCATACAGTTACGAAAAGTGTTCCAGAAGGCGTTGCTTGCTTTTGCTCTGTACAGGACTATATTGTAATGAGGCTTGTTGGAGCAAAGCGCCCTCTTTTGCATGTTACAAATGCCGCGGGTTTTGGACTTTTTGATTTTTCCAGTATGACATTTGACGCAGCTGCGATAAAAAAAGCTGGAATGACGCCGGATTTTCTGCCGAAGGTTATTTCAGACAGCGCTGTGGCAGGCATGTATAAGGGCAGTATTCCGGTATCTGTTGCTATAGGTGACAATCAGGCCAGCTTTTTAGGCTCTGTACGCGACATGGAAAACAGCGTGCTTGCCAATGTAGGCACGGGCAGTCAGATTACGTTCGCGGCTAAAAGAGCGGAAATAATGCCGGGCCTGGAGCTCAGACCCTGCACAGATGGCTATCTGCTGCAGGTGGGATCATCATTGTGCGGAGGCCGCGCCCTGGCGCTGCTGGAGGAATTTTTCCGCAAAACGGCTGAAATGGTTGCGCAGAAAAAGATAGAGTCGGCATATCCCGGAATGGATACATATTTAGAACGGTGGCTGCGGGAAAATACGGAAGGTGTGCTTCATGCGGCAAATCAATTAGAAGTATCTACGAAATTTTGCGGTACAAGAGAAAATCCCGCAGAACGCGGCGCTATAAAAAATATAGGAATGCAGAATTTTACTCCGGAAAATATGGCTGTGGGTTTTCTTAACGGTATAGCATCGGAGCTTTTTGAAATGTATCAGCGCGCCGGAGTGAATCATTCTGTTCTTGTAGGAGCGGGCAACGGTATGCGAAAAAACCGCGTGCTGCGCAAAATGATGGAGCTGGTATTCCGCCGTAAGCTTTATATCCCGGCTCACAAGGAAGAAGCGGCTTACGGAGCGGCTTTGTTTTCTTTGGTTTGCGCAGGCTTTTGCAAAGATATTCAGGAAGCTCAGCAATGCATTAAATATGAGCAAGAATAAAAAGGAGGCTGGAATATGATTTATAAACCGGAAAATGGCTGTATGTGGGATCCTTCCGTGCTGTATCATGACGGATACTATTATATGGTTTCTATGTATAAGCAGGATGCAGATAAAAAAGATAACTTTATGTGGATGGCCAAGTCTGAAGACGGCGTTCACTGGGAAAGCATCGGCCCGGTATTAGAGGATACCTGCGGAGTGTGCAAAATGTACATCTATGAGGCGGATGACAAAGTTGTGATAAATTTCGGCAGCTTTTCTGATCCGGGGCGCTGCAATAATGATACTCTCAGATTTTATGTCTCACAAGATATGGTAAATTGGAGGTTTGTGGGAGAAAATCATCCTGATGCCAAATGGTACAAAACTACAGGCCGTTGGGATCATATGTATGTGTATAAAGAAAACAATGTATATTACGGCTATCCTGTGGCTACGCCTCTTCCTGAGCTTTGCTCTGCCTGGGGTCTGTGCAAAAGCAGTGACGGGTACAATTGGATATGCTGTCCTCCTCCTGTAATTGAATGGGGAGATATTCCGTGCATAGACTGCCTTGAAGGCGGCGGTATGGAGAAAATAGGAGACAAATATTATTATATCGGAGGGTTTGTCGGCTATGCGGGAAATTACGGCTACGGTCTTTATACGTTTACGGCAGACAGTCCCGAGGGACCTTTCTATCCGGACAAAGAGGCTTTTCGTCTTTGCGGCTTCGAGCGTCTTGAAGGCCGGGTATTTATACAGAATTTAGCGGCGTTTGCCAGAGGAAAAGACGCAGAGCTGCTTGTAAGCAATGCTGTAGATGCAGGAGGCGCGTATGAAATATGGCTGCTGCCTATGCGCAAGGCTGTTGTGGATTCAGAGGGCCATCTTCGCCTTGGCTACTGGGAAGGCAATGAACAGCTTAAGGGGAATGAAATTATTGTTAGTGCAAAAATACAGCAGCTGGCATATGCGTCGCATTTGCCCGGAGAGATTATGCCCGACAACTGGAATCCTACTGTTTTTTTGCCTGGAGACGGGACGCTTACTGCGAATGTGGATGCGCCTGACGCGCCTGTTGTGCATGACAGGTATCTTTTGATGACGATTCGTGAGCAGATTGATTTGGCACAGGGCGTTATTTTTGAAGGCAAGGTTACCGCCAAAACATTTCCTGAATATGACAATGTGAGACATATGACTTTTAACTGGCGTCCTTCTGAGTTTGGCGTTTTTGTAGAAGAACAGGCTGACGGCGATGGTATTCAGGGTATGGCCATTACCCTTGAGATAGGTCATCCGTACAAACGGTACTCACATGTAGAGAAAATACATGTATCAGATGGAATTTTAACTTCTGAAATGATAGACACTGTGGGCGAAGGCTGCGCGGAGGTACGGGGGATCTGCGCCGACCGTGAGGTTTCTTTTAAATTGCTTTACCGCCGGAATGTTTTTGAGCTGTATGCGGACGGACTGCTGGTACAGACCTTTGTACATTTGGGGAAACCAGCGGGGCGCATTGGCCTATATTTGCAGAATGCGAAGGTGTCGGTACGGGATATGAAGCTATATAAGATGAATCTGTAAATAGAATAAAAATATTTAGTGGGGTTTTTGCTTTTTGAATTATTGCGGATTAAAATGAATTTTTATGGAATTATCACATTGCATTTTGTAAAAAATTGCTGGATGTTTGCGCATGATGGAATTGTCTATTGACTAAATTAAATAATTAGGTTAATAATTTTTTAATAGAATATAATTTTTATAATATAAAAGGAGTGTATGGACAGTGGCGAGAAAAATTGCGTGTTTATTGTTGGGGGTATCTTTTGGTATGGCTATGGCGGGCTGTCAAAGCGGAAGCCACGCAGATACGCCGTCGCCTTCACCTGCTGAAAAAATTCCGGTGATAGAGTCTGTTCCTGAGATTACTGACACCGTTGATACGATTCGGGCAAGGCATAATAATCTGACAGAATACTGGACTGTAAATGAAAACCCTATTTTGTATAACTTTGTTAATCTTTACAACTGTGAGGTAGTGAAAACAGAGGACGATGAGTATCCGTACAGAATGTATATTTTTGGGGAAACAACAGCAGAAGACAGTAATCCTGATAAGGGATATGACTCTATATATCATGCCAGAGGAAAATCTTTAACGGAATGGGAAGTATGGTGCGGTGATGACGCTTGGGATACGACAATGACGCCCTCGCTTTGGAAGCCTGTGCTGAGAAGAGCCGAAACAAATTATGATTCTGTACATAACGGAGACCCGTCTGTCGTATATAAAGACGGTACATATTATATGGCGTTTTCTGCAGTTGGCTTTGACAACAGAGACGGCGTAACATATATAATAAATAACATTATGGGAGCCACGTCTGACAATGGCGTTCATTGGACTAAGAGCAGCGCTCCTATTTTGATTTGGGAAAAGGAATATGAAGAGGGCTGGGTTGCCGGTGAAGCTTCTCCTCCCAGTACAGGCGGATACCACCGTCCCTCTATAATATGGGATGAAGAAGAAAATAAATGGAAAATGTGGTTCGACTATTATCTGCCGGGCACATTCTTATCAATGGGTTATGCTGTTAATAACGGAGATTTTATGGATCCGGACGACTGGCAGCTGATTCATGCGGAACAGACGCCGCAGCTTAAGGATTGGCCTAATCCGGAGGTCGTTAAAATAAACGGCAAATATTATGCTTTTTCTGATGCTCCTAATTTCGGAACAAGCCTGGGGCCTCAAAATGACAGGCAGATCGTTATGGCTGTTTCTGACAATGGCTGGGATTGGAGAGTCGTGGGAAGAATGCTGCCGGAGGATAAAACATACGGCACACATTTACCGCAAACTTTTGTACAGGAGGAAAACGGAGAACTATTTTTATACGTTTTTTATTCTATGGTAATTGAAGAGGACCTGCCGAAGTACAGTATGGCAAACTTTATGAAGATTTCTGTTTCGCAATTGGAAAGCATAACGAGCCTGGCGGAATAGATTTGATGGGGAAATTGAAAAATCCGAATTTATTTTGTATCAGGCGGCTTACGCTTGAAACAATATGGTTTAATAAGAGAGGTTGATTTTTGTGAGAAAAAGCGCTTGTTTAATAATTCTTATAATGGCCGTTTTGTTTAACTGCTTTTCGGCTTTCAATGTAAGCGCGGTCTTTGATGAAAACACTAATATGGCAGGCTGGCGCGGATTAGAGTCAGGCTGGACTTCAACTTCGTCCGGTTATAAAGACGGCTCCGAGCAGACGGTATTTGACGTTGCCGTATCGGACGTGACTGTAGATGGAAGTAAAAATTTTACTTATACAGTTCATGTAAAGAAAGAATCAGGCTATGGAGCAGGTATTGCTTTGGGTATAAAGGATCCTTCCAGCCGTGACGCTGCACTTCAAAATTTTGTATATTTTATTGCGGATGGAGATGGCAGCGTATATTATAGAGTCTATAAAGACGGAGCAGAAGGTGATCCTGTCGGACGCACAGTAACTGATACTGAGGACGTATCTGATTTTACAATGACCGTAAAGTACAACGCATTAGCCGGTACGGCGTCATTCTTTTTGGACGACCTGCAGGTAAGCGCCCTTGCTGACGTATCTGCCATAACCGGCACCCTGGGCCTTATTTCGCATGACGCGGAGGCATTGTTCCAGTCTGCCATCTTTACAGAGGAGGATGCCGTTGAAAAGGAGCCTGTTAAATTTACCACAAACATGACAGGCTGGAAGGGAATTGAAAGTACATGGACGGAAACGGAAGCATACGGATATATGGATGGAACAGAGCAATCCATGAACGATTTCGCTTTTTCAGATGTTTATGTTGATGCAAATAAATCATTTATATATTCGTGTAAAATGCAAAGGATCAGCGGGTACGGATTAGGGCTTGCTTACGGCGTGCAGGATATTTCAAGCCGCGATGCAGTATTATCTTCGTACACACGTTTTATAGTAGATACTCAGAGCGTTACTTACAGTATAAACGAAAGTGAAAATGTCGGCAGACGTTTGACAGATGAAGAGCTGGATCCTTCCGTGGACGGATCGGGCGATGCCATTGTCTATAAGCTGGATTTGGAATACGTTGCGGAAGAGGGCGTGGCCTATTTATATATAAATGACATACTTTTTGAATCGTATTATGCGGAGGAAAATATTGAGGGCTACCTGGGCCTGCTGGCGCATGATGCGCGTATTTCGGTAATAAGCGCTGATTTCCAATATGTTGGGGAAGACGCAGCCACAGAAGAACCTTCTGAAGCTCCGTCAGACGCCACGGAAGTTCCCGCCGCGACGCAGACGGCTGAAACGAAAGGTCCGACGCAAACCCCTGCTGCCGCCAAATCGCATGAAGCTGGCGAAGGAGATGATAATAATGATTCGTTTTCTGGCATCGTAATTGCTGTCGTTATTGCAGCGATCTGCATTGCTGCGGCAATTGCTGCTGTAATTATTTTTAAGCGCAGGAAAAAATAATAATATATATAAAATTACAAGGAGAAAAATTTATGTTTAAGCGTTTTAAACAGGTATTTGCAGTTTTGTTTGTTTTATCGGCAGTGCTGGCTTCTGTTCCTGCAATAAGTGCAAATGACAGCGCATTTAAAACAAACATGGATGGCTGGTCAGGTATGGAGTCTACCTGGAATGTAACAGATGACGGATATGTTGACGGAGCGGAACAGTCCAATGATGATATTGCTTTATCCGATGTATATGTTGATGGTACGAAAGATTTCACGTATACAGTACATGTAAAAAATACAGGCGGATACGGCGTGGGACTGGTTATGGGCGTAAAAGATAAGTCTACTCGTGATAATGCCCTTTCAACCTGCTTGAAATATATTGTTGATCCGGACAACGTACATTATGCCAAGAACTATCTGGAAAGCGGAGCTGTGCAGTCAAGCGTTCTTGGTGCTGTTCCATGTGCAGACAGAGGCTTGACAGGTGTATCGGAATATTCATTAGGCGTAGTTTATGATGCCGACAGCGGGAAAGCGGTATTTATGCTGAATGGAGCGCCTCTGCATAAGGCTACTTATGATGATACGGAGGCTTTGAAAGGCTATCTTGGTTTAGTCGCTCACGGAGCGAGCATAATTGCTACAGAAGCATATTATTACGAAGAATCTGCATCGTTGAAAACAAATTTAACAGGCATTCAGGGGCTTGACTCCAGCTGGGTTGAAACGCCGGCAGGATATATGGACGGCGGCGAACAGAGTATAGACGATATTGCGGTGTCGGATATTTCTTTTGACGGAAGTAAAGATTTTACATATACAGTAAAACTGACGAAAATAGCCGGCTATGGGGCAGGACTTGTTTTAGGTGTGAAGGATCCCTCCAGCCGTGATGAGGCGCTTAAGAATTATGTATACTTTATAGCTGACCCCGGCACTGTTTATTACAAGATATTTACTGACGGTGTAGATGGCGGCCCGAACGGCAAAGGCTGGTCTGATTTAGGATATGCCACCGTACCTAACACGTACACGCTTCAGGCTGAATATGATGCCGCGGCAGCAGTTTTGTCACTGTATCTTAATGATGAGCTTGTAATAGAAATAAACGACGCGGCGGCGGTCGTTTCCGGTAATATAGGCTTCTTTGCTCATGATGCGGATGTTTGTATTCTTGAGGCTCATTATGAAATTGCCGGTTCTTCCGGTTCTGCCGGTTTTGATACGAACCTTGAGGGCTGGAAAGGTCTTGATTCAACATGGACAGAGACGGACAGCGGATATAAAGACGGTCCGGAGCAGACGGTAAATGACTTTGCAGTCTCCAACAAGCAGGTTGACTTAACCAAAAACTTCACATATACAGTAAAGGTGAAAAAGACGAACGGCTATGGCGCAGGTCTTGTGCTTGGCGTAAAGGACATTTCAAGCAGAGATAATGCCATGAAGAATTTTATCCACTTTATCGCAGATCCTTCTAATGTATATTATGAAGTATTTACTGACGGAACAGGCGGCGGGACCTACGGCGCTGCTCACGGAGTGGCAGATTTGACGGAATATACTCTTTCGGTTAAATATGATGCGTCAAAGGGTGTTGCATCCTTCTATTTTAATGATACTATAGTTTCGACCCTTGAGGATAAGGATGCACTGTCAGGTTATATAGGAGTATATGCTCATGATGCAAATGTATATATTCTCAGTGCAAACTATACTGAAAGTGGTTCGGGCAGTCAGCCTGAAACAGATCCCGGTATAATAAATCCTGGTTCTGGAGACAGTATGAGTATTTCTGCTATTGCTGCCGTTATAGTTATAGGTATGTTTACGGCAATTCGTTTCACGGAAAAGAAAAAAGCAGAGCGGATTTAATCTGAGTTAAAAAGCTTTTGAAAAGGTTAAAATTATTGCCGGCACACTCTGAATTTAGAGGTGCCGGTTTTTCATATGTCGTTTTTTCTCATGTATTTAACATATTTTTCACTTGTTCGTAATTTTTACAAAAGTATAATCAGAACATAATTTAGTCTTATGTTTATGAGAATAAGGCGTTTGAATACAATAAAGAAAGGACGAATATTATGTTGAAGAAGATTACTTTAATTTTGCTTTTTGCAGTAGTAATTGTCAGTTGCTTTTCAATTTTGTTTATTTCTGCACAGAGCAATTTTGCAACAAACATTTCAGGCTGGCGTGCTGTTCACGGTGAATGGACTGAGACAGAAAACGGCTATAACGGTTCCTCAGGATATCCTTCTCTTGCTATTTCAGATCAGTTAGTATCGTCATCAGCTGCATTTACATACAGCGGAGATGTTACGCATGGCGACGGGGGCTTATCCATAATAAAAAGTAAAGAGAATCCGGACAATAATACTATATGGCAGTTCAATGTTGCAGGAGGCAATTTATCTGTATATAAGTATTATAATGATGGTGTGACAGGAGCAGAAACTCTTGCCACGGCTGCTGTAGCTGAATCAGAAAAATATACTATTGAAATTACTTGTGATGGCGCAGGCGGTTTTGCCGTTAGGGTAAACGAAGCATCTGCGACATTTACGGATACTTCTATTAATGGTTATTTGGGTGTTCGCATATGGGATCAGTCACTTACGTTTAATAATCTGAATTATACATCTGATACAGAATTTACAACAAATCTTGAAGGTTTGACGGGTGTTTCAGGTGATTGGACTCTTTATAAACAGGGCTGGGTACAACAGTCAGAAAGAGGCCGCAGCTTTTTAGCATCAAATAAGCAGGTTGATACTACAAAATCATTTACATATGAGGTTATAGTAAAAGATAGAGGCAATCATGCTGTTGGCCTTGCATTCGGTACAGACGCAGATCATTATGCAGCTGTTCAGATTACAGGCAGCGGCAATGTGGAATTACCCGGCCGTACAGCTGCAGATGCTTTTGCATGGTGGAATGAGGCAAGAGGAACTATAGAAGCAGATATACAGCCTACAGAATATACAATTTTAATGAAATATGATGCGAAAACGAAAATTATTGAAATATCTGTTAATGGTACTGATATTATTGAAACTGAGATTGACCCTTCTAAGCTTACAGGATATGTGGGGCTATATACAGAAGATAGTACAGCAACATTTACAAAGGCAATATATACAGAAATAGAACCTCCTATTGAGCCTGATTTTGAAACAAACCTGGAAGGCTGGGAAGCAGCTTCCGGAACATGGAGCGCTGTTGAAGATGGTTATGCAAGCCAGGGCAATGGCCGAAGCTTCTTTAAGTCAAATAAGCAGGTAGATACAACAAAATCATTTAAATATGAAGTTGTTTTAAAGGAATTTACAGGTTACGGTATTGGTATTGCATTTGGAACGGATGGGGACAATTTTGCAGGCTTGGAATTTAATTCAGACGGATTCTTCTCAGTTCCAATGCGCCAGTCAGGAAAATATGCGCAGCTGATAGCGGGCGACTGGGTTTTGTCAGATGAACAAAAATCAGCAGCAGAATACACTTTTGTATTTGAGTATAATGCTGCATCTAAGACAGTTAAGGCTTCTCTAAACGGGGTTGTTATGGCGGAATCTGAGATTGACCCCAGTTTACTAAAGGGATATGTAGGGCTTTTTGCGGAGGACGGCCAGGCTGTTTATACAAAGGCTGTATTTACTGAAACACAAATCAGTGTGAATAACCCTACTTCAGGTGATATAAATACAGCAATACCTGTAGTTATGGCAGCAGCTGCACTTGCAGTACTTAAGTTCAACAAACGCCGGAAAGAAAGCGTTTAAGAATTATAAAAATATTTGTAAAATGATTTTCCCGACTAAATGCCGCAGTTTTTTACTCTGCGGCTTTTTTACTGTTTTATCACTATCAATTAAATAGAAAAATACTGATAAATCTGTATGATTTTGTTCTTTTCAAATATTGCCCGGAATATGGATGTCGTTTTTTCTCCTTGATTCATTGCTTTTCTCACTTGTGCTTTGAGGAGTGAAGATTATTATAATATTATAATTACGTTCGTGTATTTAAATGAGGAAGGAAAGCTTTATGAAATCATTATACCGTCCTAAGCTGCACTTTACACCGGCGAAAAATTGGATGAATGATCCTAATGGTCTTGTTTATGACGCATATACAAAAGAATACCACTTGTTTTTCCAGTACTGTGACTCACTTATTGAAGATCAGAGTCAGAAATACTGGGGACATGCTGTGTCAGAGGATTTAGTTCACTGGAAGGAGCTTGCGCCGGCTATTGAACCAGATAGCCTCGGCGGCATATGGTCCGGCTCCTGTGTCATTGATAGCCGCAACACATCAGGCTTTTTTGATAGCAGCACACCGCCGGCATCGCGTATGGTAGCGATTTTTACATATGCCTTAGGCGACGAGACATATGGCTGGCAGAAGCAGGCGATTGCTTATTCCAAAGACCACGGACGTACATGGATAAAATATAAATATAATCCTGTAATTAAGGGAAAAGACGGGGACACAATACTGTATGATAACCGCGATCCCAAAGTTTTCTGGTACTCTGATGAAAAAAGTGAAAACGGCGGAGTATGGGTCATGATTATAGCAGGTCTTTGGGCACGTATTTTTACTTCTGAAAATCTGCGGGATTGGACCTTTCAAGGAGATGTTATGTATCCGGATGGCCGGCGGCATTTAGAATCAGAGTGCCCCGATCTTTTTCCTATGCTTCTTGACGGCAGGGAAGATCAGGTTAAATGGGTGTATACAGGCGGCGGCCGTTTCTGCGTTATAGGAGAGTTGATATACGAATCCGGCGGCAGGTTTGTATTCAAAGCTGAAACAGAACAGATTTCACCTATAGTTGGCTGTGACGATATGTATGCGGCCCAGTCGTTTTTCAATGACCCAAAAGGCAGAAGAATAGGTATTTATTGGATGATAGATAAAACAGCAGATAAGCTGTCTGAGTACGGCAAAATATGGGATGGTTATCAATCTTTACCCCTTGAATATAAACTTGTTTCCACACAGCATGGACCACGGCTTCGCATGGAACCTGTGGAGGAAATTGCAGCTGCAAGGAATGAAAAGATGATTTATTTTGCCGACGGAATAAAAGTAGACAGTATGCCGGTTTGCCTTATGAAAGATACAAAGGATATGGTGCTGGATATAGAAGCTGTTGTGGATATACAGAATTGTGACGGCTTTGAAATTGCACTGCGGGCGATAGACAATCAGAAAATACTTGTGGGTTATTCTAAAAAGAAACAGAAATTATACCTGGACCGAAACGCTTCAGGACGGATAAAAAGCGGTGTATATGAAATGCAGCTTAATCCTACTAATGAAGGCAGAATAAAGCTTCGCATTATTCTTGACACATCTGTTATAGATGTATTTGCAAACAACGCAGAAGCAATGTTTAACGCTGTTGTTTTTCCTGAAAAAATTTCTGGCGCCATACAGTTAAGAGCCGAAGGCGGCACCGCAATACTGGAGAAAATCCAGATATATTCATTTTAATTATATCGGGGGCTGTAAATTTAAAATGAAAAGGTTTTTTAGTATTTTAGTTTTAACTTACGTTATTATAGGTATATTTTCAATGCAGGCAGAAGAATTTGATTATGATCAAGAATACAGAGCGCAATATCATTATTCGCCCATGCGTAATTGGATGAACGACCCGAATGGTCTTGTATATAATGAGGCAACAAAAGAGTATCATATGTTTTACCAGTATTGCCAAACGCTGGAAGAAGATCAGAACGCAAAATACTGGGGGCATGCCGTATCAAAAGATTTAGTACACTGGCAGGAGCTGCAAGCGGCTATTTCGCCGGATGATATAGGCAGTATATGGTCCGGTTCCTGCGTTATTGATAAATATAATACATCCGGATTTTTCGATGACAGTACGCCTGCAGGTGCCCGCATGGTGGCTTTGTTTACATATGCAGGCGGTGACACCACACAAGGCTTCGAAAAGCAAGGTATTGCGTATTCCAAAGATAATGGTTTGACATGGACAAAATATGAAGGCAATCCTGTTTTAGGCAGTGTTCGCGACGGCAATACAATATATGACGGCGGATTCCGCGACCCGAAAGTGATATGGTATGAAGATGACAGCTATCAAAACGGAGGCATTTGGCTCATGGTGGTTGCAGGCGGCAAGGCTCGCATTTTTACTTCACCTGATCTTAAAAACTGGACGTATAACAGCACTATGACATATATGGACGGTACAACGCCTATTGAATCAGAGTGTCCCGACTTTTACCCCCTTTCTGTGCAGGGCGACGAATCAGACGCTGACAAGTGGATTTACAGTGCGGCAGGCAGAAGCTATGTTGTAGGTGAGCTTATAAAAGATTCAGAGAGTAAGTTTACATTTAAAGCAGAAACAAATATGCTGACGCTGATGAATTTGCCCACTGATATGTATGCGGCGCAGACATTCTTTAATGATCCTAAAGGCAGAAGGATTGCTGTATATTGGATGATTGATTTAAGTTCTAAGGAAGAAAATAACTTAGGTGAGAAGGCGTGGGACGGTGTTCAATCGTTGCCCATGGAAATGAAATTGCTTAAAGATGCAGATGGCGAGTATCAGCTCAGGGCGTATCCTGTCGAGGAATTGAACGCTTTAAAGGGGGATACGGCGTTGCTGGAGGTTTCAAATGAAACATTCTCCGGTACATATGAAAAAGTGTCAGCGGTTACGGGCGAGCTGTTATATATTGATATTGTTTTTGATCCAGGCACTGCCAGCCGTATTGTTTTTGATTTGCGTGCCGGCGGTGATGAGAAAACTACCGTAAGCTATAACGCCAAATCCGGTATGATGACTCTTGTAAGAAGTGAATCCGGCGCTTTTATAAAGGAAAATACAAGTACTATTGTACCTTTATCGGAAAACGGTACTGTGCATATGCAAATATATGTAGACAGGTCTGTTGTAGATATTTTTACAGACACAGGAGCAAATTCTCTCCATGGACTAATTTATCCGGCCAAAAGCTCTGTGGGCCTTAGACTGCGGTCCTCAGGAGGAGAGGCTACTATTAAATCTCTTAATATTTATGAGATGAAATCTGCTTGGAACAAGGATTATACAGTGAATTATACTCCTTATCCTTCAGAACCTTTTACGACTGACGCAAGTGACAGCGGGGATATGAATACTACCGAGATGATTCTGATCATAGTAGCTGCTGTATTGGGTACTGCACTGATTGGTTTATGCGGTGCTGGCATGCTTATTAAGAAAAAAAATAAACCGGAAGGAGATTCAGAATGAAAACTCGATGCCGCTTTTTATTTATATTAACAGTTTTAATTGTATCTGTATCTGCAGTTATTTATATAAGTGCCGCAGCTGAAGGAGGAATAAAAATGAATTTTAAACATATTTTGAATATACAGATTCCAGGTGTAACATTAAAAAGTACGGAATTTTCAGACAGCAATTTTCTGGCTGATGTGCCATACGCCGTCAGTTCAGTGGAAGTAACTGTAACTGCAGCGGAGGGGTCTTCTGTTAAGATTAATAATGATTCTGTTAAATCTGGCGCTGCTTCTTCTCCAATAGCGCTGGGCGTGGGGAATACATTTATCACAATTGAAGTGACAGCTGCCGATGGTACTGTGGAAAGTGCTGTGATTACTATTAAAAGAGCTCAGGATCCGGAAATTTTATATAAGGAAACGTACCGTCCGCAATTCCATCACACACCGCCGATTTTTTTGCAGAACGATCCTAACGGTCTGGTTTACAATGCGGCTACGGGGGAATATCATTTGTACTATCAGTATGCTGCAAATCTGATACCTGACCAGGAGACAAAGGTTTGGGCTCATGCAGTTTCAAAGGATTTAGTATACTGGGAGGAAATGCCGATTGCCATTTATCCTGATGAATGGGGAGAGGCATATTCCGGTTCTGCGGTAATTGATTATAACAATACGTCGGGTTTATTTGATGACAGTACGCCGCCTGAGGCCCGCATGGTGCTTTTTTATACATCGTATTCCGGCAAGTTTGGAGATTCGTCTTACGGTGACCAGAACCAGAGCATGGCATATTCTAAAGATAACGGTGTGACATGGATTAAATATGAGGGTAATCCTGTTATCAAAAATGAAAGAAACCGATACAGCGGCGGTTTCAGAGATCCAAAAGTTATTTGGTATGAAGATGACAGCTTTGAAAACGGCGGTATCTGGCTTATGGTTGTAGGCGGCGGTCCTGCGCGTCTGTTTACGTCGCCGGATTTAATAAACTGGACGTATAATACAACTTTAAAAAACGGCAGAGCTCCAATCGACGCAGAATGTCCGGATTTCTTTCCCCTGGCAGTAAATGGTGATGAAAATAATGTTAAATGGGTGTATATGGGCGCTTTGTATAATGATGGCAACAGCAGAACCATTTATGCCATAGGGGAGCTAGTAAAGGACGCTGAAGGCAAATTTGAATTTAACTGCGAATATGCTCAGCTTGAAAAGCCAATCAACGGCTGCTGTGCTGTGTATGCACAACAGACATTTTTTAATGATGCGAAAGGCCGCCGCATTGCCGTAAGCTGGATTCGTGACTGGAATACGTTTAACGACTATGAAACCGGCAATATTAAAAATTGGCTGGGGACTCATACGCTGCCTGTTGAGCTGAAGCTTATTTATGATGACGGAGAATATAAAATCATGCAGATTCCTGTAGAGGAGCTGAATAAGCTCAGATATCCAGACGCCATGTTTCAAACGAAGGATATAAAAGTCTCTGACAGCGATTCTGATTTGCTGGCCGGCATGGAAGGAGAGCTGTTTGAAATTGAAGCGACTTTTACTTTGGGATCTGCTGCGGGCTTTGGCTTCCGCGTAAGAACAGGAACAGATGAGGAAACTGTGATTCATTACAATGTTACAGATAAAAAGCTGCTTCTCGACCGCACTCAATCAGGCATTGCAATAAGTGAAGGCGGAGAGATCATATCTGTGGATATGAAGCCCTGTGATGGCAAGGTAACTTTGCGTATTTTTGTAGATACTTCTATCATTGATATATATGGAAATAACGGCGATGCCGTCATTAACACTCAGATTTATCCTTCTGACGGGTCAAACGGTATGGCTTTTTATGTGCAAAATGGCGATGTTACTGTTGATTCAATGACGGTTTATAAGCTGGATTCTATTCATTTCAGCGGACTGAAACAGGGGGGGAATCATCCGCAGGACGGAACGAAATCAAATATCAACAGCATTTTGACTGTAGTTATTATTGTGCTTGCTGTATGCGTGCTGGCTTTCCTCGCAGGCATGATCGTTATGCGGGCACGCCGTTCCTCAGGCTCGAGTGCGAATACTTCGATTGATGAAGCTGCGTCCGGATCCGCTTTGTCTGCAATTGTGCCGCTGCCTGAATCTAAACAGGGCAAGTCTTATTGGGAGGGCAAAAGGATTGCTTTTCTTGGTGACAGTATAACGGAAATGAATGGTTACCAGAGTCTGGTGCGGCGTTATCTGAATACCTCCCGCGGCTATACCTATGCTGTTGGCGGTACGCAGCTGACCGGACTTGACAGGTCTTTTACTCAGCGTGCTGAGGATATTAAGGAGGATGTGGATCTTATATTTGTATTTGGCGGTACAAACGATTTCCATGTTGGCGCTCCCATAGGCTCTGTGGACGACGAGGCCTCGACGGAGACTTTCTGCGGATCTGTCAGAAAGGTCTGTGAAATTCTGACTGCGCAGCATCCCGATTCTTTGATTGTGTTTGCCACGCCTTTACAGCGTACAAATCCTCCAGGCACAGGCGTTCATGATAAAAATGCGCTGGGGCTGGGGCTTGCTGCTTATGTGCAGGCGATCATTGATGTTTGTGCTGATTTCCAGATTCCTGTGCTTGATTTTTATAATACAAGTGCGATTACAGAGAAAACTGCAGACCAGTATTTATTTGACGGTTTACATCCGAATCAGGACGGCTTTCAGGTTATTGCCCGGGAGCTTGCAGCATTCCTCTGTCCGGGCGAGGATTTTTCAGAATGATCAGGCCGGCAAAGACCAGAACCCTCGCCGGGCGTACCTGCGGCCTGCATTTCGTTTGGCAGATAATTAAAAAACTCCCGGCTTCCCCTGGTAAATACAAGCGGCGCCGCCCTTTTCCATGCTATTTTGCTCAAGCTCCTTGGGTATTGCCGTGCAGCCAAAACGTGTGCCTGTAAAGTCCGCGGCTTTTGACAGAGCGAGAGCGATGAAAGGAACCTGTGCGAACCGTGACCCGGTCAGAGCGGATCCGTTCGCTCTCAAAATAAAAATTTTTCTGCTGTATTTTGCCGAATATGCAATTCCCCGGTTTACGTAAAAGATATAAATGCTATAATAGCAATAACATTAAATGCCGTTCGTATCAGCAATTTTACTGCAGGAGGTGCCGCTTTGAAAAACTTATACTTTGCCTGTACAGAAATAAAAGACGGATTCTGGAAATTTTATTCGGAGCTTGTAAGAAACGTAACCGTACACAGCGTATATGAACGCTTTCGCGAAACGGGACGCTTTGATGCATTTCGCTGCGGCTGGCGGGAAGGACAGCCGAACAAGCCCCATATATTCTGGGACTCTGATGTGGCTAAATGGATCGAGGGAGCCGCCTTCCTGATTGAAAAAAAGAGAGACGAAGAGCTGGAAGAAATCATCGATCACACGGCCGGGCTGATTGAAAAGAATCAGCGTGAAGACGGATATTTCAACTCGTATTTTCTGACGCTCGAGCCTTCCGCAATTTTCTCCCGCCGCTCCGACCATGAGCTTTACTGCACCGGACATCTTATCGAAGCGGCAATTGCTTACCATACTGCTACGGGCAAAGATCGGCTGCTGAAGTGCATGCTCAAAAATGTTGACTATATCTACCGGATTTTTGTAGAAGAACAGAGCGCCGGATTCGTCACTCCGGGACATGAAGAAATTGAATTGGCGCTTTTAAAGCTTTATGAGCATACAAAAGATCAAAAGCATCTTGCGCTTGCGCGTTTTTTTATTAACAGCCGCGGCAATAACGAAAAAGAAAAAAACAGCAGAAGCGTTTACGCCCAGGACAATATTCCAGTCAGAGAAATTCGCGAGGCCGGAGGACACGCCGTAAGGGCGGGCTATCTCTACACCGCTATGGCAATGCTGGCGGGAATCGACGGCGACGCCGGGCTGAAGGCTGCCTGCAGCCGGGTGTTTTCCGATATCGTTAACAGTAAAATGAGCATAACCGGCGGCGTTGGCTCTGAATATACGGAAGAAGCCTTCTCCTATCAATACGATCTGCCCAATACAAGCGTTTACAATGAAACCTGCGCAGCGATCTCGCTTGCCCTGTTTGCCGGTGAAATGCAGCAGCTGGAGGCAAACGCTCTTTACGGCGACACGATCGAGCGCATTTATTACAATGGCTTTCTTTCAGGGGTTTCTTTAAGCGGCGATAAATTTTTCTATACAAACCCTCTGGAAATCGATCAGAAGAAATATAACCGCAAAGGGGGATTTCAGCCCCCGTCTGAGCGCGTCAAAGTATTTCAATGCTCCTGCTGTCCGCCCAATGTCGTACGCATGCTGGCCTCGCTTCCCAGATATATGTATACAATAGACGAAGATACGGTTTATTGCAGCCAGTTTGCCTCTGCCGAAACCAGGCTCACGATAGGCGGCAGGGAAGCCAGGCTGATTCAGAAGACCCATTACCCTGCAGACGGGAAAATAGAATTTCAATATTACGGCGAGCCGATGACGCTGTATGTAAGAATCCCGGGCTGGTGTACAGAGTATAAAGGGGAAACCGAAAACGGGTTTGTCAGATTCCGTCTGACGAATGGGGAAAGCGCTGTGGTAGATCTGCCAATGAAGCTCCATTTTATCGAAGCAAACCCCAATGCGCAGGATAGCTCCGGCCGGTTCGCTGTGATGAGAGGCCCGCTGGTATATTGCATGGAGGGCATCGATAACGGTGAAAATTTAAGAGACATCACGCTGCTGGAATCCGGACGCATTGAAATAAGAGAAGAAGAGGGGCTCCCTGCGCCCGTGATTTATATCGATGCGGAGCGCAGAGAAAAAACGGCGGAGCTGTATCGGCTTAAAAGCAGCAGCCGGATAAAATTCACCGCAAGGCTTATTCCGTACTTCAGCATCTGCAATCGGGGCGCTGCAGATCTGCTCGTCTGGACGATGGTAAAATGATTTGATCATTCACATTGCAATAATCCTGACGGTCCGTATGCCGCTGAGGCAGTATGCGAAGCGGCGGCCCGGTCATCTTGACAGGAACGTGTTTATTCGTATAATAAAATACGCATCTGACGCTACGGAGGAAACGATATGAAGCAATGTATGGATTCGGATAATCTTCACCGCAGATTAAAAAAGATCGTCGGGCAGGTTCAGGCGATCGACAGAATGGTCGACGAAGACGTGCCGTGCGAGGATATTCTTTCCCAGATCAATGCGGCAAAATCTGCTTTGAACAAGGTCGGTCAGGTTGTGCTGGAAGGACATATCAAACATTGCGTCAGGGACGGCCTTGCGCACGGAGACGCGGATAAAACCATCGAAAATTTTACCAAAGCGGTAGAGCGCTTTGCCAACATGCAGTAAATACGCGTTCATTTACAGGATACAGCCGCGGCTGGCTGTATTTTATTTTTCCTTCTTGACAACCTATACCCGTATATGTATAATTTGCCCGTAAAGATTGTCAGCGTGGAAAGAGGGCGTGAGATGAAACACTTTATGAAAAAAATCGAATGGCTGCTGAATCTTGGCGGGATCAAAAAGGATGCCGTCCTGCTTGCTGTTTCCGGCCTTGCTCTGCTGCTTAGCATCTTTTCTTTGCAGCCATTTCCTTTTGACGCGGCATGGCTCGCGATTGTTTTCTGCGGGCTTCCGATTATTCTGGAAGCGGTCGTCGGATTGGTTACGCAATTTGACATCAAAGCCGACGTGCTCGTTTCCCTGGCGCTGATCGCATCTGTCTGCATCGGTGAAATTTTCGCGGCGGGTGAGGTCGCGTTTATTATGCAGCTTGGTGGTCTGCTGGAAGAGCTGACCGTCGCAAGAGCGCGCGCGGGCATCGAAAAGCTGGTACATTTGACGCCGCAGACGGCAAGAATCCTTACGGACGGCGCGGAAAAAATCATTCCGGCCGAGCAAGTAAAGGTCGGGGACGTGCTCCGCGTTTTGCCGGGGGAAACGGTTCCCGTCGACGGAACGATTCTCAGCGGACAAACATCGGTCAATCAGGCCGTTATGACAGGCGAATCGCTGCCGGTTGATAAAACCGTTGGAGAGGAAGTCTCCAGCGGCACGGTAAATCAGTATGGAGCATTTGAAATGAAAGCGGCCAAAGTCGGCGAGGACAGCTCGATCCAGCGGATGATCCGGCTTGTACAATCCGCAGACGCAGGGAAAGCCAAAATCGTCGGCCTTGCGGACCGCTGGGCAACCTGGATCGTAGGGATCGCTCTGAGCGCGGCCGCGCTTACCTGGCTGATTTCCGGAAATATAATCCGTGCAGTGACGATTCTCGTTGTGTTCTGCCCCTGCTCTTTGGTGCTTGCAACGCCGACGGCGATTATGGCGGCGATCGGGAATGCAACAAAACACGGGTTTCTGGTGCGCGAGGGCGACGCGCTGGAGCGCCTTGCAAAAATTTCTGTCATTACCTTTGACAAAACGGGGACGCTCACGCACGGCACGCCGCAGGTAACGCACATCAAAAGCCTTTCTGATGATACGGAAACGCATTTGTATGCCCTCGCGGCTGCCGCGGAGCAGTACTCTGAGCATCCGCTGGGGAAAGCCATCGTCCGCTGCTATCGGCAGAGCGCCGATAGCGAGCCGCTCAATGCATCTGATTTTAAAATGCTGCCAGGACAGGGCGTTTTGGCGTTTGTGCAGGGCAGAGAAATCCTTGCCGGAAATGAAAAAATGCTTGCGGAAAACGGCATTGCTCATACCGCAGAAAGAGAAGAGGAAGCGCTCCTTGCAAAAGGGAGCACGATCGTTTATGTTGCCGCGGACCGCAGACTTGCCGGCTATATTGCTTTGTCTGATACGGTACGGGAGGAAAGCGCCGATATGATAAAAGCGTTGTACCGGATCGGCGTAACGCCTGTTCTGCTGACGGGCGACAATGAAAATACCGCGGCCGCCATTTCAGAACAGCTTCAGATTCAGGAAGTACATGCGAACTGCCTGCCCGAGGACAAACTCGGTTATATCGATGCGTTTCAGGAAAAAGGCGTATCCGTCTGCATGATCGGTGACGGGGTAAACGACGCGCCTGCGCTTAAAAAGGCCAATGTGGGAATTGCCATGGGCGGCGTCGGCAGCGATATCGCCGTAGATGCTGCGGATATTGCTTTGGTGGATGACGAAGTCAAGGAGCTTCCTCATTTGGTGTCGCTATCCAGAAAAATGATGAAAACGATTCGGCTCAATCTGATTTTTTCCATGGCGCTGAATTTTGCCGCTATCGTGCTTGCAATCACGGGTGTTTTAAATCCCGTCATAGGCGCGCTTGTACATAACGCGGGCAGCGTTCTTGTCATTATCCATTCTGCGTTTCTGCTGAAATGGAGAAAAAGCGTCTCATAACGCAATAAATCCAAGCTCTCGTTCACTTTTTGCCGGAGAACGGTTCGGCGGCTGCCGGGCCGTTTACGCGTGCGAGGCTTTGTATTCTTCTCCCCAATCCTGCATAGCATCCAGGATCGGCTTCAGACTTTTTCCAAGCTCCGTCAGAGAATATTCAACCCTTGGCGGTACCTCCGCATAGACCTTGCGTGCGATCAGCCCGCTTTCTTCCATTGCCCGGAGCTGCGCGGTCAATACCTTCTGCGATACGCTGCCGATTGACTTTTTCAGCTCGCCGAAGCGCTTCGTTCCGGGCATCAGATCCCGAAGAATCAGTACCTTCCATTTATCGCCGATCAGCATCAGCGTCGTTTCCACAGGACAGGCCGGTAAAAAAGCTTCGTTTTTCTGTTCTTGCATATCGAAAACCTCCGTCTCGCGATATTCCGGAAATGGAACGTAAAAATGATATCACAGATATTTTTTCGCTGTCAATGCATTTCGCATTTGCTGAAAAATCTTTTTATTTCGCTATGGTTTCTTTTTGGTAACTATAGCACAAAATTGTGCTTACTTTACGTATGAAACCTGCGCTTGTATAATAGAAACAGGAGCTGCGGAGAACGGCCGTTCCGAGGCTCGCGGGAATAAAATCTGGAGGGATAAATTATGAATAAAAACGCATTTACAACAGTGAAGCTTGCAAAAGGGGAAATGAATGTTTACGATTTCGGAGGCATCAAGCTGCATGCCTATAAAACAAACGACTTGATCAGCGACGAGGTATTTGCGGTGGAGAAGGATGGAAAAGCCGTTCTCATTGAGTCGCCTTGCTTTTTTGACAATATCGGAGAGCTTGCGGATTATCTGAAAAATCTGAAGATCGAGGGGATGCTGGTGGCTTACCATGGCGCCGGCGGGGCCTTTCTGCCGGAAATCCCAAAGTATGCCACGCAGAACGCCATAGAATATTCGGAGTCCGGCGGTGGAAAAACTCTGATTCAGAATTTTACAAGTGCATTTGGAGAGGCCTTTGACGCTTCTGTGCATAAAATTACGAACGTGATCGGGGAGGGCAGGATCACGATCGGCGGAATCGCCTTCGACATCCGGCAAACACCGGAGGCCTTCGACGTAGAAATTCCCGAGATCAATGCGGTATATACGCATATGCTTGGTCATGACTGCCATTCCATTATCGCCGGAGCCGGTCATGCGGATTCCGTAATTGCTCAGCTTAAGGAATATATTGCAAAAGGCTACGATTTGATTCTGACCTCGCATTATACGCCGGAGGATTTGAAAGACGCTGAGACGAAAATATCCTATATTGAAAGTCTGAAAACGATCGCGGCAACATGCGCGGATGCGGAGACGTTCAAGAAGGAAGTAAAACGGAGGTATCCTGCGTACGGCGGAGAAAATTATCTGAACATGACGGCAGGCTTTTTCTTCTCCTGAAGCGGCGGGAGGCACTTATGACACAATCCGAAAGAAGACTCTATTTGATTAGAGAGCTGCTCAAAGAGCGGAAGCAGTCCGACGGTCTGGAAATTCCTTCGGAAGAGGACGCGCAGCAAAAACTGCTGCGCGCCCTGCTGAACGTACGGCCGCCGTGCCCTGCCGACAGAAAGCTTTTAGAGATTCAGGATGCATATTTGCAGGAGGAGATCAGAAGCGCCGGCATCACCGATCTTGCGGAGCTTAAACCGGTGCGGGACGGTATCTATCTTTGGCGGGGCGATATTACCGCGCTGCGCTGCGATGCTGTCGTTAATGCCGCAAACAGTCAACTGCTCGGCTGCTTTCTTCCCTGCCACGGCTGTGTGGACAATGCGATTCACACGAAAAGCGGCATCCAGCTGAGGCTTTACTGCGATGCGCTTATGAAGCAGCAGGGGCATGAGGAACCGACAGGGAAAGCCAAAATCACGCCGGCATACAACTTGCCCTGCAAATATATTCTGCATACCGTAGGGCCGATCGTTTCCGGAACCGTAACGCAGCGGGACTGCGAGCTGCTGGCCTCCTGCTATCGGTCCTGCCTGCAGCTGGCTGCGGAAAACGGCTGTAAGAGTATTGCCTTTTGCTGTATTTCTACGGGCGAGTTTCGCTTCCCCAACGAGCGGGCGGCTGAAATTGCCGTGGAGACGGTAAACTCCTTTCTGAATACTGACGCCAGCGGAATTTGCGTCATATTCAACGTATATAAGCAGATTGATATGGAAATTTACCAAAAAATTTTAGGAGTGAACAGAGAATGACAAAACGAATCCGCACAAAGAGCACAACCGAGCAGCTTCGGGAAATTCTGGACAAAACAGACGCCGTCCTGATCGGCGCAGGGGCAGGGCTTTCCACCTCGGCCGGGTTTGTATATGACGGAGAACGATTCCGGAAATATTTTGCGGATTTTGAAGAAAAATACGGTTTTCATGATATGTATTCCGGCGGCTTTTACCCATATAAGACGCTGGAGGAATACTGGGCATACTGGAGCCGGTATGTTTTCCTCAATCGCTACAGCGATGCGCCGAAGCCGGTTTACACCGAGCTGTACGAGCTCGTCAGAGAGAAGGATTACTTTGTCCTTACCACCAATGTGGACCACTGCTTTCAAAAAGCCGGATTTGACAAAAAGCGTCTCTTCTATACGCAGGGAGATTACGGTTTGTGGCAGTGCGCAAGGCCCTGCTGCCAGAAAACCTATGACAACAGAGAAACCATTCTCCTGATGGTAAAACGGCAAAAAGAAATGCGGATCCCGACGGAGCTGATTCCGTACTGCCCGGTCTGCAGCGCTCCAATGACAATGAATCTCCGCTCCGACGATAAATTTGTGGAGGACGACGGATGGCGCCGCGCCTCCGACCGGTATACGGATTTTATCAGACGCCACGAAGGAATGTCCGTACTTTATCTTGAGCTGGGTGTAGGCATGAACACCCCGGGCATAGTGAAATTTTCCTTCTGGAGAATGACAGCGGAGAATCCCCGGGCGGTTTATGCCTGCGTCAACCTGGGGGAAGCCTATGCGCCAAGAGAAATTGTGAATCGTTCTATCTGCATTGATGGGGATATTGGAGAGGTGCTAAAACAAGTATAAAACAGCAGATATCTAGCTTTTGCCTGCTTTCAAAAAAATAAAAAAATTTCAGTTTTGAAATCGGCTGCTTGCATATACTATCTGATGATCGTATAATAAATCCCAAGAGTAGTTTCAAAAAATAAAAATATTCATTTTTTGAAAGCGGAGGCGCATATGAAAATAATAACGAGAACGGAGTATCTAAATAGGATCATCGAGCTAAATCAAACTCCGGACATTAAAATTATTACTGGTATCCGCCGGTCGGGAAAATCAGAATTGATGAGGGCATACATCGAGTATTTAAAAGGTCATTTTGAAAACATCAATATCATTTTTATTGACTTTATGGATATGGCCTATGAAAATCTCAAAGAATATCATTCGTTTCATGCGTATGTAGAAGAACATTATCAAGCAGGAAAAACAAACTATCTTTTTGTGGATGAAGTTCAAATGTGTCCGAGTTTTGAGCTGGCGGTCAACAGTCTTTACTCGAAGCGGAAATATGATATTTATGTTACAGGCTCCAACGCATTTTTGCTGAGTGCGGATCTGGCAACTCTATTTACCGGACGTTATATTGAGATTCATGTGTTCCCTTTCAGTTTTCGGGAATACTGTCGGTATTATGATGAAACTGATGATAAAGAGAATTTGTTTGAGGCTTATTCCATAAGAGGAGGATTGGCAGGCTCTTACGTTTATAAAACAGAAGCAGACAGAATCCGCTATATCAAGGAGGTCTATGAAACGATCGTTACAAGAGATCTTGTGCAGAAGTATTCATTGCCGGACACATTGGTATTACGGCGACTAAGCGAGTTTCTTATGGACAATATCAGCAATCTGACTTCTCCGAATAAGGTCAGCCAACTCCTTACAGCGAATAAAACAATAACCAATCACGTAACTGTGGGCAAATATATCAGGTATTTGTGTAACGCTTTTGTCTTTTACGACATCAAGCGATATGATATTCGCGGAAAGAAATATTTGGAAAGTTCTGAAAAATTTTATCTGTGTGATACAGGTATCCGGTATGCGATTCTTGGGAGCAGAAATATGGATTACGGCAGAGTATATGAGAACATGGTTTGTATCGAATTGCTCCGCAGGGAATATGATGTATACGTGGGAAAGTTGTATCAAAAGGAAATCGATTTTGTAGCACAAAAAGGAGACGAAAAAATTTATATTCAGGTCAGTGACAATATTTCAGATCCGAAAACGCTTGAAAGGGAGAGCCAGCCGTTACTGCAAATTCGGGATGCTTATCCCAAAATGATCATTGCCCGGACACGGCATCCGAAATATAGCTATGAAGGGATTGAAATCTATGATATTGCCGACTGGCTATTGCAGGAATAAAAGTGGTGTGCAATAAACATAACACTCCGGGTATAGTGAAATTTTCTTTCTGGAAGATGACGGCGGAAAATCCCAAAGCAATCTATGCCTGCGTCAACCTGGGGGAAGCTTATGCGCCGGGAGAAATTGCGAATCGTTCAATCTGCATTGACGGAGATATCGGCGAAGTATTAAAAAAATAAAATAAAAAACAGCAGATTCATTGGCTATTCGTTACCGGGACATAATAGCACGCTTTGTTTTGCCATGATGTATGATGTATGGAGAAGTCTTTTCTTGGGGACCCTTTAGGAAAAGGGACAGGTCCATTGCTTTTTTGTCCCGAATAATATATAATAAACGGGACAAAGGAGGCGATGCGCATGGCATACAGTTATGCGAAACAGATCCAAAACCGCATTGGTACGGCTCCTGACGGTACGATTTTTATTGTTTCCGATTTTTCGGATGTAGCGGACAGCGAGACCATACGCAGAAACCTGAACCGGCTTGTGCAGGCTGGTACACTCAGGCGTATTTTGAAAGGAGTCTTTGAAAAGCCGAAATTCAGCAAGCTTCTTGGGGAATATGTGGCGGCGGACCCGGATGCGGTTGCCAAAGCACTGGCGAGATGCTATCATTGGACTATCGCTCCCTGTGGAGATACCGCATTAAATATGCTGGGGCTGTCAACCCAGGTAACGGCAGTATGGTCCTATATCAGCGATGGGCCATATAAAACCTATGAATGGGATAAGACAAAGATTGAATTTAAGCACCGGACCAACAAGGAGGTCACGGGCCTGTCGCCTATGACGATCCTGGTGATCCAGGCGTTAAAGACCCTGGGAAAAGAACATGTGGATGAAAAAACCATACGGGTGCTTTCCCGCAGGCTGAATGAAGATGAAAAGGCGGCGCTCCTTGCAGAAGGGGCCGAAGCGACGGATTGGATTTACACTGTGATGAAAGAGCTCTGCAAAGGAGAAAGAGAAAATGATTGAGATTGCCAGACTTCCGGCTGATGACCGGCGGGAGCTGTTTCATAACACCGCAGCAAAAACCGGCCTTCACGATGCCATTGTGGAAAAGGATTTTTGGGTATGCCTGACGTTGGATTACTTGTTCCATCGCTCTCCGTGGAAAAAGGCGGTCACATTTAAGGGTGGGACCAGTTTATCCAAAGGGTATCACCTTATCGGCCGGTTTTCCGAGGACATTGATCTGATTCTGGATTGGTGTGTCCTGGGGTATGGTGTCAATGAACCCTGGGAAAAACGCTCAAACACCAAGCAGGATGCCTTCAATAAAGAGGCGAACCGAAAGGCCGAGGTTTTCCTGGCAGAAACCTTCTGCCCGCAGGTCCGGGAAGGGCTTTCTGCTGAATTGGGCCTTCCGGCCAATCTTTACATAGACGAGGAAGATAAACAGACGGTGATCTTTGCTTACCCAAACCTATTTACCGATGCCTCTACCTTACAGGTGATTCGGTTGGAGATTGGAGCGCTGGCAGCCTGGACACCGGCAGAGCTGGTGGATATTGTACCGTATGCCGCAGAACAGTACCCGCAATTATTCAAGCAGAAAGAGGTTCCTGTTCTGACGGTGGCGCCGGAGCGGACTTTCTGGGAAAAGGCGACGATCCTTCACCATGAGGCCAACCGGCCTGAACACCTTTCCATGCCCCAGCGGTATTCCCGTCATTATTATGACCTTTACTGTATGGCGAAATCGCCTGTGAAGGAAAAAGCGTTTGAACGGCTGGACCTGCTGCAGAAAGTGGTCGATTTCAAGATAAAGTTTTATCCGCGGGCCTGGGCGCGCTACCCGGAGGCTGTTCCGGCCACCTTAAAGCTGCTTCCTCCGTCATACCGCCTGGGTGCGCTGCAGGAAGATTACTCT
This sequence comes from uncultured Clostridium sp., assembly GCA_900543695.1. Taxonomy (GTDB): domain Bacteria; phylum Bacillota; class Clostridia; order UBA1212; family UBA1255; genus Egerieisoma. The sequence goes on along the minus strand of UQSG01000004.1, from coordinate 67,323 downwards.
GCCATGCGGAATATGCTCTATGGGGAGATTCCATCTTTTGAAACCATGATGGAAGCTGTTGGAGAACTGGAGAAGGAAATTAACGCATTATAAGGAAAAGGCTGCAAATAAGGCCGATTCTTGCTTTACAAGTTCTGAATGATTTCATTTTTGGTGCGCAATAAACATAACACTCCCGGCATAGTGAAATTTTCCTTCTGGAGAATGACAGCGGAGAATCTCCGGGCGGTTTATGCCTGCGTCAACCTGGGGGAAGCCTATGCGCCAAGAGAAATTGTGAATCGTTCTATCTGCATTGATGAGGATATTGGCGAAGTAATAAAAAAATTAAAATGAAAACAGCAGATTCAAAGGTGTTCCGATAAAAATATATCAATACACAAAAATAGGAATATTATCTCCGTCGACACCATGCTAATCTCTGTCATTTCCGAGCATAATGATGAAGATAGGGTAAAATGAAGATGATGACAGGGATGCGTCTGTTTCTAAAAGATAGCTTGCAATTCATTTTGGCTGTTGATATAATATACTTTACAAACTCCGAGATAAAAGCGATAGTATAATTGCAAAACCTCGTTGGAAATATAGTATTATGGAGGTGTATTATGGCGATTGTAAATGATGAACAGGTCATAAAAGTATTGCGGCAATATAACCCGTGGTGGCGCATACCTTCTGCCATCAAGGAAGAAAGCAAGCCGCAGAAGAGACTGGCCTATTACGAGGCTTTGAAAACGCTCACCCATAAGAGTATCCGAAGGTTTGCCGTTTTATCCGGCATGAGGCGCGTGGGCAAAACGACGATTCTGTATCAGATCATCGACCACCTGATTGACGAAGGCGTAAATCCCAGAAATATCCTGTACGCTACCTTTGATAATCCGATTCTGAAACTCGAAAGCGCGGAGAATGTGCTGTCCATTTATGAAGCGATGTACCCTATCACTGGCACAAGGTATGTTTTCTTTGATGAAGTGCAGTACACCGATAATTGGGAACTCTGGATGAAGGTAATCTACGACAGCCGGAAGGATATCCGGCTGATCGCCACGGGATCCGCCAGCCCTGTTTTGGAAAAGGGTTCCGCAGACAGCGGCACAGGACGGTGGAGCGTTCTGAAAATACCGACGATGTCCTTTTATGAGTATTGCAGGCTGCTTGATCTGGATTTGCCGCTCCTGCCGGATGATTTACGCTTATCCGAGCTTAAAAGTATGAGTCCGGCGCAGCTTGGCGATTTAATGGATCAGTTCACCCCGCTGCAAAATCATTTTAACCGTTATCTTATGATCGGCGGTTTCCCGGAGCTGGTACTATCGGACGATGACGCCTACGCGCAGAGAATGCTGCGGGAGGATGTGGTGGATAAGGTAATCAAGCGGGATGTGCTGTCCCTCTTTAATATCCGAAGCCCGTTTTTGATGGAAAAACTGTTTCTCTATCTGTGTATGAACTCCACGGAAATTTTTAACGCAACAACGGCGGCGAAAGAACTGGAGAATACCTCTATCACAACCATTGAAAGCTACATCAAGGCGCTGGAAATGTCCAATCTCATTTATCTGGCAAAGCCGGTGGATGTGGGCAGCAAGGGCGCGCTAAAAGGAAAACCGAAAATTTTTATTGCAGATGCGGCCATCCGCAATGCAGTGCTGATGATTGACGATGTGCTTTCGGACGAAAAGGAGCTGGGCGCAATGGTGGAAACCACCGTCTACAAGCATATGGTTTCCTTCTATCAGGGTAGCACGGCAAGCCTCGGCTATTTCAGAAAGGCAAAGGACAATCAGAAAGAGGTTGATGTGGTGGTAGAGCTTCCCCGCCAGAAGATTCTCTGCGAAGTGAAATACCGCAACAATTCCCATATCGCGGCGGCGGATGCTATTGTCGAGCTATGCCAGGACGAAAAATCCAAAGTCACAGACGCCTTTTTAATCACAAAACGGCTTGATGATTTTGGCACCACCAAACACGAAACAAAAGTACCCATTCTGCGCGTCCCAGCCACCGCCTTCCTCTATCTCTTAGGAAAGGCAGAAGCAGAGGGACAAAACGGAAAACTATAAAAATGACTTTATTTCGGGTGCGCAAGGAACATAATACCCCCGTCATCATCAAGTATCCGTTCTGGAGGATGACGTATCAGAACCCGGGAGCTGTGTATGCCTGTGTGAATTACGGGGAGGCCTATGCGCCAAGGGAAATTGGGGAGCGGTCAATCTGTATTAATGGGGATATCGGCGAAGTATTAAAAGAATTAAAATGAAAAGCAGCAGATTCAATGGCAGTTCACTGCCGAGGCGCATTTTGTGCCAGCTGCTGTTGACAGTAGGAGAAAGCAACCTTTGTGCTTTGAATAAATATTTTTCGGCACGGGAAACCTGAAAATAGGTATAGCTATTACGCGGATGTAACCAATCATATATTGTATTGGTTACATCAAGGAGCAAAACGCAATTTCAATGTGCTTTGCTGTAGTTGACAGCAACAGGGTTTTAGGATAAAATAAAGTAAACTTTGTATTTTCCTAAAATTACGGAGGTTATGTAATGCGATACATTGAGCGAGCATTGGAACGAAAGTTTTTGCGTATGAGTTCCTTTTTCAAAGCGGTGCTTGTAACAGGTGCGCGGCAGGTTGGTAAAACTACCATGCTGAAACATTTGGCTGAGGGACAAAACCGCACTTACATTTCTATGGATAATACAATGGCCAGAATCCTGGCCCAAGCGGATCCCGTTTTATTTTTTCAAACCTATAAGCCTCCTATCATCATTGACGAGATACAAAAAGCACCGGAGCTGTTTGAACAGATTAAGATTATGTGTGATGAAACCGAGGAAAGAGGATTGTTCTGGCTGACGGGTTCCCAGCAGTATAAGGTGATGAAAAATATCCGCGACACGCTGGCCGGAAGGATTGGGATTCTGGAGCTGTACAGCTTTTCCAAAAATGAAGTAGATGGAGAAGTTTTTGCAAACAAATTGGATTTCTCTCTGCCGTGTCTTTTGGAGCGGCAGAAAACGGCAAAAAAGAATGATATTGTAGATGTGTTCGAGCATATCTGGCGCGGCGGGATGCCAGACGCTTTGCGGGCCGATGCCGAGCAGAGGCAGGAATATTTCAATTCTTATATTGAAACCTACCTGATGCGGGATGTGGCGGAGGAAGGTAGTATTACCGATTCTGTACGTTTCCGAAAATTCCTTACTGCCTGTGCTGCCTTGACAGCCGAGCAGGTAAATTATAAAACTTTGGCGGAGTCAGCCGACATTTCCCAGCCCACAGCCAAAGAATGGCTGCGTATCTTGCAGGGATTAGGCATTGTCTATCTTCTGCTGCCCTTTGCCAATAATGAATTGAAGCGATTAACAAAAACACCCAAACTGTATTTCTGTGATACCGGACTGTGCGCCTATCTGTCCATGTGGCTTACCAGAGATACCCTGATGAATGGCGCCGCAAACGGTCACTATTTTGAAAACTATGTTGTGATTGAGCTTTTGAAAAGTTTTTCTTACTCAGCAGATAAAGCAAATCTGACATACTACCGTGATTCTAACGCAAAAGAAATTGATGTGATTGTAGAAGAAAACGGATTGGTTCATCCGCTGGAAATCAAAAAATCTGCAAATCCTGATCGCAGAGAAATCAAAAAATACGAGGTACTCGACAAGACAACCTTAGAACGTGGCAGCGGCGGTATTGTTTGCATGTGCGAAGAAGTAATACCGATTGATCAGAAAAACTGCTTTATTCCTTGTAATCTTATATAGATGATAGAAAGTGGTCAGCCTCCCTTATGTGTGACTGACCACTTCTGTTTTTTTATTATTCAATTCTTTCATAATACCGAGGATGCATAACAAAGAAGAAAGGATATTTGACATATTTTCAAGTCTAATATGTGCAGTAAATTCAAAAAATGGCGCGTAATAAACATAATACCCCGGGAATCATTAAATTTACTTTCTGGCGGATGACCTGCTGCTATTGACAGAATTCTGCCTGCGCATTATAATTCATACCTCAACACGTTGACGAGACGAGTACCTTGTGGAAAGCTCCCAGAGAGAGAGACCGGTCGGCGTTCAGCGCGCCGCGGGCTGTGAGTCTTTCAGCGGAACACAAAGGGAAAACGGCCTCTGAGTGGCCCCAATCCGGTCCGGTGATTCCGTTATCATCGCTTTTGAGATGTTCCGCGGACGCTTCCGCCGGAATAATAAGGGTGGAACCGCGGATCCACGGTGAGTGATTCGCCCCTTGCGTTAAATGACAACGCGAGGGGCGTTTTTTGTTGTACCGAAACTGAAAGGAGAACTGCAGAAATGAAAATTACATTGAAAGACGGCTCCGTCCGCGAATACGCGGAGACGAAAACCGTGCTTGAGATTGCAAAGGATCTGAGCGAGGGCCTTGCAAGAGCAGCCTGCGCAGGAGAAATTGACGGCGAACGCGTAGATCTGAGAACGAAGGTAGACCGGGACTGCCGCCTGAATATCCTTACATTTGAAGAAAAAGGCGGCAGAGACGCATTCCGGCATACGGCGTCGCATATCCTGGCGCAGGCGCTCAAGCGCCTTTATCCGAATGTAAAGCTGGCGATCGGCCCCTCCGTCGACGACGGCTTCTACTATGACGTCGACAGTGAGGAACCGCTGTCCGCGGATGATTTTCCCGCGATCGAAGCGGAAATGAAGAAAATCGTCAAGGAAAATCTGGCGCTGGAGCGCTACGAGCTGCCAAGGGAAGAGGCGATCCGGTTTTTTGAAGAGAAGGGGGAGCCGTATAAAGTAGAGCTGATCCGCGATCTGCCGGAGGACGCCGCCATCAGCCTGTACCGCCAGGGCGAATTTACGGATCTGTGCGCAGGACCGCATCTGATGTCAACAAAAGCGGTCAAAGCGATTAAGCTGATGAAAATCGCAGGCGCATACTGGCGCGGAAGCGAGAAAAATAAAATGCTGACCAGAATTTACGGAACGGCGTATCCCAAAAGCTCGGATCTGGAAGCGTACCTTACCATGCTGGAAGAGGCAAAGAAACGCGACCACAGGAAACTGGGCAAGGAGCTGGAGCTGTTTCTGTTCGCGGACGAGGGCCCCGGCTTCCCATTCTTTTTACCAAAGGGAATGGTGCTGAAAAACACGCTGATGCAATATTGGCGTGAAATTCACGAGCGGGAGGGGTATGTGGAAATTTCCACGCCTATTATGCTGAACCGCCGGCTGTGGGAGACCTCGGGACACTGGGAGCACTATAAAGAAAACATGTATACGACCGTAATCGACGGAGAGGATTTTGCCGTCAAGCCCATGAACTGTCCCGGCGGTATGCTGGTCTACAAATCCAAGCCGCATTCATACCGCGAGCTGCCGCTGCGCATCGCGGAGGTTGGACTGGTACACCGTCATGAAAAATCGGGCGCTCTGCACGGGCTGATGCGCGTAAGGTGCTTTAATCAGGACGACGCCCACATCTTTATGACGCCGGAGCAGATCCGGGATGAGATCAAAGGCGTGGTCCGGCTGATCGACGAGGTCTATCAGCTTTTCGGATTCAAATACTTTATTGAGCTTTCCACCAGACCGGAGGACTCGATGGGCAGCGATGAGGACTGGGAGCTGGCAACGGAAGGACTCCGGAAGGCGCTGGAGGATATGCAGCTGGATTATACCGTAAATGAAGGGGACGGCGCGTTCTACGGACCGAAAATTGATTTTCACCTGGTCGACGCCATCGGCAGGACCTGGCAGTGCGGGACCATACAGCTGGACTTCCAGCTTCCGCAGCGCTTTGAAGCGGAATATATCGGAGCGGATGGAGAAATGCATCGGCCGATTATGATCCACCGCGTCTGCTTCGGCTCCATCGAGCGGTTTATCGGCATTTTGACGGAGCATTTTGCCGGGAAGTTCCCGACCTGGCTTTCTCCGGTTCAGGTAAAAATCCTCCCGATATCCGATAAGCATATCGGATACGGCGCTCAGGTAATGGCGCGGCTGAAGGGGGCGGGAATCCGCTGTGAGCTTGACGAGCGTCCGGAGAAGATCGGATATAAAATCCGCGAAGCGCGAAACGAACGCGTGCCGTATATGCTTGTCGTCGGACAGAAAGAAGAAGAAAACGGTCTGGTTTCCGTAAGAAGCAGATTTGCGGGAGACGAGGGACAGAAGGAACTTGAGCTTTTTATCTCCGAGCTCAGCGAGGAAATCAGCAAACGGCAGATGCGCGAAGAAACGGCGGCAGAGGACTGACCGGCCGCGCGGGAACAGCGAGAGGGCTATTCACATAGATACCAGGCGGCAGCCCTCCGCTTGCGCCCTTGCGTTATTCCAGCGCCACGACCGTCTCTTTCCATTCCTCTTCCCAATAATGGATCGTGACCTGGCCATCGCCCCCATTCAATCGAATACAGATTGTCGGAAAACGGGGAATTCCATCTGTCTACGGTCTGAATGTAGCCCTTTTCCCGCATCAGGAACGCGTTGATCCTCTGAAAAACGCTGATTCTTCCGTTTCCTAAAAAATCACGCGCTTCCGAAATCACAATGGAATATTCGCTGTTTGGGGAAGAAAACGAAAAATATTTCAGATCTGCATCCCTGCCGTTTCCCAAGGCACAGACGCCAAAGTAGGCCGCAGCAAACAAAACGATCGCAGCCGTCCCGACGACCGCACTCGTGCGCTTTCGTTTCTCTTTTACAAGAACAGCGAAATGCAATGAAATACCGATCAATAAAAATACTGCAATCACACACCCGGTAATGATTTGGAAGCCGGTTTGATCCACGCCTCGATAATAAAATTGCAAATCCTCGAAGATTCCGTCCATCCCAATGACAAGCAGAAACAATATTATCGCCGCGCTGAACATTATATTTCTCGCTGCTTTCATAAAAATCCTTCCTTACATGATGTAATATTTTATCGTGCTTTTCTTAGATTGTAAAGGCGGCCCGTATTGTTTCTGCAGATCTTATAAGGTGGCTGCTGACGAATCTGTAAAAATCTTCATATCATTTTTTCCGCGATTCATTGAAAAAGCATGGGCTGTATGCTACAATAGATCCGTTGCTTTTTTTCGGATTCCCGGAAATCAAAGAACGGAAAGGATGCGGAACATGAAGAAATTGGAAATGCTGTACGAGGGCAAGGCGAAAAAGGTTTACAAGACCGATGACGAGAACGTATATATTGTTGAATACAAGGATGACGCGACGGCCTTCAACGGGCTCAAGAAAGGTACGATCGCAGGAAAAGGCGTGATCAATAACAGAATGTCCAATTTGATGTTCCGGCTTCTGGAGGAGAAGGGAATTCCGACGCACTACATCGAAGAGCTCAGCGACCGGGAAACCGCCGTCCGGAGGGTGGAAATTGTTCCGCTCGAGGTCATTGTGAGAAACGTCGCTGCGGGCAGCTTTTCCAAGCGCTACGGCGTTCCGGAGGGCTCCGCGCTGAATTGCACGATCCTTGAATACAGCTATAAAAACGACGAACTCGGAGATCCCCTGATTAACGATTATCATGCGATCGCGCTCGGACTTGCGACCAGGGAGGAACTGGATCAAATCGCGGCTATGACGTTTGCGGTCAACGATGCGCTCCGCGAGATTTTCGAAAAAGTAGGCATTATTCTCGTAGACTTTAAAATTGAATTCGGACGCTGTCCGGCGCTGGGAGGAAAGATTATTCTTGCAGATGAGATTTCGCCCGACACCTGTCGGCTTTGGGATGCAAAAACAAAAGAAAAGCTTGACAAGGACAGGTTCCGCAGAGACCTCGGCGGCGTGGAGGAGGCGTACAACGAGGTGTTCAACAAATTATTCAAAAAAGCCTGACAGCGGATGCCGTACACGGTTTGCGTATACGGCATTCCGACATTTTACCCTGAAATAAAAGGAGACTTTTGCAAAAATGATGACAGATGGGCTACATGAAGAATGCGGCGTTTTCGCCATGTTTGACAACGACGGCTTTGACACCGCGCGCATCACATACGCCGGGCTGTTCGCTCTGCAGCACAGAGGACAGGAAAGCGCCGGCATTGCCATTAACAAGGACCGGGAAATTACATTATATAAAGACAGAGGCCTCGTGCAGGAGGTCTTCTCGTCTGACGTGCTCGATAAGCTGAAAGGCAGAATGGCGATCGGGCACGTGCGCTACAGTACGACGGGGGAGAACAGCGTGCTTAACGCGCAGCCGCTCGTAAGCCGGTATGTCAAGGGACAGCTTGCGATGGCCGTAAACGGCAACCTTTCGAATTATCGTGAATTGAAGCATCGTCTGGAGCTGGACGGGGCAATTTTCCAGACCACGAACGATACGGAGATCATCATGCACCTGCTGGCCCGCGCGCGCATGAAGACGGGGCGTGTGGAAACGGCGCTTGCGGAGGTCATGAAAGAGCTGAAGGGTTCCTACTCTCTCGTTATGATGAGTCCGCAAAAGCTGATTGCATGTCGGGATCCCCAGGGAATGCGTCCCCTGTGTATTGGCCGGATCGATAATTCTTTTGTGATCGCTTCTGAAACGTGCGCGCTGGACACGGTGCGGGCGGAGTATGTGCGGGAAGTCGAGCCGGGAGAGGTCGTTGTGATCGACGCCGACGGAATGCGCACAATCCGCAGCAACTGCGGAGATCCGAGGACTTCCCGGATCTGTATTTTCGAATATCTTTATTTTGCGCGCTCTGATTCCGTCATTGAGGGCATGAGCGTACATGAGGCCAGAAAGCTGACGGGTAAAATTCTTTCGGAAACGTATCCCGTGGAGGCGGATCTTGTGGCGGCCGTTCCGGACTCCGGCATCGACGCCGCGATCGGATACGCCCAGGCCGCGGGGATCCCGTATGGGAAAGCGCTCGTCATCAACCGGTATGTCGGGAGGACCTTCATACAGCCCTCGCAGGAGCAGAGAACTACGGCGGTACGACTGAAGATCAACGTTTTGAAGGACGCCGTGAAAGGAAAACGGATCGTGCTGGTAGACGACTCCATCGTCCGCGGCACCACCTCCGCAAAGCTTGTGGAAATGCTGAAGGAAGCGGGGGCGAAAGAAGTCCATATGCGGATCAGTGCGCCGCCTTTTATATGGCCCTGCTATTTTGGCACGGATATTCCTTCAAAGGAGCATCTTCTGGCCTGCCATTATACAGTCGATGAAATCTGCAGGATGCTCGGCGCGGATTCTCTCGGCTTTATGCCGGTGGAGCGTCTAAAGGAAATCGTCCCGGAGATCCGCTGCAGCTTCTGCGACGGATGCTTTACCGGAAATTATCCGTATGAGCACGAGGACTGAATGATTCGGAAGGAGAAACGAGAGAGAATATGACGAGCAGCAAATCAACGTATGAAACGCCGCTGAATTCCAGATATGCCAGTAAAGAAATGCAGTTCCTGTTTTCCCCGGATAAGAAATTCAGAACGTGGAGAAGGCTCTGGATCGCCCTGGCGGAAAGTGAAAGAGAGCTTGGCCTTCCGATCTCGCAGGAGCAGATCGACGAGCTGCGCAGGTCGGCGGACGATATTAATTATGAGGCGGCGGAGGCGCGCGAACGCCTTGTGCGTCATGACGTCATGGCGCACGTATATGCATACGGAGAACAGTGCCCGGCGGCAAAGCCGATTATCCATCTGGGGGCGACCTCCTGCTATGTAGGCGACAATGCGGACGTTATCATTATGCATGAGGCGCTGGAGCTGATCCGCGAGAAGCTTGTCAACGTCATGGCCGCGCTTGCGGACTTTGCGATCCAATACAAATCGCTTCCGACGCTTGGCTACACGCATTATCAGCCTGCGCAGCTGACGACCGTGGGAAAACGGGCGACTTTGTGGCTGCAGGATCTTGAAATGGACTACGAGGCGCTGCAGGAGCAGCTTGCCAAGAAGAAGCTCCGCGGCGCGAAGGGAACGACCGGTACGCAGGCCAGCTTCTTAGAGCTTTTCGACGGAGACGGCGAGAAGGTAAAAAAGCTGGATCGGCTTGTCGCGGAGAAGATGGGATATTCCGACGTATTTGCTGTAACGGGACAAACCTATCCGCGCAAGCTGGACAGCCAGATTCTGAACGTACTGAGCGGAATCGCGCAATCCGCCCATAAATTCTCGAACGACATCAGGCTTCTGCAAAATTTAAAGGAAATTGAAGAACCATTTGAAGAAAATCAGATTGGCTCTTCCGCCATGGCATATAAACGCAATCCGATGCGGAGCGAGCGGATCGCCGCTCTTTCCCGCTATGTCATCGCCGATGCGCTGAATCCGGCAATGACGGCTTCCGAGCAGTGGTTCGAGCGCACGCTGGACGATTCGGCAAATAAACGAATCAGCGTTTCGGAGGCGTTTCTCGCAACGGACGCCATTCTGGGAATTTATCTGAATATCGCCCGGGGACTCGTGGTTTATCCGAAAGTAATCGAGGCGCATCTCAAAAAAGAACTGCCGTTTATGGCAACGGAAAATATTTTAATGGATGCCGTCAAGCGCGGCGGAGACCGTCAGGAGCTTCATGAGAAAATCCGAGTCCATTCCATGGCGGCGGCGGCCCGCGTCAAAACGGAAGGGCTGGAAAACGACCTGATCGACCGCCTTGTGGCTGACAAATCGTTCGGCCTGACGCCTGATCTGGCGGAGGAAATCCTGGATGCTTCAAGATTTGTAGGCCGCGCGCCAGCACAGACGGAAGAATATGTCGCGCACATCCGGACCGCGATTCTGGATCGCTGGAAGGACCGGCTCGGCATGCAGGCAGAGCTTAATGTCTGATACTATTAGGAGGTAAAACTATGATTAGAGCTATCGTAGGAGCAAACTGGGGAGACGAGGGAAAAGGAAAGATTACCGACATGTATGCGGCAGATTCGGATCTTGTCGTTCGTTTCCAGGGGGGCGCCAATGCGGGACATACCATTATTAATGAGAAGGGGCGTTTTGCACTTCACCTTCTTCCGTCCGGCGTATGCTATGAGCATATCGTAAATATCATCGGGAATGGCGTCGCACTGAATATTCCCTCGTTTTATAATGAACTGAACGCGCTGAAGGACATGGGGATCAATCCTAAGATCCTGGTTTCAGACCGCGCGCAGATCGTTATGCCGTATCATGTGCTTTTCGATCAATATGAGGAAGAGCGTCTGGCGGGAAAACAGTTCGGCTCCACAAAATCGGGAATTGCGCCGTTTTATTCTGACAAATATGCGAAAAACGGAATTCAGGTATGCGATCTGTTTGATTCCGCACGGCTCAGAGAGAGAATTGAAAGCATTCTGCCCGTGAAAAATATCCTTCTCAAGGAGCTGTACCACAAGCCTCAGCTCGATGCGGAGGAGCTGTACGAGACGCTGCTATCCTATAAAGAAATGATCGCGCCTTATGTGGCGGATACGTTCCGTTACGTTTACGATGCCGCGGAAAACGGCAAAAATATCCTGCTGGAGGGACAGCTTGGCTCTCTGAAGGATCCCGATTTCGGAATTTATCCGTTTACAACGTCCTCCCATACGCTGGCCGGCTTTGGCGCGGTCGGAGCGGGCGTTCCGGCGCGGAAAATCGAAAAGGTTACCACGGTGGTAAAGGCGTATTCGAGCGCAGTCGGAGCGGGCCCGTTCGTCAGCGAAATTTTTGGGGACGAGGCGGAGGAGCTGCGGCGCCGCGGAGGCGATAAAGGAGAGTACGGAGCTACAACCGGACGTCCCCGCCGGATGGGATGGTTCGACGCGGTCGCGACGCGCTACGGCTGCCGGGTTCAGGGCTGTACGGAGGTCGCGCTTACGGTGCTGGATGCGCTCGGCTATCTGGACGAGCTGAAAATATGCGTCGGTTATGAGATCGACGGAAAAATCACAAAGGATTTTCCGGTCAGTCCGCTGCTTGAACGCGCAAAGCCCGTGCTGAAGTCGCTCCCCGGCTGGAAATGCGATATCCGCGGGATTCGCAATTACAAGGAGCTTCCGGAAAACTGCAGGGCGTACGTGGAATGGATCGAAAGCGAGCTTGGCTTCCCGATTACCATCGTTACAAATGGACCGAAGCGCGAGGACGTCATCGTGCGTCAATAAATTTTTTTAAGTTATAAATCAAACAAATCTCGGAATAATATCCTCGTCGGAAGACGCGCTGCAGCACGCGTGAAAGATGGGGATATTATGATTTTAAACTATATATTTAATCGAATAAAAGATAAAAGCAGCACGGGCAGAGGGGCGGACGCCGCGCGGGCGCCCGTCGGCGTTTTTTTGACGGCGGCCGAGAATGAAAGCTTTTTAAAAGGCCGTTTTTTGAACAGCTCAGATTTTAAAACGCGTATTTTTACTTTCAAAGGGCCCGGAGGTAAAAATGAAAAAGCGCTCCTTGCCTTCATGGATGGGCTGACGGATTCGGCCGTGATCAACGACAGCATCATTAAGCCGCTGATGCATGGCCTGCGGAATTTTACGCCGGCAAGCACGGGGCGCAAAAGCAAAGTCGAAAGAATCAATGACGTCCTGCTTTCCGTGGGAGAAATCGAGACGGCGGCAGATTTGGACACGGCCATTTCCGGTATTTTAAACGGCGACTGCGCCATGTTCGTAGAGGGCTGTACAGAATGTACCATAATCAGCAGCAAGGGCTTCGAAAAACGCGGCGTGGAACAGCCCTCTTATGACATTTCCATGCGCGGACCGCGCGAGAGCTTCAATGAAAATCTTCGCACGAACACGAGTCTGCTGCGGCGGCGAGTGAAAAACAGCAGGCTTACATTTGAAAGCATGGTAGTCGGCAGAAAAACAAACACGAATCTCTGCATTACTTATATTGACGGACTTGCAGATCCGAAGCTTATCGCTGAGATCAAACGCAGAATCGGTTATATTAATGTGGATATGATACTGGAATCCGGATATATCGAAGAATATATTGAAGACAGACCATTCTCCATTTTTGCGACGATGGGACTGACCGAGCGCCCTGATGTGCTGGCCGGAAAGCTTTTGGAGGGACGGGTAGGAATTCTGATCGACGGCTCTCCCTTTGCGCTGACTGCGCCGTATTTTTTTATAGAAGCCTTTCAGAATCCGGAGGATTACTATGCGAGATCGACATATGCAAGCATTGTGCGGATTTTCCGCTATCTGGCATTCTTTTTAAGCATTCTTGTACCTGGGCTTTACGTAGCCCTGACGAGTTATCATCAGGAATTGATTCCGGCCTCCCTTCTTTTCAGCATGTCAGCCTCAAGCGAAGGGGTACCGTTCAACTCTTTTACGGAAACTGCGCTTTTTCTGCTTATCTTTGAGCTTTTGAAAGAAGCGGGCATTCATATGCCGAAAAATGTAGGGCAAACGATCAGTATCGTCGGAGGACTGGTTATGGGAGAGGCAGCGATTCAGGCCGGAATTATCGGCGCCCCGGTCGTTATCATCATCGCTTTTACGGCAGTATCCAGCTTTGTCGTACCCATGCTGAGCAATGAGGTTACCATGCTGCGATGGATTTTTTTATTCCTGGGCGGTCTGCTCGGCGGATACGGGATCAGCATCGGAATAATATGCCTGACAATCCATGTAACCGGAATTTACTCATTTGGCTACAGCTATTTTTCTCCCTTTTTCCCCTGCCGCCCGGAGGACCTCAAGGATACCTTTCTTCGTGCCCCGCTGTGGATTATGCGGAAACGGCCTGCGGAGCTGTCGCCGGACGATCGAACGAGGGAAGACACGCCGATCCCTCCTGACAATCATAACGGAGGCTGATACGCATGAAAAAACGCGCATGTGTTTTCTCCTGCCTGCTTTGTCTTATGATCTTCCTGAACGGCTGCGTTCGCAGCGGCACAAAACGCGAGCTGGAGGCGCTGGCAGTCGTAATGGGGATTGCAATGGACAAAATGGATGAAAAGAGCGGGCCGGAATCAGAACGCCTTCTGCTGACAGCGCAGGTAGTGCGCAATATCGCTATCAGCCAAAACAGCAGCCAATCGGAGGGAGGCGGCTCCGCATCGGAAGGCGACCTGAGCAAGCCGTATTGGAACGTACAGGTCACGGGCACAGACCTGCTCGAGGCCCTGCGTTCTGCGGTGCATATTACCAACCGGCGCCTTTACGTCGCACAGAACCAGATTCTGGTTATCGGCAGAGAGCTTGCGGAGGACGGAATCGCAAAATATTTAGATTACTTTTTTCGAGATCATGAAACGCGCTACGACGTCAGTCTGATCGTCTCAGAAGGAACGGCAAGTGAAATCCTGAACGTTGAGTCGCATCTGGAATCTTTCCCCGCCCAGGATCTGAACAAACTGATTGCGCGCCAGCAGGACGATTCCCATGCGCCGCGCTGTACGCTGTTTTCTTTTTTCAGAGATTACAAGACGCCCTATAAGGCCTCGCTTGTTCCAATGGTGCGTGTCGCTGCGCCGGAAGACACGGAAACGCAGTCACCTTATCTGTATGTTGCGAAAAGCGCTGTATTTAAGGAAGACAAAATGGTCGCGGAGCTTGACGAAAGACAGACGCGCGGCGCGCTGTGGATGCTCGGAGAAGTGCAGCGCGGCGTGATTACTGTCAACTATGAAGGAGTTGAAGTAGCCATAGAAATTTTAGACGGATCAGGTAATTATCAGGTCGAATACAGCGACGGAAGGATCAAAGTGAAAGCAGATATAAAAATGACGGGAAGCCTTGGAGAGCTGCAGGGAAGCCGGACGGTGGACGCATCCGTGATGGACGCGCTGGAAAAGACCTGCGCCGGGGAAATAGAAGCGGAAATCCGCTCCGCCTTTCGCGAAATGCAATTAAACGGTGCAGACGTACTGGGGATCGGCGAGGCATTTTACCGTTACCGCCCTCAGACATGGAAAACGATTGCAAACCACTTTGAATCGCTTTATCCGGCCGCGGAGCTTACGTGCCGGATTGATGCGGATATTATTCGTACCGGTTCTCTGCTGGAACCGGCTGATGAAAATGGCAGGGAAGCGTATGACTAGGAAACAATTCATTTTTATCATTGCATGCTTTATACAGGGGTCATCCTTTTATACCATGTATTATTATCATATGGCAGGAAACGAGGCGTGGCTTTGCCTGCTGGCCGGAATCCTTCTGGGGATGCTCGTTGCTTATTTATACGGCGCTCTTGGCGATTCCTATCCCTCCTGCTGCCTCGTTCAAATAAACGAAGCCGTTTTCGGCAGAATCCCCGGTAAAATCCTCTCGTTTTTCTATCTCTATACCTTTATCGTCTCCTGTTCCATGACAATGCGGGAAACAAGCCAGTTTGTCGCGGGAGACCTTCTGATGGAAACGGACTGGATTCCTATTCTCACAGTATTTGTACTTGCCTGTGCATGGGCGTCGAATGCCGGTACGCGATATTTTGCATCGGTCAGCACATTTATGTGTATTTTAATGTATGTGTTTACTGTGCTGCTTTTTCTTTTGCTGCTGCCAATGATCGAGTTCAAGCATCTGCTTCCGCTTGGCGGACACTCTGCCTCGGAATACGGCAGATCGGTTCTTTACTGCACTTTAATGCCGTTCAGCGAGCTCGTGGTCTTATTGTTTTTGGTGCCGGATTTTAAAGAAGCGCGCGAACAGAAAAATCTCTGGAAGCAGTTCGTACTTGGGATCCTGATCGGCGCGCCGTTTATTATTATTCTGGTTCTGCGCGATACGCTGGTGCTGGGACCGCTGCTGACTGCTTTTTATTACCCTTCCTATGAGGTGGTCCGGCTGATCAATTTTAATGTGCTGTCGCATATTGAAAGCCTGTACGGCGTCCTGCTGATTTTTATATTGTTCTTTAAAAGCGCCGTTATTTTCTATTGCATAACAAAAGCCCTTGCACGGATTTTCGGCTGCCGGAAAAATATTGTTTTTACCGCATTTACCACAGGTCTTATGCTGCTGTGTACCCAGCAGCTCTGCAGCTCGAATGTTTCTTTGATGAATTTAGCCCTCCACCGGATTCCATATGTCCTGCTTGCCGTACAGGTCGGACTGCCGGCTCTTACGCTTGCAGTTTCCAGAGTCAAAAATACAGTGCAGAATAAAAGGAGCAGTGTAAAATGTGGCTGAGCATTCTTGCGGCTGCCGGCGTTGCCGTTTTGGAATATTTTACTTTACAAACCTACCGGAGCTTCCGGCAGCTTCCGGCTGCTGCAAAAGCGTATCATTTCCGTGTCCTGTGGCTGTCCTCCGCGCTGATCCTGATCCCGCTGCTCCTTGGAGCGCTTGGCGTCCCTTTGCCCGGATTGCTGTGGACAAAATAGCTTCCTGCGGGAACCAATGTCTCGCTTGCAAAAAACTGTATGATTTGGTAAGATATACCTGTTATTTCCAGCGATTAAACAAGCGAAATCCTGCATATAAATAGATTAACGGAAGACAAGTTCACCCGCGGGAAACGGGTATCATTCGGAGCGTTGGGATTACGGTATTTTAAACAGATACAGCGGGGTGTAAAACAAATGAGAAAAAGCCAAATCATAACTTTAATTATATTATTTATCGCAGTCAGCCTGTTCATATGGATTGGAGCGTGCAGCGATCGGGAAAATGATCCTCCGGATCCGGATGCGACGCTTCGAATTACTTCTCCGGGGACGGAAACCGCTACTCCGGAGCCGGCGCAGGAAACGCCTGAGGCGCCTGTCACGACGCCTGCTCCGGATTCGACAATAACGAAGCCGGTGGTTGACTTTACCCAGGTCGACGGCCTGCAAACCGCAGAGCTGGCTCTCGACGTATCCTTTACGGACTATGTATTTACGGATGAAACGACGAAGTCGGTCATGGATCAGAGTACATATATCCTGTCCAATCCCGGAACGGACTCGCAGGATATCTATATGTCCTTCCTCCTGCATTATTCTGAAACAAATGACAGAGTAACGGAGCTTCTTGATCTGGCAAAAGAGAAAAATGTGAAATTTACGTTTTTCCTATCCAGCATGTATCTGAACGACGATCAGAACCTTGAGCTCATCAAAAGAATGCATGACGAAGGCCATACGATCGGCACAAGAGGCGACAAATCAATTGATCAGCTTTCCGCGTCCTCAAACGCTTTGTACGATTCCCTGTGGGCGATGGAAACAAAATATCAGTCCATCTTCGGCACCGACGAGAGAATGTATTTTTACGCGCCTGACCAGGTCTCCGAGCGCAATATGAAGCTTGCCAATCTGATGGGATATACCGTTACTTTTAAGCTGTGCAATTTTGTAACGAACGCCGGCTCCCAGCCGCAGACGTACAACGGCGTTGTATTCCAGTCGAGTAATATTACGGACGATCTGATCGATCAGGTAACGGGATATGTCGACTGGGGACTGTCGCAGGGATATACCTTTAAAGGCTTTACAAAATAAATCCGAAAGGGTGAGGGCAATATGACAAAAGCGGTACTGACGGTCATCGGATGCGATAAAGTCGGCATCATAGCGGCCGTAACGGGATATCTGGCAAAAGTAAACGTAAACATACTTGACATCAGTCAGACCATCATGGACGATATTTTCACAATGGTCATGCTTGTCGATGTTTCGGCGGCCAGCGAGGGCTTCAGCGAAATCGCGGGGAAAATAAAAGAAATCGGAGCGGAGCTCGGTCTCCAGATGCAGCTTCAGCACGTGGACATTTTCAACTCCATGCATAAAATATAAGGCGGTGGAAGGATGTTCATACCTGCAGATGAAATTACGCAGACCATCAGAATGATTTTAAAAGAGCATCTGGATATCCGAACCGTTACGATGGGCATCAATCTGCTCGACTGCGCCTCTGACGACCTCGGAACCAAATGCTGCAAAATTTATGACAAAATTACAGAAAAGGCTGGCTCGCTTGTAAAAACGGCATGCGAGATTGAGGCGGAATATGGAATTCCGATCGTAAATAAAAGGATTTCCGTAACGCCGATCAGCCTGCTGTCGAACACGGATGCAGAGGGCTGCGTCCGGATTGCAGAAACGCTGGAAAAAGCCGCGGACGCTGTGGGTGTAAATTTTATAGGCGGTTACTCGGCGCTCGTTCATAAGGGTTACACGCAAAGCGAGCGCGCGCTTGTGGAGTCCATTCCGGATGCGCTTCATGCCACGACTAAAGTCTGCTGCAGCGTCAATGTGGCGACAACAAAAGCCGGCATCAACATGGACGCGGTACGCGACCTTGGTATTCTGATAAAAAAGGCGGCGGAGCTTTCCGCCTCTTCCGGAGGCTCGGACTGCGCGCGTCTCGTGGTGTTTGCCAATGCGCCGGAGGATAACCCGTTTATGGCCGGCGCATTCCACGGCGTCGGAGAGCCGGAATGCGTGATCAATGTAGGCGTAAGCGGACCGGGCGTTGTAAAATGCGCGGTGGATACCGTCCGCGGACAGGATTTTACGGTGCTTGCCGAAACAGTCAAAAAGACGGCCTTTAAAATTACCCGCATGGGACAGCTCGTGGCAAAGGAAGCGAGCGAGCGTCTGCAGGTTCCCTTTGGCATCGTCGATCTTTCGCTTGCACCTACCCCGGCAATCGGCGACAGTGTTGCCAGAATTTTGGAAAGCATGGGACTGGAGCATTGCGGCGGCCCGGGAACGACAGCCGCGCTTGCCCTTTTGAACGATGCCGTCAAAAAGGGCGGTATCATGGCGTCCTCGCACGTAGGCGGCCTCAGCGGCGCGTTTATTCCGGTCAGCGAGGACGAGGGCATGATCGACAACGTGCTTAGCGGCGCGCTCTGCATTGAAAAGCTGGAGGCAATGACGTGCGTGTGCTCCGTTGGACTGGACATGATTGTCGTTCCGGGAAGTACGGACGCCGCTACGATTTCCGCAATCATTGCGGATGAAACGGCGATCGGCATGGTGAACAATAAGACGACGGCCGTCCGGATCATACCTGCGCCGGGGAAGGTGCCGGGAGACATTGTGGAGTTCGGCGGTCTGCTGGGCAGCGGTCCCGTAATGCCGGTCCGGCAATACGACTGCAGCGCCTTTATTCAGCGCGGCGGAAGAATCCCGGCGCCCCTGTTCAGTCTCAGGAATTAAGTGAGAATATAGAAGAAATGTTGCTTTTTGGTTAAGAAGATGGTATACTCAGATAAATGAGAATATAAAAAAGAAACGGAGGTACGGCCATGGACTCTCATGGTGCTGATGGCAATTCTGAAAAAGCAGCGGAAACCGGAAGTGCAAGAAAGAAAAAAGTAATAACAGATGCCGATCTGCAAAAAAAGTCTGTTAAATTAGTAGTCGTGCATCTTCGGAAAAAGGTAGACCCCAACGCTGCGGGGATTGACCGGGTATTAAACTGGCTCAGCGATATGGAGACTCTGCTGGAGCAGGACGGATTTGACCGAAGCGCGTACCTGAATATGCGGCAGCAATTATACGAGGCCATCGAATGGGTATTCGATGTCGATCTGCGCCACAAGCTGCGTAATTCGTGGTACAGCTACGGCAAAGCAATGGACAAAAAAGTGCCGCGCTCGTAAGCGTGGATTTGTACATGACACCATCCCGTGCTGCGCAGAGCGCAGACGGGATATTTTTTTGCGGAAACGCTTCGGAAAGCGGAGAAAGGAGACAGACAATGCGGACAGGCATATTCGGAGGGACGTTTGATCCCGTGCATAACGGGCATCTGATTTGCGCGGACGCGGTTAGAAGGCAGCTTGCGCTTGATAAAGTCGTATTTGTTCCTGCCGGCGTCCCGCCTCATAAAATTGCGCGAAGGATCACGCCGCCTGAGGACCGGCTTGCCATGCTGCGCGCTGCAATTGGAGAGCGGGAGGGCTTTGCGGTGAGCGACATTGAATGCCGGAGAAGAAAGTATACGTATACGTATGACACACTGATCGAACTGCGCAGGACGGCGGCTGCGGACGAGGAATTTTATTGGATCATCGGAGCCGATACGCTTGCAGATGTTTTCAACTGGTACCGCAGCGCCGACGTTTTCCGCCTGTGTGCGTTTGCCGCCATGAAGCGCCCGGGCTGCGATGAGACGGTTTTTCAGCAGAGTCTGCGAAAAGCGCAGGAGGCGGGCGCGACGGTTCTGGTTGCCGACGTTCCGCAGATCGACATTTCAGCAACACAGATCAGAGCTGCCGCCGGCGCAGGAGAGGAAATTGGCGCTTTCGTTCCGGAGCCGGTCCGGGCTTATATCCGGCAAAAGAACCTATACCGGCCTGCGCAGCTGCATTTTTCCGAAATCTACGAGGATGTGGAGACGCTTCTGAGCCCGCGCCGGTTTACCCACAGTATTGGGGTCATGGAGGAAAGCGTGCGCCTGGGAGAACGCTTTGGCGCGGATCGTGAAAAGTGCAGGCTTGCCGGCCTGCTGCACGACTGCGCAAAGGAGCTTACGGAGCAGCAATATCGCTGGCTCGGAATAAAAACGGACGCTTCCGGGGAATATGACGGAAAACAAGTATTGCTGCACGGAGAAGCCGGTGCTATACTTGCAGAGACGCGTTACGGCGTCAGAGACCCCGAAATCCTTGCGGCAATTCGCTGGCATATCACAGGCCGGCCGGAGATGGGGCTGCTGGAGCAGATTCTTTTCGTCGCAGATTACACGGAGCCAGGGCGGGAGGGCGCAGTGTTCGACCTGGTACGCGAAACGCTTCGAAAGGGCTCCCTGCTGCGGGCGGTGCTTGCAGAGTGCGAGAGCACCATACAATATGTTATAAATGGGAAGGACAGGCAGCTCTGTACGCAAACGGTGCGGACGAGAAATTGGGCTTTAAAGAAAATTGCTGAGGAGGCTGAGCACGTTGGATAAAACAGAAAGCAGACAGCTCACGGAAGAGATTGTAAAGATCCTGGACGGCAGGAAAGCAAAGAGCATCGAGGTAATACATACCGAAAAGCTCGGCGCCATAACGGATTATTTCATCATATGCAGCGGGACCTCCTCCACGCATCTGCGGGGGATTGCAGACGAGGTGCTGGAAAAGCTGAAGGAAAAAGGCCTGCAGTGCGCGCATTTGGAAGGATACGATACGGCAAATTGGATTTTACTGGATTACATCGACGTCGTAATCCATATTTTTCAGGAGGCGGACAGAGAATATTATAATATAGAAAGACTTTGGAAGGATGGAAAATAAGATGTACGAAATTTTTTTTACGGATTGCGAGGGGAAACTGACGGTGCTTAAAGAGCCGCAGGACGGCTGCTGGATCAATATGCTGGATCCCACCGCGGAAGAAATTGATCTTATCAGCGGTCTGGTGCATGCTGAGCGGGATTTCATTACGGCCGCGCTTGACGAGGAGGAACGTCCGCGGATCGAATCGGAAGACGACTGCACGCTGGTGCTTACCGATATCCCCGTGGTAGAATCGACAGCGGAAAGCTCATATAATTTTATGTATTCCACAATGCCGATGGGCATTGTTGTATGCAAAGAATGCGTAATCACTGTATGTCTCAAGAAGACGCAGCTGATTAAGGATTTTTTGGATAACAGAGTCAAAACATTCGCGACCTTTAAGAAAAACCGTTTCTTACTGCAGCTGATGTACAGGAATGCGACATATTATTTGCAGTATCTGCGCCAGATCGATAAAATCAGCAATAATATTGAAAATGATCTGCACAAATCGATGAAGAACAAAGAGCTGATCCTCCTGCTCTCCCTGGAAAAATCGCTCGTTTATTTTTCCACATCGTTGAAGTCTAATGAAATCGTGCTGGAAAAAATGCTGAAGTACAATTATGAAAATATCAGCATCCGCAAATATCCGGACGACGAGGATCTGCTGGAGGACGTTATCATCGAAAATAAGCAGGCGATTGAAATGGCAAATATTTACAGCAATATTTTGAGCGGCACGATGGACGCCTTCGCTTCCATTATTTCCAATAATCTGAATATCGTGATGAAGCTGCTGGCGTCCATTACAATCGTAATGGCGATCCCTACGATTATTTCCGGATTCTTTGGGATGAACGTCGGGATCCCGCTTGAAAATATGCGTGGGGCGTTTTACATTATTTGCGGCGGTACGGCGCTGACCTGCGGAATCGTCGCCTGGATTTTATATAAAAAGAAGATGTTTTAAAGATGATAAAAGCAATTGTTTTTGATTTTGACGGCGTGATCGCCGATACCGGACGCGACATTGTGGCTTCTGTGCAGGCGGCACAGAAGGAATACCGGATGCCCGTTTTGGACTATGATACGATTCTTTCTTATGTGGGGCACGGTGCCAAATACCTGCTGGACTGCTCCATGCCGGAGCTTCCCGAGTCTCTGCGTGCCGGCGCGCTGGACTGGTATAAACAATACTATGAAGCGCATCCCTGTGAAGAAACGCGCCTTTATCCTGGATTTTCGGAGCTGGCAGAGGCGCTTTCGCAAAAGGGCGTTTCTATGAGCATCGTATCGAATAAACCGGAGGCGATCACAAAGCGAATCGTAAACCGCCTTGGGATTTCGCGGTATTTTACCAAGGTAATTGGTCCGGAATCCGTCTTACGCATGAAGCCGGATCCCGAAGGCCTGCTTCTTTGCCTTTCTGCGATGGGCGCGGAACCGGAGGCGTCTCTGATGGTCGGGGATTCGTATACGGATATTCAGGCGGGAAAAGCGGCGGGCATGCATACGTGCGCCGTCCTCTACGGATATGGAGATAAAGCAAAATTAAAAGCGGAGAACGCTGATTACAGCGTCTCCGCGTCCATTGAGATTCTGAAAGGTCTTGAATCCCTGTAAAAGCAGTGTCTCAGCTCATGGCAGTAAATTCCTCATATTTGCTGTTTTCGCTGTCGTAAGAGGATTTCAGCAGCTTTCCGCTTTCGTTTTTCAGATAAACAGACGATTCGGAAAGGTTGATGGTACTGCTGCCGTACGCCTCGCTGATTTGCGTCGGTTCATTAAGCAGCAGCTTTTCTGCGGAGGCAGTATACAGACTTCCCTCGGAAAGATAAAAGATTGCGCCTTCATATACGTTGATCGCATCGGCATGCAGCCCGCTGAGCGTATCCTTCCCGCTGCCGTCCATCAGATACCGTACGATGCCGCTGTCGTTTAGGACATAGATCCAGTCGCTGTCAATGACAAAGCTCCGGCAGGCTTCGTCAATCAGAAGCGTTTCCCTGCTTTCCTCTTCCGCCTCGGCCGTTGCAGCCGGTGAAGCGGTGCTGCTTTCCGTATCGTCGGCGGGATTGGACGGCATGGAATAAATAAAGCTGTCTTCCGCTCCCAGAGCATAAATTACACCGTAATACAAAACAAAGCTTTTATATACCCGCTCGGTGCCCAGCTCGGTGACTTCTCCTGTAGCGATTTCCGCCTTCCCGATTTTCCCGGCTTCATCCAGATAATATACATATTCCCCGCTGACGCAGATCGATTGATAGCTGCCGTCGAGAAAAACCTGCTCTTCCAGGTTTGTTTTTTCCTCAAGGCCATCTCCGCCGACCGGTCCGTCGTGAACATAACAAATCTTACCGTCTCCGTTGATATAAAACACATAGTAGGCCGTTACATTCGACTGGTCGGCATACGTAATGTAGTCGGTAACGACATTCAGAGAAGACGCATCGGTCTGAATAAGATCCTTCGTATCGTCGCCGAGCGCTGCAAAAATATGCGTTTCCCCGTTATCGTCTGCGGAAATGAAATATTCGCGTTCGTCAATGACAACTACGTTTGCGTCATTTATAATGTTCCCGTAAATGTTGCCAATGTCAGACAGCACGGGCTGAGGCGTGGCGGTCGGCGCCGCGGTAGCCGAACCCGAGGCGGTCGGCGCGGAAGGATTTTCGCTCTCGCCGGCAAACTGGTTATATAATACATAGGCCATGATTCCCACGATCACGACCGTAAATACGATCGTGACAACGTCCATTACCTGCAGCTTATATTTTTTCTTTTTCTTTTTCTTCGGAGCATTTTTTGAATTTTCTGCGGCGTCCGGCTTCTTATTTTTTTCGTCATTTTCCGGTTTCCCGGCGTCTGCTGCCGGCTCAGCCGTTTCCGCAGCTTTTTTTTCTGTTTCCTGATCCATAGCTTCACCTCATGATTCAAAACAATACCGCATTATCTTAACGCGGTATTGTGACGTAACTGTGTTTTTTTATGATATTTTACGGAATTTGAGAAGCGCGCTGGCACGAGGCTCACTGATTCGTACGTTCAGGCCCTGCTCGATCAGCTCGGCGCCGCCGACGGTCTTGACAGGCTCTCCGTCGTAGCTGAAAAATTCATATGTGCCGTCCGGGTCAATATCGAACAGACGTACCCGCATTTCTGCTACAGGGCTGTTGTCCCGCCGGAACATCTGGATGATGCCCTCTTCCTTCTCGTAATCCTTAAATTCCCACCCGATCCAGGATTCCAGATCGTTGGACCAGGGAGTAAGCGGGAAATAATCTCCGTAGAAATACATGTTGGTTTCTCGCCATTCCTTCTCGAATCTGTGTGCGTTTTCATAATTGTTTTCCGGATTCCGTACGTCGTAGCCGTAAGTAAACCACGGAATGTGCGCGCTCCGGAGCGCGTACAGATCCAGCTCGGCGCCGTATCCGGGGCCCGTGACCGGGGTTCCGAAGTAAGGCAGCCACTGATAAAACGAGTAGTGCATGGCCTGCTTCTGCTGGAAGCGAGAATAGTCGGCATCCGTTTTATGGAGCGAAACAGATCTGCGCATGGTTTCCAGATCGTTCCGTCTGCCCCCAGAGGCGCAGGAATCCAGCATCATGTCGGGATATTTTTCAATCAGCGCGTCCCAATAGGCAAGATAGCCGGTCACGCAGTGATTTTCGAGAAAACCGTGACGGCCTTCGCCGGAATTATTTTCATGGATCGCCCAGTGTCCGAGTGGATCTATATTATAATCCTGACGGTATAGGTGGATTCCGCCTTTCTCCATGACCGCAGAAACGCGTTCTACCAGATAGGCTCTCAGCTCTGGAACGGACATGTTTGCAAGCGCACCGTTGACCAGCCATTCCGGATGCTCTGCCAGATAAGTATCTCCGGTGATCCGCTCCGGCTCGAACCACAGCAGTGTTTTTGCGCCGTGCTCCGCACAGTGCTTTGAAATATCAGCCATCTCGCTGGGGAATTTGTTTGTGTCCATATACCACGAGCCCGTTTCTACCCAGCAGGAAATCGGAACTTCTCCCTTGGGGTTTTTGAAATACCAGCCGGCATCCATCCACCAATAATCCAGCTTCAGGCCGTTGCGAAGATACGTATCGAAGGCTTCAATCTGATTCTGATCGGTTGCGTCTTTCATTTCCCCGTAAATCCAGGACGTACTGGCGGCACAGTGCGGCTGAAACAGCTCTCCGCCGACAACTCTTAAATTACAATCGATCAGCCATCTTCTCCAGAGATTCAGGGCGCGCATCTCTGTTACCTGATAACCGGGGCATTTATTAAAGGCAAGGAACGTCATAAGAGGAGTGCGGATCTCCTCTCCGGGCTTGAGATACCCCTCCAGCGTTGCCTGGCCTGCCGCAAAATGCACGCTGCCGATCCGATGCCTCGCATCGAAATGCGCTTTCCACTGACCGGCCCAGCCCACGGAAATTACGGCTCCGATGTCTCCATAATACAGCCTGTAAAACGGCAGCTGATAATTTGTCGGTCTTCCGCCGAACGGCTCAAATTCCATGGAAAGTCCCGTATTGAGATCGACGCGTTCCGGCTTCATTGCCTTCTGGTCTGCCGAATCATCTCCCAGAAAATACTCGAGCACCGGTTCGCTGCCGCTGAAATCCAGGTCGGCGGCATTGACGCAGCGGATCGCCGGAGAATTTTCTTCGCCCGTATTTCTAAAATGAAGAACCCATTCGAATACCGCGTACTCCGGATAATACGCGCACTCTGCTTTCACCTCCACGCCGCTTTTGTGCCGCGCGGTCAGGACCATTTTCCGGATTTCGTATTCAGCGTGCTTTTTGCTGATCCGTTCCGATGAGGTTTCTTTGGAAACAAACGGAAAATCGTCGTTAAATCCATGGTATGCCGTCTCGCCGATCCGGAACGAAAACGGAAGATTTTCATACGATTGGAATAGCTCGCCGTACCAGGCGCCCGCTCTTTCTTTTTCCGCGTTTAACGTGCTGACTCTTGCCATATCCAGTTACCTTCCTTTTTCTGTAATCTATGTATAAATCATTCGTCTGTCTGTTTCTTTTTCCCCGCGTCACGGGATATCCAGCCGGAACTGCGCCGAGGCGGACCAGCGGCCTGCGGCGAAATCATAGCCGCGCAGCAGGATAAAATGCCGGTAAACCTCCACGATTAACCCCTCGCTGCCCGGCTCCGGAACGCTTCCTCCGCTTTCCACGGTTCCGTTCTGATCCGTCCATAGATATGCAACGGACGCCGCGTTGATATAGCTTGCGGCCTTCCCGTTTCCGGGGAGGAACGGCTGCAGGGAATCGAATTTCCAATGCGTATGTCCGGTAAACAGAACAAGTCCCGGGAAACGGTCCGTTACTGCGCGCAGCTCGGCATCCTCGATAACACCGTGCCAGCTCTGGACCAGGGGATCCACGGAACACAGAGAGCCGGAAACCGTATCGCGAAGCGGCTGATGCAGAAATAAAAACGCAAGTGCCTTTTGCCGGGCCGCCTTTTCCAGCTCGGCGGTCAGCCAGGCGCGCTGCCGCGCCGAAATCGGAACGTAGCAGTCATTTTCCTCCGAATTCACGGAACGGTCCGGGCCCAGGAAAATAAAATAGTTTCCTCCGATTACCGAAACATGGTAGAACGTTTCGGAATCCGTATGCGTATATCTTAAAAAAGCCGCCTTCTGCGCCTCGAAGCTTGTCCGATAGCCAAGCTCTCCGTGGTATTTGTAAAAATGCATGTCGTGGTTTCCGACAGCGAAATGCATGGGCGGAAGGCCCCGCTCCCGCGCTTCCGTCCAAAGAACGGAAAACTGTTCCCATTCTTCTGGATAGCCGTGATTTGTGACGTCTCCCGTACACATAATTCCGATCGCATCCGGAACGAGATGAAGCAGACGGGAAAAGCAGTTTTTCAGATGACGATTGTGTATGTGCTCCGGATCTGCCGTGACATGCAGGTCGCTGATTACGGCAAAGGAAAACAGCTTTTTTTCCTTTACAGAAAACGGCTCTGTCCCGATTTCCATAGCGTAACAGCAGGCGGCTTCGCTGAACTGCGTTCTTTCCGCATTGTAAAGTACGGGAAAGAGCAAAAGCGCTTCGACTCCCTCCGGAACAAGCAGCGCCGCGGGAAACCGATACCGGATTTCTTCCGGTCCCGGACTGTTCAGCTCCGTAATTTTCGTATAATTGGCAAGCCGCTCGCCCGCCCGGCTTCCCCAATATAAATTGTAACCTCTGAGCCGTTCCGAGCAAGCGGGAGTTACGACAAGCTCGCCCTCTGCGCAGCCGCAGCTTTCGCCCTTATGCATATAAACCGCGGCGGCCGGCAGAAATGACGTTTCGTCTGCGTGTGTCATTTTTTCCCTCGCTTTCCGAATTGATCAAGGGGATGATAGCATAGTTTCCTATAAAATGCAACGAAAGAAGCGAAAGAGAAAGAAGCTTTTACCGCGCGCGGCAAAACGTTATAATATAATTGTAAACACTTGGATACAATAAAAGAGAGGCGGTGTTTTTTTGAAAAATAAGATCATAAAGGCCGCTCTGATCGTGGCGGGAGCGTTCGTCACGAGTCTCGGCCTGAATTTGTTTCTGGAACCAAGCGGGATTGCGCCGGGCGGTATTTCCGGTGTTGCGGTGTTGATCAATAAAATTGCAGGAGGCAGGATTCCGGTCGGCGTACTGACGCTGATACTGAATATTCCTCTGTTCATTGCAGGATATAAGGAGCTGGGGAAAGAATTTATTATAAAAAGCGCAGTCGGAACGATTCTGTATTCCGTTATGCTTGATGTTACCGTATATCTGGTTGAACCGATGCAGCGTTTCTTTTCAACGGAAAATTACGGAGAGGCTGGGCATACCATGCTGTACGCAATCTGGGGAGGCCTTCTGATGGGAATGGGCTTCGGATTAATTTTCCGCGGCGGCGCTACGACGGGCGGAACGGACATCGGGGCGCGCCTTTTGCAGAAAAGGATGAGCTGGCTGACGCTGGGGCAGCTGGTACTTTCATTGGACGTGGTTTTTTTGCTTGTCGTAGCATTGACCTACCGTTCGATCCTTGCTGCGATGTATACGGGAATCGCGGTGTTTGTTTCTTCCAAAGTCATTGACATCGTAGAGGCAGGGGTAAATTACGCAAAGGAAATTTATATTTTTACAGAGAAGCCGGAGCTTCTGGCCTCGGAAATCCTGCGGCAGCTCGAGCGCGGCGTTACAAAACTGAACGGCGAGGGCATGTATACGGGAAAGCCCGTAGACATTCTGTGGTGCGTCGTATATAACCGGCAGGTTCCGCAGCTCAGAAGGATCGTAGATCGGCATGATCCCAATGCTTTTATTATAGTAAACGAGGTTCGTGAAACGAAAGGGCTGCACGGATGATCGTCGCGATTCGATGTTTCGTTAACAATTAGTTATTTTATTAATACATTTTAATTCATAATCTTGCTGTAATATGGCTGATGTCGGGGGCAATAGTAACCGTTCTCTTCATTTTAACCGATTGTGAATCTCTCCCCTAATAATTCACAGAAGAACGTTACATTGCTTCCTTCTTTTTTTATCTTTTTGCGTGTTTACAAAAAATTTATAATTATCTTCGCCCAAAGCCGGGAAAAGGGCTTGCCAACCATATGACAAAAGAGGTATAATTCGCCTGTTGCGACTTGACAGACTGAGAAGCAGGAGATTGCTGCCGCACGAAGTGATCGCGTGCATGGGCAGGGAACTCATGTGGAGAATGTCCGATTCGTGAAACCGGGCGACAAGTCATGCACAAAAGCTGTATGATACCGTATTTTTAACGATGATTGATGCCCAGGTTGAAATCCTTCTGAAGAAGGATATTTCAATTTGGTTTTTTTATTGAGAATCGCTGGAAACACACGGCATGGTGACAGAAAAGTGCAAGCTGTTATACGTAACAAAACATCTAATAAAGAAAGAGGTTTATGTATGGCAAACAAACAAAAGATCAGAATCAAGCTGAAGGCCTATGATTTCCAGCTGCTGGATCAGGCCGCACAGAAAATCGTCGACACGGCGAAGCGTACGGATGCCGTCGTATCCGGACCGATTCCGCTTCCGACCGACAAGGAAATCGTAACCATTCTCCGCGCGCCCCATAAATATAAGGATGCCAGAGAACAGTTCGAAATGAGAACGCATAAAAGGCTCATTGATATCCTTATGCCTTCTCCGAAAACGGTAGACGCATTGATGCGCCTGGATCTTCCCGCAGGCGTGGATATAGAAATCAAGGTCAAGCAGTGATGCAGACCGCATTACCCGGGTTCTTTAGAATTTGTGACTAAAGAACCGGTCAAGTTCCCTTGCGGGAACCAATAACCATTCAGGAGGTAAAGCTGGAAATGAAAAATTTTATTTTAGGAACAAAAGTCGGAATGACACAGATCTTTGACGAAGAGGGGAAATGTACTCCCGTTACGGTCGTTCTTGCCGGGCCCTGCACCGTCGTTCAGAAGAAAACCGCGGAAAGCGACAGCTACAGCGCCGTAAAGCTTGCTTATCGGGAAGTTGATAAGAAAAAGCTGAACAAGCCGGATCGGGGACTTTTTGAAAAACTCGAAATGAGCGGCTTCAAATATCTCAGAGAATTCAAACCGGAAAATACCGACTCTTTTGAAATCGGTCAGACAATTACCGTTTCGGACATGTTTAAGGACGGCGACAGCGTCGATGTCAGCGGCACGTCGAAGGGAAAAGGCTATCAGGGCGCCATCAAGCGGCACGGGCAGAAGATCGGACCGATGACGCACGGCTCAAAATATCACAGAGGAGTCGGCTCCATGGGCGCCAACACGGATCCCGGAAAGGTTTTCAAGGGAAAGAAAATGCCGGGCCACATGGGTTCCGAAAGAGTTACGGTGCAGAATCTCACGGTAGTCAAGGTCGACGGAGAAAGGAATCTTCTTCTTATTAAAGGCGCGATTCCGGGACCAAAGGGCGGACTGCTTGAAATCAGAGAGTCTGTGAAGGCGTGACGCGGGAGGAGGAAGTAATTATGCCAAAAGTTAATGTATATGATATGCAAGGAAATGTCGTCGGGGAGATCGAGCTCGACAGCAATATATTCGGGGTTGAAATCAATACGCACTGCATGCACG
This sequence comes from uncultured Clostridium sp., assembly GCA_900543695.1. Classification (GTDB taxonomy): domain Bacteria; phylum Bacillota; class Clostridia; order UBA1212; family UBA1255; genus Egerieisoma. Next base: position 37,107 of record UQSG01000004.1, on the reverse strand, counting down.
CAGCGGTCGTTAACAATCTTGCAAACAAGCGCCAGGGAACGCACTCTACTCTGCTGAAAAGCGAAGTCAGCGGCGGCGGCAAGAAGCCGTACCGGCAGAAGGGAACGGGCCGCGCAAGACAGGGCAGCACAAGATCCGCGCAGTGGATCCACGGCGGTATCGTGTTCGGGCCGAAACCGAGAGACTACAGCTACTCTATCCCCAAAAAGATGAAACGGCTGGCTCTGAAATCGTCCCTTACGAGCAAGGCGAACGACGGAGATATCATCGTGCTGGATTCTCTGAGCTTCGGCGAGATCAAAACCAAAAACATGGTCAACGTGCTTCGGAATCTCGGCGTGGACAATACGGCGCTTGTCGTAATTCCGGAAAAAGATTTAAACGTCGTGAAATCCGCGAGCAATATCAAAGGGATCGAAACGGCTTATGTGAACACGATCAATGTATATGACATCCTGCGTCACGGTAAGTTCATCGTAACCAAAGACGCGCTGAGTAAAATTTCGGAGGTGTACGCATGAACGAGTTTGATATTATCATCCGTCCTCATATAACAGAGAAAAGCACAGATGCCGCGGCAAACGGGAAATACACTTTTGTCGTTGATCTCAACGCTACAAAAATCGACATCAAAAAGGCGATCGAGAAGATTTTCGAGGTCAAGGTGCTCGCCGTCAACACGATGCGCTATGACGGCAAGAAAAGAAGCCGCAGACAGGCGTCGGGCATGGCCGTCGGATATACGGCGAAATGGAAAAAGGCGATCGTTACGATCGACACGGATCCAAAGCCGGTCGAGTATACGGTCAACGGCGAAAAGAAAACGAAAAAGTATAAGAATGCAATCGAAGATTTCGGATTCGTTCAGTAAGGCAGGAGGACAGGAAAATGGCTATCAAAAAGTATAATCCGACAACCCCTTCAAGAAGATCGATGACAGTATCCACCTTCGAGGAAATTACGGGCAAAAGTGAAATTAAAACCTTAATGGCTCCTGCGAAGAAGCATTCCGGAAGAAACTCTTACGGAAGGATTACTGTACGGCATCGCGGAGGCGGGGCGAAGAGACAGTATAGAATAATCGATTTTAAGAGAGATAAGGACGGAATTCCGGCAAAGGTCGCATCCGTTGAATACGATCCGAACAGATCCGCGAATATCGCGCTTCTGGTTTACGCGGACGGGGAGAAGAGATTTATTTTGCATCCCGAGGGCCTCAAGGTAGGCGACAGCGTCTTATCGGGGCCCGAAGCCGACATTTTACCCGGCAACGCGCTTGCGCTTTCGGACATTCCGGTTGGTACGGTGATTCATAATATTGAAATGAAGCCGGGGAAAGGCGCTCAGCTGGTTCGGTCGGCGGGAGCTTCCGCACAGCTTATGGCGAAGGAAAATGGTTTCGCGCAGATCCGTCTCGGTTCTGGCGAGGTCCGTATGATTCCGATTCTCTGCAAAGCGACGATCGGCCAGGTCGGAAATCTTGACCATGAGAATATTTCACTGGGAAAAGCAGGACGTAAGAGATGGATGGGAATCCGTCCTACTGTTCGCGGCGTCGTGATGAACCCCTGCGACCACCCGCACGGCGGCGGCGAGGGCAAATCCCCGGTCGGTATGCCGAGCCCCGTTACTCCTTGGGGAAAGCCGACGCTTGGCTATAAAACGAGAAAGAAAAACAAGCCTTCTGACAAGTATATCGTCAGAAGAAGAAACAGTAAGTAATCGTTAAGGAGGTTGCAACATGAGTAGATCAGTCAAAAAAGGTCCTTTCGTGCAGGAAAGACTTTTAAAGAGAATCGAAGCGATGAACGAGAAAAACGAAAAAGTCGTTATCAAGACATGGTCCAGAGCGTCGACGATTTTCCCGCAGATGGTAGGCCACACGATCGCTGTCCATGACGGCAGAAAGCACGTGCCGGTATATATTACGGAAGAAATGGTCGGACACAAGCTCGGTGAATTTGCTCCTACGAGAACTTACAGAGGTCATGTGAACAAGAGTGAAAAATCCAGCTCTGTCAAGCGCTGATAAAAAGGAGGAATTTCTTTGGAAAGAAAAATTATGAGTGAATCTGAGCTTCTTTCAAGAAGAGAAGAGCTCATCGAAAAATATAATTCTCAATCTCGTCAAAGCAGCAAGCCCTTTATTCTTTCAAAGCGTGAACGCAAGGTGCTGGGGATCGGCAGAGACCAGGGAAAGGCTACGCTGCGGGGCGCCAGAATCTCTTCCAGAAAGGTCAAAATCGTTCTGGATCTGATTAAGGGCAAATCCCTGGAGGAAGCGTACGCAATTGTCAAATTTACTCCGAAAGCAGCGTCCGAGATGATTTATAAACTCCTGCATTCTGCGGAAGCAAACGCCGTGAACAATTTCGAGCTTGACAGCGAGAAGCTTTATGTCGCCGATTGCTACGCGAATCAGGGCCCGACGCTCAAGAGAATGCGCGCCGTCGCAAGAGGCCGCGGAATGCGCATCAATAAGAGAACGAGCCATATCACGGTAGTATTGAAAGAAAGAGACTAATGGAGGAGGTTGAATATGGGACAAAAGGTTAATCCTCACGGACTGAGAGTCGGGGTCATCAAAGATTGGGATTCCAAATGGTACGCAAACAAGAAGAACTTTGCAGATTTTCTTGTAGAAGACAATAAAGTAAGATCGTATGTAAAAAAGAAATTATACAGCGCGGGTATTTCCAAGATTAAGATCGAAAGAACCGCCAACAAGCTGCTTCTCAACATAGAAACGGCAAAGCCCGGTTTCGTAATCGGAAAAAACGGCGCTATTAAAGACGAGCTCAAAGCAGAGCTTGAAAAAATGACGGGGAAAATCGTCGCCATCAACGTCCTTGAAATTAAAAATCCGGATATGGACGCTCAGCTGTGCGCCGAGAACATCGCCAGCCAGCTTGAAAAGCGGATCACATTCCGCCGGGCAATGAAGCAGGTAATGCTCAGAACGATGCGCTCCGGTGCGCTCGGAATCAAAACGGCGTGCAGCGGCCGGCTTGGCGGCGCGGAAATTGCGCGGAGCGAGCATTATCACGAGGGCACAATCCCGCTTCAAACGCTCAGGGCCGATATCGACTACGGGTTCGCAGAGGCGAACACGACGTACGGAAAGATCGGCGTAAAGGTATGGATTTATAAAGGAGAAGTCCTTCCTGCTATTAAGGCCGGCAACAAGGCGAATTCAGAAGGGAGCGGTGAATAATTATGTTGATGCCGAAGAGAGTCAAGCACAGAAAAGTGCAGAGAGGCAGAATGAAGGGTACTGCCTCAAGAGGCAACGTCGTATCAAACGGTGAATTCGGTCTCCAGGCTGCGGAATGCGGCTGGATCACGAGCAACCAGATCGAAGCCGCCCGTATCGCGCTGACACGTGCCATCAAAAGAGGCGGAAAAGTATGGATCAAAATATTCCCGGACAAACCGGTTACGAAAAAACCTGCGGAGACGCGAATGGGTTCCGGTAAAGGCTCGCCCGAATACTGGGTGGCCGTCGTAAAGCCCGGAAGAGTCCTGTTCGAGGTTGCCGGAGTCAGCGAAGAATTATGCAGAGAGGCGCTGCGCCTTGCAATGCATAAGCTTCCCGTCAAGTGTAAAATCATTGCGCGCGAGCAAGCGGAAACGGAGGGTGACGTTCATGAAGGCTAAGGAATTCAAGGATCATTTAAGCAAACTGTCGCTTGAAGAATTAAAAAAAGAAGAAGCGTCTCTGAAGGAAGAGCTTTTCCGGCTTCGCTTCAAAAACGCGACGAGCCCGATCGAAAACCCGATGAAGCTGAAGTTTTTAAAGCGCGACATCGCAAGGGTTAAGACGGCGATCAGAGCGAAAGAGCTTGCCGCGGAGCAGCAGTGATCCGCTTCGGAAGGAGGTAGTTTAACTTGGCAGAGAGAAATTTAAGAAAAACAAGAGTCGGCAAGGTAATCAGCGACAAAATGGATAAGACCATCGTGGTGGCGGTTGTCGACAGTGTGAAACATCCATTATATAAAAAGGTCGTTAAGACCACGTATAAATTAAAAGCTCACGACGAAGCGAACGAAGCAAAAGTGGGAGACACTGTAGAGGTTATGGAAACCAGACCTCTGAGCAGAGAAAAACGGTGGAGGCTTGCTTCTATTATTGAAAAGGCCCGCTAAGGCGCATAGGAGGTAAAGGTTATGGTACAAGTACAAACACGCCTGAAAGTAGCAGACAATACCGGCGCGAAGGAATTGATGTGCATTAAAGTAATTGGCGGAAGCAAGCGCCGTTATGCCAATATCGGCGACATTATCGTTTGTTCTGTCAAGGCTGCTGCGCCCGGCGGTATGGTAAAAAAAGGCGACGTCGTCAAATGCGTCATCGTTCGCACAAAAAGAGGCGTTCGCCGTGAGGACGGAACCTATATCAGATTTGATGAAAATGCGGCCGTTCTGATCAAAGACGATCTCAACCCCAGAGGAACACGTATCTTTGGACCTGTAGCCAGAGAGCTGAGAGAAAACGACTTCATGAAAATCGTTTCGCTGGCTCCGGAGGTTCTTTAATCGGAGGGATATAAGTTATGAGTATGAATATAAAAAAAGGCGATAAAGTGGTAGTTCTCAATACGCGCCGTCAGAAGGACAAAAACGGGAAGCCCAAAACGGTTACCGGAAAAGTTCTCGCGGTTCTTCCGGAAAAGGAGCAGGTAATCGTCGAGGGATACAATATGGTCAGCAAGCATAAGAAGCCCAAGGGCCGTACGGAGCAGGGCGGTATTATCAAAAAAGAAGCCCCTGTCCATGTTTCCAACGTTATGGTCATCTGCCCGAAGTGCGGACAGCCTACAAGAACGGGGCATAAGACCATTGAAGAAAACGGCAGGCAGATCAAAGTCCGTGTCTGCAAGAAAAAAGACTGCGGCGCCGTCATTCCTACCACCGATTATACGAAGTGATTCCGAAGGGAGGACAATAAATGTTAAGGCTGAAAGAAAAATACGATAACGAAATAGCGCCTGCCCTGAAGGAGCAGTTTCAGTATAAAAGCGTTATGGAAATCCCGAAGCTTGAAAAAATTGTGATCAATATGGGCTTGGGAGAGGTAAAAGAAAATCCAAAGGCAATTGAATCCGCGGTCAGCGATCTGACCATGATCACCGGCCAGAAGCCGATCGTAACAAAGGCGAAAAAATCCGTCGCCGCATTCAAGGTGCGGGAAGGAATGAATATCGGCTGCAAGGTTACTTTAAGAGGCGTAAAAATGTATGCCTTTGCCGATAAGCTCATCAATATTACTTTACCGCGGATCAGGGACTTCCACGGAATCCCCGGAAATTCATTCGACGGAAGAGGAAATTACGCGCTGGGCATCAAAGAGCAGATTATTTTCCCCGAGATCGAATACGATAAGATCGATAAAGTCCGAGGCATGGACATCATATTTGTGACAACCGCAAAAACGGACGAAGAGGCCAAGGCGCTGCTCAAAATGATGGGTATGCCGTTCGATTCGTGATAAAGGAGGTAGACCATGGCAAAGGTTTCAATGAAGATCAAGCAGCAAAGGACACCTAAGTATTCTACAAGAGCATATAACAGATGTAAAATCTGCGGACGTCCTCACGCATATATCAGAAAATACGGAATTTGCCGTATTTGCTTCAGAGAATTGGCTTACAAGGGACAGATCCCCGGCGTTAAGAAAGCCAGCTGGTAATCGAAATATAAGGAGGTTGGCACAATGCAAATTACTGACGTTATAGCTGATATGTTGACGCGGATCAGAAACGCGGGAACGGCAAAGCAGGAAACGGTCGACGTACCGGCTTCGAATGTGAAAAGCGCAATTGCCCGGATTCTTGCGGAGGAAGGATACGTAAAAGAAGTGCAGACGATCGACGACGGCAAGCAGGGCGTGATTCGCTTGTATTTGAAATATACCGACAGCAAAAGACCTGTTATTTCGGGAATCAAAAGGATTTCAAAGCCCGGTCTGCGCGTGTACGCGTCAAAAGACGAACTGCCGAAGGTGCTGGGTGGTCTCGGCGTTGCAATTATTTCGACTTCAAGCGGCATTATGACCGATAAAAAAGCGAGAAAGCTCGGAATCGGCGGAGAAGTAATGGCTTATATTTGGTAAATAAATCTGAAAAGTACGGTCCTGTGAATCGGACGGTACGGAATCTTAAGATTGGAGGAACAAAAAATGTCAAGAATCGGCAAAAAGCCTGTGACAATCCCTGAGGGCGTAACGGCAGAGCTTTTAGACGCTCATACGCTGCAGGTGAAAGGCGCGAAGGGAATGCTTACGGAGCATTTTCATCCGAATATGCAGATCAGCATCGAAAACGGGGAAATCCTTGTTGCGCGCAGCTCTGACGAGAAGCAGGACCGCTCTCTTCATGGCCTTACGCGTTCGCTGATCCAGAACATGGTTGACGGCGTGACAAAGGGCTATGTCAAGGAGCTTGAAATCAACGGTGTCGGCTACAGAGCGGCGCTGCAGGGGAAAACGCTCGTTCTGAACGTCGGCTTTTCTCATCAGATTAATATGGACCCGCCGGAGGGTATCACAATCGAGGTTCCCGCACAGAACAAAATTATCATCAAGGGAATCGACAAGCAGATGGTGGGCGAATTTGCGGCGAAGGTAAGAGGCAAGAAGCCTCCGGAGCCGTATAAGGGCAAGGGCATTAAATACGTCGACGAGGTCATCCGGCGTAAAGAAGGCAAGACCGGCGGCGCCGGAAAGAAATAAGAAAGGGAGTGACGCAATATGGCAAAGAAATTAAGTAAAAATCAGCTTCGTCAGAGAAGACATCTGCGTGTCAGAAAGCATATCAGCGGAACACCTGAACGCCCGAGACTCAATGTATTCAGAAGCCTTTCCAATATTTATGCACAGATCATAGACGATACGACGGGAAATACGCTGGTATCCGCGTCTACGCTGGAGCAGGCCGTTAAAGAAAAAGTTTCCAACGGCGGCAATGTGGAAGCGGCGAAGGAAGTCGGCAGGCTTGTAGCGGAGAAGGCTCTGGCTGCCGGAATTACAACGGTCGTATTTGACCGCGGCGGTTACGTATATCACGGAAGAGTCAAGGAGCTTGCCGAAGCCGCTCGTGAAGCCGGCCTCAGCTTCTAAAGGCGTAAGGAGGATAAACTATGGAACATAATAATTCCAACACATCAGAGTATAAAGAGAAAGTCGTACATCTGGGAAAAGTTACGAAGGTTGTAAAAGGCGGACGTAACTTCAGATGGAGCGCCCTTGTAGTGGTAGGCAATGAAAACGGACGCGTCGGCGTCGGCCTTGGCAAAGCAGCCGAAGTGACAGAGGCGATTCGTAAGGGCGTTGAGGACGCCAAAAAGAATATTATCACGGTTCCAATGGTAGGCACGACGATCCCGCATGAGATCATCGGAAAATTCGGCGCAGGCGAGGTGCTTCTCAAGCCGGCCGCCGAAGGTACCGGCGTAATCGCAGGCGGCCCTGTCAGAGCCGTTATCGAATTGTCGGGGATTCGCGATATCAGAACGAAATCGCTGCGCTCCAACAATCCTATTAATATGGTTCGTGCGACGATCGACGCGCTGACTTCTATGATGACGGCTGAAAAGGTCGCGAAGCTGCGCGGAAAAACGGTCGACGAGATCTTTGAATAAGGGGGAAATACAATGGCAAAATTGAAAATAACTCTTACGAGAAGCACGAACAGCGTAATTAAGAATCAAAAGGCTACGGTTCAGGCATTGGGACTCAAAAAGATTGGAAGCTCGGTGGAACGGGACGACACACCTCAGGTCAGAGGGATGATCAAAGTGGTCGAGCATCTTGTCAAGGTCGAAGAAATATAACAGGAGGTGTTTCCATGAAGCTTGATGAATTACGTCCTGCGGCAGGTTCCAGCCGCGAAGCATACAGAAAAGGCAGGGGCCACGGATCCGGCAACGGGAAAACAGCCGGAAGAGGGCACAAGGGCCAGAAGGCACGCTCCGGAGGCGGAGTAAGGCCAGGCTTCGAAGGCGGGCAGACGCCTTTATATAGAAGAATCCCCAAGAGAGGGTTCAATAACAAGATTTTTGCAAAGGTCTACGCTGAAGTGAACGTTTCTGCTCTTGATGTTTTTGAAGATGGCGCCGTAGTCGACGCTGCCGCGCTTGCGGAAGTCGGTCTTATTAAAAAGCTGTATGACGGAGTAAAAATTCTCGGAAACGGTGATTTAAATAAGAAGCTAACGGTAAAGGCCGTTCGTTTTACGAAAAATGCATCTGAAAAAATTGAAAAAGCAGGAGGAAAGGCTGAGGTGATCTGATGAAGTTTAAGGACATTATCGTCAACGCTTTCAGAGTGAAAGAGCTGAGGAAAAAAATGTTTATGACCCTCATGCTTATTCTTGTTTTCAGAATAGGATGTATTATTCCCGTGCCTGGCTTGACGGACAACGCGTTCAGTCAGCTTTCCAACAACGGAATGTTCCGACTGTATGATATGCTTTCGGGCGGCGCGTTCCAGCAGGTGTCTCTGTTTGCAATGACAATCAGCCCTTATATTAACGCGTCGATCATTGTCCAGCTGCTTACCGTAGCGATTCCCGCACTCGAAAGAATGCAGAAGGAAGGACCGGAGGGCAGAAAAAAGCTGAGCAAAATCACAAGGTATATCACACTTGGGCTCGCTTTGTTCCAGTCCATCATGATGTACTTCAACATCCAGTCGGCAACATATAATGTATTCGCCGATTCCGGAAAATTCGACTTTTTCACGTTCCTGATGGTAATTTTTTCCTTCACAGCGGGAACTCTGGTATTGATGTGGCTGGGCGAAAAGATTACGGAAACCGGTATTGGAAACGGAATTTCCATTATTATCTTTGCCGGAATCGTAGCCGGAGCGCCGAGCGCGGCCGTTATGCTGTACGATATTATCAAAGGCGAGAGCATGCAGTCGGCTCTGTATGTCAGAATTATTCTCGTAGCTGCGATTCTGATCGTATTTCTGGCCGTTATCATCGCTGTCGTATGGATGGAGGGCGGTGAACGCCGGATTCCCGTTCAATACGCAAAACGCGTCGTCGGGAGGAAAATTTACGGCGGACAGAACACAAACATTCCCCTCAAGGTCAATTCGTCGGGAGTTCTTCCGATTATTTTTGCAATGTCCATGCTGCAGTTCCCTGCGACAATCGTTGCGTTTATCGGAAAATCGTCGAGCACAACAGGCTTTTCAGGCTTTATTAATTCGTTTTCTCAGGGGCAGGGCTGGCCTTACATCATCATTTATGCACTGCTGATCGTAGGGTTTACATTTTTCTATAACATCGTATATTTCGATCCGGTCGATATTGCGAACAACCTGAAGAAAAACGGCGGATTTGTTCCCGGCCTCAGACCGGGCGCTCCGACGGCGGATTATATCAAGCATGCTTCGCGCCGCGTTACGTGGTTCGGATCGATTTTCCTTGCGCTGCTTGCGATTGCGCCTTCTCTGATTCAGAAGATTACTTCTTATTTTAATTCCGAAATAGGAAGCATTAATCTCTGGTTTGGAGGAACGACGGTTTTGATCCTCGTAGGCGTTGCTCTGGAAACGGTGCGTCAGCTCGAATCTCAGCTGCTGATGAGAAATTACAAAGGATTTTTGGATTAATGTAACTGGTGGAGGGAAAGATGAACTTAATATTATTAGGACCGCCTGGCGCAGGCAAGGGTACGCAGGCACTGGAGCTGTCTCAGATATTAAAAATTCCTCATATTTCCACCGGTGAAATCTTCAGAGATAACATCAGAAAAAACACGGAGCTTGGCAAAACGGCAGACATCTATATATCGAAAGGTGAGCTTGTGCCGGATGAGATTACGACACAGATCGTAAAAGCTCGTCTGGCACAGCCTGATTGCCAAAAGGGCTTTATACTGGACGGATTTCCCCGAACGATCCCGCAGGCCGAGGCGCTTGAGCGGATCCTCGGGGCGTCCGGCAGAAAAATCGACTGGATCATTAACATCGTAGTGGATGAGGATACCATTGTAGAGCGTCTGTCGAACAGAAAAGTATGCCCGGCATGTAATGAGACTTATCATATGAAGTTTAATCCGGCAGAAAACAATCGATGCAGAAACTGCGGGACACAGCTTGTGGAACGCGAAGACGACAGACCGGAGGTAATCAGACACAGGATCGCGTCATATCATAAAAAGACGGAGCCTCTTATAGACTTTTACCGGCACAGGGGAAAGCTTTTGAATGTCCGCAGTGAAAATTCAATTCCGGAATCATTGCAGAACACCCTGTATGCGCTTGGATTGAAGGGAATCTGATGGAATGATCAACATCAAATCGAAATCGGAAATTGAAAGGATGAAGGACTCGGGTAAAATTGTTGCCGAGGTTCTCCTGAAGATCGAAGAAAATATTTCGCCCGGCATTACGACAAAAGAACTTGACAGAATCGCCTCAGACTATATAATAAAGAATGGTGCCTTTCCGTCCTTTCTCGGAGTGCCGAATTATTACGGAGGGATCAAGTTCCCCGGTGCGATCTGCGCCTCTTTAAACGGCGAGGTGATTCATGGAATCCCGGACGGCCGCCGTCTGCGGGAGGGAGATATCATCAGCGTTGACGTAGGCGCATTTTACAACGGGTTTCACGGAGACGCGGCGCGGACTTTTCCCGTCGGAAGGGTTTCCGAGGATGCATTGAAGCTGATCGAGGTAACAAGGCAAAGCTTTTTCGAAGGACTGAAATTTGTACGGCCGAACAACCGGATCTCCGACATATCCGGAGCGATACAGGATTATGCCGAATCTTTTGGTTATTCGATCGTAAAGGAATACACGGGCCACGGCGTGGGGCGCGAGCTCCATGAGGATCCGGAAGTCCCGAATTACCGGACAAACAGACGGGGACATCGGCTTGCCGCGGGCATGGCGATCGCAATTGAGCCAATGGTAAACCAGGGCGGAGCGGATATCGTTCTTGCCGCCAACAAATGGACCGTCTATACGAAAGACGGAAAGCTTTCGGCGCATTACGAAAATACGGTAATTGTGACGGATGACGATCCGCTGATCGTAACGATGTAGGAGGATGATAGTTTGTCGAAGGAAGACTTAATCGAAGTAGAAGGCGTGATCGCTGAAGTACTGCCGAACTGCATTTTTAAAGTAGAGCTTGCAAACGGACATATGGTGATTGCCCATATATCAGGCAAGCTCAGAACAAATTATATTAGAATCGTGAAAGGGGACCATGTCACCCTGGAGTTGTCTCCCTATGATCTGGATCGCGGCCGGATCGTCTGGAGAAAGTGAAGGAGGTTTGTGCCATGAAAGTAAGACCGTCAGTGAAGCCGATCTGCGATAAGTGCAAGATCATTAAAAGAAAAGGCAAGGTTATGGTTATTTGCGACGCTTATCCGAAGCATAAGCAAAAGCAAGGCTGATGATGCGGCCGGACGAGCTCTCATCCGGCTTGACGAAAGCTTACGAATGGGAGTCAGGAGTATTATCATTTTGAAGTGCGGCTGCATGCTTGGCATGAGCTTCAGAATGTCGATATATACAATTTATATTATATATTTTTGTAGAAAAGAACAGGAAATTTACGGAGGTGTATTTGCGAATGGCTCGAATTGCAGGTGTGGACTTGCCGAGAGAAAAACGTGTTGAAATCGGATTAACATATATTTACGGAATCGGAAGATCGAAATCGAACGAGATCCTTTCGAAGACGGGGATCAATCCGGATACGAGAGTCAGGGATTTAACCGATGATGAAGTCGGAAAATTAAGAGATATTATAGATAAGGAATATGTGGTGGAGGGAGACGTGCGCAGAGAAGTGTCTCTCAATATCAAGCGTCTTATGGAAATTGGCTGCTACAGAGGCAGACGCCATAAAATGGGACTTCCCGTAAGAGGACAGAGGACAAAAACCAACGCCAGAACGAGAAAAGGTCCCAGTAAGACTGTAGCCGGCAAGAAGAAATAAGGAGGTTTGATTATGGCTGTTAAGACCAAAAGAACTGTCAAGGGCAAAAGAAGAGAGCGAAAATTCGTAGAATTCGGTCAGGCTCACATCCGTTCCAGCTTTAACAATACGATCGTCACGATTACAGATAAATCCGGCAACGCAATTTCCTGGGCAAGCGCCGGCGGTCTCGGGTTCCGCGGCTCTAAGAAGAGCACGCCGTTTGCGGCGCAGTCTGCCGCTGAGACGGCGGCAAAAGCCGCGATGGAGCACGGACTGAAATCCGTTGAGGTTTATGTCAGAGGTCCCGGAGCGGGCCGCGAGTCGGCAATCAGAGCGCTGCAGGTCGCCGGCCTTGACGTTACGATGATCAAGGACGAGACGCCGATCCCGCACAACGGATGCAGGCCGCCCAAGAGAAGAAGAGTTTGATTAACGGAGGTGTAATGCAATGGCGAAATATAATGACGCGTCCTGCAGACTTTGCAGAAGAGAGGGCGAAAAGCTTTTTCTGAAGGGTACAAGATGCTATACGGAGAAATGTGCGATTTCCAGACCGAAGAGAGGCTACGCCCCCGGTCAGCACGGACAGGCCCGGAAAAAGCAGTCCGAATACTGCCTGCAGCTCAGAGAAAAACAAAAAACAAAAAGATATTACGGTATCCTGGAAAAACAGTTCCACACATATTTTGTAATGGCAAGCAAAAAAAGCGGAGTGACGGGTGAAAACCTTTTAGTTCTGCTGGAAAGAAGACTGGATAACGTCGTGTATCGCCTTGGACTCGGCTCCTCCAGAGCGGAGGCAAGACAGCTCGTTTTGCATGGGCATTTTACAGTGAACGGCAAACGTGTCAATATTCCTTCTTTCCTTGTTTCCGCAAACGACGTGATTGCCGTCTGTGATAAAAGCAGGACGAACGGCAGAATTGCGGAAATTCTGAATGTTACAAGCGGCCGTGCGATTCCGGAATGGCTTTCCTTCGATGCGGATAAGCTGCAGGGAACCGTGCTGACGTATCCGAAGCGTGAGGATATTGATTTACCTGTACAGGAGCATCTCATCGTAGAATTGTACAATAAATAATGTTCGCCGTGAGTAGCTACATTCCAAGGAGGGATTACCGTGAATGAAATTGTAAAGCCGAGAATAGAATGCGTGGCGACAGATGAATTTGACCGTTACGGCAAATTTGTCGTTGAGCCCCTTGAAAGAGGATACGGAATAACATTGGGAAATTCACTCAGGCGGATACTTCTTTCGTCTTTGCCGGGCTCTGCGGCATTAAATATCAAAATCAAAGGCGCGTGTCATGAATTTACGACGATACCTGGCGTTGTCGAAGACGTAACGGAAATTATACTGAATATAAAGTCTGTTGCGTTTAAGATCTATTCGAATGATCCCGAAGCCACAAAAATCGTAAGCATCTCGAAATCCGAGAAGGGTGAAGTGACGGCGGCTGATATTGTTTGCGACTCTGATATTGAGGTATTGAATCCCGAGCAGCACATCGCTACGCTGAACGGCGACGCGGAGTTCTCCGTCGAGCTGGAGGTCGGCACGTCGACCGGCTGGCGGCCGGCAGATAAGAATAAAACGCCGAATATGCCTTTCAGCGTCATTCCGATCGATTCCCTTTTCTCGCCGGTGCCGAAGGTCAATTATAACGTTGAGAATACGCGCGTCGGAAACGTGACGGATTACGACAAATTAACGCTCGAAGTCTGGACGAACGGCGCAATGACGCCGAAGGAGGCCATCAGCGAAAGCGCGAAAATCCTTATCGATCAATTTTCTCTCTTTGTAAACCTCGACGAGGAAAAAGAAACAAAGCATGTCGTCGTAGAGAAGGATCTTTCGGGAAAGACTGAAAAAATATTGGAAATGAATATAGAGGACCTTGATCTTTCCGTTCGCTCTTACAATTGTCTGAAGCGCGCTTCCGTAAATACGGTAGGCGATCTGGCGGACAAGACGGAGGAAGAGATGATGAAAGTGCGGAATCTCGGCAGGAAGTCTCTGGAAGAAGTGATCCAGAAGCTGGAATCTCTCGGACTTTCGCTCAGAAAAGAAGACGAATGAGGTCACAGACACATTAGACAGGAGGGTATATTCAAATGGCATATAGAAAGCTTGGCCGCTCCGCGGATAAAAGAAAAGCGATGCTGAAGGGCCTTGTAACGGCGCTTTTGCAGAACGGATCGATTGTAACCACGGAAACACGGGCCAGAGAAGTACAGAGCATTACGGAAAAAATTATCGCCAAAGCGGTTCGGGAGGCCGATAATTTCACGACGAGACAGGTCAAGGTAAGCAGCGTTCCCGTAGATTCGAAGGGAAAGCGGCAGACAACGGTCGTGACTTCAAAGAACGGAAGGAAATATACGAAATTTGCCGACCGTGAAATCAAGACGGAGTTGGTTCGGATCGACAATCCGCAGCGCCTTGCAGCCAGAAAGCAGGCGATTGAGTGGGTATACAAGGTCAAAGACGCAGAAGGCAAGAACCTGAACATCGTAAACAAGCTTTTTGACGAAATCGCTCCCAAATACAAAGATCGTAAAGGCGGATATACAAGGATCTATAAAACGGGACCGAGACGCGGCGATGCGGCTCCGATGGCGATATTGGAATTAGTATAATGAGGCAGGCTTTATAAAGAGCTTGAAACGGGGATTGTCTTCTGAGATAATCCCCGTTTTTTCCAACAGGGGTTTTTGTAATGGCGGATTTTATCAGATTTGAAAATGTTTCCTATACCTATGACGAAACGGAGGAGGACGAGCAGCAGTCCCAAAAGCAGCCGGTCGTTCCGCAAAGAATTCATTATGCCGTGGAGCATGCCGATTTTACGATTCAAAAGGGCGAGTTCGTAGCGATTGTCGGGAGAAACGGTTCGGGAAAATCTACGCTTGCCCGCACCATGAACGCACTCCTGCTTCCTTCCGAGGGCGTTGTCTATGTTAATGAGATTGACACAAGCAGGGAAGAGATGATCTGGGAAATCCGAAGTCATGTCGGCATGGTATTTCAGAATCCCGACAACCAGATCGTCGGAACCTCCGTGGAAGAGGATGTCGCGTTTGGAATGGAAAATCTTGGCGTCCCGCGCAGTGAAATGCTCCGCCGCATGGATTGGGCGCTTGAAACTGTAAAACTGGGAAAAGAACGAAAAACAGAACCGCATCTGCTTTCCGGCGGACAGAAGCAGAGATGTGCAATTGCAGGAATTATCGCAATGCAGCCGGACTGCATCGTGCTGGATGAAGCAACGGCCATGCTGGATCCGATCGGGCGCAGAGAAGTTCTGGCACTGGTCGAAAAGCTGAATCGGGAGCAGAACATTACGATTGTACACATTACGCATCACATGGATGAGGTTGCCCGCGCAGACAGAGTCATTTTAATTGACAGAGCCCGGATTTTGGCAGACACGACGCCCAGAGAACTTTTTTCTGATGTAGAACGCGTCCGGGCGGCCGGCTTGGAGGTGCCTCAGATTACGGCGCTGATGCATCTCCTGAAGCAGCACGGCCTGCCTGTGCCCGGCGACGTGATTACGGTAGAAGAAGGCCTTGAGGTACTGACAGCGCTTCTTAGGAAGAACGAGGTGGAATCATGTCGCTGAAAGTCGAAGCTTTATCTTATACGTATATGAAAGGGACGCCGTTTGAAAAAAAAGCTCTGGACAACGTTACGTTCGAAATAGAAACCGGGGAATTCGTCGGAATCATCGGACACACGGGCTGCGGAAAATCAACGCTCGTACAGCATTTCAACGGCCTGCTCAAGCCGGAGGAGGGCAATATTTATATTGACGGGAAGCTGATGAACCACTCGAACATAAAAGAAATGCGGAAGCAGGTCGGACTTGTGTTTCAATATCCCGAATATCAGCTCTTTGAGTCGACGGTTTATAAAGACATCGCGTTTGGAATCCGTTCCGAGGGCCTTTCTCATGAGGAAGAATACAGGAGAGTGCTCGACGCGGCAGAAAAAACAGGACTTTCGGAGGACCTTCTGGAGAATTCCATCTATGATCTTTCCGGAGGACAGAAACGCCGCGCCGCAATCGCAGGGATTATTGTGATGAATCCGGAAATTCTCGTGCTGGACGAACCCGCGGCGGGGCTGGATCCGGCAGGGCGCGACGATATTTTACAATTTGCAAAACGCCTGCGGGATGACAACGGCATTACGGTGATCCTGGTCTCTCACAGTATGGAGGATATTGCAAAGCTGGCCGACAAAGTTATCGTACTGAATGAAGGAAAGCTGGAAATGATGGGAACGCCGCGCGAGGTTTTCCGGAACGAGCAGCGGCTGAATCAAATCGGCTTGACCGTTCCGCAGATGACAAGTCTTTTCCACCGGCTTGGCGGGCTTCTGCCGGAAAGCGGGATCCGAAAAGAAATTTTTACCGTGGAAGAGGGAGCGGAAGAAATTCTGCGTCTTCTGGGAATACGGCGGGGTACGGGAGGAACAGATCTATGAGGATTGCGATCGGCCAATATGTGCCCGGAACGTCCGCGCTTCACAGGGCGGATCCGCGGACCAAATTCGTTCTGACATTCGCATACATGGTCGTGGTTATGATTGCGGACAATTACGCCGCGTATCTTGCTGCTGCGCTTTATCTTGGCGCAGCTTATGTATGCGCGCGGATCAACGTCGGAAAAATCCTTCGCAGCCTGCGCCCGCTTATCATTATGATGGTATTGACTGCGCTTCTGAACCTGTTTTTCTACCGGGGAACTACCGTATGGATTGAAATCTGGAAAATAACGATTTATAAGGAATCCGCATTGTTCGCGCTCAGAATGGTGCTTCGAATCGTTCTGCTGGTGCTTGGCTCGTCCGTACTTACGTATACCACAACCTCGGTGATGCTGACGGACGGCCTGGAAAGCCTGTTCTCGCCTCTGAAGAAAATCCGCTTCCCCGTACATGAAATCGCCATGATGATGAGCATCGCGCTGCGCTTTATCCCGACCTTCATGGATGAAACGGATCGGATTATGAAAGCCCAGCTGGCGCGCGGCTCGGATTTCGACAGTAAAAATCTGATCAGTAAAATCAAAAGCTATATCCCGATTCTGATTCCGCTGTTTATCAGCGCGTGGCGAAAGGCGGAAGAGCTGGCTACGGCAATGAACGCCAGGTGCTATCGGGGCGGAGAGGGAAGAACGAAATTCAAAGTGCTGAAATTCACATATATAGATCTTATTTTGGTTATTATAACAGCGGCGCTTTTGGCGGCTGTTGTATTAGCTAATCATTTCGTGTAAAATGAGATTGACATTTTCTGGGAAGCGGTGATTTTATGAAACGGATATGGTATCAGTCTTTTTCCTCTTTTGCACTCGCGCTGCTTTTGTGCTTTGGCTTTCTGTTTTGCGCGCAGGCGGAGACGGCTTCCCCGTCTATTGCTGACGCTACGCCTGCGCTGATTGAGCCTGCCTCCACATCGGAGGCCGCCGCTTCGGCTTCGCCGGAAGCGACGCAGGGCATTACTCCCGCCGGAGGAACGTATTACGATAAAGGTCAGGTCGAGGCATTCGACGGCACGCCCGACAGCACGGGCAACAGCGCAGGAGAAATCGTATTCATGCTGGCGATTTTCCTGTTTTGCCTTTTCTTTGTGGTAGAGGCCGTCGTACAGTGGATCCGCAAGAAAAAATAATCCGGCCGGCGGGAAGGCAGAAGGGGAGAAAACCTGCGATGGACACAAATAAAAATTGTGAGCTGCTGGCTTATTATAATGCCCAGCGGGATCCGCTCACGCATAAAGGGGATTACGGCCGTGTTTTTATTGCCGCCGGCTCGGAGGGCATGACGGGCGCCGCCTTGCTCTGCGCGGAAAGCGCGCTGCGCGCCGGTGCAGGTCTTGTCTATCTTTTCGCACCGGGCGGACTTTTGCCGGTTTATGAAATGGCGTGCAGGGAAGCCGTGAAGATAAAGGTAGGGGACGGGTCTGATTTTTGCTTTCGGGAGCGTCATGCTTCCCGGATCGCCAAAGCTATAAAAGCTGCTCCCGGACGCTGTGTCGTGGTGATCGGGCCCGGACTTGGGCGTCTGCCTGATACGGAACGCTTTGTGTACGGGCTCATGGAGGAGCTGGATGGCTCCGGAGCCGCAATCGTGCTTGATGCAGATGGCCTGAACGCATACCGCGGGCAGGCAGGACGCCTGATACGTTCGGCTGGAGCCGGACGCCTTGTCCTGACGCCCCATGCAGCGGAGCTGTCGAGGCTGACGGGGATTCCGCTGGATGAAATCGGCCGCGACAGAAAACGCGCGGCGCTTGAGACTGCAGGAATGACGGGAGCTGTCACGGTCCTGAAGGGCAGCGGAACCGTTATTGCCGATGTTTTGCCGACAAAGGAGGTTCTCTTAGCAGTTAACGACAGCGGTAATCCGGGAATGGCGACGGGCGGAAGCGGAGACGTTCTGGCGGGAATTCTGGCGGGAATTTTGGCCTCTGATTGCGGCGAAAGCCCCTCGGATTCTGATCGCCGTTTCTTTGATCTGGTGCGGTGCGGCGTATATATCCACGGAATCTGCGGGGATCTCGCAGCCAGGCGGTACGGGCAGCGTGCTGTAAAAGCGGGAGATCTGACGGAAATGCTGAAAGAGGTGCATCAATATGGCGGCTGACCGAACGCACAGAACCTGGGCGGAGATTGATCTTGACGCGATCGCGCATAATCTGCGGGAAATTCGCAGGCATACGGACAGGACCGCGCAAATTATGGCCGTCGTAAAGGCGGATGCATACGGACACGGCGCGCCGCAGGTCGCGCGAGAAGCCTTGGCGCACGGAGCATCCTGGCTGGCGGTAGCGATGCTCGAGGAAGCGATAGAGCTCCGAAGGAAGGACATAAAAGCTCCGATTCTGATCCTCAGCGACAATGAGCCGGAATGCGCGGAAACGGTGGTCGCCTGCGATGTCCGGCAGGCAGTATCTTCTTACGATATGGCGCGCAGGCTTTCTGAAGCGGCAGGCAGGCTTGGCAAGAGGGCGAGGATTCATCTCAAAATCGATACGGGAATGGGCCGAATCGGCTTTTCCCCGGAACAGGCTCCGGCAGAAGCAGAACGGATCGCCAGGCTGGATGGAATTGAAATAGAAGGTATTTTTACCCATTTCGCGGTGGCGGACGAATCCTCGGAGGACGCGGACCGGTATACGGAGCGGCAATACAGAACGTTTTGCGAAACGTGTGAAAGAATTGAGCGGGAACGTCATATACATATACCGCTCAGGCATGCGGCAAACAGCGCGGCAATTCTCCGGTTTCCGCACATGCATCTGGACCTGGTGCGCGCCGGCATCATACTTTATGGATTATGGCCTTCTGAGGATTTAAAGGCCTGCGGTGCGGATCTCCGGCCTGTCATGACGCTGAAATCCGCAATTTCTCATGTCAAAAGCGTAGAGCCGGGCAGCAGCCTCAGCTATGGCAGGACGTATTGTACGCACGAGCCTGCTGTGATTGCGACGATTCCGGCAGGATATGCGGACGGCTATTTTCGGGTTTTGGGAAATCGCGCTTCTGTCTTGCATGAAAAAACGGGCGTGCGGGCACGTGTGGTGGGCAGAGTCTGCATGGATCAGATGCTGGCCGACGTTACGCAGGCGCGGCAATGCGGACCGGTGGAGCCGGGGGATTCGGTCGTGCTTTTCGGCGGAAACTGTGATAAAATGCCGAGTGCAGACGAAATTGCGGCGCTGGCGGGGACGATCAATTACGAGGTGGTCTGCGCCGTGAGCCGGCGGGTGCCGCGCATCTTTCTGAAAGACGGCCTGGTAGCTGAAACCGTGAACCGATTACTATAAAAATTTTAGAAATATGCCGGCCTGCGGTGTATTTCCTTCTGAAAAATGGATACAATGTGAATGGAGGGCTTTTTATGGCAGCAGCGAGAAGGATCGAGCTGACACTCCCGGAGGGCCTGCTGGAAACGGTGGACTCGATCGCAGAGAAAGAGAACATAACCAGAAGCGAATGTATCGAAAGCGCCATGCGGTTTTACATCGAAGAGAGAGAAAAGCGGGATCTGCGAGATCAGATGATACAGGGGTATCAGGAAATGGCAGAAATCAATATCACGATTTCGGAGGACTTTTTTTCTGCGGAACAGGAGCTCTGGTTTACAAAGGAATAAATTTTAACGTGAAACGGAGTTGATTTTGTGCTTTCAGTAAAGCGTGGCGATATTTATTACGCCGACCTGAGCCCCGTCGTCGGTTCCGAGCAGGGAGGAATCCGGCCGGTACTTGTACTGCAGAATGATATTGGAAATAAATACAGTCCTACGGTCATTGTTGCCGCAATTACCTCGCAGATCAATAAGTCAAAGCTGCCGACGCATCTTGCCATCAAAGCCGATCAGTTCGGCATTGCCAGAGATTCCGTCATTCTTCTGGAGCAGCTGCGGACGATCGATAAGAAGCGTCTTCGTGAAAAAGTCTGCCATATCGATTCGGAAAATATGAAGAAAATCGATTACGCACTGAAAGTCAGCCTTGGACTGGTTGATCTGGGTACATAACGAGTATCCCCCCGATGTCAGTCAGAGGTCCGTTAAATACGGAAACGACGGAAAACCCATACGAGACGGAAAGCTCCCGCAGCGCTCCGCCCACCTTTCCGTAAACCAGAAGGCCAAGCTCTTTGTCGAAACCGCAGCAGCCTCCGATCAGACCGTGATTATAGCCGTCCAAAATGATTTTTTGCGTATCGGTAAAATATTCGGCGCACAGCTCCGAATCCTGCAGCTTCCGAACGGCGGAAAGGATTCCGTGATCAGAGGAAAGAATCAGAAGCTTCCCGCTGCGGAGCGGGATCGATACGGAGGAACAGCCGCAATATCCCTGGCGGACGGGACAAAGGGAGTATCCGCTTTGCAGCAGCATCTTTCTTACGAGCGGATCGGTATACTTCGGATTATGAAAATAAACCCTGCCTGCTTTGAGCACATTATACGGGATGTTTTCCGGATAAGCGTTTCCCAGCGGCGTTTCGCCCCGGACGAGACGGATGCCGCTTCCCCGGAAAAGCGCTTCATAATCGAGCCCGGGCGCGCAGACAAGCGTCCGGTCGTCAATTTTTGTAAATTGAAGATCGGCATGGCCCTGCTCGGGCGGCGGAAGCAGAGCGCAGCGGGGCGCCTCGATCAGGCGTCCCTGCGTACGCAGGAATTGTTTGGTTTCCAGGCTGACGGAGCCGTTTATGACGAAGGCTTTCATAACAAAATCATTGTAGTTTATTTTTTTTCGGTTTGCAATCGCATGTAATAATTTTCTCGTTTTGGGTAATTCTAATAGCGGCGGTGTCTGCAAAAATCTGCAAATTTTTGTATATTCCGCTATATTCGGCAAATATTGCAGAAAGGAGCTGATGATCCATGGCAAGAAACGGTTTGGATCGCATTGCGCTGATTCTCGTAATCATCGGCGCGATCGTCTGGCTTTCTGTCGGGTTGTTCCAATTTGACTTTGTAGCGGCGCTGTTCGGAGGCGCTACTTCTACGGTCAGCAGAATTATCTATTCTGTAGTAGGCGTTGCAGGAATCTATTCCATCAGTCTGCTGTTCAGAAACAGAGAAGAAGCTGTCAGGGAATAATTACCAGCATATAATATCGAAATTGATGAATAATAACATCGTCGTAACAAAGCTGTAGGATTACAGCTGTCACGACGGACCGTATTCCTTGTTATTACGGGAAAAATACGGGTTAAGGAGGTAATAGTTATGTCTAATAGTAAAAGCAAAACTGCTTTTGATAAACTTAAGTATGAAATCGCAAAAGAAACTGGCGTGAATCTTAAGGAAGGATACAACGGCGATCTGACTTCCAGAGAAGCCGGTACGATCGGCGGAAACATCGTTCGTAAGGTATTCGAAAGCTATACGGGAAACAACTATTTTACGGGTTCGAAAAATCAGTAATGATCGGACGGTAATTTAATTTGATCAGTGTCCGCCGCGGGAATTCGACAGAATAAATCCTGCGGCGGATGCATATGTTTTACAGGAAATGAAAACCGTAAGGGGAGCCTGCCAGATGTCCGATCTTTTAAAAGCCGTCCTGTTTATTATTTTGTCGCTGACCGCTGTCTACATAATTTTCCGCCCGGCGCTGTTTCCGCGCTGCGCCTGCTGCGGCCGCGTTAAATTCCGGACGTATTTCCGTTATTTTGCTCCTGTTACTATGCGTCTGACGCGAAAAGGCGACATCTGTCTCTGCCGGGACTGCTGCCTGAAATACAATATCCGCTCGATTTCGGATTTCAGAAAGCGCAGCGAGATCAAGAAACGAATGGAATATAAAAGTAAATATTTATAAAATATATTGACAACATAATTATATTAATATATAATTTCTGACATAATTTACCAAAATTATATAATAATTTTATGCTTTAAGGAGTGTCAGAAATGAGGGAGCAAACCGGAAAAAAACGCTTTCTGCGCATGATTGCATTTGGATTGGTATTTATATTGCTGAGCGAGGCGATCCCGGCTGCTGCTGCGGCGGATCTGCTCCGCAGCGCGCTCAGGGAGGATTCGTACATAAATTCTGCAGAAAACGGCGTTATCCCTGCAGAAATTACGGAGGAGCCGTCCGAAGCTGCAGCGTCGGAACCGTATGTTTTGGGAGAGGACGAGTCCTTACGCGATGAATATACGAAATATTTCAGACTTTCCGATGGTTCTTATGCTGCCGCTGCTTACGAAGAAGCCGTTCATTATCTGGACGGAACAGGAAGCTGGAAAGAAATCGATAACCGGCTGGCGGACAGCGCGTCCGCCGACGACGGGTTTTCCGGTCTGGAGAACCGGCAGAACAATGTAAAAATAAAATTTGCAAAGAAAAGCAATTCCCGTTATCTCTATCGAATCAAGGACGGCAGCTATTCGATCTATGTCGGAGCCGATCAGAAAGGCGCCGCGCCGGTTTATTCTGTGTCAGCCGTCCTCCGCCAGAGCGGCGCAGAGGAGGACGCGCCAGAAAAACGCAGCGTAAACGAGGCCGCCTCTCTGAGGAAAAATATTGCAGCCGTAACGTACCCGGGACTGTGGGAGAATACGGATCTGGAATACGTTGTAAACGGCACTTCCGTCAAGGAAAATATTATAATCCAGAAAGCCGGAGGAGATTAGACGGGTGCTCGTAAGACAGTAATTCTAAAAAATTACTAATTTACGGCATCTGTCTGGCAGGGTTGGAAAACAACAATGAAAAGAACGATGTCGAGTCGAAAGACTTAGCATCGTTCTTTTTCTATCTCAAAATCATTGAAATTACGGAGGTTTTTATGAAGCACCTATTATCTTGTGAATTTAACATGGATACCGCCTGTGTAGAGCTGAAGTTTTCGGATGGCAGCATGATTGCCATTGATACCATTGCTGTTGAAAACGAGGTCGCAGACAATATGTATCAGCGGTCAGGGCTTGATTATCTCATCTACAATGACCCGCTTGCATACGCCAATTTGGTACTGAACGGCAATCCCGAAGCCTATCTAAAGGCAGTAACAGAATACAAACCGCTTGACTGATTCCCACACGCTCCAAGGTAATCTTGGGGCGTGTTTTCAAAAATGTTACACTTTAATGAGATGAATTTTGCTGTACTATCTTGAAGAAACAGCAGCAATTGTGTAAAATAATGTGTGGACACACATCTATGTATTGTGAACATGCAACCAGTAATGGAGGAAAAGTATGAAGTTCGAACTGAATGACTATAAACAGGAATTAACTGATGAGGAAATATTGTCGGACATAAAAAATACCGCAGAAAGACTTGGAAGGGATTATATTTCTATTTCTTATTATAGAAAAAATGGAAAGTATTCTCAAACAGCCATCCAACACCATTTTGGGACATGGAAAAACGCTTTATCTTTAGCAGGTTTGCGAACTGACAGAAATGCGTCAGAATTGAAATTGATTTCAGATGAAGATTATTTTGAGGATTTGCGAAGAGTTGCTAATCTAATCCAGCAAAATACAGTTCCATACGATGATTACAGAAAATTTGGCAGATATTCTGCCGAGCATATTTTCAACCGGTTTGGGAAATGGAATCGTGCGCTTGAGCTGGCTGGTTTATGTTCTACTGGATTTTCAAAAGATAAAATATCTCAACAGGAATGTTTTGATGAAATTGAGCGGATGTGGCGTCTATTGGGACGCCAGCCAACCTCAACCGACATAATAAAAGGAAATGTATCCCATTATTCCATCGATACATATAAGCGGCGATTTGGTGGTTGGCGAAAAGCTCTTGAGGCCTTTGTTGAATACATAAACGAAAATAATGACAGCGACACGGATATTGATAACCAGACAGTCGAAGATCGCACACATGATATTCGTGACAGTATTTTGTCTACACGGAATGACATTCCAGAAACACAATCGAAGTTGGAAAATATTCACAGAACATCCCGCAATATAAACACCCGACTTCGTTTTAAGGTTATGAAAAGGGATAATTTCAAATGCTGTGCTTGTGGTGCATCCCCAGCCAAAGATCCAACAATAGAACTACATGTGGATCATATTATTCCTTGGTCAAAGGGTGGAGAAACCGAAATTGACAACCTACAAACCCTGTGTTCGAAATGCAACTTGGGTAAAAGCAACCTAGTGTAAGTGTACAAGTATTAGAGGAAACTATTTGTATAAAAATGGTGGTAGAAAATATGTCTGACAACAGAAACAGACTGCGTCCAAAACAGATAAAGTTCTTTGTGAACGACAAGGAATATGAGCTGATAAGAAAGAAAATGGCACAGATGGGAACGGACAACATGAGTGCCTATATCCGCAAAATGATCATTGACAGTTATGTTATAAACTTGGATATGCCGGAGCTTCGTGAACTGACGCTCAAAATGAAAAGCATCTCCAACAGCGAAAACCAAATTGCCAAGCGTGTCAATTCTACCGGCAATATCTACGAAGCAGATATTGAAGAAATCAAAAAGAACCAAGAAGAAATATACGAGGGAATCCGAAAAATTCTTACACACTTTCTAAGATAAAGTGATGTTCAGCTCCGAAGGAGCGTAGCCGATTTTGAAAAAATCGTTGAAGGGTTTGGGATGTTGCCCAACAAGTTTTTGCAAAAGGCAGCGGCGCTGAAATTTGCAAAAAGCACGATGTGTGTCCACACGTGCACTGCTTGCCAAGTATGTTGCGACATACTGGCAAGTGTGCAAAGTGGGTACCGCCGTGCCCTGCTTGCCAAGTCTGAAATCGCAGAGTGTAGATACACCTGCTGTGCTTGCTATTCATCATTCCCCATAATAGCAAGTGCCATTTCCTAAATGGAAATCGGCGGCAACCGCCGCCTTGTCTACCCAAAAGCGAAAGGACGGATGCTGTCAATGGCGGCGAAGCCGTTCATCTTGACCATTGACAGCGTTCGGCGGTTTTGTTATCTTGCGAAATTTGAATGAAACGAATCGAAGCGAATGAAAGAAAAGGAGTTTCGACACAATGGATGAAAAACAAAAAGAGGAAGATGCTCGTGAGCTTACTCCCGAAGAAATAGACGACATGATTCTTGAAGAACAGATTGCGAGTGGAGAGTATGACGAGGAAATCCTCGAATACTATTTCTCCAATCCCGACCCATATGCCAAGGTCGAGCCTCGCCCCGATGATGCACCCAAACGCAATTTCTCTTTTGACGAGAACGGCAACATCGTTGTAAGAAATCTTTCTGCGTTCTGGCTGCCCGATGTGAAAATAGTGGAGAACATCGGCGGCACAGAATACACAGTAACAGGCAGCTACGAGGGAACGGAAACGCTCGACAAAAAGCTCAAACGCATTATGGAGCAGAACGCTGCCGATGAAGAATCTGACATCACGGAGGGTGGCGAATGAACAGCGAGACACCTCTTTTGATATAAATACAGATTCTAATCCTGTACAGACAGTTGCCCAACCGAAGGAGGATAACGAGATGTTAAGGGCAACCGATAAAATCACAGCGCTCTATTGCAGATTGTCCGTAGAGGATACCAAGGAGGATAAGAAGAACGGCAAAGAAGATTTGTCGAATTCCATCCAGAATCAAAAAACCATGTTACTCCAATACGCACGAGATCACCGCTTCCCCTCTCCGACGTTTTTCATCGACGACGGATACAGCGGTGTGACCTATGACCGCCCAGGCTTTCAGAAAATGCTTAATGAAATCGAAGCCGGTCATGTGGGTACGGTCATTACGAAAGACCTGTCAAGGCTTGGGCGAAACTCCGCTTTGACGGGACTGTATATCAACTATACTTTCTCTCAGAACGATGTCCGCTACATCGCCATCAACGACCACTTTGACAGCATCAGCCCCAACAGCACCGACAGTGACATTGCCGGTATCAAAAACTGGTTCAACGAATTTTTTGCAAAAGATACAAGCCGAAAGATTCGTGCGGTGCAAAAAGCAAAGGGTGAGCGTGGTGAAAGATTGACCGTCCATGTGCCATATGGCTACATGAAAAATCCCGAAAATCCAAAGGAATGGATTATTGACGAGGAAGCTGCACAGGTGGTCAAGAAGATTTTCACGCTCTGCATGAATGGGCGTGGACCGAGCCAAATTGCAGACCAGCTTGAAAAGGACAAGATACTCACACCTACCGCATACAAAAACAAGCAAGGCGTGAAAACACCGCACACCGAGCCGGAGAACCCTTACCGCTGGCACGAAAGTACCATTGTCAGTATTCTTGAACGAAAAGAGTACATTGGCGCAACGGTCAATTTCAAGACCTACACCAATTCCATTTGGGACAAAAAGCAGAGGGAAAATCCCGAAGAAAATCGAGTGATTTTCTACAACACCCATCCTGCCATTATCGAGCAGGAAGTCTTTGACAAGGTGCAGGAGATTCGTCAGCAGCGACACAGGCGAACGGCAACAGGCAAGAGCAGTCCGTTTTCGGGATTGGTATTCTGTGCCGATTGCAAGCAGAAGCTCTACTATTCCACCACCAAATACTTTGAAAAGCGACAGGACTTTTTCATCTGTTCCACTCACCGTGCCAACAAGGACAAGTGCAGTGGACACTACATTCGTGCCGTAGTTTTGGAGGATTTGGTCTGGAATCACATGAAAGAGGTTATCTCTTATGTGACCCGATATGAAGCACATTTCAGGGTGGAAATGGAGCAAAAACTCCATTTGCAAAGCGAGGAAACCATAAGGGTATATAAGAAGCGTCTGGCACAGGCAGAAAAGCGTATAGGGGAACTTGACCGCCTGTTTATCAAAATCTACGAGGACAACGCCAAGGGCAAGCTGAATGATGATCGCTTTGCCATGATGAGCAAGACCTACGAGGATGAGCAGGCGCAGCTCAAAGTTGAAATCGTAAATCTGCAAAAAGAGATTGAAGTACAGGAACGACAGATAGAAGACCTTGAACAGTTTATTCAGCGGGCACGCAGATACACCGACCTCACAGAACTTACGCCATATGCTCTCAGAGAGCTTGTAAAGGCGGTTTATGTGGAGGCACCGGACAAGTCCAGCGGTAAACGCAAACAGAGGGTACATATCGAATATGACCTTGTGGGCTACATTCCCGTGGATGAACTGATAAAAGCGGAACAGGCATGACCGAAATCAT
This sequence comes from uncultured Clostridium sp., assembly GCA_900543695.1. GTDB lineage: Bacteria > Bacillota > Clostridia > UBA1212 > UBA1255 > Egerieisoma. The sequence continues at coordinate 9,496 of UQSG01000004.1, read as the reverse complement.
GCCTGTTCCAAGAAATTCACATATTACTGTTTTACGACCACCGAGCATTATAGCCGCAGTTTTTCCATATGTACAGCCCTACCAGCACCGGAAAGGCAAGCTCCGAGCCCATAAAGTCCTGAATGGGAAGCCCCAAAAGCTCCAAAAGCTGGTTCGTCAGGCCGCTGTCCCCGAAGAAGGCACGCACCACGGTGATCGTGGCGGCCACCGGGATCACCATAGGCATCAGGAATGCCGAGCGGAAAAAGCTTGCGCCCCGGAATTTTCGATACAGCGCCAGCGCCAGCAGGAAAGACAGCGCCATCAGCAGCGGCACGCCCACGGCGATAAACCGGAAGGTATTTCCCGCCGCCAGGCGAAAGGCCGCGCTGCGGAACAAATCGGCATAGTTTTGCAGCCCCGCAAAGCGGATCCCTCCCGCACCGGCGGTGAAGGTCTTCTGGATGCTCCACAGGAAAGGGATCAGGTACAGCAGAGCAAAGCCCGCCAGAAAGGGCAGAGTAAAGCTCACGCCGGTGAGGGCGTATCGTTTTTTCAATTTCACGAGATAACCTCCTCTCCGTCTGGGCGGTTCATTCTGTGAGGTAAAGCTTCAACATCCCCGCAGCATCCTTCATGACTTCCTCAAAATCTTCATACCCATCAACCCCATCGATATAACCCCACATGAGCGCCCCTACATTTGTAGACTGGTATTCATAGTAGGCGCCGGTAATTTCCCGGGTCAGCGCCAGAACCTGCTGGATTTCCTGCTGGCTGGGGGCGTCTACTGCGGAACCTGGGCGAGTGGTGCTGATAAACCCGTCCATGCCTTCCGTGAGACTCGCTTCTTTACCCCTCCGGGTGAGATAGTTTTCCGCCGCAGCATCCAGCACAGAAAAACCGATCTGGGTCGCATTCTGGATCTCCGGGCTTAGGAGTATCTTGAGAAAGTCATAGGCGTTTTGCAAATTTTCACTATTGCCCCGGACGGCCACCGACGCCTCAATTCGCGCCTGAATTCCCCCATTTACATCCCGTACCGGCATCATGACCGCTTCGCCTACTGTTCGGAGCGCCCCGGCAGTGTAGAAGAGATCCAAGTCTGCCCCAACAGCGGAGGTCGTCCAGAGGGCTTGACCGTCCCGGATGTCCGACGCGCCCATCAGAAGACCGTAAGTCGATATGTCGGGGTGGGTGTCTCGCACGGTTTTATACCACTGGATGGCGGAAGTCAGCAGGGGTTGGGACAGGTCTGCGGTTTGACCATCGTAGTCCACAAAGGAAATACCGGGTTTGTAAAAGAAATCGTGACCTGGAACAGATCCATAGCTAAATAGCCGGCGGGTCTGGGTGGGATCTTCCATATACCGGGTGGTCTCCTCCAGAAAGCCCTGGAAGTCCTTGCAGGCTTCCACATCAAAATTCGTTTCCTCCAATGCCTCCCGGGTGGTACACAGCAGATCGAACGTATAATTAAAGGGGATGGTGAACCGTTTCCCATTCCACACGCCCCCATCCATGACCGCCTGATTGTAAGGCTCCCAGTCAAATCCGTCCGCCTGGAAGAAAGGCTCCATGTCTGCGAAGATCCCCTGACGAACCAGCTTTTCCACATCTATGTAATAATCGTCCAAAAGCATGATATCCGGTCCTTCTCCCGCCATGATCTGGGTAAGGAGCTTGTTGTATTGCTCGTATTCATTCGCGCTAGTTAGATCAGTTGAATCCTCGATCGGCTGAATCAGCTCCACCTCCACATCGGGATACAGCAGCTGATAACGGTTCAGCGCCGCCAAAATCAGACTTGCCTCCCCGACATTTCCAAGGCAGTAGACGCGCAGCTGCGCATTGGTCTGGGGCGCCGTAGGCATGTCCGCATAAAGCGCATTTCCGCCCTGGGTTTCTACGCAGCCTACCAACAGGAGAATCTGCAATAAGGCCAGAAAGAGTACAAACCATTTTTTCATATCGCGACCTCCAAGTTATATAAAATTCACCAAACCAAGCAAATGCCTGTCCGCATGTTTAATAGGGCAACTGTTTATCTAGTTACATCGTTCTCAATTTTTGAAATGTGCCTCGTTCCAGAGATAACAGTCTGAATATAACTTTGCTCAAAAGCAGAAATATTGTTAATTTTGAGCTTATGGCTATATACGGTTATCATAGCGCCAATCAGCAGCATTGTACTGCTCAGAACTTGAGACATGATTCCTGTATAATCTCCCACAGTTGGGCATATCGCTCCTTCAAAAAATTGCTGAGATTCCAGCAACGGATTTCCTAGGTGTATTTTTTGGGAGATCCAATGGTATAAATATAGCTTTTCTTGCGCCTGTTGTTTGTTTGATGTAAATCGTTCTCGTAAAGCTTTTGTGTGTAATCGTGGTTTGCAAGTGTCGCCGAAATGATAAGCACTATAATACATATGGCGTACCATACATGTGTAATGGAAGTAGGTGTAACGGAAATTACAATTTTACGTCAACTGCAGCATTACTTTTCGCAACCGTCTTGATAAAAAGTACTTAGAAAAAGACGAATATATGCTTAATTTTCTGAACGTGCTTCGTTGATAAGAGCCCGGGATTCACGAAATCGGAAATCTCCTGGGTGTTGCTTTTGGCTTCTTCAAATGTTTTACTGCCATTTTGCATTTCGAGCAAAATGGGGGTGCTATTGATCGTATATTTTTAATTTTAATATAATTGTGCTAAAGATATATTTTATTTTCTTCTATCATCCCGAAACTTTCCCTGCCTATAATTTCCTAGTTGTTACCTAGAAAGTTTGTACTTTTCTAAGGGAGTCCAACTTGTGCACCTACAATTACTGTGCTTTTGCTTTCCATAATCATAGCAATGTCAATACCCATTGTCAACAGAAATAGCTAAGTTTTGTTAAGTCTGGTTTGAGATGATCCTCAGCATTGCCGGGGCTTCCCAGCTGTCATTTTTCATTTTTACGGATGATTTGACCTCCTGCAGATCACACCGCAAGAGGCTTTATTTATGTACAAGGACTGCTGGTTCTGGAAAGCCTATATTTCTCGCTACCCATGATCTCCGAAATTTGGAAGATAAGAGATCCTCGAAAGAATTACGTGATATATATCAAATGTTTTCTGCATAGACCTGTACTTGCCCACCGTCCACGGTGAGGTTGATGCCGATGATGTAGCTGCTCTGGTCAGAGGCTAAAAAGACAACTGCGTTGCCCAACTCACCAGCAGTTCCAACTCTACCAAGTGGTATTCCCTTTGAAACAGACTGGATAAATTGCTTTTGTTCCAGTTCGTACATTCCTTTCATGGAGCCTTCAATGGGAGTCGTTCCCGGACTGACCACATTGACACGGATATGTCTTGCTTTTAACTCGGTCCCCCAGCACTTTGCCATAGCAACGATTGCAGCCTTTTTCGCTGCATAAACAGTGTATCTCCGCAGTCAATAAATGCTGTCATGGAAGAAGTGCGGATCATGGAGCCGCTGTCTTTCATAACCGGCAGCATAGCTTGAACGGTGAATAGAATTCTGATTGTGCTTAGAAAACAGCACTGAGGCAACCAGTTTCAATTTCAGACCACTGCACGCAAAACCTCACCGATATCCCGCTTAATACAAATTGCCTGTGGGCTGATCTCCCTGGGGGCATAGGCTTCCTGATCATTGACGCAGATATACCTGGCCCTGGTATTTTGTTTCGTTAACTTCCAGAAGGGGTACTTGATAATTCCCGGGGTGTTTTGTTTATTGCGCACCATTTTTTTGGAGACCATCTACGCCTCATGTTCTGTCAGCACTCCGGCCTCCATAAGTAACTTTGTATTTCTGCGCATTTTAGGGGCTTTAATTTCCTCGCCGTTTTCGTCTCCGACTTTGCCGATAAAGCGGTAGTATATATCGACTTTCATTACAATCTCTCCATCGATCACTTCTTTCTCATGCACGATGATTTTATCAATCAGCGTGTGCAGAAGCGTCTCCGTCAGTTCTGTAATGTCTGTGTACTGTTCAACCAGTTCGGCAAATTCCTTTGCATTTCTTGTCTGTTTGCTGTAGCCAGAAAGCAAATTTTGAAGTTCACTGTATCGAGATTTCAAGGTTGCCGCTTCCGCTTCATACGTTGCCGAAAGGCTTGCATACCGTTCATCAGAGATTTTGTGGTAAAGAACATTGTCCTCATAAAGCCGTTGGATCAGAGTATCAATTTCAGAAAGCCTTCGTTTGCAATTTTCAGCCTCTTTCTGGAATGACAATTTCTCACCATCCCATTCCTGCTCTGACAGCCGCATCAGGTGAGCCACATACAAATCTTTATCCGTAGCGGCCAGTGTTGCATGACGGCGAATGTCTCCCAAAAGGATTTCATTTACCTGCTCCAACGTAATATAGTGATTGGAACATTCCTTTCCGCCATATCTGCGGTGGGTGTTACAACAAAAATGTCCTTTGGATTTTCGGCCTGTCCTGCGGGAATACACCATACGGGTACGGCAGTCATTGCAAATCAAAAGACCCCGGTACATATTGTCTGAGTTTTCCCATGTTGGGCGCTGCTTGACACTAATACGCGCCTGAACTGTATTGAAGGTCGCTTCATCAACTAACGCCTCATGGGTATTATCCACTGTAATCCAATCTTCTTCAGGTCTTGGCACAATTCTCTTATCTTTGAAAGAACGTGTCTGATAACGACAGCTTACCAGCTTGCCTAGATAGATGGGATTACTCAAAATCTGATACACTGTTGATTTCGCCCATGCGTATGGGTGCTTAACCTGTGCATTTGCCACATATTTTCCGTACTTGTCGCACAGAAAAGCCCGTGGTGTGGGAACCTGTTCTGCCTCCAGCGTTTTGGCGATGTGATAACAGCTTACTCCCTCCAACGCCATACGAAACATACGTTTCACAATGGGCGCGTGCTCGCTGGGGACCAGATGATGTCTGTCATCCGGGTCCTTGCGATACCCAAAAGCCGGGTAGCCTCCGGTATATTCTCCGTTCAGCGCTTTGGTTCTGAAAGCGGACTTCACTTTCTTGCTGCAATCTTTGGCATACCACTCGTTAATGATATTTTTGAACGGAGCAAACTCATTGCTGCCTTTGCTCGTGTCCACATCATCATTGATAGCGATAAAACGTACATCATATTCAGGAAAAATCACTTCGGTGTAATAGCCTGTTTTCAGATAATCACGACCGAGGCGGGATAAATCCTTTACAATGATTGCAGCGACCTTGCCGTCCTCTGCCAGTTTCATAAGACGCTTAAAGTCAGGACGTTCATAATTTGTACCGGAATAACCGTCATCCACAAAAAACTCGCAATTTGCAAAACCATGTTCTTTTGCATATTGGCTCAACATTGTTTTCTGTGTCTGAATACTGGCGCTGTCTCCGCTGTACTCATCATCTCTGCTAAGTCTGCAATATAAAGCGGTAATTCTGATCTGTTGTTTTAATCTGCTCATAACCATCCTTTCCAACAACAGACCCAGTTGTTCGCACCTCTATTATACCGCATTCTCACAGAAAACACAGCAGTCTGCGGAAATTTAAGGTCTGTTAGTCATCCTTTCTTCCATAACTTTAGTTTCCAGCATTTGCAGAATCAATTTCTGCGGGGAATCCTTGCTTCGGGGATTACCAAAGGAAGTAACTTGAAATTTCACTTTCCCGATATGCTTCGCATAAGGTTCCGCCAGCTTTGCACCTGAAACTTCGATACGCCCCATAAAATCGCCTCCTTCTTCAATTTATTGGGTTTTCAAAACCACATGAATAGACCGGGCCCATACTATAAAAAGTACAAGTCCGGCCCATTGTATCTGATTTCGATTTTGTTTGCCGTATTTGCCACGCCCCCCGGCAGCTCTGAATATACAAAGCGGGGTTGCTATAGGCTGCGGTTAGCTTCACCGCATCATAGCCCCGCATATGCCGCTGCTTTGCCAGAGCAAGCGTACACCGCAGGGACTTCCCTTCAAGTCTGTGAGGGATTGTGAAAAAGTACCATTATGATCTGTGCTGTCATCGCGCCCAGCCTGCCACAGCCAGGTCAATGAGTTGCGTTGATCGCTCGGACAGCCTGATTCATCACCTCCCTGGCTGCCTGTCTTTGCGCCGCCCCATTTGCCGCTCGAAACACAGAATGACGTACCTATAGCAACGTATATTCAGTTGTCAAAGAGCAGCGAGGGTACGGCAGTTATGACATTTCACAGTTTGGGATGGGCCGGAGCATTGCTGTCTGACCGCACCCATCGGACTTGTCCACCGAATATGTCCCTCTATTATTCATTTCATTTTTTGGGCAAAAAGGGGTGGGGTTACAGCAAATTTTTATCAAAATACTTTTTTAGCTGCCGCAGTCCACGCTTAATACTGTCCCGTACAGAGGTGATTTCGCAGCCTTCCGCCCTGGCAATAGCAGCATTGTTCATGCCGAGAAAATAGCGTGCATAAATCCGCTGCCGCTGTTTTTCCGATAAGATGGCAAGCCCTTTGTAGAGGGTTTCCGTCATGCGGCGCTGTTCCAAAATTTCCAAAGGAGAGGGCTGTACAATCAATACATCCCGCTCAACATTGGCATCAAAGTCCAAAGAAAAATATGCTTTATGCCGATATGTACGCAAAATATAAGCCGCCTCGTTCAGCTTATACTCATGGAGCAGGTCAGCCACTTCATCCGGTACCTCCACAGTAATGTCTGTTGTATAAAACGGGTAATAATCCCGCAGATTGATTTCTTTCATAGATTATCCTCCAATTCCGATCTTTAAGTTGGTTCCTGGCAAAATCGAAATCAGAGGTGGAGAGCGACAACGAATACATCCAGAGGAAGGCTTGTCCTTCGCCCTATATAGCAAAAAACGCGGCTGCCGAAAGACAGACGCGTACTCATGCTGTTTACTGGTTTTTCTTATAGAAAAAAGACAGGAAATGCCATATTTTGTCGAATGGAAAAGCCCCGTAATCCAGCACAGGATTACGGGGCTTGATATTCCATATAACCGGTCTTGTCGAGGTCGGTGGTTTGACTTCGGCTGCAATTCCTTTCCTCCTTCTGCAAAGGAGGAAAAGGGTAGTTCTTTCTAACCTCCTTCAATTTGGAGGAAATTATATTGGGAGATTTCCCATTATTTTTCCAGAAGTGTTATAGTTCTATCAAAATCGAGCGCAAATTCCACTTATTAAAGAGTGCTTTCGACAGCTAATTCCATTATGTGGGGAAAGGCGTCCACAAGAAAAGCACAGTGGCGAATTTTACATCGCAACTGTGCTTTTCTTAGGAGCAATCAAATTTGTACCCAATCCCGTAGACGCTTTTCACATAGTCCGGCAGATCAGGCGCAACCTTTAGCTTCTTTCGCAGATTGCTCACATGGTTGTTGACCGCTTTACGGGAGTAGTAGGTGTAATCCTCATTCCATACCAAATCTATAAGCATCTCATAGGTAAATACCCGTTTGGGATTCAGGATAAGCAGGGAGAAGATTTCAAATTCCTTGACGGTTAGCTCGATCACCTGTCCGCGGACCGTTACAAGCCTCTGCTCTAAGCAGAAATACAAATCACCCTCTCGAACTTCTGTTAAAGGTTGGCTGACCTTCTTGGGGATTGAGTATTTGCCTCGAAAGATGGGGAGATATAGGTTATCGGCCAAATTGAGACTGCCGGTTTCATTCTCAAGGACATACTGCGTTAGCTCCTTTTTTTGATCTACAGTAAGCAGGGCAAACAATTTTTCTCCTATCTGTCTGCCGGATTCGGCCAAATTAAGCATAACTAATTTCCCATATCACCACCACCTAACGATTGTTAAATATTTCAATTATTTTTCAAAAACTATGTCCGCGATTTTTTAGGGTAGTTTCATCATATCCTGCATGGGAACAAACCCCAATTTTGTATATAGCCGCTTTCCTGCTTCGGAGGTTTCTAAATAAATTTTAGAAATGCCGCGTTTTGTTGCTTGTTCTACAAGCCATTTTACGATTGCTTCACCTACACCCTGTTTTCTGAATTGTGGATTGATATAGATGTTCATTAAATAGGCGCATTTCCCGGTTGGATTATCCGGCGAAGGCATCTCCCGATAAAAGCAGATGCCTCCGCAGCCAATAATTTTATCCTCCATGCAGGCAAAACAAGCGATATGTTCTTCCTGCGCCAGCGCCCTTTGATAATAGGCGCGGTTTTCCTGTTCCAATTCGTCTGTGTTCTTGCTTGACGGAATCGAGAACACTTCGTGTAAAACCTCCATGCGCCATTCCATCAGTAGTTCTATATCCTCCAGCGTTGCCTTTCGTATCTCAATCTCCATTAAAAATCCCCCTTCATAACAGCAGGCATTTTTGTCATCCTCATTACCATTTGTATTCAGTGGAATAACCGGCATTTTGATAAGGAACTTTGTATTACTCCTTATGAAGAAAAATTGATAAATTCGCTCGTCCGCATCACAGTATAAAAAAGGAAACCGACCTTTTGGGTCGGTTCACTTCTACCTCATCATTTTTCAGCAAATCGAGGTTGCCCTCCGATACCTGCTATAGCATATGGTGGGATAAAAACTCCTTGACCCTTTCTGAGCGCGGATTCATGAAAAGCTCCTGCGGTGGGGCATCCTCCTCGATAACACCTTTGTCAAGGAACAGCACGCGTGTAGAGATAGTACGCACAAAGGTCATCTCATGGGAAACGACAATCATTGTTGTTCCTCTTTGTGCCAGGGATTTAACAACTTCCAACACTTCGCCCACCATTTCCGGGTCCAATGCACTGGTTGGTTCATCAAACAACATCAGTTGAGGTTCCATGCACAACGCTCTGGCAATAGCTACCCTTTGCTTCTGCCCGCCGGAGAGTTCCAATGCGCCCCGGTGCTGAAAGGACGCCATGCCCACTTTTTCCAGATTATTCAAGGCGATGTTCTTTGCTGTTTTTCGATCCATCCGTTTGACCGTTATCAGGGGGAGGGTGCAATTTTCTAACACGGTTCGATTGGCAAACAGGTTAAAACTCTGAAAGACCATGCCTACCTTCTCATGTAGTTCTTTTAGAGGAGCCGACATATTCGTATAATCCGTCCCGTCTAAAATCACGGAACCCTTGTCCGGTTCCTCCAGGAAATCAATGCAACGGATGAGCGTAGATTTTCCGGACCCGCTGGGGCCAATGACGGAAATCACATCGCCTTGATACACATCCAAATCGATTCCACGCAGAACATGATCGCCGTCAAACCCTTTTTCCAATCCCCGCACACTAAGGACACATTTTTTCTCATCCATTCGCCTTGTCCCCCTTTCTCGGATTACGCCGGTGTAAGGCGCAATCCACCAGTTTATTCAATCCATAAGAGAGCAGGACAACCAGTGCCAGGTACAGAACCGCCGCTACAAGATAGGTGGGAAGATACCGATAGGTTTTACCCGCAATAGATGTAGTGGCAAACATAAGCTCTCCGAAACCAATCACCGTAAGTACCGAGGTGCCCTTAATAT
>UQSG01000003.1 GCA_900543695.1 uncultured Clostridium sp. | reverse complement strand
CCGGCGTGCAAAACTGCGCCGATGCCGCCCTTTTCCACAGAAAAATGGGGGTATTCGCAATGAAAAAAAAGATTCTGATCGTTTTTGCACTTCTGCTCCTGCTGCTCTGCGCCTGTTCGCAGACAAAGAAGGAGCTTACGTTCGAAGAAAAAATGAAGCTGCCCGGGTACAGCGAAGATCCGGATTATTTTAATTCTCCTATCAAAACGTTTGCCAAGTATGAAAAACATCTCATTAAAGAGGGAAAAGATTATGCCGCCGCCATCATACGCTGCGATAAAGTAATACATTATCTTGTCAACCATAAATTCGATCAGGAGCAATATGGCTTTGTCTCCTTTTCCACCGGCAACACGGTGACGGTTACCAAAATTATAAGGAGTGCAGGTGCGCCGGACGTTTTCACAGAAGACATGCGAATTGAATTTTTCCAGCCGTATGGATATCGCCCGGAATCCTCGGAAGAATTTGACTGGTACTTTATTAAAGAGCTCTGCATGACAAGAAAGGATTTCACCTCGCTGGACAACGGTTTTCGCGTCCCCATTCAGCTGAACGGAGATTATCATTTCTTTATGCGCGCCTCCGATCAGGCGATTGTTCCGCTTGACGAGGGCGAAGAATATCTCATTCTTCTAAAGTCAGACATCTCCCCGGAAAGCAATACAAGAAAATATTATTATGATCTTATTTGTCCTCTGAATGTTGAGAAATACAAAGACGTTTTCAACGGAAAGGGCGGCTTTTCTTTTCTCCTAGATGATTTAAACCTTTTAGAAGAGTTTTGGAACGCGTTTATGGATTGACCGCTTTCCTGTTTTCCTTCGTTCCGCGCGCTTAAACCAAGTTTCTGTTGAATTTTGCCGGGAAACGTAGTAATATACTTAGCGGTGTATTTTGCCGTATTTTACTAGGAACAGGAGTGTTTATATGAGTTCTTATAACAAGAAATGCGTTGAAGATATCGACGTGACGGGTAAGAAGGTTATCGTAAGAGTTGATTTTAACGTGCCGCTCAATGCGGAAGGTCAGATTACTGACGACAAGAGGATCGTAGCGGCGCTTCCCACCATAAAATATTTAGTCGATCATAAGGCAAAGGTCATTCTGGTTTCCCACATGGGGAAGCCGAAGGGCGAATACAATCCCAAGTATTCCATGGCGCCGGCCTCCAAAAGGCTCGGCGAGCTTCTTGGTACAGAGGTGATCCAGGCAAAGGACGTGATCGGTGAAGACGCGAAGGCCAAGGCCGCCGCTCTGAAAGAGGGACAGGTTATGATGCTGGAAAACGCGCGCTTCCATAAAGAAGAAGAAAAAAATGACCCGGCCTTTGCTAAGGAGCTGGCGAGTCTTGCGGAAATTTACGTGAACGACGCGTTCGGTACGGCGCACAGAGCGCATGCCACGACGGCCGGCATCGCGGATTATCTGCCGGCGGTCTCCGGTTATCTGATCCAGAAGGAAATCAGCATCATGGGGAAGGCGCTTGCAAATCCGGAGCGTCCGTTCGTCGCGATTCTCGGCGGTGCAAAGGTTGCGGACAAGCTGAACGTGATCTCCAACCTGCTTGAAAAATGCGACACGCTCATCATCGGCGGAGGCATGGCGTATACGTTCCTCAAAGCGCAGGGAAAAGAAGTAGGAAAATCTCTTGTAGATGCGACAAAAATTGATTACTGCAAGGAAATGATTGAAAAAGCGGAGAAGCTCGGCAAAAAGCTTCTGCTGCCCATCGATACGAAAGTGGCCGCAGCCTTCCCGGATCCGATCGACGCGCCCATTGAGGTAAAAACGGTTTCCGTTGACGCAATCCCGGCGGAGATGCAGGGACTCGATATCGGCGAAAAAACGGCGGCGCTGTTTGCCGACGCCGTGAAGAGCGCCAAAACAGTCGTATGGAACGGACCGATGGGCGTATTCGAAAATCCCGTGCTGGCGGAAGGAACGATTGCGGTTGCCAAAGCCATGGCGGAAACCGACGCGATTACGATCGTAGGCGGCGGAGATTCTGCCGCAGCCGTTAAGAAAATGGGCTATGCCGATAAGATTACGCATGTTTCCACCGGAGGCGGCGCTTCTCTCGAATTCCTGGAAGGAAAGGTTCTCCCCGGAATCGCGTGCCTTTTAGATAAATAATCATTTACAAGGAGCATAAACAATCATGAGCAGAACAAAAGTAATCGCAGGCAATTGGAAAATGAATAAAACCCCGGCAGAGGCCGCGGAATTTATAATGGAGCTGAAGGAATCCGTAAAAGGAATAAAAAACGAAATCATTGCAGCCGTTCCGTTCGTCTGCATTCCTGCGGCTCTGACGGCCTCGGAGGGCAGCAATATTAAAATTGCCGCGCAGAACATGCACTGGGAAGACAAGGGCGCTTATACCGGCGAGGTTTCCGGCGCAATGCTGAAGGATCTCGGCGTCGAATACGTGATCATCGGTCACTCGGAGCGGCGCGAATATTTCGGAGAAACAAACGAAACCGTGAACCGCAAGGCGCACGCGGCTTTCAAATACGGCCTGAAGCCGATTATCTGCGTCGGCGAATCGCTCCTGCAAAGAGACGAGGGCGTTACGGCGGAGCACGTCCGTTACCAGGTAAAGGTTGCGCTGAAGGATCTTAGCGCCGAGCAGGTCGAAACGCTGATCCTCGCATACGAGCCCATCTGGGCAATCGGAACGGGCAGAACCGCAACGACGGAGCAGGCGCAGGAGGTCTGCAAAATCATCCGCGATACGGTCGGCGAGCTTTACGGAAGCGAAACGGCGGAAAAGGTTCGCATTCAGTACGGCGGAAGCGTCAACGCAGAAACAGCGGAGGGGCTCTTCCGTATGCCTGACATTGACGGCGGTCTCGTAGGCGGAGCAAGCCTCAAGGTAAAAGATTTTACGATCATCGCAGGCGATCGTTCTTAAAAAAAGCGCGCAGCGGGACACATGGCAGCGAAACGCAGCAAATACGATTCTTATGATGATGAAAGCAAGGGCAGGCTGCAGAAGGTTTTCAAGCCTCTGCTGATTGCCCTTGCAATCGTTATTGGAATTTGCCTGCTTTGTCTGGCATTTGAAGCCGCAGGACTGTTTCCCGGCAGCCTTTTGAACCGGTTTGCCGTTTCGTCCTTCCTCTCGGATCAGTACGGCGGGGAAATCGTTTCCTTTGAACGCTATGACCAGAAATCTGGAAATTATATTTATAAATGCACCGTAGACGGAAAGCCGTGCGAAATCGGCGCAAAGGGGTTTAAAATCCGTTACGACGGTTATTATAACGATTACGGACGGAACGTCTATTTTGAAGGCGTCGTGGAAAACGATCTGAGCGCTTTTCTGAATCAGAGGTGGGCCGAAAAATACACCGATAATACGGCGTCCTGGACCTGTACGATCGATATCCCGCTCAGTGATTCCACATATCCTTCCGCGCAGACGGAGGACACGGAGGAAAACGAGGAACTGATCAAGGCCGCGCTCAAAGCATACGGCGGCAGTCTGTGCTTCACCGTAGAAGTCCGCGGAACAGAGCTTTCCATGGACGACTATAAAGGCGTGGTTTACCGCGCCGTAGATATCCTGCAGCAGGAAATGGACAACAGGCCGCAAAGCATGCAGATGTACTATTACCGGCTGAATGCAGAAGAGCCGGTGCTGCAATATGAATCGACCGTTCAGACGTTTCAGTTTAATTACAACGAAAGCGGAATCCGCCGGGCGACGGATCTCCACAGATACGTGGAGGTTCCCGGTGAACTGAAAACAAAAGCAAACATATATTATACTGTCAAACGGATTTTCCTGATCGTCGTTTCCGGAACGGTTATCGCGCTTTCTGTTTTATGGTGCGTCCGCAGATACCGAAAGCACAAGCGTTACAAAAATTCTGGCGTTTGACGGAGCGATACGTATGTGGAGTGGTTTTTTTGCGTAAAATTTCTGTCGTTTTTACCGGCGGGGGCTCTGCCGGACACGTCACCCCAAATCTGGCTTTAATCCCTATATTAAAAACTAAATTTTCAAATCTGGATCTCCATTATATCGGCTCGGAGGACGGCATTGAAAAAGAAATTCTGGCAAAGCATCCGGAAATTACGTATCACAGCGTGCGCACAGGCAAGCTCAGAAGGTATTTTTCCTGGAAAAATTTTACTGATCCGTTCCGCGTTATGGCGGGCTATCATGATGCCAGAAAGCTGATCAAAGAGCTCCAGCCAGCCGTTGTCTTTTCAAAGGGCGGATTCGTTTCGGTTCCGGTGGCGGCCGCGGCGCATTCCTGCAAGGTTCCCGTAATTGCGCACGAATCTGATCTCACGCCGGGGCTGGCAAATAAAATTTCGGCGCGTTACGCGACAAAAATTTGTACAACGTTTCCCGATACGGTCAAGGATCTGCCAAAAGGCGTCGGCGTTTATACCGGCTCGCCCATCCGTCCCGAGCTTTTCCGCGGGGACGCGGCACGGGCGCGGGCGCGCTACGCCTTTGACAGGAAGCCCGTCATTCTGATCATGGGAGGCAGTCTCGGATCCGCAGCGCTGAATAAAGCCGTTCGCGAGAACGTGCCCGTTCTGATAAAAACGTATAACATCATTCATTTATGCGGGAAAGGCAACATCGAAGAAAAATACAAGAGTTATGCGCAGTCCTACCGGCAGTTTGAATTTATCTCCGAAGAGCTCCCCGACGCGCTGGCGCTTGCGGATTTCGTTATTTCCCGCGCCGGTTCAAATGCGATCCACGAATTTCTGGCGCTGCACAAGCCCATGCTTCTGATCCCGCTTCCCCTCTCCGCGAGCCGCGGCGATCAGATCCTGAACGCAGAATCCTTTGAAAAAAGAGGCTACGCAATCGTTTTGCGCGAAGAAAAAATTACTCCCTCCACGTTTCTGTCCGCCATTTCTTATCTGGAAAAGGACAAACAAAAAATGATTGCCGCCATGGAGTCCGAGCAAAATACGAACGGGGCCAAAGCGATCGCGGAAATCATTGCAGAGCAGATCCGATGTTCACTGAAGCAATAGACGGCTCCGTATTTTCCTTCGAAACGGATCCCGCCGTTTTTTCTCCCGGAAAAATCGACGCCGGTACGCGCGCCATGCTTTCCGAAGCCGACTTGCGCCCCGGCGATAAAATTCTGGATCTGGGGTGCGGATACGGCGTCGTCGGAATTTGGGCCGCGCAAAAGGCGGGACCGGAAAACGTGGTCATGTGCGATATTTTACCGGCGGCGGTCGCACTGTCAAAAGAAAATGCCTTGCGAAACGGACTCGATGAGATCCAAATCATACAAAGCGACGGCTTCGAACGGATCGAAGCGCACGATTTCACGATCATTTTAAGCAATCCGCCGTACCATGCGGATTTTTCGGTTCCAAAGCGCTTTATTGAAGACGGCTTCCGCCATCTTGCGATCGGCGGCAGGCTGCTGATGGTTACAAAGCGTCTGGACTGGTATAAAAATAAGTTGACTTCTGTGTTCGGCGGTGTCAGAATAAAGGAAACGGACGGATATTATGTTTTTACCGCCGAGAAGCGGAGCGAGGCGCCGCCTCCCAAGGCCAGGAAAACACGGCATCTGTCAAAAAAGCTTGAAAGGGCCCGTCAAAATGAAAAAAATGTGGTTAAGAGGCGCAGAAGACAGTCCTGATCTTTATGCGGCGTTCCGAGGCAGCTTTTGCAGCGATACGGAGCGGGAGCTTCCGTTTGCGGTTTCCGGCTGCTCCTGGTACCGTGTGTTTGTAAACGGAACAGAGCTTACGGAAGGACCGGATCGGTACGACGATGCGCATCCGGTTTATAAAGAAGTCTCCTGCCGCGTCCGGCAGGGAGAAAATATTATTTTTGCCGTCGTGCACAGCGTCGGTATTCCGACCAGGATTTTGAAGAATACGGCTCCGTTTTTTGCCTGCGAGTCGCCAGGCCTTTCAATCGAATGGAGCTGTACGCGTTTAGACGCCTATGCGCGGAAAGTCCGAAGGATTAATCCGGAGCTCGGCTGGATGGAATGTCGTACCATCAAAGAGCTTCCGCCGGACGCGGCGTGGGAACGTCCGGATTTTCTGGAGAAGGATCCGTACGGCGCCTTCTGCCGCGATTCCGCCAAGGCCGTCTCGCAGGTAGAGCTTGCCGCCGTTCCGATCGGCCGGGGCTTTCTGATGCAGCGCTTTGGCTACGAATACGATGACATTCCGGCAGCGTTTTACCTGCGCTCGCTGGAGCCTCCGGATCGTACGGATCGTCAGGGCGTTTGGTTCCGATTTGATCTGCGGAAAATTTGTCTGTTCCGGTTCGAGGCCGAAATTACGGCTCCGGCGGGAACCGTTTTTGAAATCGGGTATGCAGAAGCTCTGACCGACGGCCGCGTCGCCCCTTATATTACGCTTTCAGCGGGGCCCTCCTGTAATCTTGACCGTTATATTCTGAAAGAAGGGCGGCAAACGTTCGGCAATCTTACTCCCCGCGGCGGAAGATATGCGGAAATTCACATCCTCGGAGATCCGGAGGCCGTAACGCTGCATTCCTGCCGCTTTTGGCAGAGAACGTACTTCCCGCTCATTACAGGTTCCTTTTCCTGTGGTGACAAGCAGCTGGATAAAATCTGGAAAACGGGCGCCGTAACGCTGCAAAGCTGTGCGGAAGACGCAATTACTGATAATCCGACGCGTGAACGAGGCGAATGGACGGGAGACGCCGTCTCCGCGCCGATGGATCTCATTGCCGCGGCATTCGGCGATTTTTCCCTGATCCGCAGAGCGCTGAAGCACAGCGCGGATTGCGCCGGACCCGACGGCTGCGTGGCAGGCCTCTCCCCGGGCGGCGGACTCTGCGTTTCCTCGTATGCGCTGCAATGGGTTTCGGCGTGTAAAAGATATTTTACATATACGGGAGACGACGCTTTTTACAGGGAGGCGTATCCGGCCGCTCTGAAAAACATGGCATATTTCCGGGAGCATTATACGTCCGGTATCGGATTGGATCGAGAAATTCACTGGCTTTTTATTGACTGGGGATATGTTACAAACGACGGCCCCGGAGATTTGGCGGCGCTTCTTCTGCTCTGCGGCGCGCTTGACGCCATGTCCGAGTGGAGCAGATGGATGTCCGATCCGGAGCGGGAAAAGGACTTCTCTGTCTGGAGAGAAGACGCCGCCGGCGTAATCCGGCGATATCTTTCCGAGCTGCAGTATGATTTCGGCCGGATCGGCCTGCACAGGACGGCGCTTTCCTATGGAGCCGGGCTGATTCCCCCGGAACACAGGCAGGCGGCGCTGCAGTCGATCAAGGAGCATTACCTGAATTGTTTTCCGAATCGAAAGGACGCGCCTCGCCTTTCCTCTCCCTCTGAAAACTGCCCGCAGCTGATCACGCCGTACTTTTCTCATTTTGTCTTTCCTCTTCTCTTCGAAGCGGGAGAAGGTGCGTTTGTGATTGAGCAATATAAAAAATGCTGGGGCTGGATGCTGACGCAGGAGGACGGTACCTGGCTGGAGGTTTTCGATCCGCGCTGGTCCCATTGTCACGAATGGTCCGGCTGTCCGACCTGGCAGCTGTCTGTGTATGTGCTCGGCCTGCGCCGCCGGTTTGATATTGAAACGAACTGCTTTGCGTACAGCGCGGCAGATACCGGCATCCGCGATGCGGAGGGAGCGATTCCCGCGGAGGGAGGCATGGTCCGGCTCCGCTTGCGCGAGGGGAAATTTCTTTCAATTTCCTCGGATGTCGATATCACAGTGATCCATGGCGCGAGGCGGATCCGCATTCCTGCCGGCGGCGAGCGGATCCTTTTAACAGAAAGTCTGGAGGAGGTTTCCAATGAAACAATATGAAAAGGTTCGCATCGGGCTTTACAGTGCCGGGCTGCGTGCCTATTGGGCGCAGTTCGAAGGCTTAAAGGAGCGTCTGGACGGATATAACGCATTTCTTTCCAGACGGCTGTCGGAGCTTGGAGACGTATATAACTTTGGTTTTGTGGATACGGAAGAGGCCGGCGCGGCGGCGGGAAATTATTTTCGGGAAAACGGAGTGGACCTTATTTTCGCTCACAGCGCTACGTATTTTACATCGTCCTGCGTTTTGCCCGTACATCAGGAATACGGCGCTCCCGTAATATTTTTGAATCTGCAGCCTACGGCGGAGATGAATTACGCTGCCTCCGGAACGGGCGAATGGCTTGCGCACTGCGTGGCTTGTCCCATTCCAGAGGTTTCAAACGCGTTTGAGCGCGCCGGGTTAACGGTATATTTCATAAACGGCCTTCTGGGGCAGGAGCAAGCTCCGGCAATTTCTCTTGCGGATGAAAATACTGCGGCGCGGCCGGAGGCGCTTAACGCCTGGAGGGAAATTCGGGAATGGGTGCTTGCGGCAAAAATCCGGAAAAATCTGGCAGGAAGCCGCTTCGGCTTCCTGGGCGGCTATTACAGCGGCATGCTCGATATGTACAGCGATTTTACGCTGCTGCAAAGCAAGACGGGAATTCATATCGAGATCCTCGAAATGTGCGATATTGCCAAGGCGCTGGAAAATATTACAGACGCAGAAACAGCGGAAATGCTGGAAAAAATCAACGCGTTTTTTGAAATTTCCGGCGATTCTCCTTCCGATCCGATCGCGCGGCGTCCTGAGGAAGCGCAGCTCCGCTGGTCTGCGAAGGTCGCCTGCGCGCAGCGGCGGCTGACGGAGCAGTATCGCCTGGATGCCCTCTCTTATTATTATCACGGGCAAGACGGCGGCTATTACGAGGAAATTCAAAGCGGCTTCATCGTCGGGAACTCTCTTCTGACCGCCGAAGGAATCCCCTGCGCGGGAGAAGGCGATATTAAAACGAATCTTGCTATGAAAATCTCGGATATCATAGGCTGCGGCGGCAGCTTCAGTGAAATCGTTGCGGCGGACTTTAATCGAAATACGATGATCATCGGTCACGACGGTCCGTTTCACGTCGCGATTGCTCGAAGGAAGCCGATTCTGCGCGGAATGGGCGTTTATCACGGAAAAAAGGGCAGCGGCGTTTCCGTAGAAGCAAAGGTTCGAACCGGACCGGTTACGACGCTCGGCGCGGCGCAGACCAGGACCGGATTAAAATTTATTATCAGCGAGGGGGAGGCAATGGATTATCCCGTTCTGCTGAACGGCAATACAATGACGCATATTCGTTTCGGAAAAGCGCCGTCTGAATATATGGATCAATGGTTCCTGGAGGCGCCGACGCATCACTGTGCCGTTTCCGTAGGGCATAATGCGCCTGTTTTTGCAAAGGCGGCCAGGCTAATGGGCATTCCTTTCGCAATCGTGTAAGCGCGCGCCGCTCAGCGCGGAAGCAAAAAAAGAGCCGCTCGCTGCGCGTTGGCTGCACGGGCGGCTCTCGTCAAATTTAATTAAAAAAATCGTATCAGTACAGCGCGCGGTAGAGCGTAAGCAGAGCTTCCTCACTGACAGGCTCCGAAGCAATCACCAGCATGCTGTCCGTACGCGTTACCGTTCTGCCCGAGGCCTCCAGGGCGGCGGAGATGTCTACGTATTTTATGCCGTAATGATTGAATTCCGTTTCTCCTGAAACGTCAAGTCCCATTGTCTTTTCGGCAAATGCTTTCGGGACAAGCAGCCGCTGGCCGTCTCCCATGAATACCGCTTTCGTATTTGAGGAATCAAGCATCACCATCTCGCGCTGCACAAACGCATTGTACGAGCCGGCCTTGAGGACGATCATATCCTTGCTCAGCGCGTCCGGGATGCGGATTTTCATTTTGGACGTTGTGTAACGGTAATTAAATCTGTCGTTCGGCGCCGTATCACCCAGATCAATAAACTGCATGATGTCGCCGCCGTCCACGGAATTATCCGCCCATTTGAAATCAAAGGAGGATACCACGCCGATCAGCGACGCGGAAACCTTTATCTGGATATAATTGTCCTTCACCACATACTCGGCGCGCCCGATCTCTTCCATTTCCCAGGAATTGTTTACAAACCTCATAACGGAGCACGTGCTGCCGCTTTGCGTGCGGTTCAGAACATAATCGTAGCCGTACCAGCCCGTGCTTCTGTCGCAGTCCGAGTCGATAAACAGATTCATCCAGTTCGTGCCGGACGGCTCCGTGATCTTATCCGCGCATTCAGCATAGAAATACACGTATTTTTCTGTTTTGGAAACCTTGCACACCGCGAAATCATTCCGCCCGGTTTCGTTCGTATAATGAAGCTGCCCTACGTACGACTCGGCATCGCGGTGCGCCGTATCTCCCGTGTAATCACGGTACTCCGGGCCTACGGCATACCACTGTCCAACGGAGCCGTTCAGATCGATGCCCTTCTGGCCGAACGCCGTCTGCACGTTGCGCGAGCCCTTATACTGGCGGATATTCTGCGCCATCTGATAATAATAGTTATCATTATAAAGGCCTTTCACGGGCTCGATGTCCCTTGAAAATTCCGGATTAAACGCATCAACATAATAATGTCTCGTCCATTCGTTATTATCGGTAACGGTATACGTATTTGCGATCGTCTGGCCAACGGCCGCGCCCGCCTCCCATCTGCCGGCCCACCATTCGTTCCAGCCGATAAGCATGATCAGGCCGGGATCCTGCTCGATGGCATAATCAAACTGCTCTTCAAACGCATACCCTTTTCCGGACGAGCCGCTTTCATAAAGGGAGAAGCCGAAATCCGAATCAGTCGCATTGGCAGGCTGCTTTCCGTCATGATAGCTGCGGCCCGCATTCGTTCCAAAGCTCCCGTTCACCCAGAAGCCGCTCATAACAATCATCTGCTCAACATCGCCCTCGGGAGACTTTCCCGGCTTCTGCGGATACAGATCCGCCCACGGCCAGGCATTTTTTCCATCGGATTTTGTATACCATTCGCTTCCCGTATACGCCCAGCTCCTTCTGAATGTAAAGAACGAGCGGATTTCCTCCGGAAGCTCCTGATACATTTCCTCCGGAGCAAAAATCAGCGGTTTTCCATCATATTTGAACCACAGCTCCTCGTATCTGCCCCGGGAATAAAGGTTGTTCCAGAGCGCCATAAGAGAAGAGCGGGAAAGGTCGACCTCGTTTCCGCAGTGGAACATGATCTGCGGCGTCCGGTATCCCTCCTCACGCATTTTACTCCACACCTTAAGAATTGTCTCATACGTGCTTTCATAGGTCTGACCGTTCGTCGCGTCTATGAATATAAAGTCTATGCCGGCCGCGGTCAGCTGATAGGTGTGCTTTCTGATCACCCATTCATCGTCAGAGCGATAATATCCGAAATACGGCTCCGCCCAATAATGCGCAAAGCCAAGCGGTCCCTGCTGTATCATTTCGATCAGCTTGCTGCTGCCGCCCTCATAGTATGCTTTCGTATGATCGTAAATGGGCTGCGACGAGGTTCCGTCGTGCCAAAGGAAGTAAAAAATCCCTACCTTCCTGTCATTTACCGTATTGTTGCCGGTGCCGGTAAAACGGCCCTCATCATCGGTGCTCACCCAGGTATCGGCAAAAACATCTTTTGAATTCATCATGTTCGCTACCTCCATATTGTTTTCATATTCCAGACCGGATATTTTGATATCCGAAAGATATGCGTTATCCTGCATATGGTGAAGCCATATATTAAAATATCCGGCTTCTTCTATACTGTCCGCGATTGTATCGCTGATTGCAGGAGTATCCGAGCCGGGGGCATACAGGTTGATCCTTCCGTTTTCTATTTTCACAGACGCAAGCGCGGTCTTTTCGCCGCTGTCGTTCTCTGCGGAAACGGTGATCGTGTCCGTGTCCATATCATCCTCAATATACATGCGGCGCTCTTTTGAAAAATCAATGCCGTCCGGTACGTCCATATATGTTGTTTCCGGCCAGGCCCCCGTGCGCATGCCGATCCGATCCCTCTGGATCGCGATCCAGATGCCGGACTGCGTTGTGGCGTCGGCAGAAGCCTTGTCAAGGCGGAACCCGAAATAAAGCGCGTTCCACGGCGATTCCACGATGTCCGTGATTTGAACGGTAAACTCATAGTACGCCGTCGTGCCGTCTGCAAAGCTCCTGTTAAAATTCAAGGCGCTTACCGTTTCCTTTTGCAGCGTAACCGCAGCGTTTTCACTGCTTGCGTTATTCAGCCGAAAAAGCCCATCCTCCTGATTATACTCGTATACGGACGGCCCGCTGTCTGCGCCGTCGCCCAGACGCAGCGTCCGCGGCATGCTCAGCTCCGTAGTCGTATCCCATTCTGTCTGAGGAGGCTCGCTGCATCCGCACAGGAGGCACACCGTCAGAATTATGAGAAAAGATAACATGCTCAGATTTCGCCTCATACCATTCCCTTTCCTTTCCCTTCTTTATTAAGAAGCACATGCATGTTTTCTGCAGCGGCAAGCTCTGAATAACCGTATTTTCCAAGTTCCTGAAATACATGGGTTGGCGTGCCGGGAGCAGACGAGATCTCCTGGCAGAGCCTCTTCAGATCCCAATCGTAAAGGGTGGTATATTCATATCCCTTATAATGCGGTTTCCCCGCGATCAGCGCATCGGCATCGTAGTAATGAAACGCAAACGGATTTTGAGAGCTCGCCCCTTCGTATTTTATATTCGGAATATGATCAAAATAGCCCATAAAAATACCCTCTTTTCTTTAAATTTATTTTAAATACCGGCCGGAACGGCGTAACTCTCATCGCGCAGGCGCAGCCCCTTTTCATATCATACGTGTAAATAAGTATCTCGCATAGCGGAAAAGAACGCAATTTCATTGTTGCTTTAGGTGTAGACAAATCTTGCTTTTTGAGATACCATACCCTTTATAATTCAGAATTTCATTTTACACTGCGGAAGGAAAGCAAGGTGGAGACTCCATGGCATTTTTCTATGAGGAAATACACAGAGCAAAAAACGGCACGCCTTATGTAGATACGGAAATGACAGATGTGGATTACCGCGCGCATTACCACGAGGAGGTCGAGCTTATATACATTCCGGAGGGAACCGCAGAGGTGACGGTGGAAAATACGTGTACGCTCATTCATACGGGTGATATTGCCATTATTCTTCCGTACCGTATCCATAGCCTGCGTAATATTTCCTGCAGCCGCCTGTATATTTTCAAGCTGCTTTGCGCCGCTTTTGATTTTTCCTCCCTTTCTTTGCCCGAATATTTTTTATCCGAAAATAAGAACGAGCATGCCTGCGGTGTCCTGCGCGGCTTTCTGATGCGTCTTGTAAACGAGTCAAAACGGCCCGATTCCGACGCTTTGAAAGAGCTCGCCTTAAAATGCGCCGCCGATGAAATTCTTCTGAGTATCGCCAGTATACCGGGAGCCGGTCTTTCCGGCCAAAATCATATGAATATGCGGCATAAATACGCAAGTCTGCTGAATACTGTCAACGATTATCTGCAAAAGCACTATCGGGAAGAAATCCGTTTAGAGGACGCTGCCTTTGCCTGTCATTTTTCTTCCTATTATTTCGCGCATTGCTTTAAGAGGGCTGCCGGAATGACGTTTAACACATATCTTACGGAATTCCGGCTGAAGAAAGCGGCAGAGCTTATTAAAAGCAGCAGTAAAACACTGACGGAAATCGCCCTCGCATGCGGGTTCGCATCCGTCAGAACCTTTAACCGTTCCTTTATGAAGTTTTACAATATTACGCCAAGTCAGTTGAGAAAAAACAATATTTGACCATATGCAAAGCACTGTCCGCGCCGAAAAGGGCGGCTTTGACGCGTCACAGTGCAAATCGTACCATTTCATTTTCTTTGCTCTTAGCCGGCGAACAGGCGAGCCGCGCGTGACTTTTGCGGAAGAAGCGCAAAA
Organism: uncultured Clostridium sp.; assembly: GCA_900543695.1. Classification (GTDB taxonomy): domain Bacteria; phylum Bacillota; class Clostridia; order UBA1212; family UBA1255; genus Egerieisoma. Next base: position 102,416 of record UQSG01000003.1, on the reverse strand, counting down.
AAATAAACCGGAGCAAAACGAACTTTGCTCCGGCGTGGGGTGGCTGATGGGACTCGAACCCACGACCCCCAGGGCCACAACCTGGTACTCTAACCAACTGAGCTACAGCCACCAAGAAATGCAAGTCACCCATGAAACCACGATCTTTCATAAGCAACAAGCGTATGCGATTATACGTCATCAAGCCGCTGCTTGTCAACTGTTTTTTGTAAAAAACGGCGCTGATTGCAAAAAACGAGGCCTCTTGATATACTAGTTATAAAATATTTCGGCGAAGGAGTTTTGTATGACGGATTTTACGATTATCTATTCGAAGCGCCGCACGATCTGCGCTGAAATCGGCCCGGATGGATCGGTAAAGATCCGCGCGCCGCAAAACATGAGGAAATGCGATATTCAGGAATTTGTAAAAAAGAATGAAGCTCGGATTGTCCGCGCAAGGCAAAAACAGGCCGTCCGCGCACAGGAAGCAGGCTGCAAAACTCTGACGGCCGAGGAAATTGCACAATTAAAGGAAAAAGCTCGCAATTTCATTCCAGCAAGGGTAAAATATTTTTCTGAGCAAATGGGACTGTTTCCTTCCGCAGTTAAAATTTCATCCGCAGTCCGGCGCTTCGGCAGCTGCAGCGCCAAAAACAGTCTGAATTTTTCCTACCGGCTGATGCTTTATCCGCAGGAGGCCGTCGATTATGTGATTGTTCACGAGCTTGCGCACATCGTGCACCGCAACCACGGAAAAGAATTTTATGCGCTGATCTCACGCTATCTTCCGGATTACAGGCAAAGGATTGCTCTTCTGCGGCGTTAGTCCGATCAAAAAATTTTCCCCGGCAGGATGGCCCGTCCGGGGAAAAGGCAATTTGTCATTCAATATCAAGCTTGTTTAGGATTTCTCTTCCCGCCTCGAGATCCGGTTCTTCGTCTGAGGCGTCGCTTTTCCCGCCGCTCTGGCCGTCCAGCTCCTCGCCGCCGTTCTGCGGTTCGTCCCCATCCTCGGCGCCGTCTGCGTCGTCCGCGTCTTCTTCGCGATCCGTCCTGGCGCAGCTTACGATCAGATTGTTTTCTGTCGTCCGCATCAGACGCACCCCGCTTGTGTTTCTTCCAATGGTGCTGATATCCGCTGCATGGATTCTGATAATTACGCCTTCCGTGGTAATCAGCATCACATCGTCGGCGTCGCTTACCATCATCATTCCGGCCAATTCTCCCGTTTTCTCGGAAATTTTATACGTAAGGAGACCTTTGCCGCCGCGCGACTGGATTCTGTATTCCTCAATATCGGTTCGCTTCCCGAAGCCCTTCTCTGTAATGATCAGCAGGGAATTTTCCGGATCGCAGATATCCATGCCGATAACATAGTCGTCGTCCCGCAGGGTAATTCCTCTGACGCCGATCGAGGCGCGTCCGGTCGCGCGCACGTCGGCTTCCGAGAAGCGAATCGACATGCCCTTTCTCGTTACAAGCATGATATCCCGATTCTCATCTGCAAGCCGTGCGTTGATCAGCTCGTCGCTCTCCCGCAGCTCCAGTGCGATCAGGCCGCCTTTTCGGATGTTGCTGTATTCTTTCAGCTCCGTCTTTTTAATAATCCCCTCTTTCGTGGCCATCAGGAGATATTTTCCATCCTCAAAGCCGCTGATCGGAATCATCGTCGCGATTTTTTCTCCGGCGCTCAGCTGCAGAAGATTTACAATCGCAATTCCCTTTGCCGTTCTTCCCGCGTCCGGAATTTCATATCCCTTCAGAGAATAGACGCGGCCGAAATTCGTAATAAACAGCAGCATATTATGGGAAGATGTGATCAGCAGATGCTCCACGAAATCCTCCTCGCGTGTGCTGAGTCCCAGGATCCCTTTTCCGCCGCGGCGCTGCGCCTTGTATGTGTCAGCAGGCGTACGTTTTACATATCCGAAGTGCGTCAGCGTTACTGCAATCTCCTGCTCGTGGATCAGATCGTCGATATCAATCTCCCCTTCGTACGGGATAATCCGCGTTCGGCGTTCATCCGCGTAAGCTTTTTTGATTGCAAGCAGCTCGTCCTTGATAACGCCCATCAAAAGCAGCTCGTCGCCGAGAATACTTTGATAATATGCAATTTCTTTTTGTTTCTCCTGATATTCCTCCAGAACCTTCTCCCGTTCGATTCCGGTCAGACGTCCCAGACGCATGTCTATGATATATTGTGCCTGACGCTCCGTAAAGCCGAAACGGTTCATCATGCCTTCTTTTGCAATCGGCTCGGTTTTGGAGGAGCGAATGATGTTGATTACTTCGTCGATATGATCCAGCGCCAGAAGCGTTCCTTCCAGAATATGCGCCCGGTCCAGCGCCTTGTCGAGGTCAAACCTGGTTCTTCTCGTGACGACGTCTTTTTGGTGATCTATGTAATAGACAAGCGCTTCCTTCAGATTGATCAGCTGCGGCTGCGATTTTCCGTCCGCAGTAGGAATCAGCGCCAGCATGTTGACGTTGAAGGCCTCCTGCAAGGAAGTAAATTTATACAGCTGATTCAGCACTACGTTCGGATTGGCTTCCCGTTTCAGCTCGATCACGATCCGGATACCGGCCTTCGAGTATTCGTCGCGCAGTCCGCTGATGGTGTCGATCCGTTTTTCCTTTACCAGCTCCGCGATTTTCTCGACCAGCCGCGCATTGTTTACCTGATACGGGATTTCTGTGACGACAATGCGGTGACGGCCGTTTCCCATCTCCTCGATCTTTGCTTCGGCACGCACAAGGATTTTGCCCCGCCCCGTTCTGTACGCCTCCCGAATGCCCTGTCTTCCCAGGATGTTTGCGCCGGTAGGAAAATCCGGCCCTTTTATATACTGCATCAGTTCGTCGATCGTGATATCGGGATGCTCCATCACCTGGATCACGCCGTCGATCACCTCGCCCAGATTATGCGGCGGGATGTTTGTCGCCATCCCTACGGCAATTCCGGAAGAGCCGTTTACGAGCATATTCGGAAAACGCGCCGGCAAAACGGAAGGCTCCATCTCGTGCTCATCATAGTTCGGACGGAAATCTACGGTATTTTTATTGATGTCGGCGACCATCTCCATCGAAATCTTCGACATCTTGGCTTCCGTATATCTCTGCGCAGCCGGAGGATCGCCGTCTCTGGACCCAAAGTTGCCGTTTCCGTCTACCAGCGTGTACCGCATGGAAAAATCCTGAGCAAGCCGTACCAGACTGTCATAGATCGCCGCATCTCCGTGCGGATGGTATTTTCCCATAACGTTACCGACGGTGGTGGCGGATTTCCGGTACGCTTTATCGGGTGTGTAGCCCTGCTCGTACATGGAATATATGATCCGCCTGTGGACGGGCTTCAGTCCGTCCCTGACGTCCGGGAGCGCTCTGTCGACGATTACGCTCATGGAATAATCGATAAAAGATTTTTTCATTTCATGAACGATATCAATGGGCAGCACCTTGGACGGCTCGACCGTCGCTTCTTTGTTGATCTCATCACTCATTATAAATATTACTCCTTTTTGGAACTCGGCAATATACTTTTATATCCGCTATATTTTATCACTTTTCCACAAAAAAGTCCACTGTTTTGCCTTCCAAAAAGCAGCATTGTCCAGGATCGCTCAGCTTGTCCGCTCCTGCTTCTCCTGAAGCTTGGCGGCTCCGCAGGCCAGCTTGCCGGTGCCGCTGCTGTTAAGAACCAGCCCGTTCGCTTCCTTTGGAATCCGTACGATAAACTCATAGTAGTCTCCTCTGTCGAACTGCGCCGCCTTTGCTTCCACACCGGAGCGCTTTAAAATCGCAACCGTTTCCTTAATCGTATTCACAAAGATTTTGATGTCGCGAATTACAAACTTGATGTGTCCGCCCTTTTTGTTTTGGGAAGGAGGCACCGGCATCAGATAACCGGATTCCCCGCCGGAAGCGTTGTGCTTCTCGATCAGCCGGTCGATAATCTCCTCTGCTTCCTTCACGCTGCAGTGCTTTTCGCAGATAATCTTGAGCGCCTTGAGCTGAAGCTGTTCATCCGCCATGCGCAAAAGCGCTCTGGCGTGGCGTTCCGATAGTTTATTGTCGCATAATATTTTCTTAACCATCGGCGGTAATTTTAATAAGCGCACTTTATTTGCAATCGCCGACTGACTCTTCCCAACCTTTCGCGCCAGCTCCTCCTGCGTCATGCCATGGTCGATTAAAAGACAGTAATATCCCTCCGCTTCCTCCAGAAAGCTCAGGTTTTCTCTCTGCAGATTCTCGATCAGAGCCAGAATTGCCGAATCATTGTCTCCGGCATTATATACGATTGCCGGAACGGAAGTAAGACCTGCGATCTTCGCAGCGCGCAGCCGTCTTTCCCCCGCGATCAGCTCGTATGTATTGTCGCCGCGCAGAGGTCTTACCGTGATCGGCTGTAAAATACCGTATTCTTTAATTGAGTTTGCCAGATCGTAAAGGGCGCTTCTGGAAAATTCTTTCCGCGGCTGGTACGGATTTGCTTTTATTCTATTCGTTGGTATCTCTGTAACGTAATCCCGCCCCGGATTACTTTTCAATGCGTCATGCTTTAAAACACTATTCATCAAAAACCCTCCTTTGTATAAACGCCGACTGAATTTGTCGCTTGTCACGTTTATACCGCATTTCTAACGAAAAATAAAGGTTTTCGACGCCTTCCGGACCCGCCTTTCCTTCGACCTGCGGGACGCTTCTCTGCCGCATTTTACTGCTTTTCGACGAATTACAACGGTTTCTTCCGCGGAATCCCGGCGCTGCGCGGATAGCGGGTCGACAAAAAGCCATTCTTTTTTACGCAGACGATTCGTCTTGTAAACTCGCTTTGCGGCAGGGTGAATCGATCCTCTGATTCTACTTCGCCTTTCAGTTCGCGAAGCGCATTTTCATATGGCTCCTCTTCCGCGGCGCCCTTCATGGCAAGGAAGCGGCCGCCGTTTCTGACAAACGGCATGCAGTATTCCAGCAAAATGTTCATAGGTGCGACTGCTCTGGCGGACGCGCAGTCAAATTTTTCTCGAAATTCCGGATTTCTGCCTCCCTCCTCGGCGCGCATATGAACGGCGCGGATTTTCATCAGGCACAGCTCGGAGATCACTTCATTTAAAAAATTTACACGTTTTCCAAGCGAATCAAGCAGGACGATATCAAGCTCCGGACGCAGAATTTTAACGGGAATTCCCGGAAAACCGGCTCCTGATCCGATATCCGCCAGCGTTCTGCAATGCAGGCGGTCAAGATAGGGGAGAATCGTGAGACTGTCGACGTAATGTTTAATGACAATTTCCCGTTCGTCGGTTACGGCCGTCAGATTCATGACTTTATTCCATTCCAGTAAAAGTTCTCCGTATCTGGAAAATTTTTCCACCGAATCCGGAGAAAGCTCTGTCCCGATTTTTTCCGCCGCCGCGACCAGAAGCTGCCGATGTTCCTCCTTTAGCATGAGGCTTCTCCCTCCCTGAGATTCAGATAAATCATCAGCGCCGTTATATCCGCCGGAGAAACGCCTGTGATGCGGCTGGCCTGTCCTACCGACTCCGGCTGGATCCGCGTCAGCTTTTCTCTTGCTTCCAGACAAATGTTCGGCACGGTAGTATAATCAAACGGAACCGGAAGGCGTTTTTTCTCCAGCTTGCGGAATTGGCGGATCTGCGCTTCCTGCCGGCTGATATAGCCTTCATATTTTACAGAGATTTCTACCTGCTCCGCTTCGCGGAAAGAAAGAGGCGATTTTCTGTTCTCAATTTCCTGCAAGAGCTCGTAACTGATTTCCGGACGGCGGAGCAATTCCGCGAGGGAGCAGCTGCCTTTGAGCGGAGCGGCTCCCTCACGTTCCAGAATCGTATTGACGTGTTCGCTTGGAGGCGCATAGGTATGCTTTAGCCGCTCGATTTCTCCTGCGATATTTTCCATTTTTTGCCGGAAGCGCGCATAGCGTTCTTCCGAAATCAGTCCCGCCTCATACCCCTTCGGCGTCAGACGGCTGTCGGCATTATCCTGCCGAAGGATAAGCCTGTATTCCGCGCGCGACGTCATCATCCGGTACGGTTCATTCGTTCCCCTGGTAACAAGATCATCGATTAAAACGCCAATATATCCTTCCGAACGGTCAATGACGAGCGGTTCCTTTCCCTGCAGCTTACGGGCGGCGTTGATTCCGGCCATAAGTCCCTGGGCGGCGGCCTCTTCATAGCCGGAGGAGCCGTTAATCTGTCCCGCGCAGAACAGCCCGTTCACAATGCGGCTTTCCAAAGAAAGCCTAAGCTGCCGCGCATCAATCGCATCATATTCAATCGCATAGGCCGGGCGCATAATAGAGGCTTTTTCCAGTCCTTCTATAGAATGAATAAAGTCACACTGTACATCCTCCGGAAGACTGGAGGACATGCCCTGAACATACATTTCTTCGGTATCGATTCCCATGGGCTCAATGAAAAGCTGATGCCGCTCCTTGTCGGCAAAACGCATAATTTTATCTTCTATTGAGGGGCAATACCGCGGCCCTACGCCCTCTATCATACCGTTATAAAGCGGGGAGCGATGCAGATTCGCCTTGATGATTTCATGTGTCCGCGCATTTGTATGCGTAAGATAGCACGGAAGCTGTACGCTTTGCGGAGCGTCCTCGTCAAAAGAAAACGAAAAGGGAAGCCCATCTCCGTACTGCGGTTCCGTCTTGGAAAAATCTACGCTTCTTCTGTTTACGCGGGGCGGCGTGCCCGTTTTCAGGCGGAGCAGCGAAAAGCCGAGCTCTTTGAGACAGGCAGATAATTCATTTGCCGGAAAATGCCCATCCGGTCCGCTGCTGTAGCTGTGCTCGCCGATAATAACTTTTCCTTTCAGATAAGTACCGGTGCATGCAATCACGCATCTGCAGCGATATTCGGCGCCTAAGTGCGTTACGACGCCGGCAACGGACGGCGCTTCGTTTTTTCCCGGAACCGTTAAAATTTTAACAATCTCTGCCTGCTTTAAATCAACGTTTTCCTGCAGCTCCAGCATATGTTTCATTTCCGTCTGATAGCGCCGGCGATCGATCTGCGCTCTGGGGGAATAAACGGCAGGGCCCTTCGCCTTATTTAAAAGCTTCGTCTGAATCGCCGTTTTATCGGCCATCTTTCCCATGACGCCGCCCATAGCGTCGATTTCTCTGACAAGCTGGCCCTTTGCCGTTCCTCCGATGCTGGGATTGCAGGCCATATTTGCTATACTGTCTATGTTTACGGCAAAAATTACCGTTTTCAATCCGAGCCGTGCTGCGGCCATCGCAGCCTCGCAGCCGGCGTGGCCCGCGCCGATGACTGCAATGTCATATTCGCCGAATTGTGCGCTCATACGATCGTCCTCCGTTTATTTTCCAAGACAAAATTTGCTGAAAATTGTGTCCATTACATCTTCTTCTATGGAGTCCCCCGTAATTTCTCCTAAAAGCCTGCCGCATTCCCAAATGTCATAGGAAATACAATCCAGCGGCAAATTTTCCCTGTAGCTTTCTTCCGCCTTCCGCAGCGCGCCGAGCGCCCGGTCGATCAGGCTTTTATGGCGTTCGCTTGTGATCACCGTTTCGTTGCTTTCCACGGCGCCCACCTGCATCAGCTCCCGGATCCGTTCCAGGAGGCGCTCCGTTCCGCGCTCCTCTTTAACAGACATTCTGACGGAATCTTCTTCGAAAAACGAAGCCGCGCCTTCCTGTTCAATATCGCTTTTGTTTAATACGACTATAATATTTTTCTTTGCGCCGCATGTGTTCCTGATTTCCTCCAGGAGCTCTTTTGATCGCCGGGCACGGGCGAAATCAGAAATATCCGCCAGAAATACAACGATATCGCTGCTTTCAATTGCTTCATAGGAGCGATCTACGCCGATTTTTTCAACGACGTCCGAAGTTTCCCGCAGTCCCGCGGTGTCAGTTAAAAGAATGGGGATTCCTTCATAATCGATCGTTTCTTCTATAGTATCGCGCGTAGTCCCCGGAATTTCCGTTACGATTGCTCGATCATATCCGGACAGCAAATTCAGGAGAGACGACTTTCCCGCATTTGGAATTCCCGCAATCGAAACTCTGATTCCCTCTTTTAAGATGCGGCCTCTGTAAAATGTATCGGAAAGCTTTTCCAGTTTTTTCCGAATTTTCTCCAGAAGCGTCATTGCGGAAGCTCCGGCCTCCCCGTCCATTTCATATTCGGGATAATCCAATGCAACCTCTATTTGTGCAAGACAAAGCTTTAATTCTTCCCGAATCGCTTTGATTTCCCGGTACAGACGGCCCGACAGCTGCTGCACCGCGGCTTTTCGTCCTGCTTCCGTCTTGGCGCCAATCAGATCCATTACGGCTTCCGCTTCGGAAAGATCGATTCTTCCGTTGATAAAGGCGCGCTGCGTAAATTCTCCGGGTTGTGCGGGTCTTGCTCCGGCCTGAAGCACAATCGAAAGAATTTTCCTCATCACGGCATAACCTCCGTGACAATTGATTTCTACAACGTCCTCCCTCGTATAAGAACGAGGGGCCTTCATGACGCTGATCAGACATTCGTCGATCAGCTCCTCGTTGGAGGGATCAACGATAACACCGTATTTTATGGTATGAGAAGACATACGGGCAACCGCGTCTTTCCCGGCTGCCCGCTGTGAAATTCCTCTGAAAATCTTATTTGCAATTTCCGCCGCTTCGCTGCCGCTGATCCGGATAATTCCGATTCCGCCCGTTCCAGCAGGAGTAGAAATTGCTGCAATCGTATCATCACCGTAATATTTCATATAGAACCATCAGATTTTTTTGACATACGGTCTTATCTTAACGACAACACAGCGGTTCGGTTCTTCCCCCTGGCTTTCGGTTACTACATTTCGGTTGCTCTGCAAAGCCGAATGTATGATCCGGCGCTCCGACGCCGGCATAGGATCCAGAGAAACCGGTCTTTTATATTTCGCGACTCTTTCAGCAGCTCTGTTCGCAATGGAAACAAGCGTTTCCTCGCGATGCTTTCTGTAATTTTCCACATCTATATAAACGCGCTTGAATTCGTTTTTGTTTCTGTTTACCAAAAGGCTTGCGATATAATTCATCGCATACAGCGTTTCGCCATGTCTTCCGATCAGATGGGAAACATCGTTTCCGGAAATCTGAACTTTAATGACTTTTACGCCGTCTTCCTCCTTTTCCGTAATTACATATTTCGGATAATCGTCTTCACTGCGCGATCTGTTGATGATCTCATCCAAAAAATTTGCAACGATTTTTGTATCCGGAATATTAACGGTGACTCTGACCTTCGCTCCTTTTCCTCCGAAAATTCCCAGCTTCGCTTTACTGCCTTCCTCGAGGATTTCAACATCCGCATCCTCAAGCTCTATGTTCAACTCATCCAGCGCAAGCTGAATCGCTTCGTCGACGGTTTTTGCTTCTTTCTCAACAAAATCAGGCATTCTTAACACTTCCTTCTTTCTTCTTCGAAAATACGCTTCTGATCAGATAAGTTTGTAATATGCTTAAAATATTTCCGATGGCCCAGTAAAGAGAGAGTCCCGCCGGAACCATAAAAGCAAAAATCAGTGTGGTAAATGGCATAAACTTCATCATTCCGGACATCGGATTCGGCGCAGCTTTTTCATCTTCTTCTTTTTTCTTTGCACGCACCGTTCTCATGGAAATGATCTGTGAAAGATATGTCGTTGCAAACGCCAAAATCGGAAAAACAAGCAGCGGCAAATAAACTTTATAATCTTCTATTTTCCAGATCTGCCACTGCGGCGTAAGACTTAAATCAAAAATTCCTAAAAAGACTTTATTGACGCCTTCTCCAATATAAACATCCGCATTGCGCACAATTTCATACAGCGCCATCAAAATCGGAAACTGAAGAAGAAGCGGCAGGCAGCCCATCATAGGATTAATATTATACCTCATATAGAGATTCTGCTGTTCTTCGCTCAGCTTTTTCTGATCGTTTCCGTATTTTTTCTTCAGCGCTTCTATTTCAGGCATCAGAGCCTGCTGCCTGTCCATACTTCTTTGCTGGCTTAAATTTAAAGGAAATAAAAGGATCCTCGCAAACAGCGTAAAAAGAATGATAGCAAATCCATAGCTGTCGAACGCAAGATACTCATAAATATATTTTATTAAGATTCCAAATGGTTTCGCTATAAAACTCAGCATAACGAGTCTGCACAATCCCTTCTTATTTTACAGGATCATAGCCGCCTTTGCAAAACGGATTACATCTGAGGATTCTCCACACCGCCATCAGGGAGCCCTTCAGTGCCCCGTATTTTTCAATCGCCTCCACGGCATATTCCGAACAAGTCGGATAAAATCTGCAGCACGGTTTTTTGATCGGTGATATGTTTTTTTGATAAAAACGTATCATTTTCAAAAATACCTTTTTCAAATCAACATCCCCAATGCCGAAGAAAGTCTTTTCATTTCTTTTTCTATTTCATGATAAGCGGGTACGGAAACGGCCTTCAGCTTGTTATTCGGAGATTTTGCTTTCCGAACGGAGGCTCTGGCCATGAAAATGATGTCATAGCCCTCCGCCATATGTTCCCGGGAAACCCGATAGACTTCCCGGATGATTCTTTTCATGCGGTTTCTCTGCACACTGTTTCCAAATTTCTTTCCCGCGGCGATTCCAATTCTGTTGATTCCTTCTTTATTTGGCAATACATACATTACCAAATACCGGCCCGCCTTATAAGTTCCCTTTTTGTATACTCTCTGAAATTCATTGTTCTTCCTGAGAGAAACGATCATGATCAAATCCTCCGCGAAAAATGAATTACGCAGACAATACTTTTCTTCCTTTCAGTCTCCTTCTTCTCAGGACCTTTCTTCCGTTCGCTGTCTTCATTCTCGCGCGAAAGCCATGCACCTTGCTTCTCTGTCTTTTCTTCGGCTGATACGGTCTTATCATATCGGCACCTCCTTTATCCATAAAAAAATAGGCTGTGTAAGATTGCTTTTATTTTTAGGCAAAAAGCACGCTATATTATACTTGTACGCATCTAAAATGTCAACCTGATTAAAATTTTTTATACTGAAAAATATTTTTCCGCTCCGTATCACAACATCTTGTACCCACCTTCTGGAAAGGCACAAAAGATAGTTAAATCAAGCATTTTTCAGCTTTTTTTATCAAAAATAGCCTATTGCATTTCTTTCAGGTTTTCTGCTATATTAATACAGCACGAATTGAGAGACCACGGCTTTTCATGTATCTTTTCCGTATATGCGGCTTACATAGGATAAAATTATTATAAATCTATTATTTACAAAAGATGCGGACATTAATATGGAGGCAACCTATGGAAACGCAAAACTACACCGAAGAAGAATTGTGCAATATTTGGAACAAATGCAAAGAAGAATTGAAGAAAACAGTTTCTTCACTTCATTATGAAACTTATATTTCATCCTTAAAATTAATAGAAATTCAGGGAGATACTGCTCATTTTACCGTACCTTTTGATTTTTGCATTAATTTACTTGAAACGAAATATTACAATGACATCAAAAATGTTTTGATCGAAGCTACAAAGCAATATCTGACCGTTGCCTTTCATTTAGAAGGAGAATATGTTCCCGCCGGAACCGCTGCCGCACCCTCCGACTCTGCAAAAAACACATCGGAAAACGTTCCATATAAATCGAATCTGAATTCAAAATATACATTTGATTCTTTTATTATAGGAAACAGCAACCGCATGGCATATGCCGCCGCCGTGGCGATTTCCGATTCTCCGGGAACGGCTTATAATCCTTTATTTATTTACGGTCAATCCGGACTTGGAAAAACGCATCTGATGCATGCCATTGGAAATCAGATCGTCAAAAATGATCCGTCAAAAAAGGTTTTATACGTCACCTCTGAAATTTTTACGAACGAATTTATCGAAGCAATTGCAAATAAAAAAAATAATGAATTTCGAAACAAATACAGAAAAATAGACGTTCTTTTGATTGACGACATTCAGTTCATATCTAAAATGGAACGGACACAGGAGGAATTTTTTTATACCTTCAGTTCTTTATATGAGGATAAAAAGCAAATTGTAATTTCCTGCGACAGTCCTCTAAATAAAATAGAAATATTGGAGGATCGTCTCAGAACACGGTTCGGTTGGGGATTGATCGTTGATATTCAGGTTCCCGATTTTGAAACGAAGGTTGCAATTTTAAACAGAAAAGCATCCGAAAATTCAATCGATGTGGATAACGAAATATTAGATTATATTGCTTATTATACAAGCGATAATATCCGGGAGCTGGAGGGCGTAATCAATCATCTTTCCATGTCTATAATGCAGGGAAAAGAAATTACGCTGAATCTTGCCAAAGAAGCGCTCAAGCATTATCAGAAAAGCGATATGCACGAAATCGATTCCGGTGTTATAATAGACAGCGTCTCCAGATATTTTAATCTGAGCGTTGACGATATCCTCTCCAAAAAAAGAACGAAGGAGCTTGTATTTCCGAGACAAATTTCAATGTTTTTATGCAGGAATCTTACAAATATGTCATATCCTGATATTGGAAAGGCCTTCAACGGAAGAGATCATACAACGGTGATGTACGCTTGCGAACAAATCTCCAAGCAGGTAGAAATCAATCCAGAGCTGAAACATATTATGGACGAGCTGAAGAAAAACATTATTGTATAAGAACTTATCCACAGAAAATTGTTGATAAGTGGAAAAGTCCCTGTGGACAAGAAGTGGAAAACTTTTTAAATTGTGAACGCTGTGGAAACTGTGGAAAACTTTTCACAGTTATACACATATTTATACACAGCAAATTTTATTTTAATAAAAGCAAAATTTAGAGTTTTCCACAATATCCACAGATACTACTATTACTACTACTAAAGAGAATTATATTATAATATAAATAACAATACGAAACCGGAGGATTTGAATCTATGAAACTGACCTGCAACAGAGAAAATTTAATAAGCGGCGTAAATATTGTACAAAAGGCAGTTCCCGCCAAATCAACCGCTGAAATTTTACAGGGGATTTTGATAGAAGTCGGGGAAGAGCTTCGTTTTACAGGGAACGATAACGAATTCGGAATCGTATATGAAATTCCCGCAATTATTGAAGAAATTGGAAGCATTGTTGTGAACTCCAAAACCTTTGGTGATATCGTCAGAAAGCTTCCGGATATTTATGTCACTCTTGAGACGATCAACGACGGCGCGATGCTTTCGATTACAAGCGGTCATGCTAATTATAAAATCAAAGCGTATCCAACGGAAAGCTATCCTCCCGTTGCATTTCTTGATACTTCCGTTTCTTTTGACATTAAAGAGAAAACACTTGTGGATCTGATTCGTCAGACATCCTTTGCCGCCGCTGCGCAGGAGGAAAAAAGAATTATATTAAAAGGCGTATTTATGGAGCAAAAAGAAGGGAAGCTCAGCTTTGTAGCGATTGATGGGTTCCGGCTTGCGAAAAAAACGATCGATGTAGAGGATTCCAGAGAATTTTCGATTATTGTACCGACAAAAATTTTAAATGAGCTGTCGAAATCCGTAAAAGGCGAAGACGATGTAATTCATTTTTGCTGCAACGAAAATCAGATTATGTTCTTTTGCGATTCTTTCCGTATGGTATCCAAGCTTTATAAAGGGGATTATATTGATTACAGAAAAATGTTTCCAAGAGAATATAAAACTTCCTGCGTAGTAAATAATAAAGCGTTTTTAAGCGCCTTTGAGAGATCTGCTCTTGTGATACAGGACGAAAAAAAGTATCCTCTAACGATTAAATTTAATAATAATGATGAAATTATCATGTACGTAAACGCGGAAAATGGAATATCAAGAGAAGTTATTACTGCTGAAGTGACCGGAGATGAAATTGAAATCGGCATGTGTATCCGTAATATTTTAGAGTGTCTGAAGGCGATTGATGAGGAAAATATTATTTTGTCTCTTACACACGCTTTAGGCCCGTGCGTTATTACCGGTGCAGAGGATAAGAGTTATCAATACCTGGTAATGCCGGTTAAAATTACGTCAAAGTCGGTTTGATCAAAAACTGCATGTTTCTTAAAAGGATTTTATTGGAAAATTATAGAAATTACACATCATTGGATCTTTCTTTATCCAATGATGTTAATATTTTTTACGGTAATAACGGACAGGGAAAAACGAACCTGTTAGAAGCGATTTTTTATACTGCGATTGGAAAGTCGTTTCGGAATACAAAAGACTCCGATGTGATTCAGTCGGGTAAAGAAGCTTTTCAAATTGATATTGAGATTTGCAGCGATATTACTGAAAATATATCTGTCAAATATAATAAAAATAAAGAAAAGTATATAAAAGTCAACGGACTGTATCTTCGCAAGCTTGGACATTTAATGGGAAGCGTCTTAGCTGTTATTTTTTCACCGGAAGATATGCAGCTTATTTCAGAAGGGCCGTCGGTGCGAAGAAAATTTATGGATATTGCAATCAGTCAGAAGAATGCTTCCTATTATTTTGATTTGCTTCAATATCAGAAAATATTAGTTCAGAAAAATAATCTTCTGAGAAATATAAAATGTGGAAAAGTAAAGGATTATGGAGAAATTTTAAGCATCTGGAATGAGCAGCTTGCGGAATCGGGCTCCAGGATCATTTGCGAGCGATTTCGATTAATCAAAGAGATTTCTGAAATCGCAGAGGAAAAGCATCGAAAAATCGCCGTAGAAAGTGCGGAAAGAGAAGAAAAATTGAAAATTTTTTATCATTCGGATATTCCCCGGGAAATCATTGAAGCCGAGAATCGGAACGCTGTAAAAAATGAATTGTTTTTAATGCTTGAAAATCGAAGAGAAAAAGAAATAGAACGGGAGATGACGCTGTCCGGACCGCACAGAGATGATATTGATTTAAAATTAGACGAGAATGATTTAAAAAGATTCGGCTCTCAGGGACAAAAAAGAACCGCTGTTTTGGCGTTGAAAATTGCGGAGCTGGAGCTTCTGAAAAAGTCAACAGGGAGGAATCCTATTTTTTTGTTGGATGATGTTTTTTCTGAGTTGGATCATCAAAGACAGGAAGCCTTTCTTTCTGAGATTTGCGGCGTACAAACCTTTATTTCCTGCGTTGAAGCGCAATCGATACCTTTTTATAAAAATAACGCTGCGTTTTATGAAATTAAAAACGGAAGCGCAGTGTTGTAGACAAGATGATTTTGTGATACAATATATGGGATTATAATTGATTTCAAGGTGTATCATATGTATTTGCATATCGGTGAAAATGTATCAATACCGGAGAAAGACATAATAGGAATTTTTGATATCGATAAAACGACTACAACGGGAGAAACGCGTTCTTTTTTAAGTAATTCCGAGCATGCAGGAGTCAGTATAACAATTTCTAAAGAAATGCCGAAATCATTTATCGTCGTTTCAGATCGAAATGATCATCATAAACAGAAAATTTATATTTCACCTATTTCCGTATCGACACTGAAGCAGAGAACGGAAAAGAGTTTTGATTTTAATAAATAAAGGAGTAATTCTTGTGGAAAATGCGAATCATTATAATGAAAATGACATACAGGTATTGGAAGGACTCGAAGCTGTAAGAAAACGTCCCGGAATGTATATCGGAAGCACTTCTGCAAGAGGGCTTCATCATCTTGTCTATGAAATTGTAGATAACAGCATTGACGAAGCCTTGGCCGGAAGATGCGATACGGTTAAGGTCATTATAAACAGCGATAATTCCATCACAGTAGAAGACAACGGCGCCGGCATACCAGTCGGAATTCATAAACAAATGGGAATCCCTACCGTTGAGGTCGTACACACCGTTTTACATGCGGGAGGAAAATTTGGAGGCGGAGGATATCATGTTTCGGGAGGTTTGCATGGCGTCGGCGCTTCCGTCGTAAATGCATTATCGGAATATTTAGAGGTAGAAGTAAGCCGAGATGGAAAGATATATTATCAGCGTTATGAAAAGGGAAATACGGTGACAGAATTAAAAGTCATCGGAGAAGCTTCTCATACGGGAACAAAAACGACATTTAAACCGGACGGAGAAATTTTTGAGGTTCTTGAATTTGATTATAATATTTTGTTGTCCAGATTTCGGGAAATGGCGTTTCTGAATAAAGGGATTAAAATTATTTTGATTGACAACCGGGCGGAGCATCCGGAAGAAGTTACGCTTCATTATGAGGGCGGCATTATTTCTTATGTAGAATATCTCAACCGAAAAGAAACGGTGCTGCATCAGCCTCCGATTTATATTTATGGGGAAAAGGACGGCTCAAGCGTAGAAATCGCGATGCAGTATAACGATTCTTATGTAGAAAATATTTATTGTTATGCAAACAATATTATCAATCATGAAGGCGGTACGCATTTAACAGGATTTCGTTCTGCATTGACAAAGGTTTTTAATGATTATGCGAGAAAATACAATTTTATTAAAGACAACGATAAAAATCTTGCGGGAGAAGACGTCAGAGAAGGATTGACTGCAATTATTTCCGTAAAGCTTGAAAATCCCCAATTCGAGGGACAAACGAAAGAAAAGCTTGGAAACAGTGAAATCCGTACATTGGTAGAAGGAATCGTAAACGATAAGCTGGAGGCTTTTCTTGAGGAAAATCCATCAACTTCCAAATTAATATTTGAAAAATGCCTGACAGCTGCAAGAGCTAGAGAAGCGGCAAAAAAGGCCAGAGAAATGACCAGAAGAAAATCTGCGCTGGAAGGAACCTCACTCCCCGGAAAGCTTTCAGATTGCTCGGAACGCGATCCTGCGCTTTGTGAAATTTATATTGTAGAGGGCGATTCCGCCGGCGGTTCCGCAAAAATGGGCAGACAAAGAGAAACGCAGGCAATTTTGCCGTTATGGGGAAAAATGTTGAACGTAGAAAAGTCAAGAATCGATAAAGTATACGGAAATGAAAAGCTTTTGCCCGTTATCACAGCGTTAGGAGCGAACGTCGGGCCTGACTTTGATGTTGAAAAACTGAGATATCATAAAATTATTATTATGGCGGATGCCGATGTAGATGGATCCCATATTCGTATGCTGCTGCTGACATTTTTTTATCGCTATATGAGACCGTTAATAGAACACGGATATTTATATATTGCCCAACCCCCGCTTTATAAAGTGGAAAAGGGCAAGGAATTTTTCTATGCCTTTGACGATAATGAATTAGATCAAAAGGTCCAGGAAAAAGGTTGGTCAAGACAGGATAAAAATTTGACGATTCAGCGCTTTAAAGGTCTTGGTGAAATGAAACCGGAACAATTGTGGGATACGACAATGAATCCGGCAACGCGAATTATGCTAAAAGTTCATTTGGAAGATGCTCTGATTGCAAACGAAATCTTTTCTGATTTAATGGGAGAGAAAGTAGAACCAAGAAAAGAGTTTATTCAGGAAAATGCAAAATTTGTGCAGAATCTGGATATATAATCAAAAATGTTTCACGTGAAACATTTTGAAAGGGTGTGTCCTGTTTTATGGCCAAAGTAATTGCGGTTGCAAATCAAAAAGGTGGAGTAGGAAAAACAACAACTTCAATTAACCTCAGTTCCTGTATTGCATATAAAGAAAAAAAAGTATTATTAATTGATTTGGATCCGCAGGGAAATGCTACGACGGGAATGGGAATCGATAAAAAAAATATCAATACTTCTATTTATGATGTTATTATTAATGAAGTCCCTATTCAGGAAGCGACGATAAAAAGCATACAGGACAGGTTAAATATATGTCCTTCCAGCATTAGTCTTGCAGGTGCAGAAATTGAACTGGTAAGCTTTATTTCAAGAGAAAATAGATTAAAATATGCATTATCAGATATTCAATCAGAATATGATTACATATTCATAGATTGTCCGCCTTCTTTAGGATTATTGACATTGAATGCGCTTACTGCTGCAGATACTGTATTGGTTCCAATTCAGTGCGAATATTTTGCATTGGAAGGATTATCTCAGCTAATGGATACCGTTCGACTCGTTCAGAAGCATCTGAATCGCTCCTTACAGGTGGAAGGTGTTGTTCTTACAATGTTTGATGCAAGAACAAATTTATCCATTGAGGTTGCAGACGAAGTCAGAAAGCATTTTACCAATAAAGTTTACCAAACGCTGATTCCGAGAAATGTAAGATTAAGTGAAGCGCCGAGCTACGGTCTTCCTATTATATTATATGATAAAGAATCGAAGGGTTCAGAGGCTTATTTAAAGCTGGCGGATGAATTGATTAATATGACAGGATCGGGGGTAAAATAATATGGCCGTAAAAAAACCCGCGTTGGGCAAGGGGCTCGGCGCGTTGATAGAAAATCGGATCGAGGAAAATCAAAATAGCGTTATTGAGGTAGAAATCAATCAGGTTGAGCCGGGCCCGGGACAGCCCAGAAAAAATTTTGATAAAGAAAAAATCGACGCGCTTGCGGAATCCATTAAAGAGCACGGAATTATACAGCCATTGATTGTAACCAGAGAAGAAAATCGTTATTATATCATTGCAGGGGAAAGAAGATGGAGAGCCGCAAAGGCCGCGGGATTTAAAACGATTCCTGTTATCGAAAGAAATGCTACTACAAAAGAAGTTTTGGAGCTGGCGCTCGTTGAAAATATTCAAAGAGAGGATTTAAATCCCATAGAAGAGGCTGAGGCATATGCGAAACTGTTACAGGATTATTCAATGACGCAGGAACAGGTCGCAGCAATGGTCGGAAAGAGCAGATCCGCGATTGCGAATATGCTCCGGCTTCTGCACTTTTCTGAAAAAGTTAAAAATCTTCTGATTAGCGGAGAACTGACAACGGGACAGGCCCGCCCGATTTTGGCGTTGGAGAGCATGCAGGAACAGGACTCTGCCGCCGAGTATATTTTAAAATCGGGACTCAACGCCAGACAAGCCGAGCAATATGTCAAAAAATTAACGGAAAAATCAAAACAAAAAATTCAGTCAGAAGAAAAAGATATTTCGGAACAGATCAAACAGCAGGAGGTTCGATTTGTACAGGACCGCCTCAGAACCTCTCTTGGTACGAAGGTGATTTTAAATGATCATAACGGAAGGGGAAAAATAACGATCGAGTATTATTCCAAAGACGAACGAGAGCGTTTGATCGAATTTCTTACTAAGAAATAAAAGGTGTTGGGGTTATATGGAACAATATTATTTGTATGGATTCATAGCGCTCGGCGTTCTGCTCATTATAGCGTTTATCATGATCTATCTTCTGTACGGAAAACTGAATCGAATTCAAAAAAAGCAGCTTCGGCTTGATGAAAAGCTTTCGGGAAAAAAAGCAGAAGATCTCTTATATGATGTTTTGGAAGAGGAAAAAGAATTAAAAAGAGAATTGAAAGCAATTCGGCATGATATTATGGAGCTTAGGGAAAAACAGAGCAGATGCTTTGATAAAGTTAAAATTGTACGTTATCATACGACCGCAGATAACGAGGCAAAATTAAGTTATTCGGTTGGACTTTCTAATGAAAAAGGAGACGGTCTTGTCATCACGGGGCTGCAATACCGACAGGGCTGTAATATGTATTATAAGCAGATTAAAGAAGGCGTTTCCGATTTTGAGCTGTCTCAGGAAGAACGGATTTCACTGGACCGTACAAATGCAGGCGATGTGATGAGAAAAAGAGGATAAAAATGCTTGGATTTTTTCAAAAAAAAAACAGGGATAAGAATCGTGAAACGTGGATTATTGCGGGATTGGGAAATCCGGGACCGGAATATTCTGATTCACGTCATAACTGCGGATTTCGAGCAATCGATAAATTAAAGGAAAAAATCGCTCCAAATGAGAAAGAACTGCAGAAATTCAAAGGAAAATATCTTTCCTGCCTGTATAATGACACAAAAATTATATTGCTGAAGCCGGAAACTTACATGAATAACAGCGGTGAAAGTATAAATGCGGCCATGCATTGGTTCAAGACGGATGAGTCTCGTCTTATTGTTATTTATGACGATTTTGATCTTCCGGCCGGTCAGATCCGCATTCGGAGCAAAGGCAGCGCGGGCACACATAACGGAATGAAATCCGTATTGCAGTATACGGATACAGATGAATTTATAAGAATTCGCATTGGAATTGGGCCTAAGAAAAAAGAAACGGATATTATCAAATTTGTACTTGGAAATTTTCCCCGCGATCAAAAGGAACAAATGGACAATGCGTTTGACAGAGCGGCAGATGCTGCGCTGGTTATTATAAAAAGCGGAGTTAATGCTGCGATGAATCAGTTTAATCAAGCTTCTATTTCTCAGGATTCTGTATGAAAATTTATGAGTATATAAAAAAAAGCAAAAATTATGATTTGATAAAGAATCAGATCATAATGCAAAATTCGCGCTCTGCTCTTTCCGGGGCGATTCGTTCTTGCGCTGCAAATCTAATATACGCCCTCATGGAAGATTCCGAAAAAAAGGGAATCTATTTTGCTGCAAATTCACTGAATGCGGGGAAAATTGCCGAGGATCTGAGATTTTTTTCAGATGGAGAAGGCGAAGAGATCCTTCTGTTGGAACCATATGAATATATGCTTTACGACGTGGAGACGAAAAGCACGGAACAGAGCGCGGCCCGCGTAGAAATTCTTTACAGAATTTTACGCGGCGATTGGAAGCTGCTTGTGATGACTCCTGCCGCAGCGGCGCAGTGGCTGCCAAATCCGTCCTATATTCGCGACGCCGCGATAACTCTGAAACAGGGTGATGTGATCGAAATACAGGATCTGACTCGCCGTCTGTCAGAAATTCGCTATAATAGAGTTCCTCAAATTGATGGAAAAGGTCAGTTCTCCGTTCGCGGAGATATTGTTGACATTTTTCCGTATACTTCCGAAAATCCTGTCAGAATAGAGTTTTTTGACAACGAAATTGATTCTGTAAGGATTTTTGACGTTCTTTCGCAAAGAACGATAGAAAATACAGAGGAAATTTTGATTTTACCGGATAACGAAACGTATCTCTGGAACTGGGACCAGGCAGATTCTGTAAGAAAAGAAATTTTATGTGATTTGAATACATTGGGCTTGCGCGAAAACTCCTCTCTTTATAAGCGTGTGACGGAGGATCTCGATAAAATGCTGCCTAGAAACATTTTTCAGGGGTATGACAGGTATTTGCCTTATATTTTAGAAAATAAATATGACATATTTGATTATACGGGATGCGTGCCCGTCTTTTTTGAGAATTGTTCTGCGTTTCGGGAAACGATTCAATCCACCAGAGAAGATTATATTCGGATTTGTCAAACGATTCAGGAAAACGTTGGAATTCTTGGAAAATCCTATGAGATTATGATGACGCCGGATCAGGCGGAATGGCTTTGCGAAAAAAAGTCATATAATATAACGTATCTTGATGAATTTTTAACGCAGCGGGATCAATGCGAATGGATTCCTGTTTCGTGCCGAAGCACAGAGCCGTTTGCGGGAAATCTCCAGCTGATGCTGAATTCTACGGAAGAACTCGCCGCAAAAGGCTACAAAACAATCCTTGTAACGGAAAGCGAGGGGAAGAAGGCCAGGCTTCAGGCGCTGCAAAAGGAAGGCAGGCTGCACGCCGCGATCGAGCTCCTTGTGTCTCGCTACGGATTGTCCGAAGGCTTTATCTGCGACGACATAAACCTTGCAATTCTTACAGACTCCTCGCTGTTTCAGAAAGAGCGCGCTGCGGCAAAGAAAAAATTGAGAGGGAAACCGATCTCCAATTTTACAGAAATCGAACCGGGAGACCTTGTCGTTCACGATGTCCATGGCGTGGGCAGATTTGAAAAAATCGAAACGGTTGAGATCGATGGAATCAGAAGAGATTATATTAAAATTAATTACAGGGACGACGGCGTTTTATACGTTCCTACGCCGCAGCTGGACAGTATCCAGAAATATATCGGACCGGAGGGAATTGCGCCAAAGCTGAACAAATTAGGCTCTGCAGAATGGAACCGGACAACGTCGAAGGTAAAAGAATCTCTGCGCGCATATGCAAAGGAATTGGTAGAATTATATGCGCGCCGTTCCCAAATAAAAGGCTTTGCATATTCTCCGGATACGGTCTGGCAAAAAGAATTTGAAGAGGCGTTTCCCTATGAAGAAACGGAGGATCAGCTTCGCTGTACCGAAGAAATCAAAGCCGATCTGGAAAAGGAACATCCGATGGAGCGCCTGCTGTGCGGAGATGTCGGCTACGGTAAAACGGAAGTGGCGCTCAGGGCGGCGTTTAAGGTCATCTGTGAAGGCAAACAGGTTGCCTTTCTTGTTCCAACAACGGTTCTGGCGCAGCAGCATTATAATAATTTTGTAACGAGATTTGAAAAGTTCCCGGTTAAAGTGGATTATTTGTGCAGATTTCGCACGCCGGCTGAACGAAAAAAAATTTTGAGAGATACAGAAACGGGTAAAATCGATCTCCTTGTGGGAACCCACAGCATTATTAAAAACAGCGTACATTTTAAAGATTTAGGCCTTGTAATTATCGATGAAGAGCAGCGCTTCGGTGTGATGCATAAAGAAAAACTAAAGCAGGACAGACCGGAGGTTGATATTCTTACCTTGTCTGCCACGCCGATTCCCAGAACGCTCCATATGTCGCTGTCCGGAATCCGGGATATCAGTTTGCTGGAGGATCCGCCGCAAAACAGACATCCGGTACAAACCTACGTTGCGGAATGGGAAGCTTCTATGGTGAAAAATGCCATTTACCGCGAAATGGGAAGAAAAGGCCAGGTTTTCTATCTGTATAATAAAGTGCGCACAATCGAAGAAAAAAGAAGACAGCTTCAGGAGCTGGTCCCCGAAGCGCGTATTGCGGTAGGACACGGACAGATGGGGGAGCGCGAGCTTGAATCGATCATGGAAGCGTTTTACAAGAAAGAATATGATATCCTGCTCTGCACGACCATCATCGAGTCCGGACTGGATATGCCGAATGTTAATACAATCATTATCGAAGAAAGCGATCATATGGGGCTTTCGCAGCTGTATCAGATCCGCGGAAGAGTAGGACGCTCCGGTAAAACGGCATATGCATACATCACATATAAGAAGGATAAAACACTCAACGAAACAGCGGAAAAGAGACTTCGTACAATCCGGGATTTTACGGAATTTGGATCAGGTTTTAAAATTGCGCTCAGAGATCTGGAAATCCGCGGGGCCGGAAGCGTTCTCGGAGAACGGCAGCACGGACAGCTGGCGATCGTGGGGTACGATACGTACTGCCGTCTGCTCGGGGAGGTATTGGAAGAAGAATCTGGAAAAATACCGGAGGAAAAGCTTCCTGTCAGCGTTGATTTTAAAGTAAATGCATATATCGCATCTGATTATATAGAAGACGAGGAAGCGCGTCTTGATATTTATCAAAAAATTTCCCGCATTGAAACGGAAAATGACGCGCTTGAAATGACGGACGAGCTGATCGACCGGTATGGTACGGTTCCGGAAAGCGTGGAAAATCTAATTAAAATTTCCAGAATCAGATATGTCTGCTCCTGCTGCGGAATCAATGCCGTCATACAAAAGCAGAATTTTATACAATTCATGCTCGCCCCCGGGAGCCAGGCCTTTTATGCCGCGCTGTACAGCTTCGCGGAGGGGAGCGGATTTACGGAAAAATATGGAGCGCGGTTGAAATTTATTTCTGGAAAAGAACCGTATCTTCAGTACAGATCCGAAGAAACCGGCCAATTAAACGATATTTTGGGACTTGTGAGCCATATTTTACAATTTTACCATTGCAAAAAATAAAAAAGGGTTATATAATGACCAAAATAGTTTTTGTTGTATTGAATTGAATCCTACTTTATTAAGGAGCTGTAGTTTGGAATGGCTAGTAATTTGAAAGTCAAAAAAAGTAAGAAAAGCTATGATAATAAGGTCATCACATGGATTTCCATCGGCTTGGCGGCATTTATCGCAGTGGTGGTCGCAATCGTACTGATTATAACGCTTACCACCGGTTATGTTGCAAAGGTCGACGGGCTTAAAATATATGATTATGAATATATTTACTTTTTGCAGAGTGCAATGTATACGGAATATTCGGAGAATTTTGAGGAGCCGGAGGGCTTTGACGATCTGAGCACGGAAGAGCAGGACGCATTGACAAAAGAATTTTGGACGGACGAACGGAAAAACAGCTGCGCAGAAGCCGCTCTTGAAGATACGCGCCAATTCAAAGCGCAGTACAGGCTTGCAAGAAATGCGGGATACAGGCTTACTTCGGATGAGAAGGCAACGCTGAAAAATAATATCACGTCGATGTACAACCAGTATCTGACTTACGGTTATACAGAGGAGATGGTACAGTCCTATATTTTGGGAGGCATGACGCTTTCGCAGTATAAAGATTTTGCAATCATCCAGAGCACGATCGAGAAATATAAAGAAGCCATCAAACAGAATTATAATCCCACGGAAGAAGAACTCCGCGCTATTTATGATGAAAACCCGGACGATTACAGAACGATCGGCGTACGGCAGTTCAAAATTGACATCGACGCGACCAAGCCCACGGATGAAGAGGCGGATGATTATCAGACCAAATTGGACGAATATAATGAAGCATACGCCGAGGCGCTGGAATACGCCAAAGAAATTGCCGACACATATAATTCGGGAAAAACGATGTCTACTTATAAAAAGGATGAGGACGGAAATTACGAGCTGGATGAAGATGGAAACCGGATCGTAGATTCTGCCGATCTTTCTTTTGAAGATTATGTTACAAATGAATCGGATGATTCCAATTCCAGCAGTACGGGAGGGCTCTCCGAGATTAACAACCTGAATAAAAGCTCTGTCGACGAAATAACGGATTACGCGCTTTCGATGGTATGGAATGAAGACAGAACGAAAATTGTGAAGAAGGATCAGACGGAAGATCAGGCGGAAGAGGCTGCAGAGGAAGAGTCGGAAGAGGAGTCGGAGGAAGAGGAAGAATCCGTCATGACGGATCTGGAAATTATCGAAACCGAAACGGCTATTTATGTTGTACGGGCCGAGTCCATAACCGATTATGATAATTCTGTGGAATCCGAAGAAGGCGCCGCAGACAGCATAAAAGATACCATCAAAAGCGAATGGCTGGAGGACAAGGCAGTGGAAGATCTGGAAACCCAGGTGAACAATGCGGGAGACAAATATAAAATTACGGGAAGAAAAGAGGAAGAAATCAACGAGCTTAACGAAACACTGTTTTCCACAATTTGAAGCGATAGGATATAATGAAATTTAATTAAATTAAATGCAGCGAAAATCCGACGGCTTATATTACGGCGTTGGGAACTGCGGGGACTTAAGGAGGAAAAGCGATGAAAAAGAAATTACTCGTATTTTTAACGATTTTTGCGCTTGTGCTTTCGATGACGAGTCTTCTGGTACAGGCGGCAGAGGATGCCGAGGTTACCGTCACGGTAAACGAAGATGGTACCGTAACTGTTACGGCAACGGGAACCTTTGACGAAAACGACTGGGTAGGGATTTATAAGCAGGGTGATACCATAGATCCAGAAAACGGCGGCGTCACCTCTCTCGTGTGGTGGTATCTGCGTGAAGGCGAGGAAATTACGTATCCCGGTGAAAACGAGGGCATTACTGTTGAATCCAGCAACAGAGTAGCGGAGCTCACGGCAGGAGCGGGGAGCGCGCTTGCTCCCGGCGATTATTATGCCGTTGTTTTAGGCGGTGAAAGCTCTTACGAAGTTTTCTCGGAGGAATTCGAGTTTACGATTCCTGAGGAGACAGAAGAGACTCCTACCGAAGCGCCCGCCACGGCTGAGCCTACGCCGGAAGTAACCGAAGCGCCGACGGAAAGCCCCACCACTGCTCCGGCAACGGCAAAAGCAACGCCAAGCGCAGTCGCTGCGCCTACGCAGGCTCCGGACGCCGATGATTCGGAAGGCAATAATACGGCTCTTATCATTGTGTGCATTGTAGCGGCGATTATCATTATAGCGGCGATCATCGTAATTGTTGCCGTGAAGAAAAAGAAAAAATAAAGAGGCTTTGAATTTTGTTCTTTAAGAAGCAGGGCGGATATAAAGCTCCGCCCTGAAATTTTTGTTGATTTTTATTTCACAATATAGTAATATTAGATTCCAATAAAACTATTGAACTGGAATTTTATCGGGAGGTTGTTTTTATGAAAAAGAGAATGTTATCGTTTGCTATTATGGTGGCGGTGCTTATCGCTTCTTTTTCCGCGCTTACTGCGTTTGCCGCGACGGAAACGCTTGACATTACGCCGGCTACGCTGAGAACGCTGAACGGCGCGGACGGAAAAGAGGGCGCGGACGCTGCGCAAGGAGCTACGTATCAGGCGATCGGCGACTGGCATTGGACCGGCGGTGCAGTGGGACAAGGAACAAACGACTATCTGATGCCGTTTGACGAGACATGGACGCATTCCGGAACGGATGCTCACATTGTAATGATGAATTATGGCTGCTTTATTTTAATTGCAAAAGACATTGATCTCAGTAAATATTCCAAGGCAACGATTTCGTATTCGACGGACGCTACGTTTACCTCCAGTGAAAACGAAATCGGATTTTTCAGCAAGGGCGCTTCCTTCGGTTCCCAGGATAATCGCTTGACGGACGGACTTCTTGCAAGCGGAAAAACGACGCCGGCAACGGACGGCGGCAGCTGGAATGCAATCCGCAAAATGGAAATTGATTTAAGCGATGTTGATTATAAAGGCGATCTGTACCTGGCTCACTATATGAAGGAACCGAACGGCGTATGCGTCACGAATATTGAGTTTACGCTGGCGGAAGGCTCCCAGGGCGGAGACTCGACTGGAGACAACGACAATCAGGGCGGTCAGACCGGAAATACTGAGACAGGCGATATGAGCTTCGCGCTGATTGTTGCGGCAGCCGCTGCGGTTATAACGGTTCTTTTCAGAAAGAAAAGTATGGTTTGATCGGAATCTCAGAAATTGAACTGAAATGAAAGGCGCTCTTCGGCTTCCGTGAGGGCGCTTTTTATATTAATTAAAAATATTGATTTTTTTTTCATTTTATAGTAACATGCAACATGTTAATGCATCACGTTAAGAGAAATCTGGCATTGACATTATGTTTGAGGAGGTTTTACAGATGAAAAAAAGAATCTTGTCGTTCGTTATCATGACGGCGGTACTTGTTGCGTCTTTCTCCGCGTTCACGGCATTTGCCGCGACGGAAACGCTTGATCTTTCAGCATCTGCGCTGAGAACCTTAAACGGTGCAGACGATCTGGATGACGAGGAAGCACAGTCGGGAGCAACCTGGTCTCAGGTTGGCTTTTGGAGGGACCAGACGGGAGGCGATACCGATTGCCTGATGCCGTTTGCAGAAGAATGGCCGGCCGTTCCAGCGCTTGGGGATACGCATATCGTATTTATGAACTATGAAGGCTATATTTTGGTCGCAAAAGATATTGACCTCAGCAAATATTCCAAGGCGACGATCTCATATTCAACGGATGGCTCCTTTACGCAGGCTGAAAATGAAATTGGACTCTTCAGTAAAAATGTGTCTTTTGGTAAGCTTGACGAGCGTAAGACGGATGGACTTCTTGCGAGCGGCTTTACGACGCCTGCGAATGGAGAACCGTGGGATACGCCGAGAACCATGGAACTCGACTTGACGGATGTGGATTATAAGGGCGATTTATATCTTGCTTATTACATGAAAGAACCAAATGGCGTTTGTGTTACCGGTATTGAATTTACGCTGGCGGAAGGCTCCCAGGGCGGAGACTCGACTGGAGACAACGACAATCAGGGCGGCCAGACCGGAAATACTGAGACGGGCGATATGAGCTTCGCGCTGATCGTCGCGGCGGCCGCGGCGGTTATAACGGTTCTTTTCAGAAAGAAAAGCGCAGTATAATGAAAAGTAACATAAACAGATGAAAGAAAAATGCTCCGGTAGATGCCGGAGCATTTTTTGTTGCGCATGATACCATTTTTGTTTAAAATAGAAGAGACATATAAAGTGTGATTTTTATTGGGAGCGGTGAACATGGACTTTATGAACGAAATGGAGAGGAGTGCAGGGCTGAAGGTTTTCGGCGTTGTCTCTTCGAATATGGTTTTCCAAAGAGCGGTTCCGATTTGCATCCGCGGAACGGCCGGCCGGAGCGGCTTAATGGTTTTCGGGGAATTCCTCGGAGAAAGAAAAACGACCGTCACGGACGGAGAGGGAAATTGGACGCTTACTTTTTCCCCGCATTCGGCGGTGCTGGAGCCGCAGACCTTGAAGCTTGAAACGGAGGCAGGAGACCTCCTGGAATTTCATGAAATCCTGGTTGGAGACGTCTATTTCATAACAGGACAATCCAATGCCGAGATGACGTTAAACCAATGTATTGCCGCATATCCGGAAGATCAAAAGGACTTGGCCTCCGATACGGTTCGCCTGTTTACGCAGACGCGGGAATATGTTATAAGTCATCCAGAATTTTGGAAAATCCCGCAAGACGACGTCGTCAATCCTGCGTGGCGCTGGAATAAAACAACGGAAGAAACGGCATACGCATTTTCCGCGCTGGGGTATTATTTCGGCAAAGAATTAAGTAAAACGATAACGGATGTGCCGATCGGGCTGATTATGGCAGCCGCCGGAGGCGCGCAGATCTCGGAGCTGATGCCGGAGGAGACGGCAAAGCAGCAGGGCTATACCATATCCGCAGCAGTCGGAATCGCCGGATATTACAATACGCTGATTCATCCGTTTATCCATACGCCGATTAGAGCGATGCTGTTTTACCAGGGGGAAAGCGAAAGCAACCCGCAGAGCTGCGGACAATACGGGAAGGATCTTGCGGAATTTGTAAAAGCGCTGCGGACAAAATGGGGAAGCTCCTTTAAATTTTATAATGTTCAGCTGTCTTCGCACGGCAAAATCAGTTATGACTACTGGCCAAGCATAGGAGACCTGCGCGCGGCGCAATTTGAGGCCATAAATCATATTCCCGACTATTATCTTGCCGCCGCTCTGGATTGCGGATTTCAGGAAGGCGATCCGGATTTTGCACATCCGCTGTATAAAAAGGCGCCTGGTCAGCGGTTGGCAAGGCTGGTGCTCTCAGCTGAATATGGCCTTCTGGATATGGAATATGCCTCGTCTCCCTACCCTGTAAGCGCGCAATGGAAGGAGCGCTGCGTCCAAATCGGTTTCCGCTGTGTTGGCGAGGGCTTAAAACTTTTTGGAGAAGGCACCCATCTGACCGGCTTTCAAATCGAGATGAATGGAGAACGAAAAGACGCGGCAGCACGGATTACCGGCAAAAATATGGTAGAGGTATCTTGTCCTGGAGAAGGGGAGGCGGTCTGCTACGGAATGCAGCAGCTGGCGGGGCCTGACATTGCGAATCTTTCCAACAGCGAGAGCTTGCCGTCACCGGCCTTCAGACTCGAAAGAAAACAGGCATTTACGCCATAAAACGGGTATATTATCAATGCGCGCCATTTCCTGTTCGGCAGAGCGCCGCGGCTGGGACGTGCCATATTTTGTAAAGGAAGAGGCATGAATATGAAAAAACGTTTCACATACAGTGTTCTTGTCGTCTTGGCGATCTTTTCACTATGTCTGTTCGATGTGAACGCCGCGCCGTCTCCCCTGCCGACGGGCGAAAACACGGCAGCACCGGAAAGTACCGCGACGCCGGAACCGACGCCAATCCCCAACGAAATCGATTCTATCGGAGATTTCAAACTGAAAGCAGGATATTCCGACAACAGTATCTTTGAAAGCGATATGGCGGTTAACGTAAGGGAAATCCGCGATGCGGCCGAAGCCGAGCCGTTTATTCGCGCTGTACGGCAGATCGAGCGCGATCAGGACATTATTTCAATCTTTGCAATTACCCTTCAAAAGAATGGCCGCGACACGGAGCTTACAAAGCCGCTTAACATTAGAATGGAACAGAGCGGTCAATTTCTTTCCTACGATACCATTTCAGTATTCCGGATCGATGCGGCAGGAATGGCGCACAGGCTTGAAACGACCGTTGAAAACGGATTTATTTGTTATACTACAGCCGAGCTTGGCACGTTTGCCTTATCGGGCGTTTTACTTCCGGGACAGACGGACGCACCGAACGAGCCGCCCTCTGCCAGTCCGACTTTACAAAATGACGGAAATACGGGTATAATAACACCGCCGAGAACCGATGCAGAAAGCGGCCGAGACGCCGAAGCTGGTGTCGTGACGCCGGGAGCCTTTGTTTTTTGGCTTGTTTTGGCATTGCTGCTAGGCTTTTGGATCGGAATCGGAATTGGATATTTATTGTGGGGCAGATACAAAACAAAGAAGACACATTCGGGACCGAGGGTAATAGGGGAATAAACGCCTGGAGAAGGGATTATGGCGGACGGTAAGAAAAAGAACGGAAAACACACGGCAAAATATATATTAATCATTGCAGCGGCAGGCTTTTTTCTGTTTTCTGCGTTATTCCGCTTTTCTGTCTTTTCGGAAACTCCCGCGCCCGAACCCGTCCAGACGACGAGTGCGGCGGACAATACGCCGGCAGAGGAAACGCCGGCGGAGGAAACCCTTCCCGCAGAGCAAACACCGGGACAAGAACCGACCAGCCCGGCAGAGCCTACGCCGCTGGCCTCAGAGCCGCCTACGGACGTACCGACCGAGCCGCCGGCCACGCCAACGCCAGTGCCGGTCACCGAGTCCCCAACGCCGGCTCCGACGCCGTCGCCAACGCAGCAGATTACCGCAGAACCGACGCCAACCCCGGAGCTGCAGTATTTATATGATTTTACAGTACCCCCTCTGACACAGGGCGGCGCCTCTGATAAAACGCTTTCCCCCGGAAATACGCCGGCTCCGACGATGCTTGCGGCGTCCGTAGGAATCGTACAGGTTGAAAACATTGATAATACGGAACGCGGATTTCAATGGTTTGACCTTATAAAAGGCTTGGAATATGCATTTTATATTATGGCGGGAGTGGCCGTCGTGTACGGAATCGTCTGCCTGATCGGCCTCCTCTGCTTCAAAAAAGACCTTTCCATCGCAGCGCTGAGGAAAAAGAAAAAGGATTCCCGTAAGGCAGGAAAACGATGATTCTTTTTATGATCGCATGCCTTCTGATGAATCTCCAGGCAAGAAAGCTGGCCTCAATAACCGTTTCCGCTGGAACGGGCATCCGGATTGCGCATATTTCCGATCTCCATTTTGATAGAATTTTGATACAGCCTTCTTATCTTATAAAACAGATCTGTATAAAATGTCCGGAGATTATTGTCATTACGGGCGATTTATGCACGGATTTAAAGTATTTTGAAAGAGTATCCAACTTTTTGGATATGCTTTCCTATAAGGCGGACTGTCCCATTCTGATTACTTTGGGAAATCACGATAATATGATATTCGAAAGGGAAAAATGCACGAAGAAGGAATATATTGCCGCGCTGGAGGCCATTGCGCCGAGCATACGGGTGCTGGAAAACGAAACGTACCTTTATAAAAACGTTTTATTCGGCGGCCTCGGGGATGTAAAGACGAATCGGGAGGACTTTGGGAAAACAGCGCTGCAATGGAATAAAGCCGCAGAAAAAAATAATTATAAATTGATTCTTTTAACGCACAATCCGGATCTTATCCTGAAGCTGCCGCGGCTTTGCGCGCTTACGCTGCTTCTTGCGGGCCATACGCACGGCGGGCAGGTGCGCCTTCCGCTGAATATTGAATTTACGCTGTTAAAGAAGGATATTCTTCCTAAAAAAGGAATTTATTACGGATTTCATACATATAACGGAACGCCTTTGTATATCACCTCCGGAATCGGCTGCTCCCTTCTTCCGATTCGTTTCCGCTCGAAAGCAGAAATTGCGTTAATTGAGTGAAATATGCTTTGACAAGAAATATCCGGTTTGTTATACTTTCAGACATAGAAGTGAAGTCACAGACTATCATGTGTGAAAGGAGAACGTTTAAGTGGCAAAGAAATTAGTTGGATTACTGATTGCTTTTTCAATGATGCTTTCATTGATTGCATGCAGCGAAAGGGAGGATGACGGTGTGATCACGGGGGAAAGATATACAGGCCCGTTTTCCGACGTAAACGGAGCGTATGGCGGCGTAGACGATCTCGGCAGAACGCTTGCCGGAAGCTCTGAGGTCGGAGAAACAAAACAGGACAGACAGGTGGGAATTTTTTATTTCTTATGGATGGGAGAGCACGGCACCGGAGATCCCAAGAAAAGTCCGTATGATAACAGCGCGATTGTAGAAGCCTCTCCGGATGCGATCGAATCCGAGAGTAACTGGATCAAAGCCGGCGGCGGCCCCGTAGGAGCGCACCATTTCTGGGGAGAACCGCTGTTCGGGTATTATCTGGCCTCCGACGAATGGGTAATGAGAAAGCATCTGCAGATGCTTACAGACGCCGGAATTGATTTTATTGTCTTTGACACGACGAACGCGATTACATATGATGCGAGAGTGAAAGACATTATTAAAATCTGGTATGAATATCTGGAAATGGGCGTGGATGTTCCGAAGCTTGCCTTTTATACCAATACACACTCCGGCACGACGATGGAACATATCTATAAGAATATTTATCAGAGTAAAAGCCTGAACAACAAATATCCGAGACTTTCCGAGCTCTGGTATCAATGGGACGGCAAGCCGATGATTATCGGAAACGCCAGCGAGCTGTCGAAGGATCTGGCGGATGAAATGATGGAGTATTTTACGATCAAGGACAACCAGTGGCCGACTGAGGATCGGAAGGATAACGGCTTCCCGTGGATGGAATTCGGCAGGTCGCTTACGGAAGAGTCGGTATACGGCGTCGACGGCAGAAAAGAAGTTATGAACGTTTCTGTGGCGCAGCATTCTGATACGGTTCAGTTCAGCGCTACCGCGTGGTACGGCGGAAATGACAGAACGAGAACGTGGCATAACGGCGCGAACGACACGTCGGAGGATGCAATTTTATATGGCTACAATTTTGCGGAGCAGTGGGAATATGCGATCGCACAGGATCCTGAGATGATTTTCGTAACCGGATGGAACGAATGGGTCGCGCAGCGGCAGCCGGGCAACGATACGTATCCGATCATTTTTGTCGACTGTGCTACCTATAATACAAGCCGTGACGTAGAGCCCTCTGCAAGCGTTTTCGGCGATAATTACTACATGCAGATGATGGAGTATATCCGGAAGTATAAAGGCGCGGACCACAGAGTTTATGTCGGAGACGATCAGACCATCGATATCGAGGGCGACTTCAGCCAGTGGGATAATACGTCTGTTACGGCGAAATATCTCGATTATACGAACGACATCGAGGACAGAAAATCGAGAGGCTTCGGCAAGGAGAAGTATGAAAATGAAACGGGCCGCAACGATATCGTTAATATGAAGGTTGCGCATGACGACGAATATCTGTATTTCTACGTGGACACGAAGGAGGACATTACGCCTTCTACGGACGATAACTGGATGACGCTCTTTATTGATTCGGGCGTTGAGGGGAATGCGGAATGGTACGGATATGATTTTGCGGTGAATGTCGAGAAGCCGAACGGAAATGAAGCGGTGCTTTCGAAATGCAGCGGCTCTGGATGGAACTGGACCAATGCCGGTACGGTAAAGATGAAGGTGGAAGGAAATAAAATGATGCTCGCGATTTCCCGCGCGGATCTGGGTATTCCGGACAACAACGGAAAGACGCTGATTGATCTTCAGTTTAAATGGGCGGATAATTACCAGCAGAATGAAAGCGGCAGCTATGACGTTTGGACGTTCTACACGGACGGAGACGCTGCGCCTTACGGAAGACTGAACTATATTTATTCTGAAAAAGCGTAAAGATCCCGTTATTTACGATCGGAGCAAACAAAATAAGTTTGCTCCGATTTTATTTTGTGTTATAATACGGCTTGGATATATTTATTACATTGATAGGAGTGCTATTTATGTTTTACAGAGCGGTAGCAGCGACATGTCCCGGAAATGATAAAGAATATAACAGCAATAACATATATCTTAACACAAAATACATAACGGATGAAATAAAAGCATCGGAAGTCCTTCTGAAGCAGAAAAAGGAGCAGGAAGGGCTGCAGTTTTACGGAATCGCGGAGGGCTTCGGCGCGGACCGTTATACGGATGAGGCATCTCTGATTGCCGTCAGAAAGCTGCTTTCGATTCAAAAAAGAGTTTCTGGAAATGAAATCAGCGATAATTATGATGAGGCGGCCGATTCCCTGTACGCATATTTAGAAGATTTTATAAAGGAAGCCAATGAGGCCGTTGCCGCAAAAGCTGCGGAGCTTTCGGATCAGAACATTTATGCCTCCGTTGCAGCGATCGGCCTGTATGAAACCGCGGCGATTACCTGCAACGTAGGCAATACCAGAATTTATTTGTTTCGAAAAGGTCATTTGAGCCGTCTTTCCGAGGATCACAATCAAGCGCAGGTCATGTATAAAAATGGTGTGATTACGGAAGAGAAGGCAGCCCGGCACCCGAAAAGGAACAAACTGACGCAGTATTTGGGCATATTGCCGGAGGGAAAGCAGCTGGAGCCATATTATTCCGAGGTGGAGGTAAAACACGGGGATATTTTCGTTATATGCAGCAGTGCGTTCTGCAGCGCGGTAGATGACGAAAGCATCTGCGGCATGATCCGGGACTCCAGAAGTCTTTCGCAGATTGCGGAAAAGCTGATGCAGGCAGCCGCGGAGAAGGGCTTTTCCGACGATACGTCAATTTTAGTTGTAAGAGCGGACGCGCAGGCAAAAGCCGGGGCCGCCGG
Source organism: uncultured Clostridium sp. (assembly GCA_900543695.1). GTDB lineage: Bacteria > Bacillota > Clostridia > UBA1212 > UBA1255 > Egerieisoma. The sequence continues at coordinate 67,639 of UQSG01000003.1, read as the reverse complement.
GACAGCAGCTGCAGCAGCCGCGGCGGGTACGGCAAGTACGGCTGCGAAGACAGCGCGCGCCTCCGGGGAGACTCCCTCTGCGGCGGCAAAGAGCAGGGAAACGCTGCCAGAGGGAGAAGGAGAATCTTTCATGAATAAGCTCAAACGCTTTTTGGGTTTAAGTGCAGATTCTGAAAATGAAAAGGTCTGGCCGGCGCTTCTGACGTTCGGCTGCTGCATTCTGGTAGTCATTATTTTAACGGTTCTGGGAATAAAAATATACAATGCCTCCAAATCCCCGTCGTCGAATGCGCCGACCAATCCGCCCTCTGCGAATGTCGGAACGCCTTCCTCTCAGGCAGGGGCTCCGACGCCATCGGGAGCTTCCCCCTCCGCTTCGCCGTCCGCAGGACAGACGCAGGCGCCCAGCAGCACGCCGACACAGGAACCCACACAGGCTCCGACGGAAGCGCCGGTAACGGAAGCGCCGACAGAGGCGCCGACACAGGCTCCGACGGAAGCACCGGCAACGGAAACGCCGACAGAGGCGCCCACACAGGCTCCGACGGAAGCGCCGGCAACGGAAGCGCCAACTGAGGCGCCCACACAGGCTCCGACAGAGGCGCCGGCGGTAATTCCATCAGATCAGGAAACGATCCCGCCATCGGAAGGATAAAATACGTTTACTAAAAAAGAAATATATATGGATCACCCCCCCCCGAAAGGAACAAGAGCGAAAATGGAACAATGTAAGCAATGTAAATGCCAGGAGAAACACGATTATGCAAAGCTGCAGCCGGTACTTGAGGAATATGCCCAGGTACCGGGCAGTCTTATTACTATACTTCAGCATGCGCAGGAAATATACGGATATCTGCCGACGGACGTTCTTTGGTATATTTCCGAACGTACGGGCATCAAACCGGCGAAGGTTCTGGGCGTCGCTACGTTTTATACGCAGTTTCGCTTCCAGCCCGTTGGAAAATATCTGATGCTCCTCTGTAACGGTACGGCATGTCATGTGAATGGAGCTAAAAAGATTGAAGAAGTCATTACGGAAGAGCTCGGAATTTCCGACGGAGGCACAACGGAGGATGGTTTGTTTTCTCTGAAGGTGGTTGCATGTCTTGGCTGCTGCAGTCTTTCCCCGGTGATGATGATTAACGACGAAACATATGGCCTGCTGACGCCGGACAAGGTAAGAGCCATTATAAAAGAGTTAAGAGAGAAAAGCGAGGAGTAAGGCACATGAAGATCATTATCGGCGAGGGCAGCTGCGGAATCGCGGCAGGTGCGGCTAAAATTCATGACTATTTGGGAGAACATGCGCAGTTTGCGGAGCTTTCCATCACAGGCTGCATTGGGATGTGTTACCTGGAACCTATTGTAGATGTAATTGAGGACGGGATAAAACGCACTTATTGCAAAGTGAGCACAGAGCTTTTGCCGGAATTTACGGCAGCTCTGGAACGCAGGGACTTCGAAGGAGCGTTTTTGAAGGGCCTGGAATTAAAGGCGGAGGATCGCGCGTTTCTTGAAAATCAGACGCGGATTGCGCTCCGGAACTGCGGAAAAATCAATCCGGAAAGCATTGACGAATACATCGCTGCCGGCGGATATCGGGCGCTTGAAAAAGTGCTTCGCGAAATGACGCCGGAAGACGTAATAGAGACGATAAAAAAGTCCGGACTGGCCGGCAGAGGCGGCGCAGGATTTCCGACCTGGTTTAAATGGAATGCCGCGCGCCAGTCTGCCGGAACGGAAAAATATCTGATCTGCAATGCGGACGAGGGCGATCCGGGCGCGTTTATGGACCGGGCGGTCATAGAAAGCGATCCGCATAATCTGATTGAAGGAATGCTGATCGGCGCTTATGCGATCGGAGCCGGCGAAGCCGTTGTTTATGTACGCGCGGAATATCCGCTTGCAATCGTTCGTCTGACCAAGGCCATCCGTCAGGCAGAAGAGCGCGGGTATTTGGGCGAAAATATCGCGGGCAGCGGGTTTTCCTGCAAAATGCGGATTAAGGCCGGCGCAGGCGCGTTTGTATGCGGAGAAGAAACGGCGCTGATCGAATCTCTGGAGGGAGAACGCGGCATGCCGCGCCTGAAGCCGCCGTTCCCGGCACAGAAAGGGTATTGGCAGAAGCCTTCAAATATTAATAACGTTGAAACATTCGCAAATGTTCCCTGGATCCTGGAAAACGGCGGCGAGGCGTTCGCAGCGCTGGGAACGGAAGACAGCAAGGGCACGAAGGTTTTTGCTTTGACCGGTAAAATCAAACGGGGCGGTCTTGTGGAAATTCCCATGGGAAAAACGCTTCGCGATGTTATATACGGAATCGGCGGAGGAATCCGGGACGGAAAAGAGTTTAAGGCCGTACAGATGGGAGGCCCCTCGGGAGGCTGCATTCCCGCGTCGCTTCTCGATACGGTGATCGATTATAAGCAGCTTTCGGCGACGGGAGCGATTATGGGCTCCGGCGGAATGGTCGTTATGGATGAAACGACGTGCATGGTAGATATGGCCCGCTTCTTTTTGGATTTTACGGCAAAAGAATCGTGCGGTAAATGCATTCACTGCCGAATCGGCACAAAGCGCATGCTGGAAATATTAAACAGAATAGTAAACGGGGAGGGACGCGACGGCGATATCGAGCTCCTTGAAGAGCTCTGTACAACCATCAAGGACGGAGCGCTTTGCGGCCTGGGCCAGACGGCGCCCAACCCTGTGCTGACGACCATACGATATTTCCGGAATGAGTACGAGGCGCATATTTACGACAAGAAATGTCCCGCAGGGCATTGCCCGAGTCTCATTACATATCAGATCGATCCTGAAAAATGCCGCGGCTGCACGCTGTGCGCAAAGAAATGTCCCGTTGGAGCTATCTCGGGAACCGTCAAAGAACCGCATACGATTGATCCTGCAAAATGCATAAAATGCGGGAAATGTCTGGAAACCTGCAAATTCGGCGCTGTGAGTGTGTAATATCGAAAGGAAGAAAAAAGAATGAGTATACATTTTAAGATAAACAACACTGAAGTCGAGGCGGAACCGGGAGAGCTTCTGATCCATACGGCTCAAAAATACGGAATTGAAATTCCATCGCTCTGTCATAACGACAAAGTAAAATCATATGGTGCATGCGGCGTGTGCGTCGTTGAAAATGCAAAAGGCGGAAAGCTCATGCGCTCCTGCTCCACAGAGGTCGGTCCGCAGTTTGAGGGCATGGAGATCTACACCGAAACACCTCGCGTTATTCAGGCGCGGAAGATTGCCATCGAATTATTAATGACGGATCATACAGGCGACTGCCGGCCGCCGTGTATGCTGGAATGTCCCGCGCATACGGATTGTCAGGGCTACGTCGGCCTGCTTGCAAACGGTTTTACGGAAGAAGCGGTCCGGCTGATCATGGAGAAAATCCCGCTGCCCGCTTCCATCGGCAGGGTATGTCCGCATCCCTGTGAGAAAGCCTGCAGAAGAGCAGCTTTGGAGGAACCCGTCTCCATTGCAAACCTGAAGCGCTTTGCCGGAGACGTGAACCTGGGAAAAGGAGAACATGCGTATAAGCCGGACGTTTTACCGGATACCGGCAAAAAAGTTGCCGTCATCGGGGGCGGGCCTGCGGGCCTGACGGCCGCCGCCGTTCTTCGCGGAAAAGGCCACGCCGTTGAAGTATTCGACATGATGCCGGAAATGGGCGGCATGCTTCGCTATGGAATTCCGGAATACAGGCTTCCCAAAGCAATTGTAGCGCAGGAAGTAGCGCTGCTTGCATCCATGGGAATCGGAATGCACAATAACGTCAGGGTGGGAGAGGAAAAATACACGCTGGAGTATTTCCGCTCGGAGTATGATGCGGTTATTGTTGCAATCGGAGCATGGAAGAGCAGCCGTATGCGGATCCCCGGAGAGGACCTGGCCGGCGTAATGGGCGGAATCGATTTTCTGCGGGAGATCGCCTTGGGAAAGATTCCGGAGCTCGGCAGGAAGGTCGCGGTTGTCGGAGGCGGCAATACAGCCATGGATGCCTGCAGGAGCGCAGTTCGCGCCGGAGCCTCGGAGGTTTATACGATCTATAGAAGAACGAGAGCAGAAATGCCGGCAGAGCAGATCGAAATCGATGAGGCGGAGGAAGAGGGCGTCGTCTTTAAATTCTTATGCAATCCTGTTGAAATTCTTGGAACGGATGGGCGCGTTTCCGCTGTAAAAGCGCAGAAAATGAAGCTCGGGGAGCCGGATGCCGGAGGAAGACGGGCGCCTGTACCGGTGGAAGGAGAGTTTGAAACGATTGAAGTTGATACCGTTATTATGGCGATCGGTCAGAGCTGCAACCTTTCCGGCTTTGAAACGCTTGCGCACACGAAGAAAAATACGCTGTCAGCAGATGAAACCAATTTTACAACCTCTGAGTCCGGCGTTTTTGCGTGCGGAGATGTTACGAACCGGGGCGCGGGGATTGCAATCGCGGCAATCGCAGAGGCGCAGAAGGCTGCTGCTGCGGCTCATGAATATCTGACGTCGGGTCTTGCGGCCGAGCGCGCTAAAAATGAAGATGAAATGTTTTATTCCAGGAGAGAGCTTTCGAAAGAACAGATTCGTGAGGAATATTCCTTCCGGAACAGTGAAAATCGCGTTTCGCTCCGCCATCGTCCCGCACAGGAACGGAAAGCTGATTTTAAAGAATTTGTATCAGGATATTCCGCAGAAGAAGCGCAGCGGGAAGCAAGCCGCTGTCTGGAATGCGGGTGCCTGGATTTCTACGAATGCCGCCTGCTGAAGCTTGCCAATCGCTATGAGATCCATCCCGATCGGATCGGAGGAGAGCGGCACCACCGCAGAAGCCTGAAGGTGAAGGCAGAATATTTTACAAGGGATCAGGATAAATGCATTCTTTGCGGTCTTTGCGTGCGTGCCTGCGAGGAGGTAACGGGCCGCGGCGTGCTGGGACTGGTCGGCCGCGGTTTTGACACGACGATTCAGCCGGCGATGGGCCTTCCTCTGAAGGAAGCGGACTGCATGTCCTGCGGCTTGTGCGTATCGGTCTGCCCGACAGGGGCGCTGACGGAAAATATGAATGGAATGAAAGCCGTCCCGCTTCCGGAAAACTTCTTTACACATCGCTGCACGCTTTGCAGCGCGGGCTGCGCGCTGCTGGTATCCCATTACGGAAATGCAGTCCTGAAGGCTGTTCCTCTTCCGGGAAAGGATGCGGATGTTCTGTGCGAGCGGGGACGCTTCCTGCTTCCGGAACGCTTTACCTTAGGCGATTCTATGGAAGAAGTAAAGAATGCGTTCGGCAGGATTTTGAAGGATGGAGCCGTTTCTGCGGGCAAAATCGGAGTTTTGGTTTCCGCCTCCTGCGGGGAAAAGCAGATTGAAAAAATTACGGCGTTTGCTTCTGCGCTGATGCCTGCCTTTATTGCATCGAATTCCATGGGAAAGCCGGTTCCGGAGAAGTATGCGGACTCTGTGGATACGGCTGCGAGGAAAAACGGAAAATGCGCGGGCGTATCTGCTTTAACGATCGGAGTCAACGACGAAATACTGAAAAGGCACGGAATCGGGCCTCTTACGGCGGAGCAGAAGGCGAGGATTGAAACGGGTGAAATTGAAACGCTGTTTGTTTTCGGCGACGATATTTGGGAACTTGATACGTCTAAAGTGAAAAACGCAGAACAATTTAAAATTGAGTTTTGAAAAAGACGTTTAACCGATAATATTTTTGCGCTTATCCCAAAATGATGGTACACTGTGGTCGAACAATCTTTGGGGGGCAATTACGGTTCTATGATGCTGAACATAAAAACGCACGTGCAGGGGATGGGGAAGGTTCTTTACGCGTATTTTTTAGCGGTGGCTCTCGGGTGGGCCGCTTTTCCCATTATTGTCATAGCGCTGTCGCAATACGCGCAGCTCTATGTCGTGCTGAGCGTTTATACATTCGTCGTGACGCTGGTATTTATCTGTATTCTGTACATGATGATGCATGGCTTCGGGGAATTGGACAGAAAACCGTACCAGTGGGCGCGCTATAATATGAAGGGCTTCGCATGTGCGGCAGCAGCGTTTGCGCTGATTGTTCTGGCAGAAATCATTATGATTTTACTGGCGGACAAATATATTATCGTAAAACATCCCTATTTTACGATTGCGTCGTTTAACCATTACGCAAAATTGATTCTGTATATCCCCTTTTTCTGGTTCTACAGAATCATTTCTCCGCCTACGGAAGAAAGCGTGATTCCCGAAGTAACGGAGCTTACCTGTCTTTTTCCGGGAATTATCATTATACTTAGCGCCGGGATCGGTTATATGATGGGATATCACGGGATTCGGATTATCAAAAACCCGCCGAAAAATGAGTTTCTGAGAAAGCTGGTCTATGGCGGGCCGAGAAAGAAGAAAAAAATAAAGCTGCCGCCGGAGGAGGATGCGAAATAATGCGGTATGATGCGTTTTATCAGGAAATTCAGAAAATGCTTGAGGAAATTTATCTGAAGGCCGGCTGTATGCAGCTGGAGCAGAAAGCGTTTTTCCGGGAAGCTGATCATAAAATAGAAGAAAACCGCACGTTTATTGAGGAGCAGACGGCGGACTGGCGCGCGGAGGATTGGAAAAATCTGTTTTTTTACTATGTTGAAAATGGAAATCCGGAGGTAGACGATTTTGTCGGACGGAAGCTGAACGAGACATGCGGCCCGGAATTTTTGCGCGGCTGTATCCGGTCTCATATTGGATTGCTGGAAAACGACATTTATTCTTCCGGAAGCGCGGAAGCGCTGCGCGGCTCCGATCTCCTCTTTGCAGCGGTAAAGCTCCTGAACCGTATGGGGGAGGGCGGCGCGAATCAGGAGGTTATGGAGGCTTTTTCCGCCTGCAGCAGCATCAACGAGCATATTTTGTACGAATTGGCAGAGTATCTGTGCAGAGAGTGCGGCGAACAGGTCTGTACGCTGATCGCAGATGATTCTCTGGAGGACGATAAGCTGATTGCGCTTGTCTCTGCCTTTGCTTCGCAGGGAAGGCGCGACGATGCGATGTTCCGCGCAATGAAGCAGCGTTTTAAGCGGCTGCCGGATGAGAGCGAAGTAAAAGCGCTGTTTGCCGCCGTGTTCGGCGACTACGGAGAACCGAACGCCATTTTACCGATCAGAAAATATATGAAAAATCTTATTGAGCTCTATCATGAGAAAAAAGACCGGGAGATTTTCAGCAAAATCATGATGGCCTCCTCTGTCGTAGAAGGCCTGGGAGGCTCTGCGCAGGATCTGCTGCCATAAAATTTTACGGCAATTGTGAATATTTGTAAGCCCCCTGTAATATGCTTAATTAAGTAGTATGCAGGGGGTGCCTTTATTGATACTCATAATGAAAAAAACCAACGTAATACTTGGAATCCTGATTTTTGTCCTCGTCGCTGCAATCGTCGCAATCAATATTGGCTTCGGAGCAAAAGGGGACGGCTCGTCCGTAAACGCTTCCGAATATGTTGAAACGCTTTCGCCGGCAGGGAAAATCATTGTGCTTGATGCAGGGCATGGAGGAGAGGATCCCGGCGCGGTAAGCGCGTACAGCGGGGCAAAGGAAAAAGACATTACGCTGATTATTGCGCAAAAAACGAAAAAACTGCTGGAGGATGCAGGATACACTGTTGTAATGACGCGTACCGAGGATGTATTGAATTACGACGATGAAAATTTATCCATGACGGCAAAGCGAAGGCAGGATCTTCTGAAACGAAAGAAAATGATGGACGAAAGCAACGCAGATATCGTTGTCAGCATCCATTTGAATTCTTTCAGTGATTCACAGTATCACGGAGCGCAGACTTTTTATACAAAAGAATCTCTTTCCAGCAAAAAGCTGGCGATCAGTCTGCAGACTGCGCTGAGAGAGCTGCTGGAGCCTGAGAACGACAGGGAGGCACTGTTAAAATCAGAAGATATTATTATCACAAAAAACTGCAAGGTGACGACTGCCATCGTAGAGTGCGGATTCCTTTCGAATCAGGAGGAGGAAAAGAAGCTGGTTGACGATTCCTATCAGACAAAAATTGCGGAGGCCATCAAGGCGGGAATTGACAATTATTTTACCGTGATGGCGCCAAAGGAATAACGGACGAAAAAAGGCGAAAAAATTACGAAACAGGAACGTGCCGGGAAATACTGCTCCCGGCACGTTTTTTATTTAGCCGTCCGCAGACGGGAAAAGTGAGCGTTTTTTGCAGGAAATATTCCCGCCGTCGATTTTCGACGGCTTGTGAGGTATTCTGTGTTTGCAGCCGCGAAGGCGGGATCAAAACGGAGGTGTGAGAGGATGCTTGATGTTTGTAACGGCAGATTTTCAGTTCTTGAAATTATTTTGGAGGACAGGCTGTATAAGACTGTGGATACCGCAACCGGGAGTCTGGCGGCAGTGAAGCGATGGGAATCCGGGGATTCCTCTTTTGAAAATGAATTGTCGGCGCTGACATCGCTCCGTCACCCTTCCGTACCGCAATTTATTTGCAGCTTTGAGGAGGGGGGCTTCAGATATATTGCGGAAGAATGGTTGGACGGCGTTTGTCCGGGACCGGAAATTCCTGCGGAGCAGCTGACGGGGCTTGCCGTCTCGTCCGCGGAATTCTTATTGTTTCTGAACACCGATATTGACGGCAAAGGGTCTAGGATTCATGGCGACATCAAGCCGTCCAATCTGATTATAAAAGACGGCAGGATCTGTTTTATCGATTTTGAGAGCAGCATTATAACCGGAACGGAAGCCCCCGACAGCAGCGCTTCCGGGGCTGCGCCGCAGATCGGAAAACAGAGAACTGCCCGGATCGCCAGTGAATATTTTACCGCACCGGAAGTATTTTACGGAAAGGCATGTGCGCAAAGCGATATCTATTCACTGGGCATGGTTTTTATCTGGCTGCTGGGAGGGTTTGGATCAAATGGCGCGGATCCGAAGCGAATTCCGGATGACTGCGCGCTGAAACCGATTTTGATGAAATGCATCTCGTATGAAGCAAAGGACCGGTATCCGGATGCGGCAGCTCTTCTGACAGAGCTGAAGGCGCTTACAGCGCCTTCTCTGCCGCGGGCAGGGGGAACGCCGCAGTCCCACCAGGCTGTCCGCTTTTCCCTATATGTTGACTGCAATGTTTGTTTTGCCTGGGAGCTTGCCGAGACGGCTGCGGTATTTTTCGGGATGAAAACGTGTATTCTGGCCGTAACAGGCAGAACGCAGCGGAAGCTGGACTATTATGCTGTTCGGGATAAATATTACGGGGAAGAAAGCGTCGAAGAAGAAACGCAGCCGTATCTTTTCGATTACCGATCGCTGTATCAAAGGGACGCGGAAGCATGGCATGCAAAGGGCCTGCTCCACAAGAGAGAAGATTGCATGAATTTATATTTCTCAGGCAGGAGACTCCAGGATGAGCTGGAACCGGAAAACGAATTATGTATTTCGGACCTGGTCGCGTGGGGACGCAGCTATTTTGATTGTGTGATTTTTATCACGGACAGATATGACGACAAGCCGGCCGTGCGCAACCTGACGGCAAGCTGTGATTATACGATTGCAACGCCTCTGGCCAATGTAGATGATATCGAGGCCTGCAAAAACTATTACGAATGGTTTGGCGGCGACGTTTTGTACGCGGCCTGGGAGTATAACGAAAAATGCAGCCTGCCGGAGGAAAGCATTCTGCTGATGGTAGGAGAAGAAAAATATCTTGGCGCTGTTTCACATGATGAAGCACGAATGCTGAAAAGAAATTTTACCGGAAAGATCCGGCCGATTTTCGGATCGGACGGGAGCGGAAGCGAGGCTCAATATATCAATATTATCAATCGCTTATTCGGCGCCGCAAGCAATAGAAAGGAAAGGTCGTGTGTGTCTATATGAAAAAGAATATAATCGTAAGGGCCGCAGCGTTTTTGCTGTGTATGGCGTTGGTCGCGGGAATCTATACCTTCCTGGTAATTCCGTCTGTACGGAAAGAAGAAAAAGAAATCTATGAAGAGATGCTTGCGGCGGAAACGCAGGGATATGTTACGGTACTTACTTATAACGGCGATACGCCGCTGCTCTCAGATACCATCGTTACGGAAGCCATTGCCTCCCACTTTGTAACGGTTCAAATGCCGTCGGGCTGTGTCACATCCGATTACGTTTCCGATTTTGAGGATGTCTGCGGGCTTCAGCTGAAATATGCAATCTGCAGAGGACAGCAGGTATCCTATCAGAATTTTAAAGAATTTTTGAAAGACGCAGAAGGAAACGAACGGCTGAAGGAATTCCGGATTTCCAGCCTTGTTGCGGGACAGGCGCAGCCGGGGCGGTTTGCGGATATTCTGCTCAGTTATCCGGACGGGAGCACGGCAGTCGTCGTTCCCAAAATACAGATTTATGATATTCAGCGGGATCCGGAAACAAACGGAGCATTTATACAGGATGAAAACGAATGCTATACAGCGGTTTTTGCCGTAACTGATGAAGAATATCGCGATCTTGTAGATGCAGGAAAAGAGGGAGTGCTCGATTTGCGGATTTATATAGATCAAACACAGGATGCCTCTCAGAAAACATATCGTCCGGTTTCGGCTGCGCCTGTTGAGGTTGCCCCATGAGCTATCTTTCTTCCCCCTCCTGGGCGGGGCTGGCGGATATCGTGTCTGAAAGCCTGTCGGACAGCGCGCGTTTTGCAGAAACATATCATACGGATAGAATTCATGCGGAGAAGGCAATCCGCACATTTACGGGATTAAAGGACTTTGCTGCTCTGGGCAGTAAAGCGGCAAGACAAAATATCGTAGATTACTATATTCGTTTAATGGAATCCTATGATCGCGATAAGCTTGACGGTTTACTTAACGGAGCGGTCAATTTCCGGGAGATAAACCAGAACGAAGCGGAAATCATTTTTGAATTACTTCTTGCTAATTTCTCGTTTGAAGAAATTCTGCGGACGTATCGTGAATACAGCAATAACATCAGTGTCATGGAGGAACCCTTTCTGAGATATACCGCATTGGAGCTGCAGCGCAGAACAGGATTTTTGAAGCGCTATGAAAAGAAGCGCGAGCAGCTGAATTTTGTTTGTATCCTGCTGTATGCGGTCAGCTATGGCCAAAGCTGCATAGAATCTCTGCAGTATATGGATATCAACGAAATCGGCATTTTAAATAAGGATTATATTTATATAATTTGGAAGGGTCTCAAAATTCGCCTGAAGTTTCTGTGCTTTGAAAACCCGGGAACCATCGTCAACATCCAGAAGAAGACGACACAGCGATCCGCATTGAACTATGATATGCAGAATCCCATCGTTGTGACATCAAAAAACAATTCCAACCGGATCAGCGCAGCTGGGTACGAGGTAACGCCGGGAGACGGGGATTTTTATTACAATGAACGCATTTTTAACCTGCATGTCGTTTCGCTCGAAGACCTTGCGGAAAAGTATCAGACGATCGACCAAAATATGATTTCTTTCCTGAAATATAACCAGAAGGGACGCGGAAGCTTTATCGTTTCAGGCTCTGATATGGGCGTAGGCAAAAGCACCTTCCTGTTGTCGATGCTTGGGGAATATCCTGATTATTGGGGAATCGGAATTCTTGATCAGCAAAACGAGCTGCAGGCGGGGATTAAATATCCTGACAAAAATGTAATTACGCTGGTGGAGAACACGAAGCGCGATCTTGCGCAGAGCTTTGCTTACTTGCTGAAGACTTCACGGGATATCCTTGTAGTAAGTGAAATTACGCTGCCTGATGAGGTTTCAGAGCTTATTAATGCCGCGCTCCGGCTTAACGCCGGCGTCAGTGCAACCATGCATTCGTTTTCTCCGAAGGAGGTCATTCCGAATCTTCGGAATCTGATGATGAAAACGCCCATGTATCAAGATAAAAATACGGCCGAGGAGGATATTGCGGGATGCATTGACCTGATTATTCATTTGAGCCGGCTCGATACCGGCAGAATCGTAGTGGACAGTATCCATGAGGTCTGTTCAGATCTTTCTTGGAAGGAATCAATCCTTTATAATCTGGGCATGTCAGAGAACGATTGTGACTTGAAGGAAAGCGAACGGCTTCGGACACTTTTGATGAGGCTTGGCGTCCGGTATATCGGGAGCCTGCTTGCAGGAAGGTCATATTATTTGAAACCGATTTTTAGATTTAATAAGACACTGGGTGAATCCGGCGCATGGGAGCTGCTTGAAGCGCCTTCCGATCAATATTTTCAAAAAATGAGCCGATATGCAGGCGATCAGGCTACCGAGCAGATTTGGAAGCTGTTTCAGTCAGGGGGGTGAATACGAGAAAATGGATAAATTGTTTTTTGCTTTTTTATTATTGGGAGGCCTTGGCTGCTGCGGCTTTTTTATTCTCAGCTGGTTTGTTCGGCGCCGCCGTGAAAAGCGGTATGGCAGGATTTCCTCTTCCGTATTTCTGGAGCGGTATGCGGATCGCCTCTATCAAATTTTTTCCAGAAGCAAAAGCTTTGTAAAATTCAATAATGAAATTGCATATAAAATATCCGTATTTAATACGCTGTCCTTTGACAAAAACCGGCTGCTTGGCGCGGTCGGAATTTCTGCCTTCGGATTTCTGCTGTGTGGGGCGTCTATCGCTATTCTTGTTATATACATGCCGTATTGGTATATTGCGCTTGTATATATTATTGTTTTTAATGCCTCGGTTTTGTTTGCTCTGCAGCTGATTTTTGAACTGATCATGAACCGGCATCTGAAGCGGATGCCGGAAGCGCTGCGGATCCTGCAGTCTCGCTTTTTATCAAAAGGAAGCATTGCCAAAGCAATCCATGTAAGCCTTCCTGATCTTCCGAAGGGGATCAAATCAGAAATGCTCCGGATTTATAATGCACTTACACAGAACGAACAGGAAAAGGCAAAAGAAACGTTCAGAGAAATCGATAAAAAATATGCGAATGAACACATGTCGGTTTTGCTTGATCTCATTTGGCTTGCGCACTATAACGGCGGCGCCGAAACAATTAAGGATCAGTTTGACGTTATGGTCCGCGACGTTCTAGAGGACCTGGAGAACCAGCAGGATTTGCGCGGAGCTTCGATGAGCTACATTATAATGTCGGTATTATTTATGGCTGCCTTGCCTGCCGTGAGACTCTATAATGCCTCCGTACTTGCTCCGACCGAGATGCAGTATTATGAAACGCGCGCAGGAATGCTTCTTGCAGCGGGCTATATCGGCTTTCTGCTTTTGCTGATCGCGGTTTTATTCTATTTAAAGAAGAAAGGGTGACGTGCCGTGAGAAAGGAAGGTTCACAAAAATCTTTACAGGGAAGGCTGCTGATCCTGTTTTGTACGTTTTTGACTGGAATCGCCATAATAATAACAGATCTTTTGATCGGTGTTTCCGGCACAGAAACCGTATTGTTAAAAATAACGGGCGTCATTATATTATCCTGTCTTTCCTTTTATGTTCCGGACCTGATGCATGCGATCGGCAAGAGCGGAAGAATTTATCATAAACGCAAGGAGCTCCGCTTTCTGAAAAAACTTTTCCTCATGAGCGGAAGTATTAAACCGGTCGATTCTATGCAGGTGGTCAACGCGATGTATGAACGTTCTTATTATTACAGACAAGATCTCGAACGGATTATGGATGTGCTGAGAAAAAGCAGTGTTGATAAAGAGGACTTTTTCAGCGAACTGTTGACGGAAAGCGAAGATTTGGATTCGAAATTGTTTTATGAAAAATTAAGCATCGGTTTTTTATATGACTTCGATCTGGCTGTGCGCAACATAGAGGCAGATTTCATTCAGGAAAAACGTGCATACGCCCGCTTTATCAAAAAGCGTGTCAATTTTATCCATATTATCGGGATCACAGGATTATTTATTGCAATGGCTATTCTGCTGATATATATGCTTCAGCCCTGGCTGAAATCTATGAATTTTCAATTCTTTTAATGAGGTGCGTGGATATGGATAAAATTATTTCAGAGATTATAATCGGGGCTGTCATTCTGACACTGCTGGTTTCCGTTATTCCGATCTATCGGAGCAGCGCGCAGCTGGTTCGTTCTGCAGGTGAGAAAATGGATGAAAACGAAAACATAAAGGAGGTGACACTTGGAAAACTGCCTGCGGAAGGGGATTTCACTTCGGGACGATATCTGCTCGAACTGCTTGACTTTTGTGCAGATCGGTATCGGTTTCTCGTTTCTGTAAAATTTTCAGATAAAACCTATCAGTTTCGCGAAGAAAATTATGCGGAAGCGGCGGATGTGATCAAGAGTGATATGCTTTTTGTGCTTTCCGAGGTAAAAAAGGAGGATACGTTCCTGGAACTGTATTTTTCCTATCAAAGTTCAGACGGAGAGCAAAACGAAGCATAAAGCCACCGTTATAAATAAAAATTTATTAGGGGGAATTTTTATGGAAAAAGTAATCGCGACAATTGTAATTATTGTACTGACGATGGGGTTAATCAGCTATGCCATTATCGGGCAGATGGGCGGCTTCCGGGACACCGCTGATGTAGTGACCGAAGAGGAAAGCCGGCTTAATATCATGCTTAAGGACAGCACTGTGGTCCCTCTGAGCACAGTTAAGAATTATATTAATAAAAGCTCTTCCGGAGGATATACCGTAAACGTAGACGGCGACACGGTAGAGCAGACGGGTGATCTGACGGATTATAACGATAATACGCTGTTTACTATGAGCAAAACGTACGACGAATATGGGAAAATTACTGTTATTTCTTTTACGCTGAAGGACCAGTCCTTTGCAAAGGCTACGTAATTTGATCAAATAAACCATGTATTAATGAGATATACAGCCTCATTAATGCATGGCTTCTCTCGGAGGGCGAAAAATGAGCGGAAAATTTATTGCTTATGTACTGTCTGTTTTTACGTTTTTCTATCTTTTGCTGATAAGCATTTCTTTTTTGCTGTTTATGGGTATCAGGGAACGTGTAAACGATATTTGCTATGATATCGCTGAGAATATCAGCACAAAGAGCGTCGTGTCTTCGGAAATTTTTTCATATCTGGCAAGCAGTCTCGCAGGATATGGAGAATATGATTTGAATATTACACTGGAAAAAAATTTGGGAGAAAATACATCCGCATTTTATTATGGAGCGGAACATATCAAGGACATGCCGCTAAGCAGCGGCGATCGTGTTACAATTTCTGCAGAAGATACAAACCCCTCCCTGTTCGAAAAACTTACCGGGACGGATCTGCGTGTTTCCGCGGTAAAAATTGCCGTTGTTAATTAGTACGATAAAGGGAGGAAATTATGCAGCTACTGCTATGCTTTTTCGTATCGATCTTTTTGTTTGCGGGAGCTTTTTTGAGCTCGGTATCTTCGTTAACAGCCCGGCAGCAATATAGACTTTCGAAACAGAATTTAAATCTTACGGGAAGAGAGCTTGTCAATCATATCAGCATGAATTTGGATGGAACGGTTTCTCTTGATGAAGCTGCCATGCTGGAATGCGTCTCGGAGCTTCATTTCCCGGGTGAAATATTAGGCGGAATTTTTGCATATAAGAATAGCATGACCGTTTTAAAAATGGATGACGGAGCAATCGTCAAACGCGAATTTTCCACACAGAGCATGCGAGAACAGAATAAAATTAATACAGTAAATAATATGCTGCATTTTATCTTGGACGACAGATCGGAACAGATGGAAATCAATATTGCGTCGGAAAACTCAAACGATTATCTGAAGGGAGAGCTTTTTAATAAATTAGCGGAAAATACCGTATTTATTATCGGCCACGAAAAAAATATGGTATTTCTGTCTGGTTTCGTCCTGGAAACACAAACTTATCCACAGCATTTTGTGGATAAGTAAGAAAAAAGCTGTGGATTATTCAAATCGCTTTATTCACATGTAAAATTGTAAAAACATGCAAAATATAAGTAAAAATCAAAGTAATCCACAGAAAGGCTGTGGATAAATGGCTTGGATTTGTGAATAAGTGTATAAATTCTTGTGGAATAGCTTGTAGATATTTCAGAGGGGAGATAAGAAGAAGCCAAAAAAATACAAGTCTGTTTCTGGATGTCAATCGATTAAAATCTTTTACTGTAAGTTCATGTTTCTGTGCTATAATGCCACACGGAGGCGATATTGTGGATTTATGCAGCGGAGATCCTGCAAAGCTTAAAGAAATTGAATGCTTTTTACTGGATATGGACGGAACGATATACCTTGGCAATACGCTGATTGATGGTACGCTTGCCTTTTTGGATATCCTGAAAAAACAGAATAAAAGAGCGATGTATATAACGAATAATTCTTCAAAAGCGACGAGGCAATATGTAGAGAAACTGGCTCGCCTTGGAATTGCTTCCGGAGAAGAAGATTTTTTTACCTCTGTCAATGCGCTTGTTTATGAATTAAATAAAAAACATCCGGGCGCAGCTTTGTTTCTGCTCGGCACGCCGGCGCTGGAGGAATATTTATCGGAAAATGGGTTTAAAATAATAAAAGAATACTACCCTGAACCGGAAAAACGGCCGGATTTTGTCGTGCTGGCTTATGATACGACGCTGACGTATGAGAAGCTCCGCATTGCCTGCGATTATATTACAGACGGGGTTGAATATTGGGCAACGCATCCTGATACGGTTTGCCCGGTAAGCGGCGGGCGCTCCGTTCCCGACGCCGGTTCCTTTATGGAATGTATTCAAAGCGCAACGGGAAAGCGTCCCTCGTTTATTGCGGGGAAGCCTAACCCGTGCATGATCCGGGTTATTATGGAGCAATACGGCTATTCCCCGGAACAGATTGCAGTAATCGGAGATCGGCTGAATACAGATATTTTATCGGCGATCAACGCCGGCGTCAAATCAATCTGCGTTTTAACAGGGGAAGCAACGCTGGAGGATATTGAAAATACGCCGCAGGAACGGCGGCCTATGTATGTGTTTTCAAGTATAAAGGACGTTTACCGCATTTTAAAAAATTGATTGCAGGCGCATTGGCAGCCAAGAGTTGTCATTTTTTTACAATAATGCTATACTTGCACAGTTCGGGAAATATTAATGATAGGCGATCTCCGCGCGGGAGATGTTGGAGTTGGTACAAATGAAAAATTACGAGCAATATAAAAGACTGTTTCGCTTATGTCTTGTAGCGCTGCTTTTTGCCGCGGAAATGCTTTTGTATTGGTATGTCTGGAAGGAATATTACAGTGAGCTGATGGAAATTACCTATGCGCGGCTCGGGCATTGGATGATGGTCGCCGTATATGGAGTGGTTCTTTGTATTTTTACGGCGATTTTTGGGGGGCTAAAAATCGGTTATCTGCGCAACTTTAATATGGTATATGCGCAGTCGCTTACATGCATCTGCTCCAATATTTTGATTTATCTGCAAATTGTTTTGCTGACAAAACATTTTTATACCGTTGTTCCGCTGCTGCTCATGACGCTTGTCGAGATCGTTGTAATTTCTCTGTGGAGTCCGCTTTCTCTGTTTCTATATAGAAAGATTTATCCGCCCAGACATGTGCTCCTGGTGTACGGAGAACGCTGGACACACAGCCTGATGGATAAATTTAATACGCGCAGCGATTGCTTTTACGTTTCAAAACGGATTCATATTTCGGAAGGTCTTGATAAAATTTTCGCTTTGACGCATGAATATGAAGGCGTCATAATATGCGACGTTCCCGCTGAAGTTCGGAATAAAATATTGAAATACTGCTATGATTGTTCGATCAGAACGTATACGACGCCTAAGATTTCGGATATTCTTGTACGCAGCGCCGAAGGGCTTCACCTTTTTGACACGCCGCTGCTCCTTTCAAGAAACAGCGGCTTAACGGTTGAACAGCGGTTTGTAAAACGTTTTTTTGATATTTTGCTTTCTCTGATCGCTATTGTTGTGCTGTCACCGCTGATGGGAATCATCGCGCTGGCCATTAAGCTGGATGATAAAGGTCCGGTTTTTTTCAGACAGGACCGCTGTACGAAGGACGGAAAGATTTTTTCGATATTAAAATTTAGAAGCATGATCGTAGATGCGGAAAAGGAAGGGGCTGTGATCCCTGCGATTGATAACGATCCCAGAATTACCCGGGTTGGAAGAGTCCTCCGGAAAATCCGCGTCGATGAGCTTCCGCAGCTGTTTAATATTTTAAAGGGTGATATGAGTGTGGTTGGGCCGCGACCTGAGCGTGTCGAGCATGTCAGAAAATATACTGAGGAAATCCCGGAATTTAAATTTCGTGAGAAAGTCAAGGCCGGCCTGACTGGCTATGCGCAGGTATACGGGAAATACAACACCAAGCCGTATGATAAGCTAAAGCTCGACCTTATGTATATTCAAAGCTACAGTATTTTACTTGATTTGGAGATTCTCTGCAAGACAATTAAGACGCTGTTTGAAAAAGAAAGCACGGAGGGCTTTGCCGAGCAGGAGGAATGCGGCTCTGATTCCGAAAAAAAGCGGGATACGGAGAAAAATAACGGAGACCGCGGGGCATAATACAAAACAGCTTATATATGCCGCGTTTGCGCTGTTGATGTATTTGCTTTTTGCCGGAATTTACCCGGCTTGACCCGGAACCATGCGGGAGGGGGGAGAGCCCGGTCTTCCGATATTAATAAAATTTTATTGACGAATTTTTTCTTTATGGTATAATAGCGAAGCTCGGTTATTATATGTGGAGATATACCCAAGTTGGCCGAAGGGGCGCCCCTGCTAAGGGTGTAGGTCGGGATACCGGCGCGAGAGTTCAAATCTCTCTATCTCCGCCAAAGAGCGAAAAAGCCGCTGAATAAGCGGCTTTTTTATTTGCTTACACGATTTTACACGGGTTCAGTTAGTATTTTTATTGCACGTTCTTCTTCTCTGGGATATAGATGGGCGTAAGGATTCCACGTGATCTCTATTTTTGAGCGGCCTAGTCTTCGCGCAATTTCCTGGATATTAATTCCTTCGAGCAGCATTTAATTCTGCAAGGGAGAAAAACTGTTCATTGCGAAGGGCTGCTGTGATCCATGTGGAGATCTTGCCAACGGAACCTTCTACATTCGGTTTATCCTTGGGTTTCCGGACTCTTGCCGGAATGATGGCGACATTATAATGTTCTGCCAGTTCATGATAAGTAGTATTCAGCGCGGTGGTATACCAGTCACTTTTCGAATGGTTCACTGCCGTAGAACAGTTATCAGGAATAAGCCTCGGCGTAACGCCGCCGAAGAATTCAGACAACTGAATCCGGGCACGCAATATAGTCTCGTGCTTTGCTGTTCACATGGCAGTTCTTTTGAACGACCGGAAATTTATATGCGACCAGAGATGGCGTACGCGTCGACGCTTTGTGATCGGTATGTTTTGGGAGGCATACCGATGTGCTTCTGAAACATCTTATAGAAAACGTCATATTTCCGGAAGCCGGAGCGTATTGCGATCTCAGTAATTGGCAGATCCGTGGTTTTTAATAAAATACACGCGTTTTTGATGCGCAGCCTCGCTAAAATTTCCGAAAAACTACGTCCCGTCTCGGCTTTAATGCGTTTGCTCAGATAGGGAACTGTGTAATGGAAATGTTCTGCAAGCTCGCTTTGATGGACGTCAGTATAATGCTCCCGGATATATGAAAGAATTTCGCTGATGTTTTTTGTGGAAAAAGAAAGGGCAGGAATATGTTCAAAATGTTCGGAATGATTTCTGATAAGATAGCAGAAGATTGTACGCATATAGTTTTCTTTGATTGTACGGGCATATCGATCCTTTTTACAGATGTCCTCGTACATCAGCATTTCTATGAAGCTATGCAACATGGCATCACGACCGGAGCGGCAAATAACATAAGGAAGGGAATCCTTTTCATAGAGCGTACTGGAAAAAAACTGCCCCAGTATGCTTTTTTCAGTGAATAAATCGATAAACGTCTCGCTGAAGCTTGTCTTTCGGATTAAAATATTAATTATGATGCTATCGCTGAAAACATTAAGACTGTGACTGACGTTCGGGGCGAGAATGCATACGTCGCCGGTCTCTAATGGGATGAAATTGTCTGCAAGTTGATTTACTGCGTTTCCACTGTAAACATAGATCATTTCAAAAAATGTATGACTGTGCCGGAAGAAAGGCATGTAACAGGCATGTTTTACGATTTTAATGTTGTCGTTATACATAAATATCTGCTCGTCGAGACAGTTGGAAGGCATTGAAATTCCCGGAATATACATACCATTTTTCAAAACAAACTCGGAATCAACAGAGCCTGGATCCAGCGTGTCCATGTATTTCCGATAAATCTGCTCGCCTGCGCGGTAGCTTTCAAAAAAATCTTCAAATTGAACGTTACAGCCCATTGTTGACTCCTTAGCTTGCAGCGGATGTCCAGTAAAAACATGAATAGTATATATTATATAAGGATATATGACAATACTTTCAGCATGGGGAGCGTATGAAATAATAAATTTTGCAATGTTTTTAGTTAAAAAAAGGACGTGACATGCAAGGATAAAACATGTTAAATATTAAAAGAAGCGTAACGAATGAAAGGCGGAAAACGAGTTTGAAAATGAAGGTATTAAATTTGATTATACTATGTTTATCTGTGCTGGTTTTTGCCTCATGCGTTGATACAAATTCATATTCGTATTGGATTACTGATGAAAAGGGAAACGGTGTATATCAGACAATGGAGCAAAAGAAGAAAATTATATATAAATATGAGAGTTTTCTCAATGATTTGGAAACTTTACCAGTATCTTTCACCTACGATGATAAAAATTATCGCGGATTGAAAAAGGACTTCCGGGAGATTTCCAGACAAACCGTGGAGCAGGGGGCAAAAGTCTCGACGGAAATTCTTCTCAAATTCCGTGATGAGCTTGAGGTTACGCTGCAAATGGCGATCTATCCCGATTACTGCGCATACGAGTGGACTGTCTATTTTGAGAATAAGGGCGAAAATAACTCTGCTGTGCTTGAAAATTTAAAGTGTGCAGATCTGGAGTTTACAGGAGCATCTCCCGTTTTAAAAGGTATTTACGGAGATGGCGGAACGGAAGAACTTGGACCGTATGCACCGTACACCTTTGATATGAGTGCGACAGGAAGTGTGAGTATGACGCCACCGACAGGACGCTCAACCTACGATTATTTTCCGTATTTTAATGTTGAGTATGGAAACGGCGGTACATTTGTTGCATTAGGGTGGCCAATAATGTGGGGAGCCTCATTTACCTACGACCGTCAGTCGGATGATTCAGAGGCTGTTCGTTTTCTGGCAGGACAGGAGACCTTTTCGTCGTATCTTGAACCGGGGGAACGGATTCGTACTCCTCTTGTGGCGTTCCTGGAATATGAGGGAAGGGATGAGGCGCGCGCAATGAATCTGTGGCGTCACTGGTTTATTGATTGCAATATGAGACGTATTGATGGAGATCTTTTTCCGCCGCACCTGTCCGGAGGCACCTCCTGGGTTTATAATGAAATGAAGGATGCGACCGACGAAAATCAGATTGCAGCCATTAAAAAATATGTTGATCACGGTGTCCCGATTTCTTATTGGTGGATGGATGCCGGCTGGTATTTTCGGACGGGACAGGAGCAGCTATCGACGTGGCTTCATACCGGTACATGGATGGTTGATACGATTCGGTTTCCTTCAAAATTTAAAGCAATCAGTGATTTCGGAGCAAAGCACGGGGTAAAGACACTTTTGTGGTTTGAGCCTGAGGTTGTTCGGCTTGACTGGAATGATCACGATGATACATATGGAATACCGCGCGAATATATGCTTGATAACAATCTTGTAAATTTTGGCAATCTGGATTTTGTACACTGGATGCTGGAAAGAACAAGCGGAATTTTACAGGATGGTGGAATTTCTCTGTACCGCCAGGATTACGGAATCAACCCTGCTGGTAACTTTAATGCACAGAATCGGGAGGGAAGAATGGGAATTGCAGAGAATCTTTATGCTCAAGGATATTATCTTTACTGGGATTTACTGATTGAACGTTTCCCAAACATGATGATTGATTCTTGCGCTGCAGGTGGCGGACGAAATGACATTGAAAGCATGCGAAGATCCGTCCCGCTTCATAAAACGGATCATGACTATTCGAATCAGGAGGATAAGCAGGCTATGCATCAAACGCTCTTCCAGTGGCTGCCGTACTTTGGTGCTTGTGTCACAGGACCGGGAACGTGTACACAAGCGGATCGTTACACGATGCGTTCTTCCTACGCTCCGTGGGTAGCAATGACTTGGAATGTGAACTACAGCAGGCTGGCTTGGGATGAAATCCGGGAATCAGCTTATGAATGGAGAGAGATTAATCAATATTATTATAATGATTATTATCCGTTAACGGAATGGGGACGCGGAGACGATTGCTGGAGAGGTTGGGAGTTTTTTGATCCAGAGCTAAATAAAGGCTTTGTCCAGCTTTTCCGTCCTGAAAAGGCAAAAAATCCTAGCTATAGCATTAAACTAAAGGGGCTGATACCGGACATGACGTATGCCGTACGAGATGCAGACACTCAAAAAACTTATACAGAAACTGGGGCTGCTTTGATGGAGAAGGGGATTACTGTTGAAATTCCGGATGCAAAGGGATCGGCGCTGCTTTACATAACGCCGGTATAACCTGTAGAGAAACCGCGTATATTCCGAAGGACAACTAAACCTGCCAAGAGACGTCAAGTCCTAAAAAGTCAAGGTGAAAATGGAGATTTAATGAATTACGGAAACGCATTTCAGATATCGTTGTACCTTGAAAATCGAATGACAAACAGAGCATCATATACCAATGCTCGCAGGGAGTATTACAGAACAGAAAAAGTCAGGCCGTTTTATAGAAGGCTTGCCTGATTTTAACCATCGCGCAGATTAAAAGTATAAGTTTCTTTGCGGCGCGGGTGATGGCAACATTGCAGTGTTGCCTTTCAGAAATCTTTCTCTGGAGATATATTTGACAGCATCGATCGGAGCACACGTAAATAACGCATCCTCGTTTTTTCCGTGTGCGAACAAGAGGCTTCGAACTGCCCGGACTGCCAGGTAATTGGATACGTCTGATGAAACGGGATTGAATCATGGAAAAAAGATCGTTAGATTCATTCCGATTATTCTGAATGGTAAAAACCGGAAAAACTTCGCCATCTGAGTTCGTGATAAGGCAGTCATGCTTATCCTTAGCGGTGAATACTCCTTAGTAATAGTTAAATACTGTTTGGGATCACAGTGCTTTCTTCTTAATGTAAGCTTGTTCTAAATCAACCGTCATGCGGTATCTAACGGATTAGCAGCAATACAAAGAGACTGTGGTTGGCGCCTTTCCGTACCCATCGAGTGGCTGGAGAAAGGGAACGATCCGTAGTGTCTCCAACTGTATAGCATACAGTCCTTGGAGAGGGACTATAAACACTACTACTTTATAATACGAGGAGATATTTATATGAAAGAAAAAATGAAAACTTTAAAGATGGCTGTAAACCTCATGCTTTGCCTCGGGCTTTGCTTCTGTTCAATGCAGGCGCTGTTTCTGCAGGCTGAAGAGGGAGATGCAGCTTTGCAGCAGATTTATGTGAGTGATTATTTGGTTAATAATCCGGACAAATTGCTTTCTTATGTCGGTCACGATCCAAGGGATCCCGAGAATCCGATGCCCGGCTTTGACACGGCATTTGATGGCGAGCCAATTTGTATTGCCGGAGAGACATATGCAAAGGGAATCGGAATGCACAGCTATGAGCTTTCAGCTGGAGAGGAAACCGGATTGGAAATTGATATTGAAGGTGCAGGCTACACACTTTTCACAGCAACAATCGGAATGAATGATTATCCATGGGCGCAGGAAGTTGAAAGAAATACGGCAGCTTTTTATGTTTTGGTAGACGAAGAGGTTGTATACGAAAGTGATGTCATGACGTATGATGCCGAGCCGCAGCAGATTTCGATCAATATTGCCGGCGCTTCGACGCTTAAGCTTTGTGTGGATCCCAATGAAACCACATACTCTGACAGCGCTTTGTGGGGGAACGCGCTTTTGATTAATGATCCTTCCGTTACTCCTTCTGCGCCGACAGCGACACCGACTCCGGCGTCAACACCGACACCCTCTTCCACGGCTGAAAAGACCGATGCAGCAGCTTCGACGCCAACAAAGGTTACGGTAGAAACTCCGGAACAGAAAACAGATCTTTTTCCGATTATCGTATGCAGTATAGCAGCCGTTGCTGTTGCTGCAGTAGTTATTATAGCGATTGTCGCTAAAAAGAAGAAAAAGTAATTTGTAAGGAACAGAATATTATTGATAATATGCGAAAAAGAGACGGGGAAAACGGTGCCAGAGGAATCACGGTTAATCAGAAGGGCAACCCGTGGCTTCCTCTGGCGCAATCCCAAATGCGGTGTAAAGGTCATAATGTGGCGCAAATAGAGAACCTTCTGGGAATGGCTCATACTCCAGGCCTGACACGTCCTCGTGATTATCCATCATGGCCAGATATGGCATTTTAAGCAGGCTGTCATCGGTCGGAAACACGGATTTGGCTTTGCTGCGCAGCTGGAGGATGCTGGAGTTCTGAAGTTCGGTCTGAGGAAAGGCGACATGGATGGCCGCCTCAAATCCGGCGAGGATATCCGTGCAGGCGATGAAAATATCCTTCACACCACGGCTTTGCAGGCCGTTGAGCACGAACGCTCGGAACTTGGCACTTTCCTTTTCGTTTCCCAATACGTCCTTATAAATGACCTCGGAGGCCGTTGCTGCCACTCTTTTGCCACAGGCAGCATTCTTATCCGTTCCATCTGGTATGAACATCTCTAATGCCTCTCTATTTGACGTGTTGTCATTCCTTTTGCGTACATGAATATGATTTTCTGGTCTGTTTTGGAACTGTCTTCTGGCGCTTCTTGACTGTCTGCGCTGTGGCCTTGCGCTGATATACACATGTTTCCATAATTCGAGTTTTCCCGTCGCTTTTCCAACAGCATAACAAGATTTTTCCGGCGCTTTGCGTTAATTGCTGCTCATTCGCGCATCCACCAGAAGGATCAAAAGCGTTCTGCGCCCCGCGCCTTTTCTTTCTTGACGATTTTGGTGTGCGCCGTTCAGCACACACCAGTTTCACTGTATATATCTTGATAAATCTGCAAAATTTCAAATGATTTTGACTGTTAATTGAAAAAATTGCAAAAAATCATTTGAGCCTGTATTTCACAAGCACAGGATGATGATCCGAAGGAAAATTTGAGTTGATTTTCTCATTGCATACTCTGTATTCCTCAACCTCAAAGCCGTTCTTACTTACAAATACATAATCGATAATCGATTCGGAAGCCCCGTAATTCGTAAACGTGGCCGCCTCATATTTTACATTGGCTGCTTTGGCCGAATCTAAAAATTCCCTTCCGAGGACAACTTTGTATACGGCAGAATCAGGCTTTGAATTAAAGTCTCCCGTCAACACAATCGGATAATCCCTATAATTATCAACGAAGTCCATAAGGACAGCAATCTGCTTGTTTCTGGCCTCCTTGCTTTTATGCTCAAGGTGTGTGTTTATTACGAAAACCCTTTGTCCGTCCGATTTGCGCGAAAGTAACGCATATGTAAAAATACGGTTTAAAGACGATTCTTCTACTTTTGATACAACCTCCGGCGTATCAGAGAGCCATTTTGTTCCACTGTCGATGAGATCAAATTTCTGCGCATTATACCAAACAGCACTGTATTCACCACGAGCTTCACCATCACGCCCAACCCCGACATATTTATAGATATGACCGAGCTTATTATGAAAAATCCGCATCCAGTTTAGTGTTGCCTCCTGAACGCCAAAAGTATCCGGCAAATATTTTTCCACAATATCCAGTACTCTGTCGACTCTCTCGTTTGTCAAATTTGCGCAATACACATTAAAGGACATTGCCCGCATTTCCGATAAATCAAAATCATAAATTTTTCCGGATTCAAGCTCTATTCGATGTTTTATATCTGCCGTTTCAAGAAAAAGCTCGATCAGTGTATTTACGGCACGGTATAACGCCTCGCTGCTGTTTCCATAAAGCCGGATCTTTTTTCCATCGAAGCCGATATAATACTGATTTTCGTTCAATTGCATTTCAGCGTTCTTTTCCACGTCTCCTACATAAATCTCGTTTTCAGCGGAGTCGTCAATATCATACTCGCATACTGCTTCAAGCACATAGCCTGTAATTTCAGAAACCTGCGATGCGAGGCTGTCCGCCAAAATATCCTCTCCATTTACTATTTCACCCGGATAAACGATCCGGAATTTATCAATTGATGTCTTGCCGACAGAAAGCTCTGAAAGCAAATATTCCCCTTGAACTGTTTTGTTGTCATCCTCAGAGTAAAAAATCGAGGCATTTGCATTATCGCCGTTATTTCTGTTTAGAACATTTTCGATAAAGTCCTGCAACGCCAGAATGGTGGTCTCCGAATTTCTCCCGGTTATCACAATCTTTTTTCCCTCGATACCATATCCGTAGCCTGCGCTCCGGAGCTTGTCTACATACGAAACGCTCTCATTGCGCTGGGTTTTGCCAATCAGAATTTCATATTTTCCCTTATGTGCCTCCGCCTCACTGAAAACAGGCAGCTCTGTCCCGTACACTTTATTTATAGTCTCAGACAATTCTTTTGCCGCCGATATGACAGGCTGACTGGCTTCCTGAGAATAAACAATCGTATACAGATACAGATCTTTACTTTTAATTTTATCCTTGAATATGCCCATAAAGTACAATACCATAAATAGAACGATTAATACTGCTGCGGATATCCCTGCAATTAAACCAAACTTTCTCATATATCAACCTCTTTTCACGATATCATAATATCAACTATTATACAGTCTGTCTTTTATTTGTGCAATGCAATCAAAGCGGTTATGTAATAAATATTTATGCATTACAAGGTTTATTTCATTTATTCTTTAACAAACTTGTCAAGTAAAAAATTTTTTCTTATAATATAAAAGATATCTGTGCAAATCGAATCATACCATTTGTTTCTGCTCAGCATATATAAAGAAAGGTTTTTATATTATTATGAGAAAGAAATATTTGCAGCAAAATGTATATGAAGCGTTGCAAGATCGCTTGAAATTGATATTTGAAGAATTTGATAACATTTACGTCTCCTTTTCCGGCGGAAAAGACAGCGGACTGCTCCTGAACCTGGTAATGGATTACAGAAACCGGTATTATCCCGAGAAAACGCTCGGCGTCTTTCATCAGGATTTCGAAGCGCAGTATACGGTAACATCGGAATACATTGAGCGGACTTTTGAACGCCTGAAGGGGCAGGCGGAGCTGTATTGGGTATGCCTCCCGATGGCGACCAGAACGGCGCTCAGCAGCTATGAAATGTACTGGTATCCCTGGGATGATACCAAACAGGAGAGCTGGGTCCGCGAAATGCCCAAGAAAGAGTATGTTATTAATCTTGAAAATAATCCTATTACCACATACCGGTACCGTATGCACCAGGAAGACCTTGCCAAACAATTCGGGCGCTGGTATCGAATGACGCACGGCGACGGGAAAACGGTATGCCTTCTTGGAATGCGCGCGGAGGAATCGCTGCGAAGATACAGCGGCTTTTTAAATAAAAAATACAGATATCAAAACGAATGCTGGATTAGTAAGCAATATAAAGACGTTTGGTGCGCGTCGCCTTTATATGACTGGCTCCTGAGCGACGTATGGCACGCCAATTACCTTTTCGGTTATGATTATAATGGCTTATACGATCTGTATTATAAGGCGGGACTCAAGCCGTCGCAGATGCGCGTCGCGTCCCCATTCAACGATTACTCCAAAGATTCGCTGAATCTATACCGCGTGATTGATCCGGAAATATGGGTTCGGCTCGTAGGGCGCGTCCGCGGAGTCAATTTTGGCTGTACTTATGGAAAAACAAAAGCGATGGCGTACCGGAATATTTCCCTTCCCGAGGGACATACGTGGAAATCCTATACGCTTTTTCTATTAGACACGCTCCCCGCCAGACTTCGGAGCAACTACATCAAAAAATTCAACAAATCTATTCAGTTCTGGCATGAAACGGGCGGCGGACTGGATGAAGACGTTATAGAAGAGCTGAACGAACGCGGCTACCATATCCGAAGAAATGGATTTTCCAATTATACACTGGGAAGAAAATCGCGCGTTATCTTTGTCGGACCGCTGCCGGATCATACCGACGATATTAAAGGCACGAAAGATATTCCCAGCTGGAAAAGAATGTGTTATTGTATTCTAAAGAACGACCATACCTGCCGGTTTATGGGCTTCGGCATTACCAGGCAGCAGCAGAGGCGCATCGATGTGATTCGGCGCAAATACAAAAGTCTCGAGGAATTAAATAATGGAATATAAAAGTCCCGCTTACAATATTATTGCAGTACCGATCGAAAAAATCCAGCCGAATACCTATAACCCCAACGCAGTAGCGCCGCCTGAGATGAAGCTTCTTTATGAAAGCATCAAAGCAGACGGATATACAATGCCCATCGTCTGCTATTACGTAAAGCAAAAGGATATTTATCTGATTGTTGACGGATTTCACCGCTATCGAATCATGCTGGAAAACCCGGACATCTACGAAAGGGAACAGGGCCTGCTGCCGGTTTCTGTAATCGACAAGCCTCTGGATCAGAGAATGGCAAGCACGATCCGCCATAACAGGGCGCGCGGAAGCCACGACGTCGATTTGATGAGCAACATCATTAAAGAGCTTCATGAGCTGGGCCGGTCTGACGAGTGGATTTCAAAGCATCTGGGGATGGATAAGGACGAAATTCTTCGCCTGAAACAGATTACCGGACTTACCTCGCTGTTTAAAGACGTGAATTTCGGCCAGGCATGGAGGCCGGCGCCGGAAGACGAGGAAACGGAATAAATCTGCATGCTTGCTTTTCTTAATATTTCGGATATAATGATGCCGATATAATAAGAAAATACAGGAAGAAGAGCTGAGAAAGACGGTCTGGTCCAATCTCATCGTATATCCGCAAAGCGCCGAACAGGGCAGCGGCTTCCGCGTTTTTTCTGAAGGGTGTGTGCTGCTCTATCGAACGAGAGCTTTTGTTCATTAGGAATTGAAGGAAAAGAATATCCGTGCAAACTTACGGTTTCGGTACAAAATGAGCTGCCGAACAGAAAGGAGACATTGCAGCGATGAATCCCCTTTTGCCCAGAAATTTTTTTATCCCGGATGTCGAGGCGCATGTAATGCCGGACGGACGCCTGTATTTATACGGTTCGTGCGACATTTCCGGAAAAAAGGAATATTGCGGAACGGAATATTCCTTTTTTCTACGGATGATCCGCAGCTGTCGCGCTGGACGGATCACGGGGTTTCGTTCCGCAATACGCAGGATGAGCCCGGAATCCCGTGGCGGCCCGGCGTTCCGCTTTATGCGCCGGATGCGGCGGCTCGGAACGGCAAATATTATCTCTACGCCTGCGGGCAGGACGCGTTTGAGGGCGTTGCCGTATCCGACCGGCCGTACGGCCCGTTTTCCGAGGCGCAGCCGATTGCCGGCGCTGACGGGGACAGCATCGATCCTGCGGTTTTTGTCGATGACGACGGGCAGGCGTATTATCTATGGGGACAGTTTTCTTTAAAAGGCGCGCGGCTCCGGGAGGATATGCGCACCATTGAAGAAGACAGCATTGTCACGGGACTCCTTACGGAACAGGAGCACGGCTTCCATGAGGGTGCTTCCCTGCGCAAGCGCGCGGGAAAATACTACATCGTATACACGGATATTTCCCGCGGAAAAGCGACCTGCATGTCATACGCCGTGTCCGACCGGCCGCTGGGCCCTTATCACAGGGGCGGAGTTATTATCGATAATATATATTGCGATCCCTGTACCTGGAATAACCACGGCTCTATTGAAGAATATCAGGGGCAATGGTACGTTTTCTATCATCGTTCCTCTCAGAACGGTTTTACCTGCAGGCGCGTCTGCGCCGAGCCGATTGCTTTTCTGGAGGACGGTTCTATTCCGGAGGTGGAAATGACGTCTCAGGGCCCGTCGGGCCCGATCTGCGCGTTCCGCGAAATTGATGCTTCAGTAGCCTGCCGGCTTAAGGGAAACGGATATATTGCGCCGGAAGGCACTCCGGAGAACCCGAATAACGAAATTCTGACACATTGCGGCGGAGGGAACTGGACGCAGGACTGGGCGGAATACCGGTATCTTGATTTTTCGGACGGCGCGCACCGCTTGCTGATCCGTGCGCGCGGGAAAGGCATCGTTTCTGCTTTTTCCGGCGGCGACGGTATTTTGGGAACCTGTAAAATCGATGCGGACGCCTTTGCCGTTTATCAGGCGGAGCTACAAATTTCGCTGACGGGAGTCCGGCCGTTCTGGCTGCTGTTCAATGGACAGAGCATCAGCGTGGATTCGTTTTGGTTTGAATAAAAATTTTCGGATTACGCACGGCATTGAAGCAGAGTGGCGTGCGGCGATTTATAAGGACAAGGAGCAATCATAGACTTGATGCTCCTTGTTTTATTATTTAATCACATTTGCATTAAAGATGAACAAAAAATGAAATTAATAGTTGACAACTTGCGGTTTGAATTTATAATTATGTACATAGTATTAAAGAGTATAACAGGGAAACAAAGAGAAAGGTTATGAAAAGCGCGATTTCGCTGATTCGCTATGATTATATAATGCATCATTAAAATATTTTATTATAAGTGATGCCTGTTAATTGGGAGGTGAGCTTATTTGTACATAGTAAGGGCGGAACTGAAACGCTGCTTTGGCCCGGGAATTTTGATTCCGGCTTTATTACTTTCTTTTTTTGCCGGATATATATTATATGAGCTGCATGATGATTATGACAGCAGTTATTGTTTAACGGCTGATGAAATAAAAACGGAATACGTGATTGCCTGCGATTTGATCACCGGCGGATACTCAAAAACGACCGATCTGCTTACTCGATATAAAGAATTGGTTGCTTCTGCCGATAAAATCATTGCCTCTCGCAAAGAATTATATAATCTTGGAATTACAAATTATGATTTATGGAAGGAACTCAGAAACAGAGTATCCCTTACAGAAGATCATAAGCATAACGGCGGTACATGGTATTATGAATCTATAGAGCCGGTTAATGAGACTGTGTTAGGGATTTTCCGAAATGAATTCTATACTTTATATGGATTTCCGTATTATTATGATATACCCTGGCCGGAAGGAGATATCGTAACACGTTATGAAGCGGCAGACGATGAAGTCATTAAACTTTTTATAACACTTGAAGCATATGAATCTAAACCGCTTTCTTATATCGCCGAAAACGGAGGGCAGAAGCTTGAGGCGGACCTGAGAATTTCCTACTGGAATCAAAAGTATGGAACGGATATCCCTCCTGGAGAAAATACAATATTGCCGTTTTTTGTATTCTCTAAAGTACAGTATATGTTGTTTTCTCTTTGCTTTTTGTCAGTTTGTTTTTTCTGCTTCTGCATTATGATAGGACGGGCAGGCAGTAAATGCGTATATGCGGTTCCCTGTACATGTAAAATCGGAAAGAGGTATCTTGACAGAGGCTGCTTTGCAGTACTGACGGCAGGCTTATTTATTACAGGCTTGTTGGCATTCGCAGCGATATATCTCTTTCCTCATAAAATTGCTGTTTTCGGAGAGGGCATGCTGAGCTCTGAATATAATGCCTACTGTCAGCCGATGTACTGGATTTCTTTGCGCTATGGCTTATTTTTGCTTTTGGAATCTATAATCCTGATTTTAGTAATTAGTTCGGCAAACTTGTTTGCGTTTTCGGCAGCCTGTTTTTTAAAAAGCAAATTAGCTGCCGCGTTCGTTTATTTTATTCTTTGTGCCGTATATTATTTCGTAAGTCAATATATCTTTTTTGACTTGCGTTATGAAAATTTCGGAAAGCTGAATGGTCCGATCTTTCGCTTTATCGCCAGTTTTACCTCCGCGCATCCTGCTGGAATCGAAATCATTACTGCACTTGTTCTTGCGGCGGCTTCTGTTGTTTTATATCTTGCAGTTCGAGCCAAATTTGTCAGGCTTGCAAATGGGTGAAAAAATGCTTTGGCAATATGAAATGGGAAAAATTTTAAAAGCGATTTCTTTCTATATCGTCATTTTTGTATTAACGGGGTTTTCTTTTGTAATCTGCGCGACAAAACAAAATGATTTAAATAATGATGCTCAGCTTCAGAAGGACGTCAGGCTTGCCCAATCGTTTGGGGTTCGTCTTGACGAGGAATTTGCTTTGGGATTCTATAAGCAAATTTGTTCAACAGAGGAATTTGCCGAATTTGCAGCGCTTTATTACCAAAAGACCGGCCGGCGATTTTCCGCGGTTTGTTATGAGGAAAGCAGGCAACAGCTTGAAAATTGGATACGCCTGCGGCCGGATGGTGGAATGACACTTACGGAAACAGAAACGGAAATCCTATCGGATTTTAAAACGCTGCTTAATGAATATGAATCCTTAGTATACGGTCCGGAGGAAGCTTACAAAGCGCTGCTGGAAGAGCTTGAAAGAACTGCAGCCGATCAATCCGTTATAAATCGGATCAAAGAGATTATTACGGAGAAGCAGGCCTCTTTTTTATTCAATACGAAAATTCTGGATTATGTGAACGCTGTATGGAAGGCGTCTTTTGCCTGTTTACTAATAGGAAGTATGTATATTGCATTATATCCGCTGTTTCTGGATCAGGAATCGGGGGCTTCCTCCGTTTTGGATACGACAAAAAAACGTTTTTCCTTTAGCGCTGCACGTTATTTTGCATCCGTTTGCAGCGCGCCTGTTTTATATGGCGCAGTATTTGCTCTGCCGATGCTTTTAAGCAGTTTTGACTCAAAAACCCGCCTTTTTTTGCAAGCGGATCTGTGCAGCGCCGTGCTTCCGTCAGCGCAGAATCGTCCGTTCTTTATAACGTCAGGTTCCGTCACATTTAAGGAATATATTCTTCTTCTTTTCATAGCGGCGTTTGTAATGCAGCAATTGCTGCTGTTGGTGAGTCATGGACTAAATTCGTTGTTTCAAAGCTCTTATATAAGTTTGTGTGTGGTTATTATCCTGGGGGCAGCCGTTCTTACGTTTTATACGATATATTATGAGAGATTCTATAACCTGCTGCGTTTTCTACCATTTTCCAGCCTGGCTGATCCAATGCTTCTTTGCTGGGGGCTGTCAAGACTACCGGAATCGTGGGGTGCAATCGCAGCGATACACATAGCAGCAGCGATATTGTTTTTCATGGGATGCAGAATGCTTAAAAGACATCTGTATAGAAAATATTAAGGGAGTGATGCTTGTGCTTACTGTTGCCGGACTGTCAAAAGCGTACAAAAACAAAACAGTATTTAATAATATTAATCTTGAATTTTCAAAGGGCATATATGTACTTCTTGCCCCGAATGGAGAAGGCAAAACAACACTGATCAAACTTTTAGCAACGCTGCTTTTTCCTGATTCGGGCAAAATAGAATATAACGGCGTATCTATTTATAAGCTGGACGAAGAATACCGCGGACGGATCGGTTATCTGCCCCAAGAATTCAACGCGTATCCTTCTTTTTCTGCAATATCTTATATGAAATATATAGCGGAGTGTAAAGGCATTAAAAAGAAGGAGGCCGAAAAGCGAATTCCTGCGCTTTTATCGCTTGTGTCGCTCGATGAAGTTTGCAAAAACAGAGTCGGTACATTTTCCGTAGGCATGAGAAAACGTCTTGGCATTGCTCAGGCGCTTCTTAACGATCCCGAAATCTTGATTCTTGACGAACCTACTGCAGGATTGGATCCGAAGGAAAGTGTCCGAATCCGAAATTATCTTACAGATATATCGGCGGAAAAAACCATTATTGTATCGACACATATTCTGTCAGACACAGAAGGAATTGGCGGGCAAATAATCATGCTAAAAAACGGCGGAGTATTATATCACGGAGGACAGGAGGCGCTGTGCGGCGTTTTAAAGGGAAAAGTCTTTCAATTGTGCTGTTCTCCTGAGGAATTGCCGGAAGGAGCTTTTGTTACAGTACAGAGACGGGAGAACGAGGGCGTTCTGTTCCGTTACATTCTTGAGGAAATACATGGAGGGCATCCGGCCGCAGAGGCGTGCGAACCTTCCCTGGAGGATTTGTTTATATTCTCATACAGAGACGATCCGATTAAATCATAAGAAATAAATTAATCGATCAATAGCTATTATAATAAATTTTAACAAAATTAAATTACATTATAATGGTAATCCTGTTGGATGCATAGAAGCTTTCGTGTTGATTTTATTAATATTTTTACATGCTGTCTTATATAGCGTCCTTGCATATATTATATTTAATAAATCCAGTAGATTAAAGTTGATAGATATGCCTAAAAAAAATAATATATGTAATCTGCAGAAATAATATTTAATTGATATAAGCTTAAAATATAAATATAAAAATCGGCAATTTTTGTTCTATGAATATTTTGTAGATATAGAACATAGTACATAAAACTATAAAATCAGAGTGTGTCGGCTGAATAGCAAAGATTCCAGCGAGAGTCCTTGCTGTCGATCCTTTTAGTGCTAAACGATACTTCTGAGAGATTAAAATCAATTTTTAATTGTTTACCGGCTCTTCGGTAGCGAAAATCTGTTTTTTGTACTATAATTACCGCCTGGAGGGAAGCCTGACATGGAAGCACAGGAAGCAGCACCGCAGAATACTCAATATAAAATTCAATTACAGGAAATCGTGGCGCCGCTCCTGGAATGGTATGCCGCGAACGCCCGCGCGCTTCCCTGGCGGGAGAATACGGATCCGTACCGCGTATGGGTTTCCGAGATTATGCTCCAGCAAACGCGCGTAGAAGCAGTTAAGCCATATTTCGAACGTTTCTTGAAGCAGCTCCCAACGATTGCGGATCTGGCTGCCGCTGAGGAAGAAGTCCTCTTGAAGCTATGGGAAGGCCTTGGCTATTACACGCGCGCACGAAACCTGCAGAAAGCGGCTCAGATCATCTGCAGCAAATACAACGGTATTTTCCCCGATTCTTATCAAGAGATCCTTTCGCTGCCCGGCATCGGGCCGTACACGGCGGGCGCGATCTCTTCTATTTCTTTTGAAAAGCCGGAACCGGCGGTAGACGGAAATGTACTGCGCGTTATTACGCGTCTGCGGGAAGATGGCCGGTGCGTTACAGAGGCTTCCGTAGGAAAGCAGATTTCCGCAGAGCTCGCGGAAGTTTATCCCGCGGGACGCTGCGGCGCGTTTACGCAGAGTCTGATGGAGCTGGGAGCGATCCTTTGCACCCCAAACGGCTTCCCGCGCTGCGAAAGCTGTCCGCTTCTTTCTTTGTGCGGGGCAGCCAGGAACGGGACGCAGCTGCGCTTCCCCGTACAGAATAAAAAGCTTCCGCGCAGCAGGCAGGAAAAAACCGTATTTTTGCTTCACTTCGAAAATCTGATCGCGCTCCGGAAGCGGCCGCCCTCCGGACTGCTCGGAGGACTCTGGGAATTTCCGAATGCAGACGGAAGCCTGACGGAGGCAGAGGCCGCCGCCTGGCTGAAGGCACAGGAGCTCTCCTACGAACGGATTGAAAAGGGCGCCTGTAAAACGCATGTTTTTACTCATGTCGAGTGGCGGATGGAGAGCTATCGCGTCTTCTGCAAAATGAAAAACGATCGCTTCCTCTGGGTTACTCGCGAAGCGCTCGAAGACAGCGTCATGCTGCCGGCGGCATTTAAAAAATTTACCGATGCTTCTGTCTTCTGAAGGGCAATCTTGCGCAGCGCGGATCAGTAAAATACGGATTTACTGAATTTCATAATCTTTTTACCGGGTAATCTCCACATATTGCCTCACCCAGGTCGATACCAGGCTGTTTCTTACTCCGTACGTTCCCCATCTCCAGGATGAAAAGCGCTCCTCCGGAGGAAGGCGGATGCAATGCAGCTTTTCCACTTCTTTGCGAGTGTCTGCTTTCCTTTTCCAGGTGCACTCTTATTTTTTGAGCATCCTCTTTCTTTTATTCCGGACTTTTTACAGTCTATTTTCTATGTGACAACATCACGGAAGGCGGCGCAGGAAATTGATACTATAACATAGTAAGCTGACGAAAGGAATACGGTTTATGGATTATATCATTACATTTTTGGAGGGAATCGTATCTTTTATATCGCCGTGTATGCTGCCGATGCTGCCGGTATATATTTCCTATTTTGCAGGACAAAGCAAAGACGAGACCGGAAAAAGGCCTAAGATGATATTTAAGGTTATTGCTTTTGTGGTGGGCTTTACGGTCGTATTCACAGCGCTCGGACTTTTTTCGGGAACGCTTGGGAAGCTGCTTTCCAGATATCAAACAGTCGTAAATATTGTTTCCGGTATCATTGTAATATTGTTTGGCCTTTCTTATTTGGGGGTTTTCCGTATTCCGTTTTTTAAGGGGATGAATAAAGGCTATAAAATAACCGGAATTGCATCTGCTTTTTTATTCGGCGCAATCTATTCCATTAGTTTAACCCCGTGTGTCGGCGCTTTCCTTGGCTCTGCGCTGATGCTTGCTTCAAGCGCAGGCGGTGCTTTAAAGGGCGCGACTTTACTGCTGACATATTCGCTGGGACTCGGGATTCCGTTTATATTTTCCGCAGTTCTTCTCGAAAAGTTATCGGGTGCGTTTACCTTTATTAAAAAGCACTACAAAATAATCAATTTAGTCAGCGGCATTGCCTTGATTGTTATAGGAATTTTGATGGCGTTCGGACTGCTTAATTTGATATTATCCTTTTCTTTGTGAGGTGAACGAAAAATGAAAAATAAAACCTGGCTGATTGTTGCGCTCGTTTTTGCTGCGGTGATGCTGTTGGCGGCGGTTCTTTATCCTAAACTTACGGAAAAGTATTCTGCCGGCAGCACGCCGGACGACACAAATTCCGACACTGTCATTCAAGCGGATGATTTCACGGTTTACGATTCGGAAATGAATGGAGTAAACCTTTCGGATTACTTTGGCAAACCGATAATCATAAACTTTTGGGCGTCTTGGTGCGGTCCGTGCATATCCGAGCTTCCTGCATTTAATAATCTGTACAAGAAATATAAAGACGACGTTGCGTTCCTTATGATAAATCTCACCGATGGACAGAGGGATACCGTCAGCAGCATCAAAAAATTCGTTTCCGATAACGGCTACAGCTTTCCGGTGTATTACGACCTCGAATATGACGCCTCTGATACCTACGGCGTTTACTCTATTCCTGAAACCATATTTATCCATGCTGACGGTTCGCTTTACGACATACGGGTGGGCGCAATGAACGAAGCCGTTTTGGAAAACTATATTAAACAAATGATAGGAGGAGAAGAAAAATGAAAATCAAATTAAATCCTGATCCGCAAATTGTCAACACAATAAAAGAAGGACTGAAAAAGACGGGCGGCTACTGTCCTTGCCGCAGAGAAAAAACGGATGACACCAAATGTATGTGCAAAGAATTCAAAGAGCAAATTGCCGATCCAAACTTTGAAGGCTTTTGTCATTGTATGCTCTATTACAAAGAAAAGGAATAGGAACATCGAATCTCGCAATAAAATTTAACAGACTTATTTTATAATCGGAGGAATCGGGATGGCGTCTAAACGATATGCGACCATAGAGAAAACACGCTGTGTTGCCTGCGGTGCCTGTGAAGCAGCTTGTCCGCTGGGGGCAGTGAAAGTAAATAAAGGATGTTTCGCAAAGGTTGCGGAAGACAAATGCGTGGGATGCGGAAAGTGCGAAGCGGTCTGTCCGGCAAACAGCATTAAGATGGAAAGCAGGGCGAAGATATGAAAACAAAGAAAAAACACTGGTATGATTCCTTATGGATATGGTCAATCGTATATTTCGCACTGGGATTTTTCAATATTCTCTTTGCCTGGCTCGGTATGATTGATTTCCTGCTGCCGATTTTGCTTGCGGTGTTCGGCGGCAACAAGTTTTTCTGTAACCATCTCTGCGGCAGAGGGCAATTGTACTGCAAGCTCGGAGGAACTCTCAAATGTTCCCGTAATCGTCCCACGCCGAAATGGATGGCGTCAAAATGGTTTCGATACGGGTTCCTGATATTTTTCCTTGCAATGTTCGGAATTATGGTATTTCAAACTTACCTTGTGGCAAGCGGGGCAGAAAGTCTTCGGGAAGCAATCAAGCTGTTTTGGACGTTCCGCGTTCCGTGGGAATGGACATATTCGGGAAGTATATTCCCGGATTGGGTGGCGCAGTTTGGCTTCGGCTTTTACAGCGTGATGCTCACATCGCTGCTAATCGGCCTTATTGTTATGATTTTCTTTAAGCCGAGAACGTGGTGCGCTTTCTGCCCCATGGGAACCATGACGCAGACAATCTGCAAATTAAAAAACAGAAAAAGCAATACGTGATAACATCACAGAACTCGGATTTCTGATCGGTTATAATAAAAATACAATAAAACAAAGGAGGATGCGAAAATGTCTGTAATTAAAATTAGTAAAGAAAATTTTGCAAGCGAAGTTTTGAAATCCGATAAACCTGTTCTTCTCGATTTCTATGCCGATTGGTGCGCGCCGTGCCGAATGGTAGGTCCGATTGTATCGGAAATCGCAAATGAGCGAAGGGATGTCAAGGTCGGAAAAATCAACGTTGACGAGCAGCCGGAGCTTGCAGCACAGTTTCAGGTAATGAGCATCCCGATGCTCGCTGTAATTAAAAACGGAAAGCTCAAAAATCAGGTTGTGGGATACAGGTCGAAAAAACAGATAGAGGAAATGCTATAAGGAGGAAAAATGGGACTGTTCAATTTCTTCCGCAGCACCGATATTAACGCCGGTGTTGCGGAATATAAAACAACGGACGGTGCGGTATTGCTGGACGTTAGAACGGCAGAGGAATACCGTGACGGATACATTGACGGGAGTGTCAATGTGCCTCTTGATAGAATTTCTTCCATTGAGAACACGGTAAAAGACAAAAGCACGCCGCTTTATGTCCATTGCTACAGCGGCAGCAGAAGCGGACAGGCGGTAGCTTATTTGAAGCAAATGGGCTATATAAACGCCAAAAATATCGGAGGCATCAGCAGCTACCGGGGAAAGGTGATCAGATAAATGAAGGTTGTAATTATAGGAGGCGTCGCGGGAGGAGCTACTGCGGCGGCAAGAATACGCAGGCTTGACGAACAGGCGGAAATCATTGTTTTTGAGCGTTCGGGATTCATTTCCTATGCCAACTGCGGACTTCCGTACTATATCGGCGGCACGATTGAAGATGAAAAGGACCTGACCTTACAGACGCCCGACAGCTTTTGGAAGCGTTTCAGAGTCAAGATGGTTGTGCATCACGAGGTGATCTCAATTCACCCGGAAAGTAAGAGCGTTACCGTAAAAAATCTTGAAACCGGCACAGTTTTCACCGAGCGTTATGACAAGCTCCTGCTCTCGCCTGGCGCTAAGCCGATCAAGCCAAATCTTGATGGTGCTGACAGCGACATGATATTCACCCTCCGCACCGTTGAGGACACACTGAAAATTAAAAAATATATCAATACGCACCAACCAGAATCTGCCGTGGTCGTCGGCGGCGGCTTTATCGGAATTGAGGCTGCGGAAAATCTGCGTAATCTCGGAATCAATGTAACTCTCGTAGAAGCCGCAGAGCAGCTTATGAATCCCTTTGACGGGGATATGGCGTCGTTTATTCATGCCGAAATGCGCAAGAACGGTATAAATTTGATGCTTAATACGATGGTGGAGGGTTTTTCTGAAACTGATCACGGGATTGATGTGAAAATTAAAAATGCGTCGGCGATTCATACCGATATGGTCGTAATGGCAATCGGCGTCCTTCCCGAAACCACGCTTGCAAAAGAAGCTGGTTTGGAACTCGGAATCAAAGGCAGCATTGTGGTCAATCACAGAATGGAAACCTCTGTTCCCGACATTTACGCTGTCGGAGATGCAGTGCAGATCAGAAATTTTGTTACTGATACAGACACGCTGCTTTCCCTTGCCGGGCCTGCCAATAAGCAGGGCAGAATTGCCGCCGACAACATCTGCGGCGGCGACAGCCATTACACGGGCGGTCAGGGCAGCTCCGTTATTAAGATATTTGATATGACCGCCGCTGTTACCGGTATTAGCGAAAAAACTGCAAAGGCTCTTGATATTGCTGCGGATAAGGTCATTCTTTCTCCCATGAGTCATGCAGGATATTATCCCGGCGGCAGGGTTATGACCTTAAAGGTATTATTCGAGAAAGACACATACCGTTTGCTCGGCGCTCAAATTGTAGGCTTTGAAGGCGTCGATAAAAGAATAGATGTGCTTGCAACCGCGATCCGTGCCGGCATGAAGGCATATGAACTTACTGAGCTTGACCTTGCCTATGCTCCGCCGTATTCCTCTGCAAAGGACCCTGTAAATATGGCAGGATATATCATTGAAAACATTAAAAACGGCATTGTAAAGCAATGGTATTATGAGAACGATAAAACGCTTCCCCGCGACGGCAGCGTAACGCTTCTTGACACACGCACATCGCTGGAATACAGCATGGGGCATGCGGAAGGCTTTGTCAATCTTCCGGTTGACGAGCTGCGCGAACGCATAAAGGAGCTTGACAAGAGCAAGCCCGTGTATGTCATCTGCCAAAGCGGACTGAGAAGCTATATCGCAAGCAGAATTCTAATTGGCAATGATTTTGATGCCTATAATTTTGCAGGCGGTTTCCGATTCTATGCTGCAGTCCATAACGATAAAGCGTTAAATAAAAAATCTACCCCCTGCGGAATGGACGATTGAAAGAAAACGCGCTGCTTTGTTAATCTGTCATTTTTTCAAGTCCGCTTCTGTCTATAATCTCGATCGTTCCGCGGGAGAGAGAAATAAGTCTCTCATTTACAAAATACTTTAGCATTCGCGTGACCACTTCACGGGGGCTCCCCAGGTGGTTTCCAATTGTTTCGTGAGTAATTTTAAGAGTGCTGGAGCCTTCGATATTCGCTTCATTCAAAAGAAAACCGGCAAGCCTTTTATCAAAGCTTTTCCACATTACCTGATCGATCAGCCACATTACATCTGAAAATCGGCTTGCCATAACCTCGTTTGTGTAGTTGGCAAGCGGTGCGGAAACCTCCATAACACTCTTATAAGCTTCTGATGGGATGACCAAAACCTCGGCGTCCTTTTCTGCGGTAATGGTTATATCAAATTGAATACTGTTCATCATACAGGCGGCGGAGAAAAGACAAATATCACGCTCAAAAAGGCGATACATCGTAATCTCTCTGCCGTCATCGGATATGGTAAAGGCGCGAATTTGACCAGACAGCACAAGGATCAGTCCCGTACAATCCTGAGAGCCGTTATGCAGAATTTCACTTTTTCTGAATTTACGGATGAAAGCCGCGCTTGTAAGCGCATCCTGCTGTGATTTTGTCAATTTAGCAAACACAGGTAAATAAGATAAGTAATTCATAAGCGGAATCTCCTTTTGCGTGTGTTAGTATAGCGGGATTTCAGGCATATGTCAATAATATTATTGACATATGCCTGAAACGGCGCTAAAATGTATGGCGAGGTGATAAAATGCCAAGAC
Source organism: uncultured Clostridium sp. (assembly GCA_900543695.1). GTDB lineage: Bacteria > Bacillota > Clostridia > UBA1212 > UBA1255 > Egerieisoma. The sequence continues at coordinate 26,017 of UQSG01000003.1, read as the reverse complement.
CGACAAAATGCCGACGAGTCTGCTATTTCCCTGAAATCCTTGAATTTTCTCCGGCGGGAGAAGCGCACGGCGAGCCGATTACTTTAACAGTTGATGAATTTGAAACAATACGGCTGATTGACAAGGAGGGACTCAGTCAGGAAGAATGCGGAGCACAGCTTGGCGTAGGCAGAACAACCGCACAGAAAATATATGAGACTGCAAGGAAAAAGCTCGCAGACGCACTTGTGTGCGGCTGCTCACTTAAAATTGAGGGCGGCGACTTTCGTCTCTGCAGCGACAGCGCGGACGTTTGCTATAAAAAAGATTGTATCAGACGGCAAATTCAAAAGAAATACAAAATAGAAAAAGGAGCAAATACTATGAGAATCGCAGTAACTTACGAAAACGGAAATGTCTTTCAGCACTTTGGCCACACCGGGCAGTTCAAATTATACGATATTCAGGACGGCAGGGTTATCAAATCCGAGCTTATAGACACCAATGGCTCCGGTCACGGCGCGCTGGCAGGGATACTCTCCGCTGTAAAAGCAGATGTACTCATTTGCGGCGGTATTGGCGGCGGCGCACAAATGGCGCTGGCAGAACATGGAATAAAGCTTTACGGAGGCGTCAGCGGCAGCGCCGATGAAGCGGTAAATGCGTTCCTTTCCGGCAATCTTGCTTTTAATCCCGATGTGCATTGTGAACACCATAATCATGAACACGGCGGAGAAGCCCATGCCTGCGGCAGCCACGGATGCGGTCATGGCCATTGCGGACATCGCTGAGAATTGCGATAACATTACGGATTTACAATCGGAAACATGCTGCTCCTTCACAAAAAGAGGCGGTAAAGTGAAGAAATATATTTGTACGCTCTGCGGCGGGAACGGCCCCATGACAGAAGCGCAGCCATCTGAAAAAACGCGCTTGCCTGAGCACCTTGCGCTTTCGAATTTGCGCTGACTATCCACTTTTTCCATCAGGCTGGCGGCTAGTAAACGGGCGGACATGAAATGCACGCGCTGTTACTTGTCATGCCGAGAAGGGGGAACCTGTCCTGTCAGAATTAAAAGGGGCGGCAAAACGAGTTTTAGGAGGCTTGCAAAACCGGCTCTCTCGTCCGGCTCGGTTCAGTCAGAGTAAGTAAACACGAGGCCAAGCAAGCGGCACGGGATCTTCAGCCTGGGAACCATGGAGACCTGCCGCTCCTCATGGGGCACTCCGACGCGGGCGTTGTACACCCACACCAGCCATGAGGCGGCGGGGGACGGCTGAACCGTACACCAGATTTACATCAAATTTGTGAACAGTGGTGTAGATTCTTGCAGAACTATGGAGGCTGATTTATATGAATATTGGTGTAGTCAGTCTTACCGCAATGAATTTTCCAGCGGATTGGAAAGCACATTTAAGTGTATAAATGCAGTAGAACGGCATAAAATAGTAAAGCAGACCTAACCAAGCTTTTTGCTCAAACCGGTTAGGCTTTCGGCGGAGTGTTACGATAAGCACTTCGCCTTTTCTATTTTTATTTGAACTTATAGCAAAGCCAGCCGAGCCAGTCAACGATAAAATGAACGCCGCTTCGCGTCGGTGTTGCCAGCCCCGCCCGCCTTTGCAGATAGGCAATCAAGGGGCGCCAGCAAGGAAGTGTCGCCGCCCTTGCCCTCTTGCCGGAGCAGACTGAGTATTCCGGGGCATTTTCATAGACACAGGAAGAAATTTTCCGTTATTACTTTCTGCGCCAGCCGCAGCGAGTGATCGGCGTGCATATTTTCCGGACACGCAGCGCAGCGGGGTGGCATATCCAGCCTGCCTTGCAACGGCTAATCGCCGCGGTGTTCCAGGTTCGCTTTGACCGGCAAGTTTACAAGCTGTCTATTCCCATAAAGGAACGGTCATAGTATAATAGGGTCAAAGGCAAATAGGAATTGCGAGGAAAAATACAGATGAATCAAGGAAGAATTATTGTGGTTACAGGTTCCCCAGGGACAGGAAAGACAACGGCTGCGTCGATTGTTGCAAAAGAATCAAGTAAGGATAAATCAGTGCATATGCACACAGATGACTTTTTTCATTATTTAAGCAAAGGCGTAGTATCACCGCATTTACCAGAATCCAACGAACAAAATTTGGTTGTCATTGAAGCATTTTAGAAGCTGCCAAGCGATACGCTCGCGGCGGCTATGATGTAATTGTAGATGGAATTGTCGGACCGTGGTGTTTGGAACCATGGAGAGCTATTGTTCAAGAAGATTATGAGGTACATTATATCGTTTTAAGAGCCAGCAAGGAAGAAACGATGAAACGAGCTGTAGAACGCTCAAAATTAGACAGAAAAACAAATGTTGAATTAGTAGAGACCATGTGGGGACAATTTTGTAATCTGGGGATATATGAAGCGAATGTTGTAGATACGACAAATTACTCCATTTAAGAAACGGTTTCCGCTGTGCTGGAAAAAATAGCAAGCGGAATGGCTGTACTTTCCTGAAATGGTTTCATAAATACACAGGACTTACGAGGAGTTATCAAAAGATGATAAGAATTTTATTCGTGTGCCACGGCAATATCTGCCGCAGCCCCATGGCAGAATTTATACTAAAGCATCTGGTACGCGAACGCGGATGCGAAGAAAAATTTTTCATTGCCTCCGCGGCAACGAGCACAGAAGAAATCTGGAACGGCAAGGGCAGTCCGGTTTATCCGCCGGCAAGGGCGGAATTGGCAAAGCACGGGATCGAGTGCGGAGGAAAACGAGCCGTGCAGGTCACAAAAAGCGACTACGATAAGTATGATTATTTGATTTGCATGGACTCTCAAAATGTCCGGGCCCTGCTGCGGATCCTGGGCGGAGACCCGCGGAACAAGGTTCGGAAGCTGCTTGATTTTACCGGCCGCGGAGGAGACATCCCGGATCCATGGTACAGCGGACGCTTTGATTCTGCATACCGCGATATTTCCGCCGGCTGTGAAGCGCTCCTGCAAATTTTACTGTAATGTAAAAATATTTTTCATTTAGGTTTTATTTTTATGATAAAATAGGGAAAAATTTTGCGGGAGGTATTTCCTTTGAACAGAAAAAACATCCGGCTGCGTTACGAACAGCCGTCAGATTATACAACCGTAGAACAATTAACGCGGGAAGCGTTTTGGAATCGTTACAGACCGGGCTGCACCGAACATTATCTGCTGCATATCCTGCGCGATTCGGACTGCTTTCTTCCCGGACTGGATATTATAGCGGAGCACCGCGGAAGAATCGTTGGAAGCATCGTCTATACAAAGGCCAAGCTCTTTTGTGACAATGGCGAGACAAAAGAGGTCCTGACCTTCGGCCCGGTATCCGTACTGCCGTCTTACCAAAAAAATGGAATTGGCTCTCTGCTGGTCGGGCATACAAAGGAGCTGGCAGGAAGAATGGGCTACAAAGCCATCCTGATTTACGGAGATCCGGAATATTACAGAAGATTCGGCTTCTTGAACGCAGAGCGTTACGGAATCGGCACGCAGGACAACCTGTACGCGGATGGGCTGCAGGCTCTGGAGCTGTTTCCCGGCGCGCTGTACGGCTGTGCGGGACGGTTTGCGGAGGATCCGATTTATCAGGTCGACGAGGCGGCCGCAGCGGAATTCGACCGCCAGTTTGAGCCGAAGGAGCTGCTTGAGGGGCTTCCGTCTCAGGAACGCTTCCGCACGCTTTCCTCTGCACGCAGGCCAAGAGCCGTAAAATAACCGTCTGCGAGCGATCAAATATAATAAAAATTTTTCAGGAGGTCGATTCGTTTATGAATTTGGCGATCCCGGCAAAAAGCACTTTGGCGCTGCTTTTTCTGTTCGTTATTTTTTTTGTGTGTCTCGGAGTTTTCAGCTGGAATGAAGCTCCGCTTCAGGCGGCGGGAAAACCGGCGGATCTCGGCACGTTTATCGGCAATAACTGGACTCAAATCTGGGTGGCGTCCGAGCTTGCTTTTCAAAGCGCAGGATCGTATGAGAATCCGTTTTACGATGTGGAATTTGATTTTGTTTTTACACACCGGCAGAGCGGGACCACCTACAAAGTTCCTGCTTTCTGGAACGGCGGACAGAATTTTATTGTGCGGTATGCGCTGACGAAGCGCGGTCTCTGGGATTTCACTGTGGAATGCTCGGACGAGTCGAATCCGCTGAACGGCCTGACCGGTACCGTGGCGTGCATGAATTATGACGGTGAGCATGAAATTTACAAAAGAGGCTTCCTGAAAGCGGAACAGCGATATTTTACATATGCGGACGGAACGCCGTTTTTCTATCTGGGAGATACGCACTGGCATATGGCTCTGGAGGAAATCGATACGAAGGAAAAATTTGAAGACGGCACCGTGGCGTCCCGCTTTGAATATACCCTTATGCGCAGAAAGGAGCTTGGCTTCACGGTGATTCAGTCGGAGCCGCTCGGAGTATACGACGGAGACAACAGTTATTTTAAGCGTATTTTTACGGAAGAATTTGGAGAAGAACAGCTTGCGCGTTTTCAGCAGTACGATAAATATTTTAAATTGATTGCCGAAATGGGCTTCGTACATGCAAACGCGCAATTCTCTTATCCGACCGCTTTGGGAGACGCCATGCATCTGATCTCCGATGAGGATCTGGCGCGCCTCTGCCGCTACTGGGTCGCCCGGTACAGCGCGTATCCCGTTCTTTGGACGTTATCCCAGGAATGCGACAACGACTATTATTACGGGACGACGGGACAGTTTATTTTTACCGCCGAAACGAATCCCTGGAAAAAGGTCGCAGAATATATGCATGCCTATGATCCGTACCAGCATCCGCTCTCCGCGCACCAGGAGAATTCCGGAAACACACTGGCCTCTAATTCCGCGTTTCGCTCTGTTGAGGGACACAACTGGTGGGCTGCGCAGATCAATTACGACTGGTCGGGCGGCACACAATTTGACGCCTATAAAAATTACTGGGAGTATGGGGCGGGAAAGCCCGGAATAGAATATGAAGGACGCTACGACCATTTTTGGACAGGTACGTGGGGCGCCAGGCTCCAGGGCTGGCTTGCCTTTCTCAACGGCATGTACGGGTATGGATACGGATCCGCCAAAATATGGAGCGCAAATGAAACGCCAGGAATCTGGGCAGGCGCCATTCAGAATTCGGTCAGCGACGGACTGGAAACCCTGACATATGAAGACATGGATATTACATGGCAGGAAAGCCTTGATTTACCGGCCGCCCAGCAGATGGGATACATGAAGCAATTCTTTTCCGAATATGAATGGTGGAAGCTGGAGCCCTGCTTTGATTCCGAAGAATATTATCGTTCTGATCTCGGCAGCAAAGGAGATGCAAACCGGTATTCTGCGGCGCACATCGGCGACACGGTATATATTGCGTATTTTTACAACGTCGGACGAGACACCGGCGCATTCAAGCAGCTTCAGGAGGGGAGGTATGTCTGTACCTGGTTCGATCCGTGTACCGGAGCGTCGCAGGAGCCGTATCGAGTTAAAGTGGATTCGTCTGGGATCCTGGAAATCGGGGAAAAGCCGAATAACGGAGACTGGGTATTTTCCGCAGTTTTTGATAAACCGGCAGATCCGGGCACAGAGCTTTTCGGGAAGCTGCTGGCGGCGGGCACGCTTCTGGCGGTCGCGGCATTCTGTACGGCGCTGCTTGTGCGGAAACGCCGCCGCGCAAAAGGAGGAATTTAATATATATGGGATTCTGGGAGCTTTTGGTCCTGGCAGCCGGACTTTCGATGGATGCGTTTGCTGTTTCCGTCTGCAAGGGCCTTTCCGTACCGGAGCTGAAGCCGAAGCATGCGCTGATTACGGGATTGTATTTCGGGGGCTTTCAGGCTCTGATGCCTTTGCTCGGCTATTTGCTTGGCAGACAATTTGAGGCGCTCATTACGAATATTGATCATTGGATTGCTTTTGTGCTGCTGACGCTGATCGGAATCAATATGATCCGGGAATCGAGAGGAAAGGCGGAGGAGCTGAACGCCTCGTTCCGTCCAAGCGCGATGCTTCCTCTGGCTGTCGCTACCAGCATAGACGCGCTGGCGGTCGGCGTCACGCTTGCGTTCTTACAGGTTAACATCGGATCCGCGGTGGCGCTGATCGGCGTGACGACATTCCTTCTGTCCGCGGCGGGCGTTAAAATCGGGCATGTCTTTGGATTGAAATTCAAGGCCGGCGCAGAAATTGCGGGCGGCGTGGTTCTGATTCTGATGGGGCTTAAAATTTTGCTGGAGCATCTTGGCGTATTTGGATCATTTGCCGGATAGGGAGGTTTCGTGTCGTGGCGGTTTCTTTTGTAACAGGCGGAGCGGGTGGCATCGGGCGCGAAATATCGCGTTCTTTTGCAAGACACGGGTATGACGTGGGCATCCATTACAATACGGGAAAAGAACGGGCGGAAGCGCTGGCGGCAGAGCTGCGAAGCGTTTTCGGGGTAAAAGCGCTGACGTTTGGCGCAGATTTCGCACAGCCGGAAAGTATATGTAAAATGTTCGGCGCGCTTGCGGACGGACTGGGCGCTCCCGACGTGCTTGTCAACAATGCCGGCGCTTCAGACTGGGGGCTGCTAACCGACATTTCCGGCTCGGCCTGGGAGAGGCAGCTCGACGTGAATCTGAGCGCGGCGTTTTATTTATGCAAATGCGCGGCGCCCGCAATGATTACGCGGAAGCGCGGAGCCATTGTCAATATTTCTTCTGTCTGGGGGATTGCGGGCGGCGCATGTGAAGCCGCGTATTCTGCCGCAAAAGCAGGGCTGATCGGTTTTACGAAAGCGCTTGCGCGCGAGCTCGGTCCTTCGGGGATCCGGGTTAATTGCGTCGCTCCCGGAGTCATTGACACGGAAATGAATGCGATCCATTCGAAAGAAACGCTGGACCGGCTTGCAGAGGAAACGCCGCTCTGCCGCCTTGGAAAAGCGCATGAGGTTGCCGCGGCTGTATATTTTCTCGCCTCCGAGGAGGCGTCCTTTATAACAGGACAGACGCTTTGCGTCGACGGAGGCTTTCTGCAGCGCTGAGAAAATTTGGATTTTACTTGACAAGACGTGAAAAAACACATAGAATAAAATCTATCAGGAACGAAACGTTCCTGATAGATCGGAGCAGACAACGGAATGCGGAAGAAAGATTGCGATTTAATGCGGAACATTAAGAAATTTACGGAAGAATTTTTCGTCGCCAATAAAAGGCAGCCCTCCCTGCGGGAAATTTCGGAAGGACTGCAAATCGGCAAGACGACGGTATACCGTTATCTGCATGCCATGGACGAGAACGGAATGATTGCGTATAACGGAACGGACGGCGTCACGACGGAGCTGATCCAAAGAATCCGTACCGCCGCCGCAACCGTCGCGGTGCTCGGAGAGGTCGCCTGCGGCATTCCCAAATACGCGGAGGAGAACATCGAAACCTATTTGGAGCTGCCGCGGCAGCTTGTGGGCGAAGGCACCTTCTATATTCTGCGGGCAAGCGGCGATTCGATGACGGAGGCCGGGATTGACGACGGTGATCTTGTCGTGATCCGGAAGCAGTCCGCCGCCGAGCCGGGAGATATCGTAGTGGCGCTGGTCGGCGACGAGGCTACGCTGAAGACGTATTACCCGGATCGGCAGAAGCGCTGCATACGTCTGCATCCCGAGAATGGGAAATACGAAGATATCGTAACGGAAACAGCAATCATACAGGGCGTGGCGGTGAAAGTAATCAAAGATTTGAAATAGGAGGATCAGCGCTTATGAAGTACAGAGCAATGTGCCCGATTTGCGGCCGGACACTGATGCAGGCGTCTCCGAATTCCCAAATAAAAGTCAACTGCCCGAAATGCAAGAGCAATTTATATGTGGAAGTCGAAGAGAACGGGGTTCGTGTCTATACCTGCAAAGACGAACGTTTTCAGAAGACGCAGCCGTCGTAGCGCCGCTTTCGGCTTGCCGGGGGAAGCGGAATGTGTGTTCGCCCTGCGCAGGAATTGAGAGAAACCCGATAAACGGAACGCTGCGGCAGCGCCGGACTTCGTTTTCGGGTTTCTTTTTTTGATGCCTTCCGCAGCCGTCTGTTTCTATGATTTATATTAAAATTTTTTACATGCAAGCGTATAATAAGTGTAATAATAAATGCCGCAGGCGATGAAGCTTCGCTTGACGAACGTCTTGACCTGTACTGCGAAAATTTTGCCGCGGAGGAGCTGGAACGGCTGACAGCGAGGTCACAAAAGGAATAAGGGGGCTGGCTCGTATGCAAGCAAGACAGAATTTAAGAATCATTTTATTGTGTATTTTATTGACAGGCGGAATGCTGCTGCATTTTACCGGATGCTCCGCCGAAATCAAGGCGGCGGACCTGATGGAGGGAATAAAAGCGGGGCCGGTCGCGGAAAAGGCTGCTGACGAAGCGTTTCTCCTGGCCTCTGCAGATTTTGCAGCGGCTCTTTTCCGTAATATATCTGCGTCCGGGCAACAGGAAAATCCCCTGGTATCTCCGCTGTCTGCCATGCTGGCGCTAGCGATGACGGCAAACGGCGCGGATACGCAGACGAAAGCGGAAATGGAAAAAGTGCTGGGCGGATCGCTGCCGATTGAGGAACTGAACGAATATTTACACACATATGTAAAAAATCTGCCCTCCGGGGAGAAATCCCGCTTGGAAATCGCAAATTCTATCTGGTTCCGAGCAGACGAAGGCCTGCTGCAGGTGAATAGCGAGTTCCTCCAGAAAAATGCCGATTACTATAACGCCGCTGCCTATCAATCCGCCTTCGACAGTCAGACCGTGAAAGATATTAACTGCTGGATAGAGAAAAATACGGACGGCATGATTGACAAAATCATAGAGGAGCTCGATTCCTCGGAAATGCTGTATCTGATCAATGCGCTTGTTTTTGACGCGGAGTGGGAAACTCCCTATCAGAAGCATGACGTCGTGGGCGGAACCTTTACGCGCGGCGACGGGACGGCCTGTGACGTTCAGATGATGCGTTCGTGTGAAACAAAATATATCCGAGACGAAAATGCCGTGGGATTTATCAAGAATTATAAAGGCGGAAAGTATGGGTTCGCTGCGCTTCTTCCCGACGAAGCAATTCCGCTTGAGGAGTATGCTGCTTCCCTGTCCGGGGCGCGTCTTCTTTCTGTTTTTTCTAATGCAGAAAGCGCCTCCGTCGATGCCTGGCTTCCGAAATTCAGCTGCGAGTATTCTGCTGCGCTGAACGATGCGCTGGCGCAGATGGGCATGTCTTCGGCATTTTCTTCCGAAACGGCTGATTTTACAAGACTCGGCAGCTCTTCGCTCGGCAATCTTTATATCGGAAAAGTAATTCATAAGACTTTTATTTCTGTCAGCGAGCTGGGGACGAGAGCTGGAGCGGCAAGCGCGGTCTCCATAGAAGCTAAATCGGCGCCGATGTACGATTATACGGTAAAGCTTGATCGCCCATTCGTCTATGCAATCATTGATAACGCTGCGAATCTGCCGATTTTTCTGGGAACGATGCAGATTCCTTCCTGAGCTTCCCGGCCCTTGTCCGGAGAGCGGAAACCTGCGGAGCCTGCGGCTTTACGGGATTATTTTTCGTTGACGAATCTCAGATTGATTGCTATACTTCTGCTATATGCAAATATGGAGGGCTGCCAATATGAACGAACAGAACGAATGTTTAAATAAAGTCCCATACGGGATCAGGGATGAGGCTATTTTTCGCGATACGGAAGCGGATAAAAGAGTACGGCGTTTTATGACGCCGAAGCGCATTCTCTGGATGACGCAGACGGAGAAGGCCGAGGTGACAGGCGCGGAAGCGCTGCTGAAGCCGCATGTGAAGCAGATCCATTTCAATGTGCCGGAACAGTGCCGACTGGAAAGCAAGGGAAAAAGCGCGGGCATTTTGCTGGATTTCGGCGTGGAGTTTCACGGGTATGTCAAATTATACATACATTCCGTAAGTCCGCAGCGTGTCCGCCTCAGAATCCGCTTTGGGGAATCCGCCTCGGAGGCGATGGCGGAGCTTGGCGGAGAAAAAAATGCCACGAACGACCACATCAACAGAGACCAGATTATTGACGTTGGGTTCCTCAGCATGCCGGAAATCGGACCGAGCGGCTTCCGCTTCGTCCGGATTGATGTCGTGGATCCGGAAGCCATGATTACCCTGCAGGCTGTTCAGGGAATTTTTGTATACAGGGAGCTTGAATATAAAGGCTCCTTTGAATGCAGCGACGAGCTTGTCAATAAAATCTGGAATACCGCTGCGTATACGGTTCATTTGAATATGCAGGAATACGTTTGGGACGGGATTAAAAGGGACCGCCTGGTTTGGATCGGAGACATTCATCCCGAAACCTCCACAATTCAGGCTGTTTTTGGGTACGACGAAAGCGTGGAGCGGAGCCTGGATCTGGCGAGGGACGAGTCGCCGCTTCCTAAAATGATGTGCGGCATATCCGCTTATTCGCTTTGGTGGATCATGGTGCAATACGGCTGGTACCTGCAGAACGGAAACCGGACCTTCCTGGAATCACAGAAAGATTATCTCGCCGAGCTGCTGCGCTATTTTGCAGGCCGCATTCAAGAGAACGGCGCAGAGGACCTTCCGGAAAACCGGTTTATAGATTGGCCTACCGCCGATAAGCCGGATGTGATTCATGCGGGCCTGCAGGGGATTATGCGGATGGCGTTCCAGGCCGGGGAATTTTTGTGCACAGAACTCGGGGATGGCGAAACGGCCAGGCTCTGCCGCGATGCCTTTGAGAAGCTGGGACGGCATATCCCGGAGCATTATGCAAACAAGCAGGCGGCGGCGCTGCTCGTTTTGGCCGGCCTTGCGGATCCCGTAAAGACAACAAACCTTGTTCTCAAGAGAGGCGGCGCAAGAGGCTTTTCCACCTTCATGGGCTACTATATGCTTTGTGCGATAGGAGAGGCGGGGGATCTTGAGGCGGCCCTGAATATTATCAGAGAGTATTGGGGGGCGATGCTTTCCAGAGGCGCGACGACCTTCTGGGAGGATTTCAATATGGAGTGGCTGGAAGGCTCCAGCCGGATCGATGAGCTCGTTGCGGAAGGAGAAAAGGATCTGCACGGAGACTACGGCGCATATTGCTACAAGGGATTCCGGCACAGCCTTTGCCACGGCTGGGCTTCAGGACCGGCGGCCTTTTTGTCGCAATATGTGCTGGGCGTCAGACCGGCTGCGCCCGGCTGTGAAAAAGTGACGATCCGTCCCAATCTGGGCGATCTTGAATGGGTGAAGGGCACATATCCGACGCCGCATGGGATCATCCGGGTGGAGCACCGCAGAAAAGAGGACGGAACGCTGGAATCCCAAATTGACCTGCCGGAAGGAGTTACGCTTGCAGAGTGATAAAAGAAGCCCGCAGAGAAAAAATCCACCGTTATTTACCGCGTGTGCTTTGCGTTCTCGTTACGGCGGCGTATGTGTGTTTTATCTTCGGAAATTCACTGGACACTGCTGAGGAATCTTCTGAAAAAAGCGGCATCGTAACGAAACTGATTCAGACGGCGGTGAACGCCGTTCTCCCGGGGATTTCCATAGAGGAGGGAGCTGTACGAAAGCTTGCGCATTTCGGGGAATTTGCCGTTCTCGGGATTCTGCTGATGCTGTGCGTGCGAATTTATACGAAAAGATATTTGCAGAATGTATTTATTCCGCTGTTTGTCTCCCTTGCGGCAGGGGTAACGGACGAAACGATACAGCTTTGGAGCAGCGGCAGGTCTTCCGAGGTCCGCGATGTGCTAATTGATTTTTTCGGAGCAGTATCGGGAATAATAATATGCATATTGTTTGTCATATTATATAACCGTATAACATGCAAAGAAAAACGCGCCAGCCGCGGAATCGGAGAGTGAGGAACAATGTGCGAGCATAAAGAGCCGGAAGAAAAAAGAAATGAGGAGCGCCGAGAAACAGCCGCGGCAGCTGAGGGGAAAACGGAAACGAAGCAGAAACGCTTTGCTTCCTTAAAGCTGCCGCGGCTTCGGTTTACTCCGGCGAAAATATATCTGTATATTCTGATTATCCTTGTTACGGTCAAAATTATTTTCGATATACAGGGCTTTGAGGATTTTCTTTCAAAAGCGGGCGCTTTTATTACCTCGACGCTGAGCTATTTAATTGTCGGCCTGATTATTGCGTATATTTTGAACGCATATATGATGATCTGGGAAAACCGCATCCTGAAGAAAATGAAAAGGAAGAATTTACGGCGCGGGCTCAGCATTGTAATTGCGTACTTCACGCTGATTCTGATTTTGGCGCTTTTCCTGTTCGCCCTGATTCCAACGCTGATCGATACGGCGAAATCCTTTGCGGATAATCTGCCCAGAGCGTTTTCCAAAATAACGGAATTTTATGACGATATTATAGAAAAAGGCCGCTTTAATCTTTCTGAAGAAGTGAAAAATACAATCGAAAGCAATATACAGCGGGTACAGGAACGGGTGATGGCCTGGTTCAACGCAGAAAACATTACCAATTTTGCGACACGGTTTTTTTCTACCACAATCAGCGGCGTGTTTAATGCCATTATGGGGCTGATGGTATCGGTGTATATGCTGATTGAAAAAGATAAAGCGATCCGGATGCTGAAGCGCGTCAACTATGCGCTGCTTCCCAAAAAGCATGCGGATACGATTCAGTGGGGCGCGACGCAGTGCAACAGGATTTTCAGGAAGTATTTTGCCGGGAAATTGCTCCAGGCGTGTATTACGCTGATTCTGTCTTATGTACTGTTCCTGATTGCGGGGCTGAGATACGCCATTCTGCTTGCTGTTATTATGGCGTTTCTGAATATGATTCCTTATATCGGGCCGTGGCTCGGCGGCGCGCTTGTGGTATTTATTACGCTTCCTCAGGGGCTGTTCAGCATTGTTGCCGCGCTCATATGCATTCTGGCGGTTCAGGCGGCGGACAACTGGTTTGTCACACCAAAAATCGTGGGGGGACGCATGGGCGTGAGCCCGCTGCTTGTGCTTGTCGGCCTGTGTATCTTCGGCGGCCTGTTCGGCCTCCCGGGTATGATTATCGGGGATGTGATGGCGGCGATCTTTAAAACGCTTTTCTACGATCGTTATGTCGAAAACCGACTAAACAATAAAATAAAAAATGGATTTTTACCAAAGGAGTTTGATGACCGGAATGAAAACTAGGAAAAACAAGCAGCAGATACGCGCTGCGATTCGTAAGCTTTCGGCGCTGTTTTTATGCGCGGGCCTGCTGCTGTCAGGGCTCGCCTTGCCCGCCGCTGCGGAAGCTGCGGCGTCTGCGGTCAAGCCGGACACCTGGGCGGCAGTCGACGGCCTGGGAAGAACCGTAAGCCAATACCAGGACGTAGGAGATATAAGGGAAGGCAAATATGTGGGAATGTTTTACTGGACCTGGCATTATGATTTTGCCAAGTCTACCTCTGCCCTTAATATCACAGAGATTATTTCGCAGTATCCGGAAGCAAGGAACGACTATACGCACGAGGCGTGGGGAAGAAATACCGGCGGAAAATACTTTTTCTGGGATAAGCCGATGTTCGATTATTATATCAATACGGATGAATATGTGGTGCGCAAGCATGCGGAAATGCTGGCGGACGCCGGCGTAGACGTCATATTTTTCGACTGTACAAACGGTACATATTTATGGCAGCCGGCTTATGAGACGGTTTTCGAGGTCTTTACACAGGCGCGCGAGCAGGGCGTCGATACCCCGCAGGTTGCGTTCATGCTGAATTTCGGAGCGGGCGCGGATACGAAAACGCAGCTGCAGACGCTTTATAAAGATCTTTACAGCGAAGGAAAATACAGCGATCTTTGGTTCCTCTGGGACGGCAAGCCGCTGGTGCTTGCGGGCCAGAACTGTATCAGCCCGCAGGACCGCTATGGGGAAGAAATCCTCGATTTCTTTACGTTCAGGTACTGCAATCCGAGCTATTTTACGGAAGATGTCGATATCAGCGAAAATCAATGGGGCTGGTGTTCCGTATATCCGCAGACGAAATACGGCGTGCGTGAGGACGGCTCCGTTGAGCAGATGACCGTGAATGTGGCGCAGAACGCGAGCGATAACAGCAACGGCGGACCGGTTGCCATGAACGACTACCGCGGCGGCGTATATGGACGCGGCTACGCAAAAGGCGACTATTCTTATTCTTTTCAATACAAGGGAGAAACGGTAACGATCGACAAGGAAACGGAGGATGCGTTCCTTTACGGGCTTAATTTCCAGCAGCAGTGGGATTACGCGCTGGAGGTCGATCCTGATTTTATTTTTATCACCGGCTGGAACGAATGGGTTGCAATCCGCCAGCAGGAATGGGGAGGAACGGAAAACGCTTTTGCAGATCAATATACGGATGAATACAGCCGCGATATCGAACCGTCCGACGGCGTTCTGAAAGACTACTTCTATTATCAGCTCGTAACAAATATCCGGAAGTTCAAGGGCGTTCAAAAGCCGGACGTTGCCGATGAAAGCAGCGGGACGTATAAAACGATCGATATTCACAGTGAAGCAGATCAGTGGGCAGACGTAAATCTTGTATATAACCATTATGAGAAAAGCACGTGGGACCGCAGCTCCGCCGGCTGGAGAGGGACCAAAAAATATAATTATTCAACCATGCGGAATGACTTTGTAACGTTCAAGGTTGCATATGATGAGAACAATGTATATTTCATGGCCGAAACGGTTGATGATATAACAGATCCTTCAGATCCTGCGTGGATGCGTCTGCTGATTGATACCGATTTCACGGGAAACAGTCCGAATTGGGAGGGCTTTGAATATATTGTGAACAGAACCTCTCCTTCCGGAACAGAAGCGATCGTCGAACGCTCGGATGGCGGCTGGAATTTTACGGAAGCCGGCAAGGCAGAGCTCTCCGTAAAAGGAAACAGAATCCAGCTTTCGATTCCGCGTTCTGTTTTGGGCCTTACGGATCAAAGCGGCAAGATGCCCGCGTTTCATTTCAAATGGGCGGACAACACGCTGGCGCCGGAGACGACGGAGGACAGCGGGGATATTCTTGACTTCTATAAATACGGCGATGTAGCGCCCGGAGGAAGATTTATGTTTTCTTTCAATACAGAGCTTGCTGCCGCTCCGGGTTCCGCAGAAGAAAGCGGTGTAGCCTGGTATCTCTGGGTATGCATCGGCGCTGCGGTCGCGGTCATTGCCGCAGTCGTGATCGTGCTGGTCGTGACGGGACGTAAAAAAAAGGTTGCATGATTGCGGCCTTCTGTGGTATAATGCAAAATGCTTTTCTGTCACATGCAGTGACAGAAGGCATTTTTGCGGATTATTATATCCCCTGTGAAAGAAGGTGACATGGAATGAAAGAGGGAATTCATCCCAAGTTTGAAGAAACAACAGCAAAATGCGCTTGTGGAGAGACATTTACAACTTATTCGACAAAGAAAAATATTTCCGTTGAAATTTGTTCAAAGTGCCATCCTTTCTACACAGGAAAGCAGAAGCTGGTTGATACCGGCGGCCGGGTAGACAAGTTTAACAAGAGATATGGTCTGTAAGCCGGTTACGAGAGATTCAGGCGGCGGGGCCGCCCGGAGGCGGTTCCTGCCTGAAATGGTTTTTTGTAGCTTGCTGGTTTAACGGCAGGCTTTTTTATATATAATTATTATATTGGTACGGGTGTGTGGAGGTATTATCATGGCGGTCAATCAGGAAGTTATCGATAAGAATTTAGTCAGATTAACATATGAAGCGGACGCGGACAAGGTGGAAGAGGGCCTGGCGTACTCTTTTCAGAAAAACAAAAGGAATTTTAACGTACATGGATTCCGCCCGGGAAAGGCGCCGCGGAAATTGGTAGAACAATTTTACGGACAGGAGGTTCTTTTCGGAGACGCGGAAGAATATATTATTACGGATCTGTATTACGGATCCATTCCCGAGCTGGGGCTCAAGCCGGTTTCCTATCCGCAGAATGTTAAGGTAACAAAAATGGACAAGGACGGCATGGCGTTTTCCCTTGAAGTGTATACGAAGCCGGAAGTTAAGCTCGGACGTTATAAGGAGCTTGAGATTACCGAGGTGCCTTCTGCGCTGACGGACGAGGAAATCGATCAGGCGATCCGGAGCGAGGCTGAGAAAAACGCGCGCATGGTAACGGTCGAGGATCGGCCGGCTGAAACGGGCGACACGGTCACGATCGATTTTGAAGGATTTATCGACGGAAATGCGTTTGACGGCGGAAAAGGCGAGAATTTCAAGCTGAAGCTCGGTTCCGGTCAGTTTATTCCCGGATTTGAAGAGCAGCTGGTCGGCGCAAATACCGGAGACGAGATTACAATTAATGTAAAATTCCCCGAGGACTATCACGCGGAGGAGCTGAAGGGAAAGGACTCGGAATTTAAAGTAAAAATTCACGAGATCCAGAAACAGGAAATTCCGGAAATCAACGACGAATTTGCGTCCGATGTCAGTGAGTTCGACACGCTTGCAGAATACAGAGCGGATCTGGCGAAGAAGCTCGCGGAGAATAAAGAAAAAGCTTCGAAAGCGGCCATGACGGAGGAAGCTCTGAAGGCGGCGATTGACAATGCGGAGCTTGATATTCCGGAGTGCATGATCGATGCCGAGGTTGCAGCCGAAATAAAGCGCACCGAAAACCGTGTCGGAATGTACGGAATGACGCTGGAAAATTATTGCCAGTACATGGGAATTACGGTGGAGAAGTTCCGGGAAAATATTCGTCCGGAGGCTGAAATGAACGTCAGGAGAGATCTTGTTCTCGAAGCCATTTCCGAGGCGGAGGCCATTTCCGTTTCCGAAGAAGAGTTTGAAAAAGAATTTGAGCAGGCGGCGGAGTATCTTAAGAAGACTGTCGAAGAGGTTAAGGAAATGTTTAAAGACAGGCGCGACGATATCGCCGAGGAGGTGAAACGCCGCAAAGCCGTCGATCTGATCTATGAAACGGCGGTCAAAGTGCCGGCGGCAGAGAAACAGGAGCCGGAAGAGAAAGCGGCAGAGGAGACAAAACCCGCGGCTGCAAAACGCAAAGCCTCCGCCCAAAAAGCTGAGGAGAAAAAAGAAGAGGACGCCTGAACCGGCGGGAGGCGCAGCTCTTCCTCATCATAGGAATATTTTACGCGTCGGAGAAATGGAGTTTTATTATGGCTTTGGTACCGATTGTTATTGAACAGACGAGCAGAGGCGAACGGTCGTACGATATTTTTTCCAGATTGCTGAATGACAGGATCATTGTGCTGAGCGATGAGGTAAACGATGTAACGGCAAGCCTGGTTGTGGCACAGCTTTTGTTCCTGGAATCGGAAAATCCCGATAAGGATATACAGCTTTATATCAATAGTCCGGGCGGGTCTGTGACCTCGGGAATGGCAATTTATGATACAATGCAGTTTATTAAATGTGATGTTTCGACAATTTGCGTCGGCATGGCTGCCAGCATGGGCGCCTTTCTCCTTGCGGCGGGCGCGAAAGGCAAACGCCTGTCTCTGCCGAACAGCGAGATCATGATTCATCAGCCGCTCGGGGGCGCGAGAGGCCAGGCCACTGACATTAAAATCCAGGCGGAACAGATTCTGAAGATCAAGGACAAATTAAACAGGATCCTGAGCGAAAGAACGGGGCAGCCGCTTGAAAAGGTCATTGCCGATACGGAAAGAGATAATTATATGTCTGCGCAGGAGGCGCTCGAGTACGGCCTGATCGACAAGATCATGGAAAAGAGAATATAATTCAATAATCGGGGATAAGATTGATACGCCGCAAGTTTATTTATAGGATTGTTCTATAGTGATTTGCGGCGCACTGCATTATAACGTAAAGATAAAAGGAGGCTGTAATATGGCGAAAAACGACGATAAACAGGTACGCTGCTCTTTCTGCGGGAAGAGAGAGGGCCAGGTGAAACGGCTGATTGCGGGCCCGGGCGTTTTTATTTGCGACGAATGCATTGATCTGTGCTGCGATATTTTACACGACGATTATTTGGAAACGGAAATGGAGGAGGTGCTTGCAGGCGGTGAAAGCGAGCCGGCGCTTTTGAAGCCGGCGGAAATCAAAAAAGCTCTGGACGAATATGTAATCGGCCAGGAAAAAGCGAAGCGTGCGCTTTCTGTGGCTGTATATAATCACTATAAAAGGATCGAGGACAATAAAAAAGAAGCCGCTGCGGCGGGGAACAGACGGAAGAATGCAAAGACGGACGCTTCCGCAGAGGAAGCGAAGGCGCCGGCCTCTCCGTATGACGGCGTAGAGCTGACCAAAAGCAACGTACTTTTGATCGGTCCGACCGGCGTCGGAAAAACATACTTGGCGCAGACGCTTGCGAAGGTGCTGAACGTCCCGTTTGCGATTGCGGACGCCACCTCTCTGACAGAGGCGGGCTATGTCGGGGAAGATGTTGAAAACATTTTGCTCAGACTGATACAGGCCGCCGATTTCGACATTGAAAAAGCGGAGCGCGGAATTATTTTTATAGATGAAATCGATAAAATTTCCAGAAGAGGAGATAACCCGTCAATCACACGAGACGTCAGCGGGGAAGGCGTACAGCAGGCGCTTTTGAAAATTTTAGAGGGCACGGTGGCTGCCGTTCCGCCCCAGGGAGGACGCAAACACCCGCATCAGGAGTTTATCAATATCGATACGACCAATATCCTTTTCATCTGCTCGGGCGCATTTGACGGGCTGCCGAAAATTATCGAAAGCAGGACGGGAAAAAATACGATCGGGTTTTCCGGAAGCATCCACAGCAGCGATAATTTAGATACAAACGCGCTGCTTGCCAGCGTAGAGCCGCAGGATCTGCTGAAATTCGGATTGATTCCGGAATTTATCGGCAGGGTGCCGCTGATTGTCACGCTGGACGCGCTGGATGCGGGAATGCTGCGGGAAATTCTGACTACTCCAAAGAATGCGCTGATCAAGCAATACCAGAAGCTTCTTTCGTACGACGGCGTGGAGCTGGAATTTGACGACGGCGCAATCGATGCGATTACGGAGATTGCGATTGCGCGCAAAACAGGTGCGCGCGGACTGCGGGCGATCGTAGAATCCGCAATGCTGGATGTGATGTACGACGTTCCCACGAAAGAGGACGTACAAAAGTGTATCATTACGGCAGATACGATCAGAAACGGCGTGCCTCCCACGCTGATCTACAAAAAGGCAGACAAGAAAAAAAATTCTGCTAAAAAGTCCGCCAAGAACAAAGAGGATGGAGCGCTCCCCGGCTTAGAAGCGCCCAAAAGCCCGATGGCTGCCGGAGCGGAAAATGTGAATGTGGAGATTGAACCGGTATGAAGATCCTGCAGAGTATTATTCTTGGACTCGTACAGGGGCTCACGGAATTTTTGCCGGTAAGCAGCTCCGGGCATTTGATCGTATTTAAAAAGCTGTTTGGAATCGATCAGGAGCAATTTGGGTTGACGTTCGATATAGCGTTGCATTTTGCAACGCTTATCGCCGTTTTTATCGTCTTCTGGCCGGATATTTTGGCAATCCTGAAAAAGCCGGTGCAGAAGCTTACAGGCCTTTTAATTATTGCCACCATTCCGGCGGCGCTGGTGGGCCTTTTCCTGAACGACTACATAGAAAAATTTTCTCAGAGCGGAGGCTTTCTGGGAATTTCGTTTATAATAACGGCTGTCTTGCTTTATTTTTCACAAAAGGCGGGAAAACGCGTGAAAACGATCGAGTCCATGTCCTATGTAGATGCGGCGGTGATTGGAGTAACGCAGGGGATCGCAGTCATGCCTGGAATTTCCCGCTCGGGAAGCACGACAAGCGCCGGCTTATTCGCGGGCCTGCAAAAAGAGGATGCGATGCGTTTTGCGTTCCTGATGTCGATTCCTGTGATATTGGGATCTGCTGTTCTTGGAGTAAAAGATATCGTCTCGGAACCGGCGGCGGTCGAATGGGGACCGGTCATTGTGGGAATGCTTGCCGCGGGGATTTCGGGATACGTTGCAATCCGCTTTATGCTGAACTTTTTCAAAAAAAGAAGCTTAAACATTTTTGCCGTGTATACTGCGGTGCTTGGTATTTTGATCGTTGCGGATCAGCTGTTTTTCAAAAAGTTTTTCACGGTATTTTTAGGATAAAATGGATAAAGAAGGACGCGTTTTAACACTGGGAATTGAATCAAGCTGTGACGAAACCTCCGCCGCGATAGTGGCGGACGGAAGATTTGTGCTTTCCAATATTATTTCGTCTCAGGTTGAAATCCATAAACCATTTGGCGGCGTCGTTCCTGAGATTGCTTCCCGGAAGCATGTTGAAGCGATTATCGGCGTGATTGATGCCGCGGTGCGCGAGGCGGATGTTTCGTTATCCGAGATTGACCGGATTGGTGTGACGTTCGGCCCCGGCCTAATCGGCGCGCTTCTTGTGGGACTTTCCGCCGCGAAGGCGCTTGCTTATACGCTTTCGAAGCCGCTGGTGCCGGTACACCATATCGAAGGGCACATTGCCGCTAACTTTATTGAGTATAAAGATCTGGAGCCCCCGTTTGTATGTCTTGTGGTTTCCGGGGGACACAGTCATATCATCGATTGCCGTGCTTACGGTGATTTTACGGTCCTTGGGCGGACGCGCGACGACGCGGCCGGAGAGGCGTTTGATAAAATTTCCCGTGCACTTGGGCTGGGATATCCCGGCGGGCCTGCGGTGGACAGGCTCGCAAAGGAGGGAAATCCCCATGCCATTGATTTCCCCAGAGTCCGGTTTGGCGGCAGTCTTGATTTCAGCTTCAGCGGCGTGAAAACGGCCGTGCTGAATTATATGAACAATACAAGGGCAAGGGGGGACGCCGTTTCTCCTGCGGATCTGTGCGCCTCTTTTCAAAAGGCGGTCGTTGACATCCTTGTTGAAAATTTAATGAAAGCAAACGAACAAACGGGATATGGGAAAATTTGTTTGGCCGGGGGCGTCGCGGCGAATTCCTGCCTGCGCGATGAGGCTC
Organism: uncultured Clostridium sp.; assembly: GCA_900543695.1. Classification (GTDB taxonomy): domain Bacteria; phylum Bacillota; class Clostridia; order UBA1212; family UBA1255; genus Egerieisoma. The sequence goes on along the minus strand of UQSG01000003.1, from coordinate 5,059 downwards.
AGCGCGCAGCTGAAAAAGCGGGAGCCGCGTTCTTCCGACCTTCTCCTGTTCTATGTACCGATAACGGAGCCATGATCGCCTGCGCCGCACATTTTGTGGGCGAGAGCCGGACGGCGGGAGCCGATTTAAACGCGGCTGCGAATGTCAGTATCGAATGTCTCTCCAGCCTGTTCGACAAAGCGGCAAATCAATGAGATCAGCTCTCTGTTTTCCGGGCGGGCATCGGAATATTTGTACTCGCTGTTTAAAACGGCAATTGTTTTTTCAGAGCCGCCGTTTCGATTCCACACGGCTGATGCCGCTTTGCGAATTGATTTTTCAATATTTTCCGCTGTTGTGCCGTATGCTTTAGCAAGCGGCGCGTAAATCAGCTTTGTAATCAGCGTCAGCGTTTCGGGATCCCGGAGCGTGGTAAGGACTGCGTCCCGCAGGAAGAAAAACCCGTTATATCCGGGCGTAAAGCCGAGCTGCAGCATTGCTTTGGTAACGATGTATTTTTCTGCGTCCATACTTTGTTATTGCAGGAAGCCGTCGATAATTTTCTGTTCGGCCTCTTCCTCGGTAAGGCCGAGCGTGCGCAGCTTCAGAATTTGCTCGCCGGCGATTTTCCCGATTGCCGCTTCGTGGATCAGCTCGGCGTCTACATGGCGTGCGTCCAATGAGGGAGACGCGCTGACGGTTCCCTGCTCCGCGAGGATCGCGTCGCATTCGGAATGGCCGGTACAGCGAACTTTTCCTACAATGCGGGAGGTGAATTCCTGATGAGAATTGCCGCGTGCTACGGATCGGGAAACGAGATCCGCGCCCGAATCCTCGCCCTCCAAAACGACGCTGAAGTCGGTTTTGGCTTTTTCATTGCCGTCGGTCATGATCCGTTCGCGTACGATGATCTTTGCAGACGCACCGAGTACGGCGCGCGTCGTTCTGGTAGTATCGTCCACGCCGCCGAGCTGAATCGTATCCATCGTCAGAACCGCTCCTTCGGCAAGCTCCGCGTCCGTGATCGGATCGATCCGTTTGATCCCTTTTCCGCCTCCGGTTCCGATGTGTTTTTCCAAATACAGAACCCTTGCGTTCTTTGCAAGGATAAACCGGTGAATGCCGTTATGGCGGGCCTGTCCGTCGTCTTCGGTATGCACGCCGCATCCTGCAACGATGGTGACGTCGGCGTCTTCTCCAACATAAAAATCGTTGTATACGAGATCATCAACCGAGCCGTGCGTCACGCAGGCCGGAATGTACACTTTTTCGTCTTTTGTACCGGGCGCAATGCGGACGACAAGCCCCGGAGCGTCCTCCTTGGATTCTATTTTGATGTTTTTGGTCGATTTGCGTCCTGCGCATTGTCCATCTTCACGGATATTGTATGCGCTGCCCTCTATATCGATCAGATTTTTTAAATCCGAAATTTTTTCTAAGAGATTTTTTGCTATGAAATTCATCAATATTCCGCCTCCCTTGAGTTGATGGGGCATCTTGCCGTTTTTTCGTCCGATAACAGCGTTGGTAAAACTTTTTCTCTGGTGCCGGAGGCTCTTACGGCGCCGCCGGCAATGACTACGATATCGTCTGCAATGGAAATAATGCGCTCCTGATGGGAAATGACGACCAGCGTGCCTTTTCTGCTTTCTCTGATTTCTTCAAAGGTTTCTACCAGTCTGGCAAAGCTCCACAGGTCGATTCCTGCTTCCGGTTCGTCGAATACGGAAATTTCTGCGTTTCTTGCCAAGACGGTTGCAATTTCAATCCGCTTGCTTTCTCCTCCGGATAAAGAGGTGTTCATTTCCCGGTTGATGTATTCTTCCGCACAAAGACCGACTTTCCCGAGCAGCTTGCAGAGCTCGTTCTGGCTCATGGTGCGTCCGGCCGCAATTTCAAGGAGGCTGCGCACTGTGAGTCCCTTGAAGCGGACGGGCTGCTGGAAGGCGTATGCAATTCCGCTCCTGGCCCGTTCCGTAACGTCGATGTCTGTAATTTCGCGTTCAATGCCTCCGACGGTTAAAAAGATTTTTCCGCTTGTGGGCGTTACGACACCGGCGATGAGCTTTGCCAGCGTCGTCTTGCCGCCTCCGTTCGGCCCGGTGACGACGACAAGGCGGCCGTCTCCGAATTCCAGCGTGATGTCTTTGATGATTTCTTTATTTAAACCGCTGCCGTTTTCGTCGGGCAGATCCCATTTTACGTGTTCCAGCCGTAGTGCCATAAAACTTCCTCCCTTGGTCGGATTTCATTTTATAGTATACTACGGCTTTGGGGTTTTGTCAGTGATAAATGCAACAGGCGTTTATTCGCCAGGCTGTCTGCAGGTTATGGAGGTTCCGGCGGATGCGTGGCCGCCGATGTTCCCGCAGCGTATGCTTGTACCGGCAGAGACGCTGCCGGCGACATTGCCGCAGGCAGCGCTTGTCCCCGCGTTGACACAGCCGAGTACGTCTGCACATTTCAGCGAGATCCCGGCGCTTGCGTTTCCTTCTACGTTTCCGCACGTCAAATTAAGATAGGAAATGACGTTCAGAGCGTCGACCTGGTACGTTACTTCAAGCGACTGGCATAGGGCATCTCCTGCCTTCAGCAGCCTTCGCCCGACAAATGCGGCGATCCGCAGCTTGCCGTCGTCCGGCCAGCTGCCCTGTTCGCCTGGCGCGTCCGCCTTGCTTCCGATCATTTTTTCGGCTTCGTCTGCCGAGATTTTACCGTCTTTATAAAGATCCAGTATTTTTTTCAGCGTGCTTTCTTTCATGGGGTTTCTCCTTTCGATTGGGATGAGATGATTTTTCCTATAGTGCAAGTGGAGTCGGCCGTTACGGGGCCGTCGCAGTAAATTTTATCGACTTCGCAGTTTTGGCTGAGCGTGACGCTGCCGGCGTGAATTGTTTTAAATTTTGTATTGGAAGCCACAAGCTCCGTGCATTCCACGTAATCTGCCCTGGAGGCTCCGCCCGGGATACGGAAGCCAAAAAGCAGCCTGCAGAAAAGACGGCTTTTTCGCCCTATGGGAAGATGCACGTTTTCATCGTGAAACAGCTTGACCGTGTCGCCGTAGATGTGTGAAATGCTGAAAATCCCCTGAATGCTGATTTGATCGGCACTTAATTCGTGGCCGCAGTACAGACTGCCGGTGCAATTGATTTTATCCGCGTGAAGGGAGGCCTTTTTCAGTCTCAGCACGCCGTTGATCGCTGCTTCTCTGGCTTTGATGGTGCGTTTGGCTTTGTGAATGCCATTGATATTCAGCAGGGAGACTTCTATTTTACCCTTTGAACGGGACATTCCGTTGACGCTGATTTGATTGGCTTTTATGCTGCCCTTTAATTTTCCGATTCCGTCGATTTGGATGGAATCGTATTCGCCGCACGAGATCGATCCGATCCCGCCGATTCGTTCGCTCGTCATAGCTTCACAACCTTTCCTGTTACGGCTTTGTCGGAAATTTTTATGGTGTTTTTATATGTTACTTCTTCGATGGTGCAGAGCTCTCCGATTTCGACGTCGATTCCGGAGACGGACTGGGCGCTTGTGTTTTTGATGCGGACTGTGTCTCCGATGATCGCCTCTGCATGTGCCAGCTCTTTGCCGCATTCCGTGATTTTTCGGTATTTTTGGGTTTTGGGCAGGGAAGAAAAAGCTTTTTCCGGTCGAAAGCGGTTGTCAATCGTAATATGTGTGCCGGTAATTTCTCCGACGCGTACGTTCCCGCTTGCAAGCAGAAAGATTTCTTCTGCGTTTATGGAGGGAGCCGAAATGCCATTTAAAGCGTATAAAACGGTGCATTGGATTTCTTGCTCGGATGTTATTTCGGCCAGTGAAAGGATATTTTTGAAATGATAGTCAAACGACAGTTTCGCGGGGAGCAGATTTTCAAATGTTTCTGCATGAAAGGTGCCGCTCCAGTCCCAGCTGGAGGAATCGGATTTTCGGATATGCCTGGGATTTGTGCCGTAGCGGAGCAAGCGGCATTCCAAAAGTTCCGCCTGGAACGGGCCGATCGCTGCGATTGTATCTCCGCGGCAAATTCCGCGGAATGTGATGTCTCCGGCCGCTTTGCAGTGACCGAAGGTAAGATTAAAGGCGTTTACATCGCCGGCGGCGCGTATTTTTTCGATCTTGGCGTCGTGAATATCGATATCGCCGGCGCAAAGCAGCAATTTTATTTTGCCGTTTTTTATTTCAAGATCGCCGGCGGCGCGGACGTTTTTGTATTCGCCCTCCAGATGCCTTTCGCCTAATGCCATTACCGAGTGTTTCATGTGAACGCCTCCCTTCTTTTTGATTCTTCTATGCTTTCCTGCGGCTCTTCATCGAATCTGAAGTTGAATTTGTTTTTGTATTTTACTTTGATGGCGGCTGACAGGTCGTTGAGCCGGATTTCATCGATTGTTTTAAATCTGGCATCCAGATAGACGGCGGCTTTTTCTTCTTTTATAGTTATGAAATAACTGTCGGCATATTCTAAAAGAATGCACAGGTACTCGGTCTGCTTTATTGCTGGGAGGCTTTCTTGGATGCCGCGGCAGATATTTTCCACGTCGGAAAGCTGCAGCTTGTGGCGTGCGTAGAAGCTTGAGATGGCATATAAAAATAAAACGTCGATGTATGTGAAATTTTGCTTCTGAAAATTTTTGAGGAAGCAGGGGATCAGATTCGGACTTATTTCTGTTATAATGCGCAGATCCTTCTCGGAGAAGAGGCGCTCTGAGACCTCAGGGGACAGGATCCGCGCCAGTTCTTCCAGGGAATATTTGTCCTTCAGCTCTTGAATGGCTTGGATCCTGGCTAGAATTTTTGTTTTTGGGAAAAAGGTTTCCTGCCCGGTGAAAGAGGATCGCTTAATGAACCATTCCTCGGGGATCAGCTTTTCGCGTTTCCATCGATAAAGCTGGCCGTAGGAAATCCCGGTTTGATCAAGGAGATCTTTTTTTGAAATCAGCATTTTTCTCGCTCCTTTTTGCTTGTAGAGATAGTGTAACAAAACATTGTTATAAAGTCAATGGGGTAAAAAATTTTTTTCGCACAAAAGGGGGCGTATTTTGTGCGAAAGGGGGCAGGAGTCCAGGGGCGG
>UQSG01000002.1 GCA_900543695.1 uncultured Clostridium sp. | reverse complement strand
CGCCTGCGCCGAAAGCTTCTTCGGGCATTGGAACGATCCATATCGCTGCTTATGTGATCCTGGGCGTAATCCTCTGCGCAGAGCTTGCGGTGATTCTTTATCTTGCCGGAAAGAAAAAATAAGCGATCGCACGCTCTCATTTTCCGCCCTTTGAACTCAGCCGGACCGTTTCCTATCCTTCGTCAGGCAAATCGGAGCCTTGCTGAAAAATTTCCTGCTTCCCTTTTGTCCGGGGAACCGCGCCGCAAGCTCGCTCCTTTTCGTCCCGTATGTCTGCCGGCACTCCCGATATGCGCGAAAAATCGCGGACACATTCCGCTCCTTCGGGCAAGGACACGCTCACAGCAGTACATCCGCTTGCATCTTTTTTAAATGCTATGCTTACCAGGCCGCGGCCGCCAACCGGCACCGTACCTCCGTACGACGTCAGCGGACACGGCTGCGGAACGATCCCGATCTTCGCATATCCCGGCGCTAACGGCCGCACTCCCAGATAACATGCGGCAAATTCATACAGCGCAAACGCACTCCAGCCATGGCAGTCGCTGCGCATCGTAACAAAATCCTCCGGCCAGGTCGTCAGATGGAGCTTCATCAGATCTATAAAAGCATCCCATATCTTCAAGGTAGAATGGATTTCATCATACAGTCCGGCAGCCTCCAGAGCCCGGCACAAAAAATACGACATGCAGTAGGACGGCACGCAGAGCTGATCGCGATTCGCCAGCATCCGCTCCATCAGCGGCCGTTTTTCCTCCTCCGGCACGGCGGAGGCCAGAACCGCAAAAATTTGTGCATGCTGGCTCGAAGGACGTCTGCCCGGAGCATCGCAAAAAAGCCCGGTTTCCGTATCATAAGCGCTCCTACGGACCGCCGCCGCGACGGACTCCGCCCGCGCCTCATATTCCAGCGCCGTATCCGGCCGCATGCAAAAACGGTATATTCCGGCGGCCGTCCGGAGTGCGTATACATACAGCAGATTGTAAAGAATATTGATTTCTCCCGTCCTTACGGGGCTGCCGTTCTCCCACTCCTTTACCCAGTCAAAGAACTGCCAATATCCGGTATCTCCGAGCAGTCCGTCTTCATTGACGCGGCTTTCATAATAGTGCAGCAGCTTTTCCAGAGTCCCCAGATGGGACCGCAGAAACGGCCTGTCGCCGAGATACATCATATAGGTATCCAGCATCAGGATCCAATAAAAGGGGAAGCCCGGAATCATCTGCTGAAATTTAGACGGGCTGTTGCACGGGAGCAGACCGTCCCAGAGCTGAGCGCGGGCAAAGTCATCAATCGCTTTTCTCGCCAGGCGGCCGTCTCCGCTGATGCAGAGCGTATACCGGATTTCCAGAAAGGTGTCCATAATATACTGCATCTGCTCATAATACGGACAGTCCATGTAGGTTTCGTACATGCAGCAGAGCAGCGTTCTTTTGCTGATTTTCCAGATTTCCTCAAGCCTTTCGTCATTCGCATAAAATGTCCCCGTAACCTCCAGCGGGTACCCGGTTTTAAGATAGTCGGCCCGTTCAAGGAAAAACGGCTGATCCTCGGAGGCAGTAATCTCCACCCTCACGAAACGGAAGGAGCGATAGAAGAACGGGAGATAGGTCTGCCTCCCCTCATGAGCGGTATAAAGATCCGTAAGGCCGAAAAGAGTCTGGCCCTCAGGGTTGTCGCGCACGCCGCGGAGAAAGCTTCCGTTTTGCTGCAAAACGCCATAGCCTTCGGCATAGACGACACGAAGCCTGCTCCCGCTGCCGCAGCGGAACGCAAAGCGCGGGTATGCGCTGACCAGCCTGCCCGCGTCCAGCTCAAGAAAGGCCGTACAGCCTGCCGGAACAAAGCGTTCTCCGGCGCTTCCGACGAGCAGTCCGCCGCTCCGCATCACCCGTCGGAAGGAATCCTCCGTTTCAAAGGGATACGGAATCGGGCGCGGCTCCGTCGTCCAATAATCCCGGAGCGCACCGATTCCCTCGGTAGGGTATCCGGCAATCACCACTGCCGGCTTCCATATGGTCTCCGCCGTCTGCTCCGTCACAAGTCGGCCGTCAAAATCCTCCAAAAACCCGATATATCCGTACCGGTGATTTTCCCGAAAGGCATAACCGGATTCCTCCGCGCATAAGTATTGCGCCGAAGTCGAAAAGCCGTATGATGTTTCGCGCTCCTCTATCCAGAGACCGCCGATCCCCTCCGTTACAATGGAGCTCGGGCCCGTCAGGAAGCGGATGTTTTTTTCTTTATGATCGGGATATTGAATCACCTTCACAAATATTTCGTTTTCACCCGGCCGGAGATATGCGGCAACGTCCAGCTCGTCCATGTACCGAACGCCTCGGGGCGCGCGGCAGGGGCCTGTCATTACGCGGCTGCCGTTAATCATCAGCAAATACCGGCTGTCCGCGCAGATTCGCAGCCGGCACGCAAGGGGCGGCTCCTGCTCCGGCAGCCGTACCTTTTTTTTAAAATATATCATTCTCGGATGTGCCGCAAGCCTGTGATCCGTCCAAATCCATTCCGCCTTCATCGCATTCTTTTCTCCGTTCCGTATTGATATAATAGAGAGGCCGCGGCGGCGCCTATGAGCAGCAGCCCGGGTATGGCAAGTAAAATGCGTTCCGCCAGGGACCGCCGCGTTTTGGGCGCCGCCGCTTCGGCCGCAGAATAAGAATAGGTCAGCCGGCCCAGGGGGACGGCGCAGCCGGAAACATAATAATCCATAATATCGTCTTCCCGTTCTACGCTGTCGGCTGCTTTAAAGTCGAGCCGGAAATCCTGGGCAGAAATGCGCAGCGCCTCGAACGGCACCGCAATCTGCATCACATTGCCCTGTACGGAGCAGGCGACATTCTGCACGCTCTCAAATACATATTCGCCATCCCTGCGCACCCGCTCCAGAGACGTCAGCGTATCGGAAACAGGCGTGCGGTTCAGCACATACTGGAAGCCCTCCCACGACGGCGCCTCTGTTTTATCTCTGTTCCTTTCGTATACGGAAAAGAGGAGATTCATCCAGTTCGAGGCACCATTTTTCCGCGGTCTGATGGCTTCCTCGGTTTTTAGATAAAAATAAAGATTCGTATCATCATGCGTCACGCGGAGCTCAGTAATAAAATTCTCCGCGGCCTTCTGCGTATAATGAAGCGCGGGACTGGCTCCGGCAAAATCTCGAGGCGTATTTTTCACTGCAATATTATAAAATACATTTGGGCTGCCTGTCTCGAAGGTCCATTGCGCCGGAGAACCGGCGATATCGATCGTTTTGCGCTCCGGAAGCGGAGCCTGTTCTTTCGTCAGCTTCTCTCCCTTATATTCCCGGATCGCATTGATCATTTGCAGATAGTAGTTGTCTCCATAGCCCTGCCGCGTATAATCCTCCGGATCGTCAGACGCATAATCACGGGCTTTTGTCATTTCAATGTCCCGGGACCACTCCGTATTAAACGTATCGATCCATCCGCAGCCCTCCGCGCTCTTCTGGGCAATCCATTCGTTCCAGCCTGTAACAAAGATCATCTGCGGATCCGCCTGGATTGCAGCCTCCCATTGCTCCTGAAAATTTTTCCCCTCCAGAATCCGGCGGACATTTCCGTTCTCCGGCGTGCCGGCCGAATATCCTCTCCCGTAATAGCCCTCCTGTGCGCCCCTCGGGACAGATACGCCGTCGCTGCACGGTCCGGAAAACTGGCAGACAGAAACATTGATCAAATCGGTATACAGCTTCTGCGGCTTTGAGAGATCCATATAAGGGAAGCCCATTTCCCGTGGCTCCTCTAACGGCCACTGCGGCGGCCGAATGCAGAAAAACTCCCGCAGCGCGGCAGGCACCTCTTCCTCTCTGGCAATGATCAGCGGCTTGTCGTAAGGGCCATAGAACCAGAGCTCCGGATAGAGCTTTTTTCTATACAGCGCCGTATAGAGGTGCCGTACGGCTTCGCCGCTGTTTGTATTCGTAAAGAATGCGGTTTTCGGCACATTCCAGCCGGCCAGCCGGTATTCCTCCAGCAGAGCCAGCATCTGCATCCAGACCTCATCATAATAGATGCCGTTGGAAACGTCGAACACAAGGAAATCGATATCCGCCGCGATAAATAATTCAATATGCTTTCTGAGAACGAACGGATCCGCGCTGTTATAGTAGCCGTACAGCGGTTCATTGAAGAAGTACGTCAAATCATTGGGATACGCGTCCGAGTTCGTGTCAAGCAGCTGCGAAAGCGCAGATGTCCGCAGAATATCCGTAATATCATACACCGCCTTCTGATTCTGCTGCCCGAGCCAAAGAAAATAAAACAGGCCTACGTATTTCTCTTCCTGATATCCGGAAACGCGTTTCAGCCTTCGGCCCAGCGCGTCCGTTCCGGTTATTGACGCCGCGCTTTTAACTGGCAGCAGCCGATCGCCGGAAGCCTTTTCGGCGGATCGCTCTGTCTTCCCCGCCGTGCTGCCGCTTACAGACGACAGGATTCCAAGCGGCAGCATCAGTATGAGCGCCAAGAAAAGCCAACGCCTCCTTCCGCGGTTCCGTTTATAAAAAAAGCTTTGCTCAGGCTTCATCTTCATCCGCCTCCCTTGCGGCGTTTTCTGCCATCTGAGGTCATTTCTGAATTATAAGTATAGCATCACAGCAAAATCAACAGAATACATTTCGTCATTATAAATCAGACATTTTTTGACTTCCGTCTCCCGTATCCATCTTGACAGAGCTTTCCGGCTGCCCTTATAATAAATAAGGTTTCACTGGGAAAAAGGATTACGCACGATTGGTGGTTCTCACATATGATTCAAAATCAGAGCTTAGCGGCGCGCTTCCAGGAGCTGACGGATTCGGAGCGAATGTTCCGGGAGCTCTATTTCGCAAAAAAAGAACCGGATCAGCTCCGGCGATATCTCGCTTCGCTGCCTCAGGAGCGGCAGAAGCCGGTACGGGACTGGCTGCAGGCCGAAAAAGGCGTCATACTTTCCGAATTGACAGAAAATCTTGCAGAGTTTGATTTTTCTGACAATGTGATTGTCACGCGTCATGCCCGGTATACGCCCGCGTTTGTCCATAAGCATACTTTTTTTGAAATTGTGTGCGTATTAGAAGGAAATTGCGTCAATCGGATTGGGGATACGTGTCTTTCTATGATCGACGGCGATCTGTGCATGATCTCTCCAGGCGTCTATCACGCGCTGCAGGAAACGGAGGGCAGTCATATTTTCAATATTCTGATTAAACATTATTCGCTCATGGAAACGCTCAGTAATTTCCTGCTGCAGAAAAACGCCCTGGCAGGCTTTTTCATTCAATCTCTGTATATGAAAAACACGAAGCATTATCTGTCCTTTCACACAAAAGGAGACAGGGAAATACAGCATCTTCTGGAAGCGCTGATTCTGGAAGAGGTTTCAGCCGAGGAGAGAAGCCGAGACGAGCAGCACAGCGCCCTGAAGGAAGCCTATCTGAATGCGCTTCTGAATCTTTTGGCGCGCAGCCATACCGAGGCGGCGGAATGCGAGGGAATCAGCGTAGCCAATTCCCGGCTGATTTTTGAAATTCAAAAGTATCTGACAAGCAATCTCCAGACCGCTACTCTCCAAAGCCTGGCTGAGCATTTTAACTATTCTCCGTCTTACCTGAGCCGTCTGATCCAGCAGAGCGCCGGAACGAATTTTTCAAAAATTCTGCGCCGCATTAAGATTAATAAGGCCTGCAGCCTGCTGTCTAATACCGATCTGAACGTAAACGAGATCGGGGAGCAGACCGGCTACCGCTGTCAGCGCCAATTCAACCGGGCATTCCAGGACGTCATTCATATGACGCCCTCGGAATACCGGAAGCAGCACCGTCTGCTCCTCTTATAAAATCACTGTTTTTTCTTTCTGCATTTGATGGCGATCAACGCTCCGCAGGCCGCCGTAATCACTGCTCCCGCAGAAACGGCAATCCATTCGCCAACGGAGAGACCGGTATTTTTCTCCTGTTTGCCGCGCTGCTGCGCTTCAAATTCCGCAAGCGTCATTCCGGCATACGTATACGCAAGGCGCCCCATGGGCGCGGCATCGCCGGACACATAATAATCCATGATATCCTCAGGGTGCTCGATACTGTCCGCAGCCTTGAAACGGATTGAGAACGGTCCTTCTCCGATCCCCAGCGCGCCGCGCGGAATGCAGAGCTGCATTACGTTCCCATTCACCGTAAAGGAGACGGACGAAACAGCCGCAAACTCGTATTTTCCGTCCACAGCCACCTTTTCAAGAGACGTCTGCTTATCTGATTCCGGCTTTCGGTTGATAATATACTGAAAGCCCTCCCAGGATGGCAGCGCCTCGCCTGCGCTTTCAATTCCGATCAGCAGATTCATCCAGTTCTCGGCATCCGGATCCCGCTCGGATATCGCTTCCTTGGTTTCAAGCCTGAAATATAAATTCTGGCTGTCATGGGTCACTTTAATACTGGTGATGAAATTGTCCGGCGCAGCCTGCGTGTAATGGTATTCCTCTTTTTTCACATATCCGTAATGATCTCTGGCAATTTTATCCTCAGAAAGATTCAGATACGTGTTTGTCACATCGTCCCACTGTCCGTCGTCACCGTTAAGATCGATCGTTTTGGATACGGACTCCTGATAATTTTCAGAGGTCAGCCCGATGCCCTTGTATGCGCGGATGTTGGAAAGCAGCTGAAGATAATAATTGTCTCCGTATCCCTCCGCAGCATAGGTGCCGTCCTCATTCAGCACATAAGAAGGCGTTTTTGTCATTTCAATGTCTCTGGAAAATTCCGTGTTAAACGTGTCTACCCAGAACGGCGTGTCGCCCGCCCAGTCTGCAGTCAGCTTCAGGGCGGTCCACTCGTTCCAGCCCGTGACGAAAACGATTTCCGGATCTTCCGCAAGCGCCGTGTTCCACTGCTCCTGAAAATTGTCTCCCCTAAGGATTGCGTCAACATTGCCGTTCACGGGATTATCCGAGGTATAGCCTCTGCCCCAGCTTTCATTGATGCCGCCGTTCACGCCCTGTACGGAAAAGCTAAAAGCATCGCCCGTGTGCTGCGCAACCGAAACGCTCATCAGATTGGTAAAAAGGCGCTGCGGGCGGACCTTTTCCACATACGGCCAGCCTGCCGGGTCATACTCGGCCTCCGGCCACTGCGGAGGCCGAACCGCAAAGAACTCGCGCATCGGCTCAGCCAGCTCCTCTTCCCAGGCAATGATCATCGGCTTCTCTCCGCTGCCGCGGAACCAGAGACTGTCATATTTTCCCCTGCGGTACACGTTTTTATAAAGCTGCGCTACGACATCTCCCGATCTGGTATTCGTGAAAAACATCAGCTTCGGAACATCCCAGCCCGCCGTCTGGTATGCAAGATAAATGTCCAGCAGGTTCGAAAGCACCTCGCCGTAATAGATCCCATTCGTGAAATCAAGCGCGATAAAATCAACGCCGGCGGCAAGGAACAGCTCCAGATGCTTGCGGATAATGTACGGATCCTGACTGTTGTAATAGCCGTACAGCGGCTCATTAAAGAAATAATTATATCCGTTAGGCGCTGCAGAATTATTCGCCGCAGTGCTGAAAAGCGCGTCTCTGTCTGTTCGCAGCAGCTTCGTAATATCGTATACCTCGGTCTGCGGCTCTCCCTGCTGCCCCATCCATGTAAAATAAAACAGGCCCACATATCGATCCGTCCGATATCCCGAAATATCCGGCAGCTTTCTGCCCAATGCATCCGTGGCTGTGATATGGCTCAGCGTATAGTCAATGGCGTTCCGGTCCGACTGTGCATGAACCTTATGCCCCGACCAGGCTGCCAGCAAAGCCGCGGCAGCAAAAACAGCCAGCGCGGCAAGAAGCAGGATGCGTGTAGAATCGATTTTATTCATGTTCCTCCTCCAGTTTTTCTCGAAATTATGTTACTTTTTCTTTCTTGTCAATACAATGATCACTGCAACCACAGCTGCGGCCGCAGCCACGCAGGCGATGATCACGACAGGGCTCATTCCGCCATCATCTTCCTCCGCAGAGGGCGCTGCCGCCGAAGGCGTCTCGGCCGCAGCCGTCGGGCTTTCGCTCGCTGCCGGCGTCTCTGACGGCGCGGATGTCTCGCCGGGCGTGGGCTCAGGCGTTATGTTTGCTTCCGCATCCTCACAATATACCGCAATGTTTGAAACCTCGAACCAGCACTCCGCGGCTTCAAAGCCCAGATTGTAATCGTCGTCTTCATCAAAGGCATCATATTCCTCCGGAATTTCTATGGTCCCCTCTTCCGTGCCATTCAGCTTCAGCGAGACCTGATTGCCCGCACGCGTCACTTCAAAATCGAATTCCGTGTCCTTTGCCAGACGAAGCCTCGTGTTGTCCCAGAGCTGATCGTTCATATTAAAGCCCTTAAATTCAAAGCGGACGCCCCACTCCTTTGTGATCAGAAGAGAACAGCGCCCGGTCAGATCGTTCCCCACAATCAAGCGAACGCCAGTCCACGCTTCCGTGCCAATATCTAAAATCTTGACGTGCCCGGAAAAAGTATAGTTCTTTGTCAGCCCCGGTATATAAAACGTCTCGCTTCCCGTGCTGATTCCCTCCTCCTCGGTGCTGTTGGTAAACACCCCTGGCCGGTCGTCAGCTTCCCTCATGTACAGCTCGTCAAACGCATTCTCCGGATCAAACAGATTTGCCGCGCCGGATACCGAAAGACCTCCCAGCAGAAGGCAGAACGCCAAAGCCGTCAGCAATACCTTGCCTGCAATTCTCTTTTTCATGATGTACCTCCTGAATAATTTATTATCATAATTTTAATAAATTGTTCAGCACGGCGGCAAGGGCGCCCCTCTACACAAATCGGACACTTTTTGACATTTTGCACTCATTGGAATTCCGCCGGTCCGGATCGCTCCCGCGGAGAAAAGCAAGGCCTATTTATTCGGTTTGCTGAAAACGAACTTACAGACTCCATAACCTTCAAGCCGGTCATACAGATCGTATTCTGCGCCTCTCGGCGCAACCATAATCTCCTCCAACCGCGTCTCAGACGAATTGCATCTCATTCAAAGCGCCGCTTTCCTGCAGGTCCATCGCTGTTTCATTCAGCAAGAACTGCTCAATTCCTATATACAGAATTCCATTATCATCATGCCACGGTTCGATATCCTCTCTGACAACAACGATCTTCTTGAACGAATCCCGTATTTTAACCAGCGGCCTGGTTTCCTGCTCCCGTTTTTCTTCATCCGGGATCGCAAACGCCGACCGGATATAATAGCGCCTGCTGCCCTTGTTAGCAACAAAGTCCGCCTCATACTGGACTCTTTTGCTTTTGCCCTCGGGAGAACGTGTGTTGACCTCTACAACGCCGACGTCAACGTCAAACTCCCGTACACGCAGCTCGTTGAACAGAATATTTTTCCATGATATGGTTTTCTTCCTGCTGGCGGAAATTCAGCCGCGCATTGCGCATTCCTACATCGGCATAGTAGTATTTCAGCGGCGTTCCTTTGAGGCTCCGAACAGGCGCCGTTCTTTTCCCATGCGTGGGCATAGTCTTCTTTTGTTTTTCCAGAGCTTCGCTTCTCTTCCCCGGATGCGTTGCAAAAGCGTTGACAAATCCCATTCTAATAATGCGTTTACCTGTTCTTGCCGATTCCGTGTTCCTTTTGGTATTGCGTCAATTGGGGATAAAAATGGCACCCCCTGCCAGAATCGAACTGACAACTAGCCCTTAGGAGGGGCTTGTTATATCCATTTAACTAAGGGGGCGCGACTTGGTTTGATCTTTTTGTTTTCAAATAAGAAAGGAAAAGATAAAAGACTAGTTGATTATAGCACAGCGCGTGCTTCCGCGCAACGGGTAATTTTCACGCCAGAAGCCGCCGCGCCGCCGTCTCCGCGCGTTCATACAATGTCTCGATGTCTTCCCCGATCAGGAAGCGGCCATCTTCATATAAAATTTTCCCGTTTACGACCGTCATGCGGACGTTTGCCTTGCTCCCGGCGTATACGAGATTTTTCAGCGGATGGTTGAGCGGGCGCATGTTCGGCATGTTCATGGAGACGACCGCCAGATCCGCAAGCTTCCCCACGGCAAGACAATCCGCCTCCGCAAGCCCCATCGCTCTTGCGCCATATACCGTAGCCATGCCAAACACCTGCACCGCATCCAGCGCGGCAGCATCAAAGCTTCTGTGCTTCGCAAGCACCGATACCAGGTACAGCTCCCGGAACAGGTCAAGCGCGTTGTTCCCTGCCGGACCATCCGTGCCGACGGCTACGCGGATGCCGTGAGAAAGCATCCGCGCGATCGGCGCAATGCCGCTTGCAAGCTTCAGATTTGCAGCCGGGCAGGTTACAGCATAAACGCCGTGCCTCCGGAAAATTTCCAGATCCTCATCCGAAAGATAAACGCAGTGGAAGCCCCCTCCGCCATAATCAAAAATACCCAGCTCTTCAAAGAGCGCTGACGGTGTTTTTCCGTACCGTGCAAGACAGCCCGCGACTTCTCGCGCCGTTTCCGAATTGTGCATATACATCGGAGCCCTCAGGCTAACGGCCAGCTGTCCAAGCTCCTTCAGGATTGCGTAGGATGTGGTATATTCCGCATGAAACCCGGGAAGAAACGAGATCAGGGGATCGTAGCGGTTCAGCGTCTGATACCAGTCCGCAAGCATCTGCACGGACTGTGTAAAATCATTTACCGCTCCTGTAAGCACCGTGCGGAATCCGCATTCGGCCGATGCGGCCGCAGCAGGCTCCGGCATCAGATACATATCAAAATTCGCCGTGATTCCGCTCGTCAGATATTCGGCAATCGCCAATTTGGAAAAAAGATATACATCGTCCGGCGTCAGCTTTGCCTCATAGGGGAACACCTGCTCCTTCAGCCAGCAGTCCAGCACCATATCGTCCGCCTTAGAGCGCAGAAAGGTCATTGCGGAATGCGTGTGCGCGTTTTTTAAGCCCGGGATCACCAGATCGCCGGCAAGATCGATTTCCCGGTCCCAGAAGGCCGGCTCGGGCTCTTCCGCCGCGCTTCCGATCCGTACAATTCGGCTGCCCTGTACATGCAGCTCTCCCTCCGTGAGCAGGAACGGCGAGTCTGCGCCGCCGGTAAGGATTTTCCCGTTGTAAAAACGTAAATTCATCATCCGTCCTCCATTTTCGCATTATTATAATTCCACAGGAGCCATTTTTCAAGCAAGAAAAGCTGAATATTTACAAATCGGTTTTGTAAAACTATAATATCACTCGTTGCAATTTTATATAGAAAGCTGGTTTTTCGGATGATCCGAGATCTCACCGAAGGCAGGACGGAAACGGTTTTGGTCAAATTCTCCCTGCCATTATTTATAAGCGTCATTTTTCAGCAGATGTATAATATGGCCGACAGCATGATCGCGGGAAAATTTTCCGCAGACGGGGAAAGCGCTCTGGCGGCAGTCGGCGCCTCCTATCCGATCACAATGATTTTCATGGCCATTGCGATTGGCAGCAACATCGGGTGCTCCGTTGTCATATCGCGCTTCTTTGGAGCAAAAGATTTTCGAAAAATGAAGGCGGCGATCTCCACGGTGCTGATTGCTTCCTCTGTACTGGCCGCCGTACTGACTGTGGCTGGTCTGCTGACAAGCGGTCCTCTGATGCGCCTGATCCGGACGCCTGCGGAAATTTTTAAGGACGGAAAATTATATCTGAACATTTATATTGCCGGGTTTCTTTTCCTGTTTCTGTACAATACGGCAACGGCAGTGTTCCAATCGCTGGGCGATACGAACACACCTCTCTATTTTCTGATCGCCTCTTCCGTCGGAAACATCGTATTGGACTGGTTCTTTGTGGCGATTCTTCATCTTGATGTCGCCGGCGTGGCGTGGGCAACATTCATTGCGCAGGGAACGGCCTGTATCATATCGCTCGTCGTTCTTTTAAGGCGGCTGCGCAAAATAGAAAAGGACGTGAAAGCGGAAAAATTTTCCTTTCCCATTTTAAAAGAAGTTGCCGTCATCGCCGTTCCGAGCATTCTGCAGCAAAGCTTCGTATCGGTCGGAAACATGTTTATACAGAATCTGGTAAACGACGGCGGAAAATCCGTCATCGCCGGATATTCCGCCGCCATAAAATTAAATACGTTTGCAATCACGTGTCTTACCACAATGTCCAACGGACTGTCCGCCTTTTCCTCCCAGAATATCGGCGCTGGGAAATACGACCGCGTCCGGAAGTCCTTCGCCGCAGGCATCATGATGTCGGAGCTGATCATTTTACCATTCATACTCATCTTTGTATTTGCCGGGAAATACGCTCTGCTGCTTTTTATGGACGGCGAAAGCGCGCTTTCTATGGAGACCGGCATACGTTTTCTGCAAATTGTTTCACCTTTCTACCTGGTCGCCGCGGCAAAGCTTGTATCGGACGGGATTCTGCGAGGCGCAGGCGCGATCCGCTGCTTTATGCTCTCCACATTTTCCGATCTTCTGATCCGCGTTCTGCTTTCGTATCTCTTTTATGCGTTCTGGGGCAGCACGGGAATCTGGTGCTCCTGGCCCGTCGGCTGGATTCTGTCAGCAGGCATTTCTCTTGCCTTTTACTTTAGAAGAAAATGGATTACGGCCTAGGAGGTCGTTTGCCAGCCCTCCCAGGATCGGGCCGATCGCAGTGAAGCCGGCGACGACCGCCAGCTGCTCGAACTCCATCGGAACCGTCCGAAATACGCTCTGCAGCGAGGGAATGTAAATTACGGCAAGCATCATCAGCATGGACAGCGCGCCCGCCGCCAGCAGCCAGAGGTTGTCGCGGATTCCGCTCTGTAAAAGGCTTTTCGTCTCGCTGCGGCATTCAAAGGAATGTACGATCTGCGTCATCACCAGCGTCATAAATGCAGCGGTCCGCGCAAGCTCCGTGTTCCCCGTGGCATATTGTATACTGACAAAGGCGCCGAGCGTGCAAAGTCCGATCAGCAGCCCGCGAAACAGAATCAGGAACGGCAGTCTTCCGTAGAAAAGGCCGCGGTTTGCCGGCACTGGTTTTCGTTTCATGATCTCGTCGGTCACCGGGTCCAGTCCGAGCGCAATTCCGGGGAGGCCGTCTGTTACCAGATTAACCCAGAGAATTTGAATCGGATAAAGCGGGAGCGGCAGTCCGAACAGAACGCCGGCAAACATTGTAATGACTTCTCCGAGGTTGCAGGCCAGCATATACCGGATAAATTTCCGAATATTGTCGTATATTCCGCGGCCCTGCTTCACGGCCTCGGCAATGGTAGCGAAATTATCATCCATCAGAACCATGTCAGACGCCTCTCTTGTGACATCCGTACCGTTGACGCCCATGGCGATTCCGATATCGGCCTCTTTAATTGCCGGCGCATCGTTGACTCCGTCTCCCGTCATGGCGACCGTGTTGTTCTTCTTACGCAGCGCTCTTACAATTCGCAGCTTGTGCTCCGGCAAAACGCGCGCATATACGTTTACGCTGTCGACGGCTTCTTCAAACTCTGCATCGCTCATCCGGCTGATTTCCTCTCCGGTCAGGACGCGTGAGGCGGGAATATTGACCTCCCTTGCAATGGCTGCGGCTGTAATTTTATGGTCCCCCGTAATCATGATGGTCCGAATTCCCGCGTCAGCGCACAGCTGTACTGCGCCCGGCACTTCCTCGCGCGGACGATCCATCAGACCGATAAAGCCGGCAAAAATCAGATTGGATTCCAGACGGGCCTGCTTCGTTTTATCTTTCGACGACCTGTATTCCTCTGCCTCGTCAGGTCGGATCGGGCGGTAAGCGGCGGCAAGCACACGCAGCGCCCCGGAGGCAAGCCGATCGTTGCAGCTCCGGAACCGCTCGAGCGCGGCTGGATCGAGGCGCCTGATCCCGCCGTTTTCTATGTAGCGCCCGGCCTTTCCCAGCACGACGTCGGCGCCTCCCTTTGTCATTACGAAAAATTCTCCTTGCTTGTTTTTGACGATCACGCTCATGCATTTGCGGATAGAGTCGAAGGGGATTTCGGCAATGCGGACAAATTCGGCGGCCGATGCTTCTGCCTCCTGCCCGCCGATCTCTTTCAAAGCCTGTTCGGTGGCGTCCGACAAATTGTTGCAGACCCTGCAGATATTTGACAGCATCCGCAGATCCCCTGCGCGGGAAGCGGAATCGGCCCTTCCGCCAAGCATTTCCGACGGCACACGGATTTCCCGCACCGACATTTTATTCTGGGTAAGCGTCCCGGTTTTATCCGAACAGATCACATTTGTGCCGCCCAGCGTCTCGACGGCGGGAAGGCGCCGCACAAGGGCATTGTTCGCCGCCATTCTCTGTACGCCAAGCGCCAGAGAAATTGTTACAATAGCCGGCAGGCCCTCCGGTACGGCGGCGACGGCCAGGCTGATGCCGGTAAGCAGCATATTGATGATATCCTCTCCCCGAAGGATCCCGGCAAGGGTGACCGCGGCGCAAATCAGTACGCAGGCAAAAACAATATATTTTCCGAGCTTTGCCAGGCGTTTCTGAAGCGGCGTCGATTCTTCTTTCACTTCCTGGATCATACCGGAAATCTTTCCCATTTTTGTATTCATTCCCGTGTCCGTTACGCCCACGGTTGCCGATCCGCTGATCGCAAGCGTTCCGGAATATACGGCGGAATCAAATCCGGCCAGCTCGCTTTTCTCCACGGCGGCCGATTCCCCTGTAAGCATGGCTTCGTCGACCGTAAGGCCTGAGGAAGTAATAATAAAGCCGTCTGCCGGCAAAATATCTCCGCCTTTTACGAAAACAACATCGCCCGGTACGATCTCCTCGGCGCTGATTTCAATTTGCCTGCCGTCCCGCAGCACTCTGGCATGAAGCGCCGTCATCGACCGGAGCGCTTCGATTGTTTTTTCCGTTCTGTATTCCTGGATAAATCCTAAAAATGCGTTGACCACTACGATTCCGATCATCACGGCGGCTTCCGTCCAGTCCTGCATAAATGCGGAAATCCCGGTGCATACGATCAGAATGATCGTCATGATGTCCTTGAACTGGCCCAGAAACAGCAGCACCGGCGACTTTTTTTTATGCTGCTCCAATGTATTTCTCCCGTATTTTGTCAGCCGGTGTTCCGCCTCCGCCGCAGTAAGTCCCGTGTAATCGGATTCTCTTTTGCATTCCATATTCCCGCGTCCTCCTATCTGCATCCGTTTGCAGTCTGCATGCAGCATATCCTGCTGATACAAAGTCTATTCGGGATTGTCCCCGTATATGCCCCGGCGGGAGGACGCGGTTCGTTTTTTATTTTTTCAATACCAGGATGGAATACGGCTCCAATTCCGTATGTCCCAGATACGACTTACCGGTCAGGAGCTCCGTCATCGGCTCCTCCAGGTCAACAGACGCCGGTTTATTGCCTGTTTCCACCAGGATCAGACCGCTGCCGGCCGCTCCGCTCCGCGGAATTACCGAAAGCTCACCTGTAATTCTCGGGAGCTTTACACCTGCCTCCTCCAGTGCAGGCTTCAGAATTCTCACTAAATCCTGTGCGGACGGAATCGTTCCTAAAAGAATGATTCTCCCGCGCCCAACGGGGAAAGACATTACGAGACTCTTTCCTTTCACCGCAGAATGCATGCCGGTAATTGTGACAAGCGTATTTTCTTGACTGGCATCATACATCTCAAACCACAAGCTGCCGGTAAACGGCGTTCCGTCTTTCCATTCGGCCCGGATATAGCGTCCCCGATCAGGCGCGGAAAATGCCAGCTGCGCTCCGGTCAGGCGTTCCAGCATTCCCATGGCCCTGTCTGTATAATGCGTCCCGATGCCGGTCCGCTGATCGGTCATCGGGCCGGCGATCCATATTCCGCCGTCTTTGACCCACCGTTCGATCCGTTCGGGCAGCGTATCGTCTTCCAGCGTCATCATATACGGGGAAATCAGTACTTTGTACCCTTCCAGACTTTTCTGCGCGCCGATGATGTCGACACGCACTCCCATTTGCGTGAGCGGACGGTAGAAGTCGGAGGCGAGCCTGTCGTAATAGCGGAATCCGTCGATCCACGGCTGGCATTCAAACAGATTCCAATTCAGAGAGGTAAAATGCATTGCAATCTCCGTGAAGACCCGCGTGCCGCGCAGAAAGTCTCCCGCTTTTTCAAGTTCCTCCGCGGTCTGCCGGATCTCTCCGAACATATGCAAGGGCCTTCCTGCGGCAGACAGCACGGAACCGTGCATTAATTCATGGCCCGCCCAGTGCTGGCGCCACAGCCAATACAGATTGGCCTCCCCGCCAAACGCCACCGGCATCCAGGAGTTCACGCGGCAGAAGCCCTCCGGCTTCATGACCTGCCCTACGGAAACGGACGCGTTCCATCCCGTCTGCGTCTCCGTGTTCCAAAACGGCATCTCTTTGATGCCGCGCAGATAATCAAACCAGAAGCCGGCCTCCCACAGATTCTCCTCCGAGTTATAATGATTGAACATTACCAGATCCATAGGGGCGTTCATTTTTTCATAATCGAGACCGGCAAACGGCATCATATCCGTTCCGATGGGCGCATCCGTGTATTCTCTTACTATTTTCTGCTGCATATGCAGGAAGGAAATACACGATTCCTGCTGAAAAAGCTTCCATTCCAGCAAAATGTGCGGATTGTGCCAGGCGTTTGCAGGCGCCGGAATTTCGTCAAAGCAGTCGTAGGCCTGGCTGAAAAGATTCAAATTCCAGCGGGCGTTGAGGGCGTCGATCGTCCCGTATTTCTTTTCCAAAAACCGGTGGAATTTTTCCACGCACGTCGGGCAGAAGCAGCCGTCGCCCGGCATATAAATTTCGTTATCCAGCTGCCATCCGATCACATTCTCGTCGCGGCCGAACTCCTGCGCCATGGCGCGTATGATGGACGCGGACGCTTCCCGGTATGCTTCGTTGTTTGAACAGCAATGACGCCGTCCTCCGTGGCTGGTTCGGATTCCTGCGGAATTCATGACCGCCGCATCCGGATGCTTCCGCAAAAACCAAATCGGCGGCGTAGCCGTAGGCGTACCCAGGATTACGGAAATTCCCGCCTCTTTCAGACGGTCCACTACCTCATGCAGCCAGGTAAAATGAAAGCTTCCCTCTTTCGGTTCCATTTTACGCCACGCAAATTCCCCGATCCGGACGGCCTTCAGTCCGGCTTCCTGCATTTTGGCAATATCTCCCGGCTGCTCGCCGTCGTCCCAATCCTCCGGATAATATGCCGCACCCAGAAACGGCGCCGGATTCCTCTGATATTCCATACCTTACACCTCTCTGTCTTTTAGGGGAAAATTTTTCTGATCCCCGGAATTTTCTGTATCACTGCAACGACTGCAAAGCACCCTCCGTAAACGCACAATGTTTCTCCTATCATAAACGGAATGGAGCAGGCTTCGGGAGCATGCCGGTATATTTATTAATTGGTATCATCTGCAAAAGATAAATTCCAAGGCTTGCCGCAGAGAAAAGCCGCAGGATGCCTGCCCAGGACTCTTTAAATTCCAAATGCTTCGCAAATACGAACACCGCGCAGGCCAGGAGCATCGTACAGACAGACGTATAATCCATCAGAAGCGAATCGGTTGTTCCTGCGCGCGCACTTAAATAATAAGTGCCGAAGAACATCAGACCTGCGGAAAAAATCCCGCAAGCATACAGCAGGAGACGCATGTGCTTTTTTAACGAGACCGTACTCAGATACCAGCCCATCAGAACGTATCCGAAATACCCCGCAATCCCTGGGATTTCAAAATAACCTGTAATCCTGATCCCAGCCAAGCGGAGCAGCGGAACGACGGCTCTGAAGAGAAAAAACAGCAGCAGATACCATTCGACAGCTTTTCGGTGATCGTTTCGGGCAAGCAGCGATAGAAGAGGCATCGCCGCATAAATTCCAAAGATTGCATAAAAAAACCAATAAATATTCTGTATTTCATTATTTAAAAATAAGTTCAGAAAGGATCTTGGCCCGATGGGAGCCTGAAGCTCTCCAATCGCAATCTTATAAATCAGCATGACGCCGGACCAAAGCAAAAAAGGAACGCCTGCTCTGAGAAATCGCCTTTTAAGAAATTCCTTTGTCGAATATTTCTCTCTGTAGTTCATCAGCGTCGCACCCGAGATCATAAAAAAAACAGGAATGGAAAAATGAAACACCGCCTGCAAAAGCATCGAAAAAAACCACTCTTTACTCGCGTCAAAAACAAAGACCTTCCCGGTGCAGTGCATGGCAACAACTCCGAAGCAGGCAGCGATATTCAGAAAATCAATATAGAGAAGCCTTTTGCCGCTATCCCTTTGATTCAAAATGGGTTCCATACTGTTTCCTTTCTCCATGACGGATGCTATTTTATCTTTTTTTTCGCGCTCCGTCAACAACAGATTGCGGCCTGATCACCGCGTCCCTTGACACGGAGGTCTCCCGGGATTAGAATAAAGAATGTGAGCGGATGGACAATTCCTACCGCGAACGATTTTTTCATGACACAAATTCAGACTGATGGCAAAGATCTCCGCTGCGCCGCAAGAAAAATCCGCATGATTCCGTTTTCGCATATCGTGTTGTCTTCGGCCGTCGGCGTCTTGCCGGGAGGAAGCATGCGGGAACTCATCGACAAGCTGCAGCAAACGAAAACACTTTCCAAAGAAGAATGGATGGCCCTGCTGGAAGGGCGCGACGATTCTTCCGCACAATATCTGTTTCAGAAAGCACGCCGGATCCGAGATGAAATCTACGGACGCGACGTATATATCCGTGGCCTGATCGAAATTTCCAGCTATTGTAAAAATGACTGCTATTACTGTGGAATCCGCAGAAGCAATTCAAACGCCGCGCGTTACCGGCTGACGCCGGAGGAAATCCTGTCCTGCACAGAATCCGGGTACGCGCTGGGATTCCGCAGCTTCGTGCTGCAGGGAGGAGAAGACGCCTTTTATACGGACCTGCTGCTGTGCGATCTGATCCAAAAAATAAAGACGCGCCATCCGGACTGCGCCGTCACCCTCTCGCTGGGAGAACGCAGCCGAGAAAGCTACCAGCGTCTGTTTGAGGCCGGCGCCGATCGCTATCTTCTGCGTCATGAAACGGCTTCAGAACCACATTATGCAAAGCTCCATCCTCCGGCGCTCAGTTTGGCGGAAAGAAAGCAATGTCTCTTCTGGCTGAAGGAAATCGGCTATCAAACGGGAAGCGGCTTTATGGTCGGCGCTCCGGGCCAGACTGCCGCGGAGCTTGCAGAAGACCTGCTGTTTTTAAAAGAACTGGAGCCTCAAATGGTCGGAATCGGACCTTTTATTCCGCACCATGACACGCCGTTTGCCGGAGAACCTCCCGGTTCCGTAGCGCTTACGCTCTTTCTGATCGGTCTGCTCCGCCTAATGCTGCCCCGCGCCCTGCTCCCCGCAACGACCGCGCTCGGCACGCTTGATCCGGAGGGACGGGAGAAAGGAATTCTTGCCGGGGCAAACGTCGTCATGCCGAACCTCTCCCCCACAGACGTCCGCGAAAAATATGCGCTGTACGATAACAAAGCGCATACAGGCGCCGAAGCGGCGGAAGGACTTGCGGATCTGAAGAAACGAATTCAAAAAACCGGCTGCCGCATTGCAGTAAGCCGCGGCGATTATCTCAAGCAATAAACAAGAATTGATAAGAAAGGAAGAACTTGTATGGAACAGTATAATCCGAAATCACTCTGTGCCGACGAATTTATCAGCGACGCTGAAATCCGGGAAACGCTGAAGTACGCCGACGAAAATAAAAACAATATTCCCCTGATCGACCGCATTCTGAAGAAAGCGCGCCCGCGCGTTACGGAGAAAGGGACCTTCTGCGCCGGCCTGACGCATCGGGAGGCTTCCGTGCTGCTGGCCTGCGAAATTCCGGAAAAGGTCCAGGAGATGTATGCCCTCGCCGAGGAAATCAAAAAGGCCTTTTACGGAAACAGAATTGTCATATTCGCCCCGCTTTATCTGTCCAACTACTGTGTGAATGGCTGCGTATACTGTCCCTACCACATGAAAAACAGGCATATTCCCAGGAAAAAGCTGACGCAGGACGAAATCAGGCGGGAAGTGATCGCCCTGCAGGATATGGGACACAAACGGCTGGCCATTGAATCCGGGGAGGATCCCGTAATGAATCCGATCGAATATATCTTAGAATGTATTGATACGATTTATTCTATTAAGCACAAAAACGGAGCGATCCGCCGCGTAAACGTCAATATCGCAGCAACTACGGTGGAAAATTACAGAAAGCTGAAGGACGCAGGGATCGGGACATATATCCTGTTTCAGGAAACGTATCATAAAGAAAGCTATCTGAAGCTTCATCCAACAGGACCAAAGCATGATTACAATTACCACACCGAGGCAATGGACCGCGCCATGGAGGGCGGAATCGATGACGTCGGTCTGGGCGTCCTGTTCGGGCTGGAACGCTATCGGTATGAGTTTGCCGGCCTGCTGATGCATGCGGAGCATCTGGAAGCCGTTCATGGCGTCGGACCGCACACCATCAGCGTCCCGCGCGTCAAGCATGCCGACGACATCGATCCGAACGCCTTTGCAGACGGCATCAGCGACGAAACCTTCGCCAAAATCTGCGCGCTTATCCGCATCGCAGTGCCTTACACCGGCATGATCATTTCTACCCGGGAAAACCAGGCGGTCCGAGAAAAGGTTCTCCGGCTCGGCGTTTCCCAGATCAGCGGAGGCTCGAGAACCACCGTCGGAGGATATACGGAGCAGGAGCGTCCCACGGACACGGAGCAGTTCGACGTTTCCGATCAGAGAACGCTCGACGAGGTAGTCCGCTGGCTGATGGAGCTGGGGTATATTCCCTCCTTCTGTACGGCGTGTTATCGCGAGGGCCGTACGGGAGACCGCTTCATGGCGCTCTGCAAATCAGGCCAGATTCAGAATTGCTGCCATCCCAATGCGCTCTTAACGTTGAAGGAATATCTGACGGATTACGCTTCTGAAGAAACGCGCGCCATCGGCGAAGCGCTGATTCGCGCGGAGCTGAACAACATCCCCAGGGATAAGGTTCGGCTGCTCTGTGAAGATCATCTGAATAAAATTTCCGCAGGACTCCGCGATTTCAGATTTTAAAAGGAGGTACAGAAATGGGACTGAACGATACTCCCGCTGCGGAGAGAATCCACATCGGCTTTTTCGGACGCCGTAACGCCGGAAAATCAAGTCTGCTGAATGCCGTAACCGGACAGGAGCTTGCCGTTGTTTCCGAAACAAAGGGAACTACAACCGATCCCGTCTTCAAAACAATGGAGCTGCTCCCGCTCGGCCCGGTAATGATCATCGATACGCCCGGCTTTGACGACGAGGGCGGGCTTGGCGCGCTGCGCGTCCGGAAAACGCGTCAGATCCTGAACAAGACGGATATCGCGGTTTTGGTCGTCGATGCCGCAGACGGAATGACAGAATCGGACGGAGAGCTTTTAGATTTAATCAAAAAGAAAGAAATCCCTTATCTGATCGTTTATAACAAATGCGACGCGTACACTGCGTCCCTTCCCGAGGGCGCAATGGCCGTCAGTGCGCAGACCGGGAAAGGAATTCAGGAGCTGAAGGAGCGGCTTGGGACTCTGACGGAATCAGGAGGAGCTCCCAAGCGCATCGTAGGCGATCTGATCCGGCCCGGCAGTCTCGTCGTATTGGTCACGCCGATTGACAGCGCGGCGCCGAAGGGCCGTTTGATCCTCCCGCAGCAGCAGACGCTCCGCGACATTCTTGATTCCGACGCCGCTGCCGTCGTGCTCCGCGAATCCCGGCTTGCAGAAATCCTTCCGACCTTGGGGAAAACGCCTTCTCTTGTGATCACCGACAGCCAGGTATTTGCAGCGGCCAACGCGGCGGTCCCCGCCGAAATCCCACTGACGTCTTTCTCGATTCTGATGGCCAGATATAAGGGGTTTCTGGATACCGCAGTGCGGGGCGTCGCAGCGATCAACCGCCTGCAGGACGGAGATACGGTGCTGATTGCCGAAGGCTGCACGCATCACCGTCAGTGCGAAGACATCGGAACCGTTAAGATCCCGCGGTGGCTCCGAAATTTTACCGGAAAATCACTTACGATCGAAACGACTTCCGGAACGGAGTTTCCCGAGGACCTCTCAAAGTATTCGCTTGCAATTCATTGCGGCGGCTGCATGCTCAATGAACGGGAAGTCCGTTACCGTATGAAATGCGCCGCTGACGCAGGCGTGCCTTTTACCAATTATGGCATTACAATCGCTTATCTGAAGGGAATCCTGCGCAGAAGCCTCTCGCTTTTCCCCGAATTGCTCGCAGAAATACCGCCGGAAGGCAGAAAGTGAGGAGTATGATGGAAACAAGAGTCGCCATTGCCGCAATCATCGTGGAAAATCCGGATTCCGTAGCGCCATTAAATGAACTGCTGCATGAATACAGTCGTTATATCATCGGGCGCATGGGCATTCCCTACAAGGAAAAAGGAATTTCCATCATCAGTATTGCCATGGACGCGCCGCAGGCTGCGATCAGCGCGCTGACAGGAAAAATCGGACGCCTGAAAGGGGTTTCCACCAAGACAACGTATTCCAATCACTGAAACGCGTATCCGCTCCCGGCCGCCTTGCATTTATCAGAAATCATGATATAATCCTTTGTGGTAAAATACTAAGCAGCCACAGGTGTCAGAAAATTATGAGCAAGCAGCAAGACGAAGCCAGACTTGGAAACGGAAATATTTGGAGCGTCGTACTAAGTCTGGCGATTCCTACCATGCTCGCTCAATTTGTTAATGTTCTTTACAGCATTGTAGACAGAATCTACATTGGAAACATGCCGGAAATCGGCGATACTGCGCTTGCAGGCGTCGGCATCTGCGGTCCCATCGTCACGCTGATCGCCTCCTTCGGCAGTCTCGTCGGGCTCGGCGGCGCGCCGCTGATGGCCATTAAGCTCGGCGAGCAGGACAGAAAGGGCGCAAAGCAAATCCTTGCGAACGGCTTCCTTTTGCTGGCGATTCTTTCCGTTCTCCTCACAGCCGCCGTTTTTCTTTTAAAAAACGATCTGCTGCTCTGGTTCGGAGCCAGCCAGACGCTTTACCCCTATGCAAATGAATATTTAACCTGGTACGCAGCCGGCACGCTGTTTTCGATTCTCAGCACCGGACTGAATTCTTTTATTATCTGTCAGGGCTTTGGAAAAATCGGAATGCTGACCGTTATGATCGGCGCCGTAGCCAACATTGTTCTGGACCCCGTATTTATTTTTCTGTTCGGGCTCGGCGTCAAAGGCGCCGCCATCGCGACCGTTCTTGCGCAAATGCTTTCAGCAATATTTGCGGTAAAGTTCCTGTTCGGCCGCCATACGATCATTCGGATTACATGGAAGGGCTATTCCTTCCGCCTTCTCCGAAGGATCCTTCTGCTTGGCCTTTCACCGTTTCTGATTCTTGCCACCGACAGTGTTATGATCCTCGCCCTGAACGGCGTGCTGCAAAAATACGGCGGGGCGGACGGGGATAATCTGATCGCCGCGGCTACAATTATGCTCTCGTTTATGCAGATCATCACGCTTCCGATGGGCGGAATCACAAGCGGTACGCAGCCCGTATTAAGCTACAATTACGGCGCAGGAAATTCCGCCCGCGTTCGGAAGGGAGAAGCCTGCATTCTGATTCTCTGCCTCATTTTTACTACGGTTATGTTCCTGATTGCACGCTTTGCCTCCGTCTATTTTGTGAAAATTTTTACAAGAGATGAAACGCTGATCGCCATGTCGGTGAAATATATTCATATCTATACGCTTGCCATCATTCCGCTTGCCCTTCAATATACGTTTGTCGATGGTCTTACTGCGCTTGGGATCGCGCCTGCCGCGATTTCTCTCTCCCTGTTTCGAAAAATAGCCGTCATGCTGACGCTCACGTTCCTGCTCCCGCACTGTTATGGCGCGGAAGCCGTCTTTTATGCAGAGCCGATTGCGGACGCCGTCAGCGCCGTCTCCTCGACGACGGTGTTTTTCCTGCTGATCGGGAAAATACTAAAAAAGCGCGAGCACCAGCTCGGGAAGCGCGCAGATTGACGGAGACCGTTCCGCAGCCAGAAACCCGCCGCGGCCGGATCGTCCGTGATCACGCCGTCCGCTCCGCAGAAAACGGCTCTTCTGATTTGCGCCTGTGTATTTGCGGTCCAAACGTACACTCCGATTCCCTTCGCGTGCATACGCGTCACCAGCTTCGAGGACAGCGCCGCATTTTCAACGCTGCAGAAGTCCCATGCTTTCCCTTCGGAGCGTTCCTCAGGCGGCTGGGCGGAAATGAATACCGTCGGAATATCTTTCCGCAGCTCCTGGACGCGCTCCAGAAGCTGTGCGTCTGCAGATGCAATGACACACTCCGCTGTCATGTCATATTGTTCAAGCAGGCGAAGCGTATCCTCCGCCAGCAGCTCCTTCCCGCCACCCGTCTTCAGTTCAATCATCAGCCGGATTTTCCCCTTTGCCGCGGCCAGCATCTCTTCCAGCGCAGGAATCGGTTCACCGGCGAAATTGGGAGAAAACCAGGAGCCGGCATCCATCTTTTTCACCATATCATAATCGGCATCGCGGACGCTTCTGTCAATGCCCGCCGTTCTTTGAAACGTATCATCATGCAGGACGATAAGCGTGCCATCCCGGAGCCGCTGTACATCAATCTCGGCCATATCAGCTCCGAAACGAACTGTCTGCTGCAAAGCTGCTACGGTATTTTCCGGTCCCAGAGCCGCTCCGGCCCGGTGCGCCACGATTTCAGCCGAAACCCCGAAGATAGGAAATACTCGAAAAATACATAGGAAGATCAAAACCAAGGCAGCCAGAATCAAGCTCCCCGCCCGGCGCGTCTTTCTCTTGAAAATACAGCGCGGCCTGGCAGGCAGCGCCTGCGAATTTCCGCAGGGCGCTTCGATAACAGATTTATTTCCCAAAAAAACCTTTTTCTTGTGAAGCTGCATTATAATGATTCTTTCTGTATAAATTTCCCTGTTTTTACGGGGAAGCCGCGCAAAACGGCTTTAAAATCATTATACGCCTTTTCTGAAAAATCATTCAAATGCAGATTCTGTCATATAATTCAAATTTCGTAATATTCGGAAGATCAAAGCCGTTCGGGCTGCAAACCGAGCGGATTACAGAGAAGCGCACCTTTTCCGCCCCGACGACTCTTTGAAAATGTTTTCTGACAGGCAGCTTTCCGATAGGCTCCTCCGGCGCCAGGATCGTCTCCCAGCGCCCGTTACAGCAGTATTCAATTTTATATGCGGTAACGCGCAGTGCGGCCCAATCCTCCGCAAGCACGCAGCAGTTAAATGAAATCGGAGAAGCAAAGGAAAACACAACACAGCGCTCCCGGTCGTTTCGATCCGGACACCAAAACTGCGAGTCCTCCCTGATCATATTCTCCGCCGAGCAATCCAGTCCCTCCACCTGAAAAACGCTGGAAGCGATTATTTCACTTGCCTGATTTAATTTGTTATCCTCCATAATTTTAAAGCCTGCCAAAAGATTCCCGTTTTTGTCTGTCAGATATTTTTCAGGATAAAATTTCATTGATTTAATTTTCTGTAAAGATGGGAAAATAAGCTCCGCCTCATGCTCCGCAGAAAATTCCGGTTGATAGGAGACCGCGCGTTCCCCGTCGCTGAGAACCACTGTTCCGCTGCAGTAGAGCGGATCGCGTCCGCAAAGGCTCCTGATATAAATTTTTCTTGTTTCGATCGGCTCGTCCCAGGAAAGAGACTGATACGCGCCTCTTTCGTCTCTGCCGCCGGCCTTCTGCGCCGAAAAGTAATAATTACTGCCCCCGTCGTCAGGATCACACAGCGGAAGATATATGCTTAAAATTTGGTACAGCTCCTCCAGAAGCGCCTTTTCTTTTCGGAGCAGCTCCTCATACGTATCGATCATCTTAAGGCGCGCGCTTTCTTGGACAGGCGGAGCATAAAAAGACTTCCCCTCAGATTGGATCATGGACTGCTTGATAAAATAATTCTTCATAAGCTCATAACGCTTCGCCAACTGCTCATAATCGGAAAGAATCTGATTCAGCCGGGCGTCAAAGATGGAAAATAAATCTTTGACGTATTGAAATCTTTTCAGCAGCATCCATTTATGCTCTGTAATGAGATGGATGATTCGATAATCGAAATTACTGTTTTGCGCCTCGCCCTTCAGCAAGCGGATTACGTTTTCCGTGACGTCCAGGCCAAAGCAGATCTTTTTCTTGTCCGTGATGGCAACCTCAGCGCGGCCGTATTCTTTGACCTTATCTCCCGTTGAAAACGTATAATTTTCCAGCTCGCGCAAAAATCTGGATTTGTCGAACAAATTCTCCTGCGAAAGCTCCTTCGGCCGGAAAATGCTGATATGAGAATCGTCCAAATGATTGCTGATTTCACATCTGGCGCTCTCGATAGATAAATGAACCATATCGATATCATACGTACAGGCAAACACGCCCTTCAGCGGTGAAAAACGATAGCAATAATAGACGTTCTCTTCTGTATTTACCCCGTAGATCAAAATTGGATGCGCCTCGTGCGTATCATGATTTCCATCCCAGTCGCCGCTGTAGCAGCTGTCAATCCAGACATAAATATAATATTCTTCAAAAAGCGCGCTGATAAAAACCTCTTTTGTAAAATGCAGCGGTTTTATATACTGCGCGCTGTTCTCCGATAAAATCCTTTTAAAGCAGCTTCTGTCATCGGTATAATTATAAAAGCCGACTTCATTTACGCACATCACATTTATAAAATTGCAGTAATACCAGGATTCATACTGCCTTTTCCCCAAAATAACCGGTAAAAACATCGAAATATAAGGAAAAAGCGTACTGTCAATATTTTCCTCAATCGGAAGGCGGATCTCAGCCGCCTGATCTTTTTGAAAAGGATGCTCAGAACATTCCGCTATGCGGAAACCGCGTAAAAAATAACGCGGAAGACGCTGAATAACTCGCATCGCCACAGGATCTTCGTCATCATAAGAGATATATATCAGATCATCGATCCGTTCACATTGGATTTTATCAGTAAAACGGATATATTTCAGAAAAAAACGATACTGTCCTTCTGCCGGCAAATTCTGTACGTTTAATTCGATGCATAGGTATTTCGTCATTCTTTCCACATCCTTATTTATATTGTCTGTATTTACATAAATAATATTATATTTTTCGAATATAGTCAATATATTTATTAAATGTTTCAAAAAAAACGATCGTGCGCCGTAGGATTTCTCCCCGGCGCACCCGGAAAACATAAAGAAGTAAGCTTTTAAAGGCTGTAGGAGCCGCTTTTCAGCGTATGTCTGAGGAAGGAGCCATCCTCCTGAGGGACGTAAACCTCCGCCGTCGTATTGGCCGGAACCGTAACCAGAAAATGGCTGCCAACCTTGTAATCCACAGCGATTTTGCCATAGACGGTCTGCACCTCTCCCTTTGCCCATGGGACGATCGGCGTCACCACAGGCTTAACCGCAAAGGTCTTGTAGCCGGGCGACGTTTTTTTGATCCCCAGCACATCCTCATAAAGCCACAGTGAGAAAGCGCCCTTAAAGGGATGGTTCAGAGATTGGCGGTGCGTCGAAAGCGTGAAGCTCTCCCACAGAGTGGTCGCTCCCATTTCGATCTGCGCGCCGAAGGAAGGATAGGTCCTGCTGTTGAGCGTTTTATCCAGCACCTCATAGTATCCGAATTCCGACATAAATTTATAAATGTAGCGCAGCCCCAGGTGGCCGCAGGTAACGTGATAATCATGGCTGACGATATCCCGGGCGCACCAGTCTGCCATCGCCGCTTTCTCTCCCTCCGGATAAAGCCCGAGTTCCGCACAGAACGAGGTCAGCGTCTGCGTCCCGTAGCAATGATTCTCCGCATCATAATATTTGGCAAGAAAAACCTCCTTGACCTTTGCCGCCAGATCCGAATAGCGCTTTTCATCCTCTTTCCTGCCGAGCACACCAGCCGTCTGCGCCATGATGCAGAGCCCGTAATAATAATAAGCCGTAGAGGTTTCAAAATACTGCTGCGCCGAATCGTAGCCATAGGGCGCGCACCAGTCCGCTAATTTGTACGGATGGTCATTATAGATATAGCCGGTAGTATTGGCCTGCATATAGGCCGTGTAAGCCGCCATTTCGTCATAATATTTTTCAAGAACAGAACGGCAGCCGTATGCCTGGTAGCAATTCCAGGGAATCGTAAGAATTGCAGTACCCCATGCGGGAACCGTATCAAGGCAGCCGCGTTTTCCCGGTACGACATTGTTATAAACGCCGTGTTCCCGATGGGCAGTGACAATATCGTCAATATATTTATCCCAGAACAGCTGGGCATCCCACATCACCATGGAGGTATCCGCAATAATATTGGCATCTCCGGTCCAGCCGCACTTTTCACGAGCCGGGCAGTCCGTCGGAATGCCGTGAATATTGGAAGTAAAGGTATTGCGGAACAGCTCCTGCATCTGATTGAGGATCGGCATGGCGCAGACAAAATCCGCCTTAGGCGCAAGGTCCGTATGAACCTTCAGTCCCGTCAGCGTTTCTGCCGTAACATTTGCATGCGCGCCGGTCAGTTCCACATAGCGGAATCCAAAATAGGCAAACCTCGGTTCCCATACAATCTCGCCCGTTTTGCCAAAGATATAGCGCAGGGTCTGTACGCCGCGGATATGGAAAACGCCGGAGCTGTCCACATCCACCATACCATCCGGCGTGACCGCCTCTCCAAAGCGCATCACCACCTCGTTGCCGGGCGTTCCGAATACCTTCAGCCGCACGTATCCGGCAAAATTTTTGCCCATATCGAACACAAAGACACCATCCTGCGGCATTGTCACTGCCGCGGGCTTTAATTCCTGTGTTACGCGGATCGGCGGCATCAGCTGCGGAGCCAGCTTTCCCTTTGGCGCATTGTCCGGCACCGCCTGGAACCAGCCGTTCTCACAATAGCCGTAAAGATCCCAGCCCGGCTGCTCCATGCGTCCGTCATAGGTCTCCCCGACATAGATATTATTCATTGTAGTCGGTGAATAAAAGGTCTTCCAGCCGCTATCGGAAACAACGTACTGCTTCACGCCGCTTTTATAAGTAATTTCCAGCTGCAGCAGCAGGCAGGGATCCCCGTAAATGCCGCCGCCCTCCATAAGCTGCGACTGATGGTACCAGCCGTCCCCAAGCACAACGCCCAGCGCGTTGCCGCCCTTTTGAAGTAAGTCGGTGACGTCATAGCCGACATAAAAAATCTTCTGCGGAAACTCCGTAATGGCGGGATCCAGTACATGGTCTCCAACCTTTCGGCCGTTGATGGTCAGCTCGTAAAAGCCAAGCCCGCTGATATATACCTTCGCCCCCGCAACCTCGCTGCAAACCAGAAATTCGCGCCGGTACTGCATGGCCCAGTTCGTAATATAACGGCTGCCGGCGCTGATCCACTCCGCCTTCCAGTCGTCCTGGTTTAGAAGGCCTGTTTCAAACCAGTCCGGCGCTGAGAGATACACGGTACCGGCGGCATCCGTAACCGCCACGTTCCACCAATAACGAGTTGAACTTTGCAGCTCCGCCGGAAGCTCTATGTCCACACTCTGATCCGAAAAAACCTCTCCGCTGCACCATACATCGGCCTCCGCCAGCTTCTCCCTGCAGGTTGCGACACAGATCTTATAGGACGTCTGGATAAAACCATCCGCCACACCGGTGGTTACGCCTGCGGGATCGCCGCCGAGTTTCCAGGAAAGACGCGGCGCACGGTCAACGACAATCGGGTTGACTAGGCTGTCACAATATAGCGTAAAATCCATCTTGATTCCTCCCAAATCAAAACTTTATTGCAGAATGCTCTGCCATAATTATAACGAAACGTTTTTATTATGCAATGCCTTTCTGCAGCTTTTACCGCGCTGCTCCGGCGGCTGCGGCACACAAGCGCGGAAGCAATCTCTGCTATCGCAGATGTTTTTAATTCCAATGGGAAACTTTATATTTCCTTTTCATGGTCTCTTCATTAAATGTGATATACGAGCGTTTTCTGCATTTGAGGATCAGCCTGCGCCCGTCCTCTCTGTGGGTATACACAGGCTCGAAATTTCCGGTTGTATTCTTTAGCTTCTGCGCAAGCACCGCAGCATACTCTTTCTTTTTTCCTATAATTGAAGGGCACGCAAACGAAAGCGCATAATTATACCGCCCCAGGCTTTTCTTCGCGATTAAGATATATCGTGGGTTCTCGATCGGAGTCAGCATTTCCGTCATTGCAGTATTGAAAATATTCTGATCGTGAATCGAAGCATTACGCAGATGCAGGGCAACAAAATGCAGCTGCCTGTGTGCGGTTGTTTCCACCTTTGCGGACGGAGAAATCAGTTTGCATTCGCAAAGCGTTTTATAAACTGCAGTGCCGAGGGTTGAAATGGAGTTTGCCGGATTAGAGTGCAGCACCATTTTCTTGACGCCCTTATACAAAAAAGCAGACAAGACAAGCATGATTACAAGCGTTCCCACTGTCATCGGGATATTGTTAAGAGCGAGCAGGCTCGTCAAAAGACGCAGCAGGGAAATTTGTGTCGCAATTAAAATCACATTAAGCGCAAAATTCATAAAAGTAAACGCAGGAACCTTTTTTTCATTTGGGACTTCCGTTTCAACTCCCACCGCAAAGCTTCCGTCGGCCACTTCGCCGCGCCACTTGCTTTTAACGTCCCCGCGCTGCATAGACAGCGCCAGCATTTCGGCGTTGATCTTTTCAATTCCCGCTTTATCGTAAGGCGGCTTTATCGTGGTAATCCGTTCAATTCCGCTTTCAATGACGCCCGTTGTATAATTCGGCCCCATAAAGGAATCAAAACGGCGTTTCAAAATCTCGTAGTCATAAGAAACGAGTTCTTGATGGTCTTGCTTGATATATTCGGAAATCCGTTCCAGCGCTTTGTCCTTAAACAAATACGCCGGCTCTACCGTAACGAGATGCCAGATGTTTGCCGACTTCTCCGGATCATTTTTATCAATGCGGATAGCGCGGCCGCGCATTTGATTGGAAAGGACAAAGCTGCCCACAAAGCTTGCCAGGATCAGCGAATTGATGCAGGGGGAATCCCATCCCTCGCCAAGAAGCGACTTCGTTCCGACAAGGATCTGAATCTTGCCGGCCTCGAACAGCTTGCCTACATAGGCGACAGAACGGTGTATTGGGCCTGAGAATGCGACGGTGTGGTAGTCGGTATTTGGAATATCCTCCTTTTTGTGACTGATGTCTGAAAGATCAACTGATTTTGGGAGAATTACGAGCGTTCCCGAAAGCACTCCGATTTTTGCCTCTTGATTTTCGCGACGAAGCGTTTCGAAAATGCTGACCACGTTTACAGAATTGAAATTTTCCGCAGTCGCGACTTTAGCAAGATTCTCTTTCTTTATGTAATCGGTTAGAATAAGCATGCGAAGCCGATTGCCCATAGCATCGATCTCACCTTTTGCAATCCTTTTTATGCTGTCCAATTTGCCGACCGATGAAATCAGCGCTCGTTTCAGCTTTTCATTTAAGTCAAGCGTTACTTTTCGCTTTTCATAGACCAGGTTCTTTTTGAGTACGCCAATGATTTCGGATTTCTGCGCCTCCGTTATCATATCGCCGTCAAGCAGAAATTGAATTGCCGTTTCCGCATACTGCATTTGAAAAAGCGGCAGACTCCTTTTTGCCGTCAGCTCTCTGATAAGCTTTTTATTGATCTCAAAGCCGTAATAGTGAAGCAGGGTTGCAAGCGCGACATATTGCTTTACGGATGAAAACAATTTTTCATAGTCCTTTTCTGCATTCAAGGCTTGTGATATATTATCGAATAGTTCCAGCTTTCCCAGCTCCTCGACCGCAGCGGCCGCGCGTTCCTTATATTCGCGAAAGCTTGCTGTCTCAGCTTCGGTGGGATAGCTGAAATATATGTAATCTTGATGAGGGCAAAGCGTATTCTGGCCGACAAGCTCAGGAACAAATATTTCTTCATCGATCTCCCCGCAAACATTCATATATCTGCTCCACTCCGCCCGCTCCGAATCATAGGGCGGTGTGGCCGTAAGCGAAACGATTTTCACATCTTTATCCAAAGCAGATATAAACTTTTCAAGCGCCTTCTGCCATTCATTCTTAAGATGATGCGCTTCATCAAGACATACCGTTTTAATTCCAAAGGCTTTCATTATTTTGAAAATCTCAATATCCGAACAGTCCGCATCGTCATCGCCGTCAGAAGGCACCTTCTCCATTGCAGTGTATAGCGCTTGATAAGTTACCGAGTTCAGCAGCTTTACGTTGTGAAGGTCGCTTGAAAAAAGCGCATCAAAATCATCCTTATTCTCAAGAAAAAGGTCTTTGAAGCGTTCTCCCCACTGCTGACGAATAGCGGTTGTTGGTGAGAGTATAATACAAGGAGAACCAAGACGGCGGATCAGTTCAAGCCCCAGAACGGTCTTTCCGCTTCCGGGAGCGGCCACAATATTTATTTTTCCATCTTTCAAATATTGATCAGCATTTTCAAGCACACGTCTCTGATAATCGCGAAAGCTTCCCCTAAACTGTACTTTTTCAAACCCGGTCATTTTATGCCTCCCAAACTTCTTTTAGAATGTCGCACACCAGCGGCGCAATTGTATTCTGCTTCCGTCATAATTGCTTATTTCTCAGCGCCGGTGACTGCCAAAACGATCTTATTGATAATTCAGCGATGATAGGCCTTAACGGGCAGCGCTTCCGTAAATTCGCGCAAAAAGCCACTCCGCTTAGACCAAGCATAGCCGCTGCGCATAATTCAACATTTTCTTTCATCGTTCTCAAACCGCAACAAGATTTTGCAAACGGCAGCACATCCGCAAGGATATAGCTTCAAAACAATGAATTCGTACTATATCGTCACTTTGTCATGCGTAATGATATGTTTTTGCTGGCAAAGTGTCAATAGGCTTTCAGAAAACAATCTCAGTATTTCTGCAGATAATATGAAGCGGCCGCGCATCTATAAACAACGTGGATTGATTTATGTGTCATGATTGGATAAGAACCCCGCCGATAAATTCAAAACTCTTCCGGGACCGCAGGCAGACGTATTGACATTTGCATCGTTACAGTGCATAATAAATATTGATTTTGCAGAAGATGATCGCAAAGTTAATATATAAAACGAGGGGACACTGCATGGAACGTACTCTTATTTACGAATTGCTCGTGTGGAAAGAAAAAGAAAATCGCAAGCCCTTAGTGCTGAAGGGCGTCAGACAGTGCGGCAAAACATACTTGCTCAAGGACTTCGGCAATCGCTATTATGATAACGTAGCATACTTCAATTTTGAAGAAACCGATTCCTTGATCTCAGTATTCGAAAAGGATTATGACACCAAGCGGATCATTTTAGAACTCGAATTGTTTTTGGGTAAATCCATTAAGCCGGGTGCAACCCTTATTATTCTTGACGAAATTCAGGAATGCGGCAGAGCGTTGACTGCTATGAAATACTTTTGCGAGAATGCGCCGGAGTATCATATTGTCTGTGCCGGTTCTCTTCTCGGAATTGCGTTACAAAAGCAGTTATCCTTCCCTGTTGGTAAGGTTGATTTCCTGACGCTCTACCCGATGAGCTTCTCCGAATTCTTGCGTGCGTGTGGCTCGGAAACACTGGCCGATTATATCGAAAACTTCAAAAAAGGCGATACCGTTCCCGAACCGATCGGAGATAAATTAACCACATTCCTCAGACAGTATTATATTACCGGTGGTATGCCGGAGGTTGTATCCACCTGGCAGAAAACAAACAATATTGAAGAGGTTGAACGTGTGCAGCAAAACATCATTAACAGCTATGAGCTTGATTTCGCCAAGCACGCTCCCACTAAGGATTTTCCTAAGCTGACGGCAATATGGAGATCTATCCCCGAGCAGCTGGCCAAACAAAATACCAAGTTCATCTTCAGCCACGTAAAGAAGGGCTGGCGCTCCAAGGACCTTGAGGACGCTCTTGAATGGCTCATTGCAGCAGGACTCGTATACAAGGTGTGCAAGATCGAAAAACCGTTCATTCCACTTTCGTCCTACGCAGATGATACTTCGTTCAAGTTGTATATGGCTGACATCGGTATCCTTCGTAAGCTCTCTAAGCTTCCCTATGAAGTCATCCTGGATGCGACACCGAACTACAAAGAATTCAAGGGATCGCTTACCGAAAATTACGTTCTCTGCGAGCTTGTGAAATCGGTAGATGAGACGCTTTATTATTGGTCAAGCGGTAATACTGCCGAGGTTGACTTCATCCTGCAGAGCGGCTCTGAGATCGTTCCTGTTGAAGTAAAATCCGAGCGCAACGTAAAGGCGCGTTCTCTTGCCGAATACCGCAAGAAATACACTCCCAAGTATTCCGTTAAGACGTCAATGAAGAACGAAACGAACGGCGAAGAGGTATTGAATATTCCGTTGTATCTGATATCCGCACTGGAACGGTTGACGGTGTAAGGATCTGCTGATATGACCATTAAAGAATGCGAAACACGAATTGAAGATGTCAAGCAGCGCATCAGAGAATATTTCATATTGATTTTGATGTGGATGTTTTTCTCTTAGGGAAAACTTCCATAGAAACAAAGGAGAGCGGGGTGCGGACAAAAAGTTGGACAGATTATGTAAAAAAGCCCAACTTATGTCTATATTTAAGGGGGCTTAAACCACCCAAGGACAGTTTGATACGTTTATGGTTATACCAGTGGATATAATCGTTGAGGGCTTGAATGAAACTATCCAGAGAAACACCAGACCATGAGCGCCCATAAAACATTTCATTTTTCAGACGCCTAAAGAAGCCTTCACACGCTGAATTGTCAGGTGAACATCCCTTTTTTGACATAGACCGGATAAGGCCCGCACGCTCCATGCGTTCAATCCATCCGGGCCATCGGTAATGGCACCCCGTCCTCTAAGTATTATCGTTTAACTCCGAAAATGCAAAGCTTTTCATTCCCTTCCGGTATGGCAAGCCAATTCCTGTCCACCATTGTTTCAATGATAAAAGCCATAACGTCCATCTGATGATGAATAAACGCAAGCTGCGCCCCTTTACTGCACAAAGTTTTGGGGATAAAATTCTTCAGTGTTTGCGCAGCAAGGTCGCATATCCGGATCATACAGTCGCAAATATCTTCTGCCAACGGTTTTAATACCGGCAGAATGGTATTGTCCATCATATCAGCCGAAAATACGGGAAATTCGGTCGATAATTTTCCCTCGTGACTTGAAATAAACCCTTCGCTGATCAGTCTGAGCAGCATAGCATTATTCGGGTCCGCCGTCTTTTCGAGAATGGCGTCGCACATCGCTTCCATTGATTGATCCCAAATTACAGGCTTCCAAAATTGGCATTTCTCAATGATACGATAGTTTTCCACCGAAAAATATGCAGTATGGTCGTTGTTCTCGCAATAGCCGTAGATACCGTTAAAATGATGATTTTGATAATCGTTATCGTACCCGAACACAAATCCGTAGCTGCCGTTTGAAAGGGGAGGATAATCTCCAAAACGCTTCCGCCCTATCCCTTCGGAAAGGTTCAGGGCAAAAACCATTGCCAAATTTGCAAAAGTCCATTTCAGTCGGTTGCGATTATAATCATTTCCTTTGAAATCCAGCGCTTCCAGCGTGGGAAGAATATTTGACAGTTTTTCGTTAAATTGTTCTGCTGCTTTTTCATAAACAGGTTTGATTTTCGTTGCCAATTCTTTCTCGTATTCATCCGTAAAGATGACGATGTTTGTCTGATATTTATCGCCGATTTTCCTAATAATGTCATGCTTCATGAGCAGATCAATTTCATCTTCCAAATAAACTGCGGCAACGCCAAGCTCCATAGACAGTTCCTGTATCGTTACCGGTGTGTAATAAGCGCTGAGGAGAATATTTCCGGGTAGCTTTCTCTTAAACAGCTGCCAATAACAAGAATTATCTCCATCGCCCCAAAAGTCCATACGAAAAGTCCCGGGATTATAGCTTTTTTCCCCGAATTCTCTCGACATACCGATACCTTCTTTCAATATTTTTCTTGTTTTAAAGAGATAATATTTTACCATTTCAGTACTGATGCCTAAGTCGGCTGAGATTTCAGAACAGCTTTTACCGGTGAAATAATAAGCGACAATGATTTCACGATACTGTTTGGAAAGCAGGGATAACTCGCGGCGCAAAAGATGAAGTTCTTCTGTTTCCAGATATTTCTCTTCAGGCGTTGTCCAATATGTTCCGACAAAGCCTTCATCAAATTCCAACGTTTGGAAGTTGCTTTTGCGGATCCGTTTCTTAAAAGTATTTTCCGCGATTCGCCACATGAAAGCGTAAAAAGCGTCGTCATTTTTTAATCGATGCGCGCACTTTAACACCTCGCAGACAATATCGTTTGTCAAGTCTTCCGCTTCCGATCTATCGTAAAGCCTTGACAGGGAAAATGCAAAAATACTCTTTAAGTTATCAGACAATAGCTTTGCTGCTTCTTCTTGTTCCAAGATCTCACCTCGGCTCTTTATTAAAAGCTTTCAACTATATAGTACCCGATACGCGGTAATGGTTAATTGAAATTTAGTATAAACAAAAAAATAATAAAAAGATAATGCTGGAGTTTCACTCTGCAATGTTGATTGTCTAAGCTGTATAAAAAAGATATTTTTGCGAATTTGGTGTGGGGAGATGAAATCACGTAAAATGTGCTTAGCCCTCATTTTCAATTCCACTGAAAGATTGCCAAAATTATCACAATCACATTTTTGTGTTGTCTTAAATCCAGATTTACGCCAAAAAGAACATCCGTTGATGTTGTTGCCTTAAACAGACAGCTTTATAGAATTAAATTGTGAACGGAATGGCTCGTAGATTTCCGTTTGAATTTCTCATTCATCAAAAACAATCCGATATATAGTATCGGTTTCGGGATAACCTTCAAGAATACAAAGCAAAGCTACAGCTTCACCATTTAATGAAAAACCAATGCGATAGCTCATATCTTCCTGAAAATCATTTCCGTATTCGATTGTTTCAATACAGTCTTGTTTTGTAGCCGGATGCCCGTTTGTAATTAAATAGTATTCCTGGTTGCAGTAGAATATATTTTCATAATGGTTCAGGTTGTCTAATGTTACCAACTCGATATTGTATTCAGATAATCGGGTTTTGCGTTTTAAATACAGAGATATATAGTATCCCGAGATGTGCTATTATAGCACTAAAAAGAAAAAACAATTTTTATATCTACTTCCGTTCGAGCCGCATAACAAAAATGCGGCCGGCAATTCGTAACGAGTTGTCGGCCGTAGGTTTGGTGGACCCGAAGGGGATCGAACCCTCGACCTCTGCGTTGCGAACGCAGCGCTCTCCCAGCTGAGCTACGAGCCCATTAATCATCCTCCGTGCAGTCGTTTTTATATAAACAAAACGCTGACAACTTTTATTATATCACCCGGAATGTGGAAAAGCAACCACTAATTTTGGGCTTGTTAAAGGTTTTCTGTTTATAAAAATATATTACCTTCCTCTGCCTGCTCAATAAATTTCTTTCATACCAATAAAATAAAACGTTGCGCGTAAACCTTTGAACGCCAAAAGCGGCGAATGAAGAATTATGGCAGCGGCGATCAATACGAATATACCATGCCGTTTTTTGCCATAAAATTATATTGACAAACGTAAGCCGATAATGTAAAATAGAAATTGTTGGGGCTTTTCACTAAAAGGCAAGAGGCTCCCAATAATTTAGATTTAAGTTAAGCTTAGAAAAATTGTTTGTTATACCTATTTTTATAAGTTTGCTTATGCACCTTTAGCTCAGTTGGTAGAGCAACTGACTCTTAATCAGTGGGCCCAGGGTTCGAGTCCCTGAAGGTGCACCATAAACCGTCTCTCCTAAAGGGACGGTTTTTTTGATAACAGCGGGCAGATCTTACCCCGTGTTCAAGCGTTTCCCGCCGCTGAAAAGATCTGGCCGTCTTTGATGACCAGATGCTTTCTGCAATAATCCGACACGGCCTTATCATGCGTAACCACAATGACGGTAGCGCCTTCCGCGTTCAGCTCTGCCAGCAGCTCCATAATCTGCACGGAGGTTGCGCTGTCCAGCGCACCCGTAGGCTCATCGGCTAAAATAACGTCAGGACGGCTGATGATTGCTCTGGCAATTGCCACTCTCTGACGCTGCCCGCCCGACAGCTGATTTGCTTTTTTGCGCGCCTGATCTGAAATTCCGACTCTTTCAAGCGCCTGCAGGCCAAGGCGCTTCATTTCGGCGTACGAGGTTTTGTTGAAAAATAGCGGGAGCATCGTGTTGAACAGAACCGACTGATAATTGACAAGACAAAAATCCTGAAATACATAGCCGATTTTTGTATTGCGCACCGCCGCAAGCTTTGCTTCCGACAGACGCTCAATTTGTTTTCCGTCAAGGCAATACTCGCCCGAGTCAAATGTGTCGATGCAGCCGAGGAGATTCAGCAGGGTAGATTTCCCCGCGCCTGATTTTCCCTCGATTGAAACAAAATCGCCGCGTTCGACGTGCAAATTGATATCCTTTAACACATGAAAGGAATTTTTTCCGATCCTGTAGTATTTGTTCAGATTCCTGATCTCGATAAGACTCATATATCCACCTTCCTCCGAATCGATGCGCAAGATTTCTGCCTGTAAATCAAAAAGGCCGCAAATACGGACAAGAATAATAGCAGCAGCCAGCAGCATACCAGAAATACGTATGCCGTATAATCGATTATAAAATTTGGTACAGAAAAGACGCCCTGGCGCCAGACGGTCATCAGAATCAGATTCACCAGCGTAGCAAGCGCGCCGACCATCCCGAGAGACACGCACATGAGCAGATAACCGTTTTTCTTGGAGCAGCCGCATAAGTAGAACGTAAGGATCAGTTCCATTTTTCCGTGTAGGAACAGGATCGAAAAGCATAAGGTGAGACTAGCCGACAATGCTGCCAGGAAGAGCGGCAGCGGCATCATTTTACGCAATGTTTCCGAAGTAATCTCCTGTGAATTTGTTCTAATCGTATCTGCATCCGTGAAAGACAGATCATGTTCCTCCAGGAAATTCAGAACAGCCTGCCGTTCTTCCTCCGTGCAGTCACTCTGAAATACAAGAATAAATCCGAGTCCTGAATGCGTCGCCAGAAAACCTCGCTCCTCAAAATACTTGAGCACCTCCGGAGCGTCCTTCAGAATGATCGTATTGTCATACGCCTTGATGACGTCGTAGGAACTAACTGCATTTCCCGCCTCAGTAAAGGCTGGAATCATATATGGACTTGTGATTGTTCCGATCAGGCGGACCGGAATCTCCGCACTGCCGCCAAACTGCGCCTCCCGCGTTCCGGCAGCGATGAAGTCGCCTACGGCGATTCCTTGCGGCCTGCCGTTTTCCATTCCCGTTTCCGAAAAATACGATTCGGCATTCAAAAGCGGGTAATTCCGCAGAAGCTCAGGATCCGTCAGCAGAAGTTGTATTTTCTCGTTCCCGTACGTTACGCCGCTGCCCCAAAGCGTTCGGCTGGCGTAAATTCTGTTTACGCCGGGCATGGCGCGAAGCTCGGAAAAAAGCTCGCCGTCAAAGCCGGAGAGTGTAAATCGCATGACGTATAATGCGTTCTCCCGCATCACCGTTTCAAACAATCGGTCCGTAAGCGTAAAAAAGCGGTATGTGCCGAGCAGATACACCAGCAAAAACTCTGCAATCAAGATGATAAAAAAGAGAAAAAACGCTGGCAGTTGGATCTTCTGAT
Organism: uncultured Clostridium sp.; assembly: GCA_900543695.1. GTDB lineage: Bacteria > Bacillota > Clostridia > UBA1212 > UBA1255 > Egerieisoma. The sequence goes on along the minus strand of UQSG01000002.1, from coordinate 112,014 downwards.
AAAATGCCTTCAGTAAAATAAAAAGCTTTCTCATTCGTCTGATCTCCTTCTTCATTGCCTGTATTCTTTCAGCGCGGACCTGCGCGCATAAGAGATTGTAAACGGAACAGACGCGACAACCGAAGAAAGCACCATAATGACTGTAACGATACAATAGTCCCGTAATTCATAATCAATGCTTGCCAGGTTAAAGCGCTCAAAGATACTGCTGTAAAAAATACGGTGAATGACTGCTGCGCATAATGCGGTAATCAGTGACAGGACAAGACGTTCCAGCAGCAGGTAAAACGCGACCGTACCTTTGGAGGCTCCTGTCAGCTCTGAAACGGCGTCCATTTTTCTGTTCAGAACGCTGATATATTGCAGCAGAAAGAAAAAAGCGGCGATCGTAAATACATGTAAAATAAAAATTTCAGCCAAATTTCTTGGTAAATACGCAATATCATCGGAAACGCCGTACGCCGGGATTACCTGGCTTGCCCCGCTGATGGCGGATAATTTGTCCATAAACGGCTGGTGCTCTTCTATAGGCAGGCGCTTTGCAAGCAGAATATCGACGTAATAAACAGGCAGCTTGAGCGCTTCGAACAGCGTCGAAGGGATATAATTTGCACTGTAAAACGTCCCTGCGCCGATCACGCTGAATTCTCCCAGCTCTCCGATCGGCAGCGTATCGCCCGGCTTCAGGCTGCTTCTGTCGTACGGAACGATGATACAGCGCGTCATGCTTTTGACCTCCGAATCGGTAAAGACGATTCGGCCCTTTACCTTCTGCCATTCCAGACCTGCATCGTTATTTTGGGAGGCGGCCAGAGGAATGAAGCCGTCCTCTGTTTCCCAGCCCGAATGAAAGATGAGGTCCTTGATCTGATATCCCGTTAAGCGCTCCTCCAGCTCCGCGGAGAGCTCCGCGAAGCCGGCCTCGCTCAGATTCACAGTATATTTGCAGTACAAAGGGGTATTGAGCTTCTTACTCCTCATATATGTCACCGTATTCCCATACATGTATAGAATCAATACGTTCAGCAGTACGCTTCCGACAATAAAGACGCAAAAAATTGCCCTGCTTGACTGATAATACTGCCTGATTCTTGCAAACAGAAAGATTAAATGCTTCAAAAGCTCTCCTCCTTTGTACCGATTGGGACACTCAGCTTTCGCCAGACGGCACAGCAGGACGAAAGCGCGTATTGCTTCTTTATGACTTTGTATTTAGTATCATATATTTATAACATATTAATAATACTGATGAATATAAAATAAGTCAATGATAAAATGAAAACAAAAAATGTTCCCTGCGCAGGAAATCCAAAACCGCGGCTCATCCCTTCCAGATGAACCGCGGTTTTTTATTTGGCTGTTTTTATAGCGTTAAAACGGATTCGCAGCATCGATAGTCTGTATCGATATTATGCGCAATAAAACGCGCCTTCAGGTTTCTGGTATTGCACATTGCGTTCGGGCTTCCGCCGGAAACGTCCAGATCCTCGGGAAGCACAAATTTAATACATTTCACCAGAACGTCGCGGCAATTCGGATAGCTGTGCGCCGGAATCGTGATCGCTTTCATACCACGCTGATATTCCATGCCCTCGGAGTCGACTTCCGTCAGGATGACGCCCAGCGCTACCCGCTTCCCGGGACAAACGTTTTTCACCGTTACATCGAGCTGCACGATGCGTCCCAGCGATTCGAGCTCAGTATCGCCCAGATCCACGACAAGCGAATCCTGGCATCCGCCGACGGACAGATCCACAGGAATCGGGCACTGCTCAGGATTTACGACGATTCCGCATTCCACTCTGACAGAGGGCGCCGGGAAAGTCACAAGATTTCCCTCCGAATCCGAATAGTTAATCGCCTCGTTAATTAATTTCGTACCAGAGCTTTGACCTGCATGCTTGACAAAGAATTCCAGAGAAGCGCCCTCGTTGCCCGAAACGCCCAGCTCAGGAATTTTCCACTGCAGAGTGGTTGCATTCACCATCATTGCAGTGCCGGCGGTAGGCGGCGTAACGCTGGTGATATTAAAATCGGGATTGAGCATTTCGTCGATCACGATATTGGTCGCGCCCGGCTTGGAAATGTTTTGCGCAAGATCTGCAAACAGCTCTTCCAGATCCTCGGCGTTCGGAGTAACGGCCACATGGGAGGCGTCCGGATCGGTTGCCCAATCATTCAGAACGCTGACATCGATCCCGTCGGATCCGATCAGCCCGATGCAGTAAATGACGATGCCGGCCGCTCTTGCCGCCGCCGCAACCGGGGAAGGCGGAGCCCCCGTCGTTGTTTTTCCGTCCGTAAACATGACGATTACTTTTGCATTTGCAGAAGACGGATCAAAGAGCTGAACGGCTTTTGTAAAAGCGTCTGCATGATTATTCGTCAGTCCTCCTGCGCTCAGCCCGTCTACCGCTGCCTTCAGCGCCGCAACGGAAGTGATCAGCTGCGTATCGGCAGTCGCAGCGTCGGCAAAGCTGACAATCCCGATATGGCTTCCAGAACCGATGTTTCCGTCCTGAGAGCTGTCCGTTGCCTCATCGATGCTATCGATGAAAGTATTTGCGCCGAGCTTCAGATTCGCAAGCGGAACCCCCGTCATACTGCCGGAGCGATCAAGCACCAGCACGATATCCGTAGGGTTGGATGAAATATCCGGGGCGCCAGCGTTACCTTCAGCGTACCGTCACAATCTATCTGAGTAACATCTATTTGTTTGTTTGAGTTTGTAATACCCATTCGTATTACCTCCCTGCACATTGTAGGGAGCGCGCTCCCTCAGTTTATAATATGTTTCCGGGGGAAGCATGTTACGAAAGGCATAAAAAAAGCGGCGCTTCTGGGAGCGCCCCTTCCTGCCGGCTTAAATAGACTTTTTATTTGCCTCAATTTCGTTGTATGTTTTCGCCAGGACATCCGAAACGTAATTCAGCTTATCATCCAGGTATTTTTTCATGGCGCGTTTGATTTCGGCAGCGCGCTCGTTTGCCTGGCCGATGATTTCGTTTCCCTGCTCCGTCGCCATTTGGGTGATTCGATGCTCGCTGATCAGCTCGGCCTGCTGGCGGTGCGCTTCTTTTACAATGGCGTCCGCCTCGCTGTTTGCGTCGGCGATAATTGCCTCCGCGTCGCTTTGCGCTTTGTCCACGATCTCATCCGCTTCCTTATTTGCCTGCGCGATCATCGTATCGGCCTCGTGCTCCGCCGAATCTCTGAGCTCGCGGCTGTCCTTATAATATTCGTTAGCCTGGATGATTTCATCCGGTAAAATGCTTTTTAGTTCATCGATGACAGCAAGAAGCTCGTTTTTGTCGACGGAAACTCTTCCGCTCATCAGAGACTTCTTGCCGTTTTCGATCATATCTTCCAATTCTTCTAACATCTCAATACTGTGAAGCTCCATGGTACAACGCTCTCCTTTGCTGCGTAAATAGAGTTTCTCCTATTTTAATACATTTTTGCCATGATGTCACCAATTATTTTGTCCGGCACGAGGCCCTGGATGTTGCCGCCGTTTCTGGCAAGCTCTTTGACGATACTGGAACTCAGAAAGGAATTCTGAATATTTGCCATAAAGAAAATCGTTTCGATTTCTTCTGCAATATGCTTGTTCAGAGCTGCCATCTGCAGCTCGTATTCGTAGTCGGAAACGGCGCGCAGCCCTTTGACGATTGCGACTGCGTTATTTTCCTTGACAAAATCGACCAGAAGGCCGTTGAACATTTTTACCTCGATATTTTCAATTTCTCCCGTGCATTTCTGAATCATCGAGACGCGTTCTTCCTTTGTAAACAGCGGATTTTTCGCGCTGTTATTCAAAACCCCCACGATCAGAAAATCAAATAGCTTGGAGGCTCTGCGAATGATGTCGAGATGCCCGTTCGTCAGCGGATCAAAGCTGCCGGGATAAACTGCGATTTTTACATGATGCTCCTGCTCCATGAATCATACCTCATTTCCGTATACGGAAACCGCCACGGTTCCGTATCTTTTTTCTTTTCTTTTTGTAAACCGTCCGATCTGCTCCGGCAGACAGTCCTGCGCGTCATGCTCGCAGACTGCGGTGCAATTGGGAGAGGCCAGTCCGAGCCTGCAGATCAGCTCCAGGGACTCCCGGTCGAACCCCTTTCGGTAGGGAGGATCGATGAGCACCAGATTGAATTTGAGTCTGCGCTTTTGATACGCGCTGAGCGCCTCCGAATACTCTGCGCAGGAAAGCTCCGCGGCGGCGGTAAAGCCTGTACGGTTCAGGTTTTCCCGGATTACCTCGCAGCACTTTCTGCTTTTGTCGTTAAAATAACATTTCGCGGCTCCTCTGCTGAGCGCCTCGATTCCCAGCGCGCCGTTTCCGGCAAACAAATCCAGAACGGAGGCGGCATAAATTTCCTCCTGGATCATGCTGAACACGGCCTCTTTCACCCTGCCGAGCGTAGGGCGTGTAAAGCCGGAATCCAAAGTTTGCAATTTCAGACCGCCGGCCGTGCCGGATATGACCCTGACCATTTGACACACCTCTTGCAAATGAGTATAAAGGGCTTCAAATGATTTGTCAACGATACGCGGATCATTTATAATATGCGGGAGGTGATCAAATGCCGCCGATTCCCGTAACATTTCTAAAAGGCGTCAAAACGGTGCGCGCGGCCCAGCTTGCGCAGCTGGGCGTATATACGGTAGAGGATCTGTGCAATCTGTATCCCAGAAGCTATGAGGACAGAAGCGCCGTCCGCAAAATTTCCGAGCTGCGGGAGGGGGAGGCCGCTACGGTATGCGCGTACGTCCGAAATGCGGATACGAGAATGCAGAAGAACCGCCTCAGCATTACAAACGTCAGAATTTGTGATGAGACGGGGGAAATGCAGATTTCCGTTTTTAACGGGAAATATCCGCCTCCCGCGCTTCGGAGAGGAGAGCTCTGCGCGTTCTACGGAAAGATCAGCAGAGATTCCTACGGCTTCCACATGACAAATCCGGTTTTTTCGAAATATGCCAGCGGATGGAATGCAGCATTTTTTACGATACAGCCCGTTTATCCGCTGACCAGGGGACTGACGCAGAACCTTCTGCGTGGCATCATAGCGGAAGCGCTGAAAACGGCTCCGCCGGAATATGAAACGCTCCCGATCGCGCTGCTGCAAAAGTATCGCTTAATGCCGCGCGGCCTCGCGCTGCAGAACATTCACTTTCCCCGATCCGCGGCGGAGCTGGAAGAAAGCCGCAGGCGTTTAAAATTCGAAGAGCTGTTTACGATGCAGCTGATGCTGCTGCTTCTAAAGGACGCGGAGGATCGCGTCCGGAACGCAATTTCCTTTCGCAGCGCCTTTGCAGACGCGGAAATTCAACGCTTTGCCGAAACGCTTCCTTTTGCGCTGTCTGAAGGGCAGAAGACCGTATGGAAAGAAATCTCGGAAAATATGGATGCAGACAGGGCGATGAACCGTCTGGTGCTCGGCGACGTCGGCTCTGGCAAGACAATTCTTGCCGTGCTTGCGATGCTCAAGGCCGCGCTGGCGGGATATCAGGCCGTCTATATGGCGCCTACGGAGATTCTTGCTGAGCAGCATTACGAAACGATCCGCAGCCTTTTGACTCCGTTTGGAATCCGCACGGAGCTGATCACGGGAGCCCTTTCCGCAAAAGAAAAAAAAGACGCGCTCCTTGCAGTGGAAAACGGAACGGCGCAGTGCATTGTCGGTACGCACGCGCTGATCCAGCCGTCTGTCAAATACTTTAAATTGGGCCTTGCAATCACGGATGAGCAGCACCGCTTCGGCGTGAGGCAGCGCGCGCTGCTTGCGGAGCAGGGCAGCACGCCGGACGTCCTGGTCATGACGGCGACGCCGATTCCGCGCACCCTTGCACTGATCCTTTACGGCGACATGGATCTTTCCGTTCTGAATTCCCTGCCGCGCGGCAGACTGCCGATCAAAACGTATGCGCTTGAGAATTCCTTTCACGACAGAATTTACCGATGGATCCTGCGCCTTGCTGCGGAAGGCCGTCAGATCTATATGGTATATCCTCTGATTGAAGAAGGGGAGGCTCCCGGCATCCGTTCGGCAGCGGACAGCTATGCCGAGCTTTCCCGGGGCGTATTCCGGGATATTCCATGCGGACTGCTTCACGGAAAAATGACGCCGGCGCAAAAGGAATCCGTAATGCGCAGCTTTCGGGAGGGAGCTGTCAAAATTTTATTTTCCACCACGGTTGTGGAGGTTGGCGTGGACGTTCCCAACGCCGTTCTCATGGTCATAGAAAATGCGGAACGCTTCGGCCTTGCGCAGCTGCATCAGCTCAGGGGACGCGTGGGGCGTGGTACGCATCAGTCATACTGCGTTCTGTTTTCGGAAAAGATCACAGAACGGATGAAAATCATGGAGGAGGTATCGGACGGCTTTACTCTGTCAGAAAAAGACCTGGAGCTCCGCGGCCCGGGAGACTTTTTCGGCGTGGAACAGCATGGGCTTCCTCCGTTCCGGATAGCCAATTTATACCAGGACGCCGAGCTCCTTCAGCTGGCGGGAGAAGCGGCCTTTCATGTCCTTCGGAACAGGTCGCAATATGACGATTTTATCGCATATATAAAGGAAAAATACCCGGAACGCATCCCTCTGTAGCGTATTGCGCCGCCTTTTGAAGTGTAGTATAATAACAGGTATCAGTATGCATGGGAGGATCGTCGGAATTGAGCAACGGGAAACGAAAGATAAGCGGCGGAGGGAAAGGCACAAAATCCGGAGCAGGGAAAGAGCATAAGGCGAACGGACCGGTTAAGGTCAAGGACGACAGTAAAAGAAAGGAAATTGCGGCCGTAATTCTGTTTGCGTCCGGCGTGTTCCTGTTTCTTTCTCTGCTGGACAAAACAGGACGGGTGGGACGGTTTGTCGTCAATATCTTCTACGGGATCTTCGGCAGCGCCGTAACCGTCGTAATTATGCTTACGGTGTTCGTTCTGGCCTGGTGCCTGCTGCGGGGTACGGAGAAACTCGTTTTCAGCGCTAAAACGATAATTCTGTATATTGCTTTCGTTCTGTTCCTGGCCTCGCTGATCCATACGCTTGCAAACAATTATGCGGCCGATTACGCTTCCCTTTCCTTTTTCGAGACGATGGACAAATTATGGAACTCGCATTCCGGCGGAATTATCGGCGGCGGAATCAGCTGCCTGCTTCAAAAGTTTTTTGAAAAGGCCGGAGCGCTTGTCATTCTGATCCCCTCGCTTCTGATTGTGGCGATTACGCTGTTTTCTTTTTCTATTGTCAATTTCGCACGAAAATCCGCGGCACGCTTCCGGATTGCGGGCAGCTGGTTCCGGGACGTCAGAAAGCGCTTTGCGGCGCAAAAGCCCCAACGCCGCCCTGAAACGCAGGGAAAAAGCGCAGGAAAGCCGCTGAAAACCGATTTCAGCGAAATCCCTGCGGCGGACACGGAAGCCGTAATCGAATCAAGCTTCAAAGACATGAACGAGCCGGAATACCCGGACGGCGATGACTACCATATGGATTTCGAATTTGAAACGACGGCAAACAGAAAAAGACGCCCTGCGACGATTGCCGGCCCTGGCCGGAATGAAGAAATCCGCCGGGAGGAAAACCCGGAGGTCATTAAAACCGTTTTGCCGGGACTGCACAACACCGTCGAGACCAAGCTGCCGGAAGCGGCGCCGGACGATATGATCAAGGTGACTACCAGCAAATTTGATACGACGTATGACGCGCCGCCGTTTTCCCTGCTGGAAACGGAAGAAGAGCCTGAGAATCTGCACGCCGAGCAGAAAAAGCAGGCGGCCAGAACGGCGCGGAAGCTGGAGGAGGTCATGCGGAGCTTTGGAATCGAGGCAAAAGTGATCCACATCTCCCGAGGCTCCACCGTTACGCGCTACGAGCTGCAGCCTCACTCCGGCGTGAAGGTCAGCAGAATCAAAAATCTTTCCGATGATATCGCACTGAATCTGGCTGCGCCGGGTATCCGGATTGAAGCCCCGATCCCGGGAAAAGCGGCGATCGGAATTGAAATTCCAAATGAAGAGGTGCAGACCGTATATCTCAGAGATCTGGTGGAGACCGACGTCTTTTTAAATCACAAATCCGCGCTGGCCTTTTGTCTCGGCGAGGATATTTCCGGGGAAACGATTGTTGCTGATATCGCTAAAATGCCGCATTTGCTGATTGCCGGCTCTACCGGCTCCGGCAAAAGCGTCTGCATCAACTGCATGATCACAAGCATTTTGTATAAAGCGTCTCCCGACGACGTCCGGATGATCATGATCGATCCGAAGGTTGTGGAGCTCGGCGTATATAATGGAATTCCGCATCTGCTGATCCCCGTCGTTACGGAGCCGAAGAAAGCCGCTGCCGCGCTTGCCTGGGCGGTACAGGAAATGGAAAACCGATATAAACTGTTCGCAAAGTTTGGAATCCGGGATATCGGCTCCTACAACAATTATGCCTACGAAAGAGGAATGGAGAAAATGCCCCGCATCTTAGTGATCATCGACGAGCTGGCCGACTTGATGATGGTCGCGCGGGACTCCGTGGAGGAAGCCATCAACCGCATCGCGCAGAAAGCTCGTGCCGCGGGAATCCATCTGGTCGTCGCCACGCAGCGGCCGTCGGTAGACGTTATAACGGGTCTGATCAAATCCAACATTCCGTCGAGAATCGCCTTCAAGGTCGCGTCGCAGGTAGACTCCAGAACGATTTTGGATTACGCGGGAGCTGAAAAACTCCTGGGAAGAGGCGATTTGCTGTTTTACCCCGTGGGGAGCATGAAGGCAATCCGCGCGCAGGGCGGCTTTATTTCCGATGAAGAAATCGAAAACGTCGTAAAATACCTCCAGACCACTTACGGCGCTGCGGAATATGATGAGAAGGTCCATGAGGAAGTCGAAAATGCAAAAATTCCGGAGAAGGGAAAGCGCGGCGGCGCGCAGAATGCTTCAGGCGGCCCGGATGCCGAGGTAGACGAGCTGTTTCTGGAGGCCGTCCGGATCGCGATTGACGTCAAACAGATTTCGGCTTCTTACTTACAGAGAAAACTGGGACTCGGCTACAGCCGCGCGTCCCGTATCATTGACCAGATGGAGGAAAAGGGCTATATCAGCGCGCGCGACGGCAATAATCCGCGCCATGTGCTGATTTCTTCTCTCCCGGAGCTTCCGGACGAGTGAGCAGCGGGCAAAAAAGACTTGACAGAAAAAGCCGCTTTATTGTAAAATAACGTTTGTATAAGAAGTATACGCATTTTTTGTTCATTGGATAAATGTCGTACTTTGATAACTAAATTTCACGAAAGGGGAAGTGTTCATTTGGAACAGATTTTACAAATAGTAATCCCCTCAATTCTCATAGCAGCAGGAGCAGCCGGTTGTGGCCTTTGCTGGCATTTATCTGGGAAAAGGTCCTACAAAAAAGGATACGACACCAGAAAAGAAGAGGCGGAGGCGGTATTTGGAAGTGCCGAGGCGGAAGGAAAGAGACTCGTCAGCGAAGCTGTGAAAGACGGCGAAAGCAAAAAGCGGGAATGTCTGCTTCAGGCTAAGGAAGAAATACACAAAAGCAGAATTGAACTGGAACGGGAGATTAAGGACAGGCGCAATGAAATTCAGCGCAATGAAAGAAGACTGATTCAGAAGGAGGACAGCCTCGACAAGAAACAAGAGCAGCTCGAACAAAAAGAAGAGCAGATCGCTGTCAGAATGGCGGATGTCGCCCGCTTTGAAGAGGCCGTGAAGGAAACATATGAGAAGCAGACAGCGGAGCTTGAGAAAATCGCAGGCATGACGCGGGACGAGGCAAAATCTCTGCTGCTGGCGAATCTGGAAAACGAGCTCCAGCATGAAACGGTCCTGCTGATCAAGGATTACGAAACGAAACTGAAGGATGAATCAAGGGAGAAAGCACGCGAGATCATCGCTGCCGCCATACAGAAATGCGCGGCGGATTATGTTTCGGAAGCTACGATTTCCGTGGTGGCTCTGCCAAACGACGACATGAAGGGCAGAATTATCGGACGGGAAGGAAGAAATATCCGTACATTGGAAACGCTGACGGGAATCGATCTGATTATAGACGATACGCCGGAATCCGTCATTTTGTCCGGCTACGATCCGATCCGGCGGGAAGTCGCAAGGATCGCCCTGGAAAAGCTGATTATAGACGGACGTATCCATCCGGCGAGGATCGAGGAAATGGTCGAAAAGGCAAAGAAGGAAGTCGACCACGTAATTAAACAGGAAGGCGAAAACGCAACGTACGAGACCGGCGTTTACGGACTGCATCCGGAAATTGTCAAGCTCCTCGGACGTTTAAAATACAGAACAAGCTACGGACAGAGCGTGCTGATCCATTCGATTGAGGTTTCCCGTCTGGCGGGAATTATGGCGGCGGAGCTCGGAGTGGACGTGGCGCTTGCCAAGAGGGCCGGCCTGATCCATGATATCGGAAAAGCGGTAGATTTTGAGATGGAAGGTTCCCATATTGAAATCGGAGCAGATATCGCCAGGAAGTATAAAGAGTCACCGGTCATCATCAATGCCATCATGGCGCACCACGGAGATGTGGAACCCGAATCCATTATCGCGGTGCTTGTCCAAGCAGCGGATTCCATTTCCGCAGCACGTCCGGGCGCCAGGCGCGAAACGCTGGAGTCGTATATCAAACGTCTTGAGAAGCTGGAAGAGATTGCAAATTCCTTTGACGGCGTAGAAAAGACGTATGCGATCCAGGCGGGCCGGGAGGTTCGGATTATGGTAAAGCCGGAAGATATTTCCGATGACGATATGGTTCTGAAGGCACGTGAAATCGTCAAAAAGATCGAGGACGAGATGGAATATCCGGGTCAGATCAAGGTGACGATGATCCGTGAGACACGGGCAGTAGATTATGCGAAATGATTTTGACGCGGCAAAAGACGCCGTGAGGCATATGCTTCATGGCGTCCTTTCTTTTTCTGGAGGATTCGGATGAACGACATTATTACGATTCTGTTTGTTGGCGACGTGTTCGGAGGAACGGGCCGGGCGGCGCTGAGAAAGGCTCTCCCTGAGCTCCGCAGGGAGCATGCGGTAGATGTATGTATCGTAAACGGGGAAAATGCGTCGCATGGCAGAGGGCTTTCCCTGGGATCCGCGGAGGAAATTTATCTTGCGGGAGCCGACTGCATCACTATGGGGAATCATACGTGGAATAACCATGAAATCTATCAGTTTATTAATGATTATTCTATGGTACGGCCCGCAAACTTCGCCTCAAATCTGCCGGGGAAGGGTTCCGCTTTGCTGGAGCTGGGAGGATTCCTGGTTGGCGTAGTCAACCTGCAGGGGCGTGTTTACATGGATCCGTGCGATAATCCGTTTGAAATCGCGGAGCGGGAGGTCAGCCGCCTGCGCGAACGGACGCCGGTGATTTTCGTCGACTTTCATGCCGAAGCAACGGCGGAAAAAGCCGCGCTGGCATATTTTTTGGACGGACGCGTTACTGCCGTGGCGGGAACGCATACACATGTGCAGACGGCGGACGAGAGAATTTTGCCGGGCGGGACTGCATTCATAACGGACGTCGGCATGACGGGGCCGCACGGGGGCGTTATAGGAATGGATAAAGCCGGCGTACTAAATAAATTTGTAAAGTGTGTGCCCCAAAAATTCAAACCTGCTGAGGGCTGCGGAATGCTGCATGCGGTACGGATCAGGGCGGACGCGAAGACAGGGAAAGCACTTGAAATCAGCCGCATCAGCATGCAATGCGAATGAGTCCGGGAAATAATCGCCGCTGAAACGCACACCGGGAAAAAGAATTTTTCACCCGATCGCTGCCGAGACAGCGGGAAAAATCCTCCTTCCAATGGCTTCCAGCGCGGGAAATAATGGATTTTTGAATGCAGGAAAGGTAAAATACAATCTACAAACCATTATTTCAGGAGGAATTAAAAATGGATGTATTAAAAGTTTCATCAAAATCAAATCCTACATCGGTAGCATCTGCTTTGGCTTCGGTCGTCAAGGAAGAGGGGAGCGCAGAGCTTCAAGCGATCGGCGCAGGCGCCGTAAACCAGACGATGAAAGCCATCGCAATTGCCAGAGGATATCTTGCAATCTCCGGCAGGGACGTAGTATGCATACCCGCCTTTTCCGACGTATATATCAATGGAATGGAGCGGACTGCGCTCAGATTTATAGTAGAAAGCATCGATTTGGGATACGCGATTTAAAAAATCAAACAATTTAGAATATTATCAATTACGTTGGCAGAATTTATTGATTTACGCAAAATTAATATATTCTGCCATTTTATTTATTTTCTATGTAAGCATAATACAAATTTTCTTCTTACACTTATCTCAGTGGAATGCAGTGGGAGGCCTGGCAAAGCTGCTTTGCCAGAGATTTCCTTGAGGGGATAAGCTTGATCAAAAGAAAACGCGTATTTTCTATATTGCTTGGCTGTCTGCTGGCGTTCGGCCTGCTGATGCAGACCGGCTGTGATGAAAGCACGGAACAGGAGCTTACTGAAATTTGTTTCTGGCATAGTTATACGGATAATCAGCAGGCCGTCTTTCAGATGCTGACGGACACCTACAATTCGACGGAAGGAAAAAAACGCGGCGTCCGTGTCGTCCTTGTATATAAAACGCCGGCTGAAATAGAATCCGAGCTGACGGCAGCCTTTGATGCAGGTGAAGAGTATGATTATCCGGAAATTTCCATCGTCACCAGCGAGCTGGCATACCAGGCCATGTGCAGAAGCCTGATCGTAAATGCAGAAGAATATCTTTCCGGAGCAGAGCTGGCAGGGTATTTTATAGACTTTTTAAATGAAGGCCGCTTCACCGGAAAAGAAGAAACATATATTTTCCCGATCTCGAAAACGTCTGACATCACCATTGTAAACGACTCCATGTGGAGATATTTTTATGACGATAATAATGTCGATATTCAGCAATGGCTGACCTGGGAAGGAATTACGAGCCTGGCAGAGCAATATTACGAATGGTCTGGAGGCAGGGCGATGGTTGCCCTGGAATCCGTTCAGGACTATATTTTTACGTATTCCGCGCAGCAGCTTCCCGCAATTGTACAGGCGGCGAATCATGAAATTAAAATCAATACAAATAGAGATATGCTTCGCAAAATCTGGGATTTTTATTACGGCGGCGTTGTCCGTGGATATATCTTGCAAACGGACGATATCTGCCAGGCGCTCGCGGACGGCGATATCATGGGATATGTGGGGACTCCGCGGGACAGTTCATATTTTCCGAGGCAGTTCCGCAACAATACGGGCGGGCTGAGCACGCTGCTTCTGTCGTCCATGTCGTATCCGTCTGTGAACGCCTCCCGGAATATCGCTCCGCAGAAGGGAAACGGCGCTTCTGTTTTTGATCACGGCGATCAAATAAATCGGGAGTGCTATTACTTTTTGCACTGGCTCTGCAGCAGCGAAAGCATTGTAGGCTTCAGCGCGGAGAACAGTGAGATATCTTCTTATGCGGAAATTTATGAGGAGCCTGTAACCAAAGATTATATGAAAAAACTTTTGCTGTATGATTCCGTAAAATATGGTATGCTGACAGTATCGATCGATCAGACGCTGCATGGCTCGACCTATGCGCCCACTGGCTTTATTGGCTATAATTCGTTTTGTGAAGAGCTGACTGCTTCTCTGGTTGACGCGGCTGCACAAGGCCGTGCCGAGGTCGTTGCGTTGTGTGAAGAGGGCGTTCCGTATGAGTCTGCGGTAGAACGGACGGACCGCAGCGCTGCCTTTGAAGCGTGGTATCAATCTGTAGTAAATCTGGCTTCAAAATATTAACAATTTTGCATGTTTCTGTAAAATCAGGTTGACATTCCATAAGGGAAAACGGTAAAATATATCTGTGTGTGCCCGTGTGGGCTTACACTGTAGGACGGAAGGGCCGGGGCGGGAGCCGCCGGCGGAGCAATTCATTTTATTTTATCGGAGGACGGCAGAATGGCAGTGAAAATCATTTTTGTAGCATTGTTTTTTGCGGCGACGCTTTTGCTCGGTTTTCTTTATCAAAGAAAAGTCAGAAGCATGGAGGACTTCGTGCTTGGCGGACGAAGCGTGGGCCCCTGGCTTACCGCTTTTTCTTATGGGACTTCTTATTTCTCGGCGGTTGTATTTATCGGATATGCAGGACAGTTCGGCTGGAACTTCGGAATATCGGCGTTCTGGGTAGGACTGGCAAACGCGCTGCTTGGCAGCCTTGCCGCGTGGGCCGTACTGGGCCGCAGAACGAGAATCATGACGCAGCATCTCGGGGCGTCTACCATGCCGGAGTTTTTTTCCAAGAGATACCGCAGCAGACCGCTTAAGCTGGCCGCAGCGCTGATTATTTTCATTTTTTTAGTGCCCTATTCGGCTTCCGTTTATAAAGGGCTTTCCGGAATTTTCTCCATGGCGTTCGGGATCGATTTCAAATATTGCATTATAGGAATGGCCGTGCTGACCGGAATCTATGTGGTCCTTGGCGGATATATGGCCACGGTCGCCAATAACTTCGTACAGGGAATCGTTATGCTGGCCGGCATCGTCCTTGTGGTAGCGGCCGTTTTAAACGGCGGGGGCGGATTCATGGAGGCGATCAAATCTCTTTCTGCTGTGGAGGCTGCACAGGGCTCCGCTGGATCGGGGATGCACGGCGCGTACGTTTCTCTTTTCGGACCTGATCCGCTTGGACTTTTGGGAGTGATGCTCCTGACGAGCCTTGGCTCCTGGGGGCTGCCGCAGATGGTACATAAGTTTTATACGATTGACAGCGAAAAATCGATCGGAAAAGGAGCTGTCATCTCTACCGTGTTTGCGCTTGTCGTGGCGGGAGGCTCCTATTTCATGGGAGGCTTCGGAAGACTGTATGTCGAAGCGGGCGCGGACGGAGCGCCTTCTGTGGGCTACGATGAAATCGTACCGCAGATGCTTGCCAACGTCCTGCCCGACATCCTGATGGGACTGGTTGTAGTATTGGTGCTGTCCGCCTCGATGTCTACGCTTTCGTCACTCGTAATTTCGTCTGCCTCAACCCTTACAGTTGATTTTATCAAGGGCTTTCTGAAGCCGAATCTGCGGGATAAGCAGCAAATGCTTCTGACACGCCTGTTCTGCGTGCTGTTCATGCTTGTATCGGTTCTGCTGGCTCTTTATCCTGGTACGCTGATTACAAATTTGATGGCGATTTCCTGGGGAGCGCTTGCGGGCGCGTTTCTGGCGCCGTTTCTGTACGGGCTCTACTGGAAAAAGGTTACGAACGCCGCAGTGTGGATCAGCTTTGCGGCAGGTATCGGTTTTGTTTTGTGCAACATGATTTTTCAGTTTATGTCCGGCACGGGCGCCGGTGCGGTATCCATGCTCCTGACGCTTGCGCTGGTTCCGCTCGTCAGCCTGATCACGCCGCGCCCGGATCCCCGGCATACGGAGGAATGCTTTGCCTGCTATGAAGGCGGCGGGAAAGCGGTTGACGGAAAGAAAATATAAGCTATAATCTAAAATCAGCAATAATATAAGGAGTTGCAACGCATCATGATCTGGAATCCGGGCAGAGAATGCCTCTCAAGAAAAGAATACGACGCCATGAAGCTCGAACGGCTGAAATGGACAGTCAGAAGGGCATATGAAAACGTTCCGTTTTACCGGGAAAAATTTGACGCAATCGGTCTGAAGCCGGAACATATCCAAACGCTGAAGGACATTGAGAAAATTCCGTATACGACGAAGCTGGATCTTCGCGATAATTATCCGTTCCGGCTGTTTGCGGAACCGATGAACAAAATCGTACGATTGCATGCCAGCTCCGGTACGACAGGAAAGCCTGTCGTGTTCGGCTATACAAAGCACGATATGAAGGTCTGGCGGGAAAACATTTCCCGGATTGCCGCGATGGCGGGCGTGACCGCAGACGACATCGCACAGATCGTTTTCGGCTTTGGAATGTTTACGGGCGGCTTCGGATTATATCAGGGGCTGGAAAACATGGGCGTTACGGTTGTTCCCTCTTCCTCCGGAAATTCAGAACGGCAGCTGATGTTTATTGAAGATTTCGGAGTGACCGTAATCGTCGGCACGCCATCCTACGTGCTCCATCTCGGCGAGCTGGCCGAGGAACGGGCTCTGAAGCACCGGCTGCGCGTCGGCATGTTCGGCGGAGAAGGTCATACTGCGGAAATGCGGAAGCAGATCGAAAAACTGTGGGGCATTGAATGTACAGAAAATTACGGGCTGACGGAGGTTCAGGGACCGGGCGTTTCCGGAGAATGTCTCGAACACGACGGCATGCACTTCAATGAAGACAGCTTCCTTTACGAAATTATTGACAGCGATACCCTGGAAGTGAAAAATCCGGAGGAAGAGGGAGAGCTTGTGCTAACGACGCTCACAAAAGAAGGCGTTCCCGTTTTGCGCTACAGAACGAAAGATATCACTTCCATAAACTTTGCGCCGTGCAGATGCGGGCGGACCTCCGCGCGCATGAGCAAGGTAAAAGGCCGTTCTGACGATATGCTGATCATCAAAGGCGTCAATGTATTTCCGAGCCAGATTGAAAGTCTGCTGCTGGGGATCCCGCATATTGGGCCGCATTACGAGATTATTGTGACCAGAAAGGGTTATATGGATCAGCTTGAAATTAAGGTAGAGCTTGCAGACTCCTCGCTTCTGGAAAGCTACGGAGAGCTGGAAGCACTGACGGCCAAAATTCGCGAAAAGGTAAAATCAAATCTTCTGCTCGATGCCAAAATTACGCTCGCAGAGCCCAAATCGCTGGAGCGCTATGTGAACGGCAAGGCACAGCGCGTACACGACTTGAGAAATCAGTAAATACACACATTAGGTTAATGGAGGTTATAGAATGAAGAAGCTGCTTTTGGGAAACGAAGCTGTCGCGCGCGGAGCGTGGGAGGCCGGCGTCGGCGTCGTTTCTTCTTATCCTGGTACGCCCAGTACGGAAATTACGGAAAATATTGCGAAATATGAGGATGTTTTCAGTGAATGGGCGCCGAATGAAAAGGTTGCCATGGAGGTGGCAATTGGAGCGTCTGTAGCGGGTACGAGGGCGATGTGCTGCATGAAGCACGTCGGCCTGAACGTCGCAGCCGATCCGCTGTTTACAGCGGCCTATACAGGCGTCAACGCGGGGCTGGTGATCGTCGTGGCAGACGATCCGGGGATGCATAGCTCTCAGAATGAGCAGGACTCCAGATTTTATGCGTTATCCGCGCATGTCCCGATGCTGGAGCCATCGGACAGCGAAGAATGCAGAGAATATACAAAGCGCGCATTCGCGCTGAGCGAGGCGTTTGACACTCCTGTAATTCTCAGACTGACAACGCGGATCGCGCATGCACGCAGCCTGACGGAGCAGGAGGAACGGACGGCGCCGGAGAAAAAGCCGTATCGAAAGGACGTTATGAAATACGTCATGATGCCGGGAATGGCAAAGAAACGCCACATCGTCCTGGAAGACAGGATGGAAAAGCTGCGCGCTTTTTCCGGAGCGGGCGCAGAGGGCATAAACAGAGCCGAATACAGGGATTTGTCGTTAGGAATTGTCACGTCCGGAATCAGCTATCAATATGCAAGAGAGGTTTTCCCCAATGCATCCATTCTTAAGCTCGGGATGGTCTATCCTCTGCCGGATCGTCTGATCGCCGAATTTGCCGACCGCGTCGACCGCCTGCTTGTAATCGAGGAGCTGGAGCCTTTTATTGAAAATCACCTTCTCCAAATGGGAATCCGCAAGGCAGAAGGGAAAAAGTATTTTACCAATCAGGGCGAACTGAACACCACGATTATTCGGAAAAGGTACCTCGGAGAGTCGCTCCCTGCGGCGGAGCCTGCCGAACCGGTAGATACGCCGGCCAGACCGCCGGTGCTTTGCCCGGGCTGTCCGCACCGCGGCGTATTTTACGTACTTTCCAATATGAAGGTACGCGTATCGGGGGACATTGGCTGCTACACCCTCGGCGCCATGAAGCCGTATGAAGCGGTAGACACCTGCGTATGCATGGGCGCGTCTGTAAGCATGGCGCACGGGATGGACAAGGCCGGCCTGCAGTCGGGAGAA
This sequence comes from uncultured Clostridium sp., assembly GCA_900543695.1. Classification (GTDB taxonomy): domain Bacteria; phylum Bacillota; class Clostridia; order UBA1212; family UBA1255; genus Egerieisoma. Next base: position 93,939 of record UQSG01000002.1, on the reverse strand, counting down.
AAGCTGCCGACCGTCGCCGTAATCGGAGACTCCACATTTATCCATTCCGGAATTACGGGACTGATCGATATCGTTTATAACAAAGGAGCCTCCACCGTAATCATACTAGACAATTCTATCACGGGAATGACGGGCCATCAGCAGAATCCTACAACGGGCTTTACGATCAAGGGAGAACCGGCTCCTGCTGTAAATCTCGTAAAGCTTGCAGAGGCGGTAGGCGTCAGAAGAATCCGCGTCGAAGACCCGTTTGATATGAAAAAATTCAAAGCAGCGGTGAGGGAGGAGCTGGAAGCCGACGAACCATCGGTGATTATAGCGCAGCGCCCCTGCGCGCTTCTGAAAACGGTAAAATATGGAGCACCTGTTCGCATCGACGAGGACCGCTGCAGAAAATGCGGCTCCTGCATGCGTCTGGGCTGCCCTGCGATTTTTACGGAGAATGGTGCGTATAAAATCGACAGATCCATATGTCTTGGATGCCGCCTCTGTGAACAGATGTGCGCGTTCGGCGCGATCGGAAAGGACGAGTGAAATATGAAAAATCTGGACGGCTTAAATATCCTGATCGTTGGAGTAGGAGGACAGGGGACGCTTCTGGCTTCGAAATTCCTGGGAGCCGCGGCCGCGCTGTGCGGAAAGGACGTAAAGGTCTCCGAGGTTCATGGGATGTCACAAAGGGGGGGAAGCGTAGTGACCTGCGTGAAAATCGGAAAATGCATCGCCTCGCCGATTATTGACGAGGGAGAGGCGGACGTCATCCTCGCCTTTGAACAGCTTGAGGCCATGAGATGGCTTCCGTTCCTCAAAAAGGGCGGAACCGTCATTACAAATATTCAAAAAATCAATCCTATGCCGGTCGTATCCGGCGCGGAAAAATATCCGGAGCATCTGATCGAGCTCCTGCAGAAATCGGAGATTACGACGATCGCGGTGGACGCGCTTGGGATTGCGGAGGAATGCGGGAGCGCAAAAGCCGTCAATGTTGTCCTGCTTGGCGTGCTTGCTTCCAAATTGACGGAAATCCCCCAGTCAGTATGGTACGAAAGTCTGAAAAGCGTGATCCCTGCAAAGCTGTATGAAATCAATGAAAAAGCATTTCAGAAAGGATTGAGCGTATGAAATATTGGAATGAACATTTCGAATGCATGCCCCGTGAAGAAATTAAAATTCTGCAGTCGAGACGTTTGCAGAAGCTTGTTGACCGGGTATATAACAATGTCCCGCATTACCGTGAAAAAATGATCGCCGCAGGCGTGGAGCCGGGCGACATCCGCAGCGCAGATGATATTGTTAAGCTTCCGTTTACAGTAAAGCAGGACCTGCGGGATACATATCCTTTTGGGATGTTTGCTGTTCCTATGTCGGAAATCAACCGAATTCATGCGTCCTCCGGCACGACCGGAAAGCAGACGGTTGTGGGGTATACGGCACGGGACCTCGACATCTGGGCGGAATGCATGGCAAGAAGCCTGACGGGCGCCGGCGCCGAGCGCAGCTCGGTGGTTCATGTTGCGTACGGCTACGGATTATTTACAGGCGGACTCGGCGCGCATTATGGCGCCGAAAAAATCGGCTGCGCGGTCATTCCCGTTTCTTCCGGGAATACGGCGCGCCAGGTTACGATTCTAAAAGACTTTAAACCGGATTACATCTGCTGCACGCCATCCTACGCGCTGTATCTTGCAGAGGAGCTGTACGCTTCGGGCGGCAGCAAGGAAGACATCAGTCTGAAAGCAGGCTTGTTTGGCGCAGAGCCCTGGACTGAGGAAATGCGCGCGGAACTCGAATCGAAGCTTGGCATCAAGGCGCTTGATATTTACGGACTCAGCGAAATCATGGGACCATCTGTAAGCTGCGAATGCCTGGAGCAATGTGGAATGCATGTGCAGGAGGATCACTTTTTAATTGAAATTATTGATCCGAAGACGGGGGAGCATGTAAAGGACGGGGAACAGGGAGAGGTCGTATTCACTACGCTCACGAAAGAGGGCTTTCCGCTTATCCGCTACAGAACGCGCGATCTTTCCGCGCTGATGACGGAGCCGTGCGCCTGCGGAAGAACCACCGCAAGGATGCGCAGGCTCTGCGGGAGAACCGACGATATGCTGATCGTACGCGGCGTCAACGTTTTTCCCTCTCAGATCGAAAGCGTGCTGCTTGAAATGGGAGAAACGGCTCCGCACTATATGATTATTGTGGATCGAAAAGGAAATCACGACACCATGGACGTACAGGTGGAGATGACGGACGCTTATTTTTCCGATTCTGTTAAAAACATCGAGAGCCTGGAAGGAAAAATCAAAGCCCGCTTGGGCAGCGTGCTGGGAATCAGCGTCGGCGTGCGTCTTGTAGAACCGAAAACCATCGCGCGGAGCGAGGGCAAGGCCAAGCGTGTCGAGGATCGGAGAAACCTGCACTGACGGGACGTTTCCGCATTGAAGCCCGTTTCGTTTTGTGGTATACTGAAATCCATTGAAAAGAAAACAGCTGAAAGGGGCATGTGAACATGAGTGTAAAACAGATTTCGGTTTTCCTGGAGAATAAAGCCGGACGGCTTGCAGACGTCACCAAGGTTCTGGGGGAAAATCATATAGATATCAGCGCTTTGTCCATTGCGGATACGACGCATTTCGGAATTTTACGTCTGATTGTAAACGATCCGGATCGGGCGGAACACGTGCTCAGGGAAAACGGTTTTACTGTCAGCAGCTCCCCGGTTCTTGCAATCGCGGTAGACGACGTTCCAGGAGCTCTTTCCGAGGCGCTGAGCGCGCTGACGGAGAACGGAATCGGCGTCGATTACATTTATGCCTTTGTAGGCAAAACGCAGAACCGCGCGCTCGTCATCTTCCGGGTGGAAAATACGGAGACGGCAGCGGAGGTGCTGAAGCGGGCCGGAGTTATGGTGCTTGAGGACGAAGAGGTTTACAGTCTGTAATGGCCGGCGAGGACAAAAGAAAAGGCGCGGATCGGGAAAATACCAAAAAGCCGAAGCCGCTGGTTAAACTGAACGGAAAATCCGACGAGCTGTACGACAGCTACGGATACAGAATCGAAAGACAGAAGCCGCAGACGTTTGCAGAAGAAAGCAGAAAAGCGAAGGATGCCGCCAGTCGGCCCGCGCGGCAAAAGACGGTTTTACCTTCTGCTGCGCCGCGTAAAGCGCCGCAGCAGGAACGGCCATATAAGCGGAGCGAATCTAAGCAGACACCGCCTCCGGCACCTGCTGGCGGCAGGACGGTGCCGCCCCATGAGCGCCGGATTTCGGAGCGCGCGCCGAAACGGAAAAAGAATATCCTGACGGCGGTCAAAGTCATCCTTTTTCTGCTCCTGGTAGCGGGTACCGTAGTCCTGATCCTGTATAACAAGCAGGAAAACGAGAATACTCCCAAAACAGCGTTCCTCTCGACTGGAACCATTGAGAATTCTTTCAACGCGGACGTTACGATGATTCGCGACGAGTATGCGGTAACGGCGGGGTTCTCCGGGAAAGTTATCGCTGCGGTAAACGAGGGGGATCGCGTCGCGGCAGGCGCTGTGATTGCCTACATTGTAAAACCGGAATACGAAAGCGATTTGGAGGAGCTTCGGGAAATTGAGGATAAAATTACGGCGGCGCAAAGCGTTTCGTCCTATGTAAATACTTCCCAGTCGGCAGAGGCCGCGTCCCTGAATGAAAAAATCAAAGATTTGACGTACCAGCTCTCGGAGCTGTCGAGCGCCGCCTCCGGTCTGAAGGCGTACCCATCTCTGATCAAGGAGCTGGAAGATCTGTTCCGGATGAAAAACGATATCATGATGAATACCGAGACGGCGGATGAATATATTACGCAGCTGAAAAACGAGCGTGCTGCGGCACTTGCCCGCCTGGGCGATTCTATGCGTGAGGTTGTCACGCAGCAGGCGGGCGTGGTCTCTTTCTACACAGATTCCGAATCGCAGAACGCCTCCGGAAAGGCGCAGGCGATTTCAGAATATCTCAGCAAAAAAGGAGAGACAGGAAACCTGCTTTCTGAGACGGCGCTCTCGTTCGGCACGGCAGAGCTGCGTTACACCGTAGGCTTGGAGGTTGTGGAAACTGATATTGTGGCAAGAGTTACGCCTGACGTGACGTATTATCTGGCGGCTGATATTACGGGGATTGATTCCGCCGGACTTTCGGAGGGGAAAGCGGTGACGGTAAAAGCATCGGGACGGGAGTTTTCCGTACCTGCGGAGGTAGAAGAGCTTCTTCAATATGGAGAGAAGACGTATCTGCTTATGAAATCGTCCGCAGGCATCGCCGGGACGATTTCGGGACGCGTTGTAAATTGCGACGTCGTAGTCGATTCCAGCGAGGGCATCAAGGTTCCGAAACGCGCGCTGGCGGAATGGGATTCAGCGGGAGTAACGGCAAGAATTGCTATCGTCCGCTCCAATTACGTTTCTTATGTATATGTGAACGTTTTGGCAGAAGACGGCGAATATGCGATTATCAGCAATTCAAACGGATTCGGTTCGGAAGAGGAGGATGCGATTACGAGCGTCCGTATTAATGATTTATACGTCGTAAATTATGAAAAGGTTACGGAAGGGCAGATTATAGGAGGCTGACATGACAATTCGGAAAAATCTGGAGGCGCTGGAACAGAAAATCGCAGAGGCAGCAGCGAAAAGCGGCAGGCGCAGAGAGGATATCACACTGGTGGCTGTGAGCAAAACGGTCGGAGCTGCAGAGGTGGCGGAAGCATACGGCGCCGGCCAGCGAATTTTCGCAGAGAACCGCGTGCAAAATTTGCTGGAGAAGCTTTCCTCTGTGGAAGCATACGGTTTGGAACAGGCCGACTGGCATTTGATCGGGACGCTTCAGACGAATAAAGTAAAATACATTATTGATAAGGTATCTTTGATTCATTCGGTAGACAGCGCGCATCTTGCCGACGAAATTGACAGATGTGCCGCAAAGCACGGCCGCAAAATGGACTGCCTGCTTCAGGTAAATGTTTCGGGAGAAGCAAGCAAGCACGGCGTTGCGCTTGCCGATGTGGACAGAATGGTGGAACATTTTGCCGAACTTGACAACGTTTGTCTGAAAGGGCTTATGACCATGGCTCCGCTCGATGCGGACGAGCCGGAATTACGCAAAATTTTTTCCTCCCTGTATCGAAAGTATATTGACATAGGTTCTCAAAAGGCGCATAATGTAGACATGTCTTTTCTGTCAATGGGGATGACGCATGATTTTTCTTATGCAATAGAAGAAGGATCTAATATGATTCGCATTGGCACGGGCATATTCCACTGACCGGTTTCTGCGGAAAGCGGATTTTTACAAAAGAATTTTTGATATGCAAATGAGGAGGAAGTTAATAATGGCTGATTTCAAGAGACGTTTCAAAGATCTTTTAGGGTTCGGCGGAAATGAATCTGTCGCATATGACGATTCCGCTGAAGACGATTTTGATTATTCCGACTATGATGAAACAGAAGATACGGCGGCGGAAGAGGAGGAAGACGCATTTGTGTCTTCTGCGCGTTATTCTGCAAGAAATGCGTCCGGTACTTCTTCGTCCAATGTGAGCTCGAGAGCCGAAGGCGCAAGAGTGTCCGGCGCTTCTCGCGGCGGCACTTCGAGCGGTTCCTCGGAACGGAGCCGCGTGCTCAGCATGGGAGCGACATCTAATTTGCGTGTCGTGCTATCTAAACCGGCGGAGTTTGATGACTGCCAGGGTGTGTGCTCGCATCTCAGAGGACACATGACGGTTGTACTCAATTTGGAGTTCGTACGGAACGTAGCCGACAGAAGACGTATTTTCGATTTTGTTTCCGGTTGCTGCTTCGCTTTGGACTGCAATATCCAGCGCGTGTCTGAACTGATTTATGTGATCGCGCCCTGCGATGTGGATATTTTCTCTGAGGCGGAGGACGAAGACGAGGCCTCTTCCTACGCATTTTGAACTTTACATCCTACAGCATATTCCATACATAATATAACGCAGCATTGAAGGACGCAACCATTATGAGTTCGATATATGGCAATCATAATCAATATGATGGCAGGCGCAGGCCGACAAAGAAAACATCATATTCCGCGGGAGACACTCGTCTTCATATCATGGCTACCGCGGCGATTGTGAATCTCGTCATGTCAGCGGTAATGGTTGCGCTTTCCTATTTACTGATTTCTTCTCCTGATTCTCGTGAAATCTATACTAAATTTTTGTTTATACCGGTTGCGGCGTTTGCAGGTGCGTTTATCTCATTCCTGCTTCATAAAGAATTAGTTATCAACGCTGCCTGCAATGCCGCAGTTTGTCTGCTGATGCATCTTATTTTTGCGGATTTTTCCTTTTGGGCGCTTTTATGGCTGGTTTTCTATCTGCTTAATGCATTTTTGGGCTTCCTGGCCGCGCTTGTAGTACGTACTTTCCATTGATTTATCGTTCTACGCTTTCCATGCTTGCCTTCTGCAACGCTGTAAAATCTTCCTCCGACGTCATATCGGCAGGATGGCGGACACCCAAATACAGATCAGAGTCTTCTGATAACATGAATTTGAGTTCAAAGCTTTGAAACGCTTCCGGTGAAATAATATGACGCTCTGCAAGAATTTCCCCGGTGCGGATGTTCTGAACGAACAGATAAGCTCCTGTCGCTCCTGTCATGACTTCAAATGTGCATTTATGAGCGCCGGCAAGCAGATGCAGTCCCTGGTAGAGACTGGTATCGCCTTCTTTAAAATACTGCATTACCCCGCAAATTTTACCGCCGATCCGTCGGACGGAGACGGAATCCCTCTTTTTGTTCTTTTTATAGGACCAATTGGAAAGATTCGGCTGCCGGCTGATGCAGAAATCTCTGTTCTGAAAATCATCCGCAGAGCAGATCCCGCAATCGGAGAGAAAGTCTGTTGCGCGGATTGGAGCGATCGTACAGTTCCCCTCGTATTTGTTATTAAAAATCCGAACGGATTTGACTGGCGAATAATCGTCCGTTTCACTGTTGTCAAACGGCGCTTTTCCGTTGTAAGGATTATCGGGCCATGCGCCGACCGGATTCGTGGAGATGAGATAATTGTCATAGGCGGTTATGTCGGAGATTTCCTGGTATTCGTAATTCGGATCGCTTGTGCCCCATGTAATGAAGGCCAGCGCTTTCCCGCCGCCGGAATTCAAATACGAGTGTGCAATTCGAACATGGCGTGTTCCGCCGTGCTTTCCAAGGCGGGATTTCCACCATACCAGTCCGCGCGGATCGAAATAGCAGCCGCTGAGGACAACGCCGTCGTCATTTGACTGGAGAAAATTCCGGTTCAGCGCAACATGATGGGAGCCCTTCGAAAGACCAAAGCCGTCGCCGCTGACACAGCGCACCTCATGCAGCTTGAGGTTAGCGGCGTAGACATAGGCGCACCCATATAGTCCAATATGATAGTTGTTGGTACGCACAAGCTCGAAATCACGGAGCTCAATCCGCTTCGTCTCGTAAAAGCCGATGGGAATCTGATGGATTCTGTCGGGACAGCCTGTCGAATATCCCGGCATCTGAACACCTTCCTCGGCTCCCGTGTCCACTGAGCGGATTTTGCCGAAGCCCGTAATTTTGACGTATTCGCTGTTCGCACATTGTATCGTAGGCAAATTCGCGACATGCAGGCAATGCGTCCAATTGACATTTGGAACCGCCATATCGTGGCCGTAAACGGGCGCGTATTTGTAATCTCGATAGACGGGAGACTGCCAGAGCACGGCGCCCTTCTCAAAATGAAGCTCTACGCGGCTCCTGAGAAGCAAATTTGTAATTCGGTAGCGCCTGCCGTAAAATTTTGTCTGCTCATTTTCTTCTTCTTCCGTTCCCGGGAGAATGACGGTGCCGCCGCCCTGCTTCCAGACCGTATCAATGGCGCTCTGGATCGCGTCTGTGTCATCCGTACAGGCGTCTCCCTTAGCGCCATATGGCGCATCCGTTGCGCATACCTGGTAGGAGGGGAGCAGGAACTGATACGGATTGCTGTCGAAATCCATATAGTTTTCAATATAAAAGCGTTCCCCCAGTGGGATTGTACGGCCGTTTGCCGTCAAATACGCTGCAAACTGATACGGAAGCCGCGTGATCGGGCCGCTTCGCAGCGGAATATGCTCTACCGTGAAGGGAATCTGCTCTTCTGCGGCGCACTCCTGCCCTTCTGACGCCGCGTGGCGGAGCGGAACGGAAGCAACGCATTCTTTCCCCTCAGGACGGCTGCTTTCCTCTCGCATCGTCGTAGCGTATACGGATATCACGCTGCCGGCTTCTGCATATCGCTTGCTTATGCAGCCTTTTATCGTTATCTCCTCGTCCTGTGCGATGCAGGACCGAATCTCACCCGCATTTTCCAGAAACGGCTTTTCTTCCTCGAAGGAATATTCCCGGAGGATCAGATCGCCGGAGCCGCTCAAGGAAAGCTTGAACTGCAGCAGTCTTCCCTCGCAGCCTGGCGTGGCGGAAAGATTGAAGTAATACGCTTTAAATTCCGGAGAGCGTATGAGCTCTGCTTCTACGGAATTTTCCTCGCAATACTCCGGGTGGAGCGTCGTTCTGTAATACAGACGCAGCCTTGCAGCCGTAGAAAGATTTTTCAGCACGATAAACACTGTATTTCTCCGCGGCATCCGCATGTTGTAGACGCTTTTGGAGGTGTCCGGAAAGACGGGGCTTTCGAGCTCGCAGGCGCCGCTGAGCTTGCAGCGGAGCGTATAGGACTCTTCTGAAAGCATGCCTCCGGAGGAGGTATAAAAATGCTCTTGTCCGCGATATCGGAAATAATTGTCCAGCACGTTCAATTTAAAAAGCTTGAGGCTGCGAAGCGGTGCGGTGACTGAAACGGAAAGCTCGGAAACACGTGAAAAACACATTTCATTGATATCAAAATAGAGCATATTTGTGCCGGGTGAGAGGCTCGCCGTCGTCGTGAAACGGTCGGAATCGCGGCGCAAGGTGACGATCGCACGCGCGTCAGACGCTCCGGAAAAAACGGACCCTTCCGCAGTATAGGCGCCGGTCTGAAAGGCCGGATCATCGGGGATCGGCTCCAAATCGCAGATTCCCTCCAGCGCAAACCCGGAACAGCCGCTCAAATCAAAGGAAACCGGAAACGTATACGTTTTGCCTGCGTTTAACACGAGCTCTTCCTCGAGCTCGAACAGTGCTTCTCCGACGTCATAAAGAAATCTGCCGGTGATTTTGTTGCTGCGGCCCATGCCGCGCCGCAGCTGTTCTTCGTAATAATTATATTTTGTAAAAATTGTCGGCTTTTTTTCCAGCTCCTGCAGTTCTGCCATTAAGTTTCCATCAAAACCGGGTAAGAGAGCGCTGTCGGAAATTCGGTGGACAGGAATGCAGAACAGCAGGCGATTGGCAGCCGCTGCCTCGGAAACCGCTGCGATATTTTGCGAGCTTCCGGCGCGCTCCGCCAGCTCCTTGCAGGAGATGGTTTCTCCATAAGGAATTTTTGCAATTTCTTCCCATACGCCGTTTTGAAAATCGGTACCTGTCAGACGGTACGGAAAGCTGAACGCTTTTCTGTCGCCGGCAAAGAATTCCTTCAGCTGCTGGAGACATAAGCCCGTATAAAGATTAGATTCGCAGCCCTCCTCGGGCGCTTCTCCCTTCCGGAGCAGCCGGATGGAAAGAACCGCTTCTTCATCCGCCTCGGCTTCAACGACGCCGAACGGAACCGTTAAATACTCTTTAAACCTGTTCATTTTGCCTACCTCCGCGTTTCTTTAAAAATTTTCTGTAAATCAGCGTGGATATGATGGACAGCAGCAGATGAATCACGACCGATATGATAAACACCGGAGAATCCGGCTCCGTGATCGTTGCGCCGACCAGAGTAACCGTTATGATAGACGGGACGCAGCCCAGCACGCCGCCTGTAATATATTTATAAAAAGAAATTCTGCTGGCTCCCATATAAATGCTCAGCACGTCGCACGGTATGAAGCCGATGACGCGCATAATATATGAAATAAAAAAGCTGTTTTCGCTTTGGATTTTTCCGATTTTTGAAATGATGCCGCGTTTGTCGTATTTTTCAATAAATTTATCAGCTGCCCGTTTTCCGATCAGACGTCCCAGCCAGTAGGGAATACAGAGGCATACGGCGACGCCGATGGTATTTACGCACAGAGACAGCCATTGCGAATTGAAAAACATGCCGCCTGCGATCATCAGGAGATTTAACGGTACGACGATCAGAATGCTTTTCACGGCATACGCACAGATCAGATATGCGGAGGCCAGCCAGACGTTATCCATGCGGAACCGCATGATATCATCCAGCGTCAGCTGCTTTCCGATGAGGATCAGAATGATCACGGTAATGACTACGCCGATGACAGGAAGAGACTTAAATATCATGTTGAATACGGACGACTGGGGAGATGCGCTGCGATCCTCCGCGCCGCCGGCCTGTCCGCTGCAAGGCTCCGCTTCCATCAGAGATCTGTCTTTTTTATCGGTTTGTCTTGCTTTTTTACCCATCGTTTCACCCGTTCAGCGCCTCCCGGCAGATTATATTATTATATACTATAACATATTTTTGATCACAACGGCACTGTTTTTTTGCCGGATGCGAGAATGCTTCAGATTTGTTCGAGACTTTGCATGAGACGTATTTTTTCGCGAGCCCTGCGCGTATGCAGCAGCCGGAAGCACAAAACGCAAAAGCTGCAAAAAAGCCAAAAAGTAATTGATTGCTTTCCCTTTTCTATCTCTCCTGCCGGGCGCTGACGCTCATTTTCAGATTGCGGGATACGATTTGGTCTATATTGAAGAGTACTCCAGCAATTTTACTTTTGTTAAAGTTAAAAATGGTAAGCGCTTCCACGGCGCCGCTGATGCGCTTTCAGTTGTTTTAACATTTTATACGGCAAATTATGATTCTGTTTTTATTGCATATTTTCGTTTTGTATAGTAGTATATAAACTCGTTGAATCTCTAATAATATTTGGAGGAATCACCGGAGCTATGGAAGAATTTTTAGGTTTTTTATTTGATAACGCGCTTGAAATTGAGTGGCGCCAGGTTGTCATGTGGCTGATCGGCGGAATCTTGATTTTTCTGGCGATTAAAAAGGATATGGAACCCTCGCTGCTGCTGCCGATGGGCTTTGGAGCCATTTTAGTAAATTTGCCGCTTTCCGGCGCGATTACGCAGGTGCTGAGCAACGGAGAAGAGCAGGAGGGAATTTTAAATGTGCTGTTTGACGCCGGAATTGCGAACGAGCTTTTCCCGCTGGTTCTTTTTATCGGAATCGGCGCCATGATCGACTTTGGGCCGCTGCTTTCCAACCCGAAGCTGATGCTGTTCGGTGCGGCGGCGCAGTTTGGAATTTTCTTTACTTTGGGAATGGCGTCGCTGCTGGGCTTTCCGCTGAAGGATGCGGCTTCGATCTCGATTATCGGCGCGGCGGACGGCCCGACCTCTATTTTTGTTGCGAATATGCTGAAATCTGACTATTTCAGCGCCATCATGGTGGCCGCCTATTCCTACATGGCGCTTGTTCCGATCATACAGCCCCCTGTCATTAAACTCATTACGACAAAAAAGGAACGAATGATCCGCATGCCGTATGAGCAGAAGGATGTTTCCAAACTGACGCGGATCATGTTTCCGATCGTCATCACGATTATCACCGGGATTTTTGCTCCTACGAGCGTAGTTCTGATCGGCTTCCTGATGTTCGGAAATTTGATTCGGGAGTGCGGAGTGCTGGACAGCCTTTCGGAAACGGCGCAGAAGGTGCTTGCCAACCTGATCACTATTTTCCTCGGCATTACAGTTGCCTCTCAGATGACGGCGGACAAGTTCCTGCGTCCGCAGACGATTATGATTCTGGCAATCGGACTTGTCGCGTTTATCTTTGACACGGTCGGCGGCGTGTGCTTTGCGAAAATTCTGAATCTGTTCCTGAAGAAAAAGATCAATCCGATGATTGGCGCGGCCGGAATTTCGGCGTTTCCGATGTCCGCCCGTGTTGTTCATAAAATGGGATTGCAGGAGGATCCGCAGAATTTCCTGCTGATGCATTCGATCGGCGTCAATGTATCGGGACAGATTGCATCTGTTATTGCCGGCGGTATGGTTCTGAATATCGTGATGCCGCTTGTGGCATAAATAAGGGAGGGTATGCTTATGAAAATTGACGTCGGACAGTTTCTGGATTCCGTTCCGATTATGCTGAAGGGCTTTCTTGGCGTTTTCATCATTTTGGGCATTATTATCGTGGTGACGGTGCTTCTGAACGCCGTAACGAAAAAAGGTGAGAAGAACGTAAGGTCGATTCTTTTGTGCAGCCTTGTTCTGCTTGCGGTCGTCGGAGCAGCCGTGGCATTTGCTCTGCTTTAGAGACATACGCTTCCCTGTATTGGAAAAGAAATCCTGTGCTGCCGGCGGAATCGTCCCCGGCAGTTTTTTTTTGATGCTCATAGAAAAAACGGCAGAAGCTGATCAGGCAGAAGAATTCGCGTCATGTGAAAATGGAAGCGGTAAAAAAATTCCGAAATCATGAAAAAAGGTATTGACAATTTTATTGGTGTTATGTATAATAACGCTCGCCGCTTGTGAGTGACTTCACGGCTGAGCGTCTGTAAGTGGGTACGCGTGCATGAAGCGGCAGAAAAAAATGGTTGCTTTGTGGAAGTTTAGCTCAGCTGGGAGAGCATCTGCCTTACAAGCAGAGGGTCATAGGTTCGATCCCTATAACTTCCACCAGAAATGGCCCGGTAGTTCAGTTGGTTAGAACGCTAGCCTGTCACGCTAGAGGTCGAGGGTTCGAGCCCCTTCCGGGTCGCCATTTTTTAAGTCGCCCAGATAGCTCAGTTGGTAGAGCAGGGGACTGAAAATCCCCGTGTCGATGGTTCGATTCCGTCTCTGGGCACCATTGCGGGTTTAACTCAGTGGTAGAGTGTCACCTTGCCAAGGTGAAAGTCGCGAGTTCAAATCTCGTAACCCGCTCCATATACAAAAGAAAACAGGTATTCTCCCGAGTATCTGTTTTCTTTGTTTCAGCAGGGCACCATAGCCAAGAGGTAAGGCCACGGTCTGCAAAATCGTTATCACCAGTTCGATTCTGGTTGGTGCCTCCAGCAAGCAAAAGATAAGCCGTCGCAGCAGGACGGCTTATCTTTTTATAGAAGGTGGAATGAAATTGATCAATACGGATCGGTTTGCCGCTGAGGCAAAATTCGTAAGACTGCGCCGCTATCGTGATGCGGATGTCGTAATGTGCTACGTTTCCACAAAAGAGGAAGCGGATACATGGTGGCTGCTCAAGACTATTTTACAGGACGGAAAGCTGCCGGCTGTTCCGAGAGTAGACGGAGATACGATGGAATTTTACATAATTGAGAGTCTGAATGAGCTGGAGCCGGGAAAATTCGGGATTTTCGAGCCGCTTCAGCAGTGCAGAATTTATCTGCCTGGAGGCGCCGAGCTGATGGCTGTTCCCGGCGTGCGTTTTGATGAATCCTGTAATCGGATGGGGCACGGCCGCGGCTACTATGATAAATACTTCGGAAAATACGGGCAGGAATGCTTTTTCAAGGTAGCGCTTACTACGGAGGACTGCGTAGAAGAGGAGCTTGCAGACAGGAAGCCCCACGATATCCCCATGGATGTGATCCTGACAGAAAAACGCGTAATTCAGCGTGACCGCTGCACTGTAGAAAGATAAAAACAAAATTTTTTCATACTTTTTTGCATTGCTTTTTTCTCCCTTTGGGGATATACTAATCACGCTGAATGATCTCTTACACAAGATGAAGATTATGGCTGAATATATTTGATAAGGAATAAATTATATGAGCTATAATAAAAGAGCCGATAAGAAAAATGCGGTAATTTCTACTGTTGTAACTGCAGTTTTACTGATTGTTATCATCATATTAACGATTCTTCTCGTTAAAAGACAGGATAAAGATCGCCCTGTGCAGCCGACGGCTTCTGTACAGTCTGCGGGGCCGCTGACGGCAGAGCCGACTCCCTCGCCGGCTGTTTCTCCGACACCGGAGCCGACGCCGACGGCATCCGATTTTGCGTCCCCAAGTTCGACGCCCCACGGCGCCTATGATTATTCGAACCCCGTGCCGCAGAGCGAGCCGGTTGAACTGGAATTTTTCAAGGACGCTATATTTATCGGAGACTCCCGCATGGAGGATTTTGCGGCTTTTTCCGGACTTGCAAAATACGCGACTTTTTACACGCATATCGGAGTTACGGTAAATCATCTGATCTCGGAGAATGAGAGCGAGGTGATTCGCTTCAGAGTAAACGGGGAAAGCCTGACGCTGGAGGAAGCGCTGCTGAAATACGATGATTTTTCCAAGGTATACATTATGCTCGGATATAATGAGCTCGGATGGCCGTATCCCGAAGAGTTTATTAAATATTACGCCAAGGTACTGGATCTGATCAAGGAAGCTAATCCAGCCGCGGAAATTTATGTGGAATGCGTAATTCCTGTAGCGCGCACGATTACTGGCTCCGGCGTCGATCCGGAGACGGAGAATAACGAAAATATCGCGCGGTTCAACCGTTATATCCGCGAAATGTGTAAGGAACAGAAAGTATACTTTTTAAATGTACAGGAAGCGCTTGTGGACAGCGAGGGCTATCTGCCGGACGGCGCAGCGAGCGACGGGATTCATATGAAAAAAGAATATTGCATGAAGTGGCTTGATTATATCAGGCGCCATGTCGTATCGAATCAGTAAACACAGACAAGGAGGCGGCGGCTCATGAACGCGATAAGAAAAACAGGCTTTTTTATGATAATGGTATTGCTTGCGGCTGGAGTCCTCTTTGCAGCGGGCTGCAAAGAGGAAGAACGCGAATACGAAATGGATCCTTCTCAGCTGGTATCGGATGTCCTGGAAAACGTAACGTTTGCAGGTGAAATGCAGGAGGTTGACAAAGACGCCCTTTCCATTACATATACAATAGAAGACGGTGTGGAAGTGGCTGCTTATATTGCCGGCGGCGCACTGTCCGACGAAATGATCGTATTCACTGCTCCGGACGAGGCGACGGCGCAAAAAACGCTTGAAAATGTAAAAGCTCATATAGAGGAGCGCAGCGAGCTGTTTGCAAGCTACGCACCGGCTGAGGTGGCCAAGCTTGAAAAGGCGTATACAATACAAAAGGGAAAATACGTTGTGGTATGCGTCACGGAGGATATCGATAACGCAAAAGCCGTTATCAATCAGTATTTTTAAATATGGTATTCAGTAAACCGATTTTTTTATTCGGCTTCCTGCCGATCGTTCTGATATTGTATTATGCCTGCCCCAGACGCCTGAAAAATACGGTGCTTCTGATCATGAGCCTGATCTTCTATGCCTGGGGAGAGCCAAGATTCGTCTTTTTAATGCTCTTTACGATTATCGTCGATTATATTGCAGGACGCCTCATTGCGCAATTTTCAGACGGCGGTACACGGCATGCGGCCCGGACCGTCCTGATTCTTGCGATGGTGATCAATCTTGGGCTTCTTTGCTATTTTAAATACGCGAATTTTATCATTGAAAATCTGAACGTGCTGCTGAAGGGCAGGATCGAGCCGCTCAATATCGCGCTGCCGATCGGAATCTCCTTCTATACCTTTCAGACAATGTCCTATGTTATTGACGTTTACAGAAAAGAGATTCCGGTGGAGAAAAATATTCTGAATTTTGCAGCGTATGTGACGCTGTTCCCGCAGCTGATTGCCGGACCGATCGTGCAGTATAAAACGATTGCGGACGAGCTGTCTCTGCGGCGTGAAACGACAGAGCTCTTTGCGGAAGGCGTATGGCGCTTCTCTGTAGGGCTGGGGAAAAAGGTTCTGCTGGCCAATCAGATCGGAGCGCTTTGGACGGAAATTTCCGGAGATCCGGGAAGTCTTACGGCGGGCAAGGCCTGGATCGGCGCCCTGGCGTTTACGTTTCAGATTTATTTTGACTTTTCCGGATATTCCGACATGGCGATCGGCCTCGGGAAAATGTTCGGGTTTCATTTTCTTGAGAACTTTGAGCATCCGTATGTTTCCAAAAGCATTACCGAATTCTGGCGGAGATGGCATATTTCGCTCGGGACATGGTTCCGGGAGTATGTCTATATCCCGCTGGGAGGAAACCGGAAGGGTCTTGCGCGTCAGATCTTCAATATTTTGGTCGTATGGATGCTGACGGGATTATGGCACGGCGCAAGCTGGAATTTTGTGCTGTGGGGGCTTTACTTCGGAGTGATTTTAGCTTTGGAAAAGATCTTTTTGCTGAAATTTTTAAATAAAATCCCCGCTTTTTTCTCGCATTTTTACAGCTTGCTGCTGATCATATTCGGATGGGTCATTTTCGAATGCGGATCGCTGGGAGAAATTGCCTCCTACCTGAAAGCGATGTTTTCGGTTGGCGTACCTGGCTGGAGCGGGGAAACGACGTATGTCCTTGCCAACTCCGCCCTGCTGCTAGCTGTGCTGGCCGTTTGCTCGACGGAGCTTTGCGGAAAGCTCGGGAAAAGGATGAAGAGCGGATATTGGCGCTGCGCCGGCACGGCAGCGCTGCTGCTGCTGTGCGTACTGTTCCTGGCGGGAGATTCCTATAACCCGTTTTTATATTTCAGATTCTAAAGGAAGGGAGTGAAACGGCGGCTTGAAAAATAAAATTACGATTGCAATTTTTTTGGTCTTTCTGGCGTTTTTCTCGGCGGGGAGCTTCCTTTTTAAAGATAAAACGTTTTCCGAAAATGAAAACAGATATCTCCAGGAGCTGCCGCGCCTTACGGCCGAATCGGTAGCCAGCGGCGCGTTTGAACAGGATATGGAGGATTATGTCAGCGACCGGCTGACCGGAAGAGAATTTCTGATCGGAGCCAAAAGCCTGCTGCTTGCGGGACTCGGGATCGACGAGGTAAACGGCGTATATTTCTGCGAAGACAACATTTATATCGAAAAAAAGACGGATGCCGACGTGGACCGGTCGGTTTACCGGGCGAATCTTACGGCGCTGAAAAAATATTTCGATGCGCTTTCCGAGCGGGGACTGAGCCGCGAAAAATTATGCTTCCTGCCGGTAGCGACGGCATCTGCGCTGCTTCGGGAAAAGCTTCCCCAAAACGCGCCGATTTTTGATGAGTTTGAGGTTCTTGCGGCGGCAAAGGAGGAATTGGAGGGATATACGCTGATCGATCCTTCTGCGGCGGTGGGCGCCCTGGAAACCCCGTTTTATAAAACGGATCACCACTGGACGACAGACGCGGCCTACGCGGCCTATGTTCTGTGGTGCGAAGCCACGGGACGTGAGGCGCGGGCATTGGAGGAATACAATATCATAACGGCGTCAGATTCTTTCCGGGGGACGCTGTATTCCAAAGTACTGCGTCCGGACGCCGCGTATGATACCGTCCGTTTTTATCTTTTAAAAGACGGCACTCAAGCGCGGGTTTGGTGTGACGGGACGGAAAAAAGCTTTACAAATGGTTTCTATGATATGGAATATCTGAATCGGAAGGATCAATATGCCGCCTTTTTCGGAGGAAATTACGGCGAGGTCCGTATTTTGCCGGAAGAGCAGCCGGGAACAGGGGAAAACCTCCTGATTCTGAAGGATTCCTACGCAAACTGCTTTGTCCCGTTTCTCTATGGATATTTCGACAATATTTATATGATCGACCTTCGGTATTTTAACGGAAATATAGTGGAATACGCGGAAGAGCACGAGATTACGGAGGTTCTTGCGCTTTACAATATCTCGTCCTTCGTTGACGATAAAACTGTTGGAAAGGCTGGTTTGGTATGATTTTTCAGACGGGAGAAAGAGTTGTATTTATTGGAGATTCTGTTACGGAGTATGGACACGGAAAACCGGTGGGAGAGGGACTGTTCGAGGGAGTCGGCTCCGGCTATGTGCGTGTCGTGGAAAATTTTATTAATGTGTTTTATCCGGAACGCACGATCCGTATTTCAAATACGGGCATCAGCGGAAACAATATATTGGATCTGAAAAGACGGTGGCAGACGGATCTGCTGGATCTCCGGCCGGACTGGGTTTCCGTTTGTATCGGAATTAATGACGTCTGGCGTCAGTTTGACTCGCCTGCTTTGAAGGAACAGCACGTGGAACCGGAGGTTTATGAGGAAACGTATCGCGAGCTGATCGAGCGTACGCTGCCGCAGGTCAGAGGAATGATTCTCATAACGCCGTTTTATATTGAAAAGCTGCGGGAGGATCCGATGCGCAAGCGGATGGATACCTATACCGGAATTACGAAAAAGCTCGCTGCGGAGTACGGGCTGATCTGTGTGGATGTGCAGAAGGCGTTCGATGATTTTCTGGAGTTCCGCCATTCCTCGTTCCTGGCCTGGGACCGCGTGCATCCAAGCCCGGCGGGCTGCTTTTTGATGGGAACGGAATTCCTCCGGCAGACGGGCTTTGATTTTACCCGGTTAAACGGCACAGGAAAGAAATAGCACGGAAAGAAGGACGGCGCCGGGGCGCCGTTTTTTTATTTGACAAAAGCGTTTTTTGCATATATACTTAAAGCGTTTAATTAAATCATTTAACTAAGATTTCCCAAATCTGGAAGAACGGAGTCGATTGAAACGGATAGAGCCGAGTTTTGCGAGGAGCTGAACGTGCTGCTGACAAAGACGTATAAAAACATCAGCGACCTGGAAGAAGAAAAGGTCCGGCGGAATAAGCATCTCCAGCTGTCCATCAGCGAGCTGCATCTGCTGGAGACCGTTGGAAAATATTCCGGGACGGGCGGCGCTACGATCACGGAGCTTGCCAACGATCTGGGATTTACGCTTCCCGCAGTCACAATCGCAATCGGAGGACTAGAGAAAAAAGGCTATGTCTGTAAAAGCCGGGACGCAGAGGATAAAAGAAGCGTCCATGTCAGACTGACGGAGCGGGGAAAGAAAGTCGACCGTGTGCATAAATATATTCACAAAAAGCTTGTTCGCGAGGTCGCCAAGGCATTTAACGACGAGGAAATGAAAGTTCTGATCCGCGGCCTGGAGAAGGTAAACGAATTTTTCGCGGAGCTGAACGCGAGACAATAACCGCAGAGAAGATTTGGAGGCAGTGATATGGAAACGTGCAGTATCGGATGCAGAATAACGGGAACCGGCCATTTTGTACCGGAGCAGATCCTGACAAACGACGACTTGTCCCGGATGGTAGACACCTCGGACGAATGGATCAGTACCAGAACCGGAATAAAAGAAAGACATATTATGCGCTCCGACGAAACGTGCACCGGCATGTCGGTCAATGCCGGAAAAGCCGCGCTGGAGAATGCCGGCGCGTTGCCGGAGGAAATTGATTATCTGATCTGCGCTACGGTGCATGGGGACTATTTTACGCCCTCTTTGGCCTGTCTGGTACAGAAGGAGCTCGGGCTGCGCTGCCCGGCGATCGATATCAACGCCGCCTGCGCCGGTTTTTTATATGGGCTTGATCTGGCGCAGTGTCTTCTGAAAACACGCAAAGCTATCAGGAAAGTCCTTCTGATTGCAACGGAGGGAATGTCAAGGCTGATCGACTGGAGTGACCGGAATACGTGCGTTCTGTTCGGAGACGGCAGCGGGGCTGCGGTAATCGAGCGAGGAGGGGAGGAAGAATGTCTCCTTGCTTTTGTAGAACATGCGCAGGGAAATTGGGAGGCGCTTAATATCGATTATGGGCCAAGCGGAAGGCCGCGGGTACAGATGAACGGCGGGGAGGTTTTTAAGTTCGCTGTGACATCCGCCTGCAAAGATATTGCGGAGGTGCTGGAGGCCGCCGGAATTACGGATAAGCAGCAAATCGCCCACGTTCTCCTGCACCAGGCGAATCAGCGAATTACAAATGCCGTCATAGCAAAGCTGGGCATCCCGGAGGAGCGCTATCTTTCGACGATTTCTAAATATGGGAATACGTCGTCTTCCGGAATTGCGATCGCCCTGGATGAGCTGAACCGCAGCGGGAGCGTGCAAAAGGGCGAGCTCCTTGCGCTGGCGGCGTTCGGCGGCGGGCTCACATCGGCGGCTGCCGTTCTGCGCTGGAATCCGTAAGAGAATATACCGGGGGATGCCAGATGAAAACAATCAAAACGGAGCTTTGCGGATTGCTGGGAATTAAATATCCCATTTTACAGGGGGGAATGGCGTGGATTTCAAATGCGGAGCTTGCTTCTGCGGTAAGCAACGCAGGAGGGCTGGGAATCGTATCGGCCATGAATTCCTCTGCGGAGTGGGTTCGAAATGAAATCAGGCGGACCAGGGAAAGAACGGACCGTCCGTTTGGCGTTAACGTTATGCTGAAAAGCCCGCATGCGGATGAAGTTGCGCAGATGCTGGCCGAAGAAAAGGTTCCCGTTATTACTACGGGAGCTGGAAATCCTTCCGTATATATGAAAGCATGGCTGGAAGCGGGGATTCAGGTGCTTCCCGTGATCGCTGCGTGCTCCATGGCGCAAAAATCACAGCGTGCGGGCGCCGCTGCCGTGATTGCGGAGGGCGGCGAATCCGGAGGGCATATCGGAGAAATGAACACAATGCCGCTCGTTCCCCAGGTCTGTGATGCGGTATCAATTCCGGTCATTGCTGCGGGAGGGATCGGCGACGGCAGAGGCGTTGCGGCCGCTCTGATGCTTGGCGCGGCGGGAGTACAGCTCGGCACGCGGTTTCTGTGCGCGGCGGAATGCTGTGTCAGCAGGGAGTATAAAGAGCGGGTTATAAAGGCGGGCGACCGTGATACGATTGTTACGGGAAGAAGGCTGGGACATCCGGTCCGCGCTTTGAAATCGCCGTTCAGCACCGCTTATGCCAAAATGGAAACGGATTCTTCTGTTTCGAACGAGGCGCTCGAGGCCTTTGCCGTGGGCTCGCTTCGCACAGCGGTTCAGGAGGGGGACGCACAGAAGGGCAGCTTTCTTGCCGGAGAGATTGCGGGACTTGTAAATCGGGAACAGCCGGCAAAAGAAATTATAGAGGAAATTATGCAGGAAACGGCAGAGTGTCTGGAACGGGCATCGCGGTTTCTTTAAAGGAGGTCCATTTGCATGTCGGAAGGAAAAATTGCGTTTGTTTTTTCAGGCCAGGGCGCGCAATGCCCTGGAATGGGAAAGGCTTTATGTGAGACATCCGAGGCTGCCGCGGCCGTATTTGCGCTGGCGGACCGAATCAGGCCGGGAACATCGCAGCAGTGCTTTTACGGTACAAAGGAGGAATTGAATCTTACAATTAATACGCAGCCCTGCCTGTTCTCGGTTGATCTGGCGGCGGCAAGAGCGGTAGAAGCGCTCGGAATCCGGGCGGATCTGACAGCCGGCTTTTCACTGGGGGAAATCGCGGCGCTGGCCTTCTCCGGAGCGCTGGAGGATGAAACTGCATTCCGGCTGGTCTGCAAACGTGCGGAATTTATGCAGGAGGCAGCCGAGCGGAATCCCGGCGCCATGGGCGCTGCGCTCGGAATCGAAGCGGAAACGTTATCCAAAGTACTTGCTCGCTTTGAAAATGCACAGGCGGTAAATTTCAACTGTCCCGGGCAGATCGTCTTTGCGGCCAAAGAGAGCGATATTGACGAAATAGCTGCGGCGGTTCAGGAAAACGGGGGAAAATTCAGAAGGCTGGCGGTCAGCGGAGCGTTTCACAGCCGCTTTATGGAGGATGCTTCCCGTAAAATGCTGGAATACCTGGAGCATGTTTCCGTGCGTCCGGCGTCTGTCCCTGTGTATGCGAACCGCACGGCGGAGCCGTACGGCGAAACAGAGCGGGAGATGAAAAGCTTAATAGCAGAACAGATCTGCAGCGCCGTACAGTGGCAGAGCACGATCGAGCGGATGATCCGAGACGGCGCATCGATATTTATCGAGACCGGGGAAGGCAAGGTTCTTTCCGGCCTGATTCGGAAAATTGATAAAAGCGTAAAGGTGCTGCATTATTCAGAAGTACTTGCAAACGGAGGAAGCCTGTAATGGAAAATTTGTTTTTAATGAAGGGGAAGAATGTTGTTGTTACCGGCGGTTCCCGGGGAATCGGCAGAGCCGTCGCCCTGCGCTTTGCGGAAATGGGCGCAAACACCGCAATTTTATATGCCGGGAATGAAGAGGCGGCAAGCGCCGTACTCGGTATGCTTACAGAAAAAGGGGTGAAGGCCGGCGCTTACCGCTGCAATGTCGCCAACTATGAAGAGGCGGAAGAAACGATTCAGCAAATCATTAAGGATTTCGGAGGAATCGACGTGCTTGTTAACAACGCCGGGATTACGAAAGACAACCTGATTCTGAAAATGAAGGAGAGCGACTTTGACGAGGTGCTTGGCGTGAACCTGAAAGGCGCATTCAATATGATAAAAAGCGTTTATTCCCATATGGCGAAGCGGAAAAGCGGAAGAATTATCAATATTTCTTCCGTATCGGCGCTGCTTGGCACGGCCGGACAGGCAAATTACGTCAGTTCTAAGGCCGGTCTGATCGGATTAACCAAAACTGCAGCGCGAGAGCTTGGGGCAAGAGGCATCACCTGCAACGCCATCGCGCCGGGCTATATCGAAACGGACATGACTGCTTCGCTGAAGGAGGAGTTAAAACGGGAATATCTGGAAAAAATTCCGGCAAAACGCTTCGGATCGGTGGACGATATTGCCGCCGCAGTCTTGTTTTTGGCGTCTGATCTGGCGGCTTATATCACAGGAGAAGTCATCCGCGTCGACGGCGGGCTTTGCATGTAAACGGGATTTATCTGAAAACACTTGGAGGAATACGGAATGAAAAGAGTAGCAGTTACGGGAATCGGCGCCGTTACGCCGATCGGAAACGACATTCAATCGCTGTACGAGGGCCTGCGGGAGGGCAGAAACGGCATCGGTTACATCACGCGCTTTGATCCGGAGGAATACAAGGTAAAGGTCGCGGCTGAAGTGAAAAATTTTGATCCGCTGCAATATATTGAGAAAAATCAGCTTCGAAAAATGGATTTGTATACGCAGTACGCTGTAGCTGCCGCCGCGCAGGCAGTAGAACAAAGCGGACTGCGGGCGGGCGATAATATCGACAGCGCGCGCTTCGGCGTGTATATCGGTTCCGGTATCGGCGGCATGACGACTTTCATAAATGAAGCGTATAAATTAAAGGACAGCGGGCCGCGGAAGGTTTCTCCCTTTTTTGTTCCGATGATGATTGCGAACATGGCTGCCGGAACGGTTGCCATCCGTTATGCGGCGAAGGGCCCGTGCCTCCCTGTCGTTACGGCGTGCGCAACCGGAACGCATTCGATCGGAGAAGCCTTTCATGCTATTCGCCACGGATACGCCGATGCAATTATCTGCGGCGGAGCGGAGGCGACGATCAATCCGCTGTCGGTTGCAGGCTTTACAAATTGTATGGCGCTTTCGAGCAAAAACGACGTCAATCGGAGCAGCATTCCTTTTGACAAAGAACGTGATGGCTTTGTAATGGGGGAAGGATCTGGAATTCTTGTCTTGGAGGAATACGCACATGCCGTTCGCAGAGGAGCCAATATTCTTGCGGAAATTACAGGTTATGGGAATACCTGTGACGCCTATCACATGACGGCGCCGGATCCCGAGTCCATAGCGGCGGCGGAGGCAATGAAAATCGCCTGTGAAGAGGGCGGAATTCTGGACGCTTCGGGGATGACCGCCTGCGACGCTTCCGCCGTTTATATTAATGCGCACGGAACGAGCACGCCGCTGAACGATAAAAGCGAAACAGCGGCAATCAAAAAGGTATTTGGAAAGGATGCGTATTCGCTGAAGATCAGCTCTACAAAATCGATGACGGGACACATGCTCGGCGCGGCCGGCGGCGTGGAGGGCGTAATCAGCGTATTGGCTCTGGTAAACGACTATATACCGCCTACCATTCATTACAGCGCCCCGGATGAGGAATGCGATCTCGATTACACCGTAAATCACGGCGCCGACCGGACGCTTGCATACGCTGTTTCCAATTCTCTCGGATTCGGCGGCCACAACGCCTGCATCGTTTTCAAAAAAGTATAAGAAGAGCGGAGGGTTCTCATGGATACGAATGAAATCAAGAGCTTAGCAGAGATCATGAAAAACAACGGCGTCACGAGCCTGGAAATTGAAGACGGAAAAGTGAAAATCAAGCTGGAGCGTTCCGCGGCGCCTGCCGCCGCGGCCGGCAGCGCCGTTCCTTTCTCGGGCCTTTCGGATCATCCCGCGCAGGAGCCGCTTCCGCAGGAGGATCCATGCACCTATATTACAGCGCCTATGGTTGGCGTCTTCTATGCCGCCGCAGCGCCGGGCGAGCCGCCCTTTGTGAAGGAAGGCAGCATTGTCAAGAAAACGGATACCGTCTGCATTATTGAAGCGATGAAGCTGATGAATGATATTGCGGCCGAATGCGACGGAGAAATCTGCGAAATTCTGGTCAAAAACGGCGACATCGTAGAGTACGGGCAAAAGCTCTTTAAAGTCAGAAAGAGCGGAAGCTGAGACGGAAAGGCGCGTGAACGAAATATGAATAGAGACGAAATCAGAAATATTCTGCCGCACAGAGAACCGATGCTGCTTGTAGACGAAGCGCATGTGACCGGGGAAAACGAGGCCGAGGGCCTTTACCACGTCAGAGGGGACGAATGGTTTTTGCAGGGACATTTTCCGGGGAACCCCGTGGTACCCGGCGTTGTGCTGTGCGAGATTATGGCGCAGACCTGCAGCGTAATTTTAGCTGACAAGGTAAAGGGCTGTACGCCGTATTTCAGCGGACTGAATAATGTGAAGTTTAAGAAACCGGTAAAGCCTGGAGACACTCTGCAGCTGAACTGCAGGATATTGAAAAACAAGGGCCCGTTTTATTTTGCAGAGGGAACCGGCTCTGTAAACGGAACGCTGTGCGTTTGCGGAGAATTCAGCTTTGCTGTAAAGGCGTAAAGCTTTCGTATAGGACAATCGGAGGTCAGGGAAATGTTTGCAAAAATATTAATTGCCAACAGAGGAGAAATTGCCGTAAGAATCATACGGGCCTGCAAAGAAATGGGAATCCAGACCGTTGCGGTATATTCCGAAGCCGACAGAGATTCTCTTCATGTGAATCTCGCGGATGAGAGCTACTGCATCGGTCCCGCCGCTGCAAAAGACAGCTATCTGAATATGGCCGCGATTCTTTCGGTAGCGGATCTTTCCGGCGCAGAGGCGATTCATCCCGGCTACGGTCTTCTTTCGGAAAACGCAAAATTTGCCGAGCTGTGTCAAAAGTGCGGAATTGCGTTTATCGGACCGGCACCGGAGGTAATCTCCAGAATGGGCGACAAGGAAGAGGCACGCAAAACGATGATCGCCGCCGGCGTTCCGGTGATCCCAGGCAGCGAAATTCTTCCGTCCCTGCAGGATGCGCTTGAAAACGCGGAGCGGATCGGATATCCGCTGCTGATCAAAGCGCGCGCGGGCGGCGGCGGACGGGGAATCCGGATTGTGAATACGCGCGATGAAGTGGAAAAGGCTTACCATCAGGCATCGTCCGAGGCGCTTTCTGCCTTCGGAGATGGCGGCGTATATATGGAAAAGCGCCTGGCTCCCGTAAAGCACGTAGAGGTTCAGATTATTGCGGATCAGGCCGGGCACGTAGTGGCGCTTGGTGAGCGGGACTGCTCCGTTCAGAGAAAAAATCAAAAGCTGGTGGAAGAAAGCCCCTGCGCGGCTGTTTCTCCGGAGCTGCGGCGGAGTATGTGCGACACTGCGGTGAAAGCGGCGGCCTCTGTAAATTATACAGGCGTCGGAACGATAGAATTTTTACTGGATCAGGCCGGAAACTTTTATTTTATGGAAATGAATACGCGCCTTCAGGTAGAGCATCCTGTTACGGAGTTCGTTACCGGGTATGATCTGGTAAAATGGCAGATCCGCATCGCCGCGGGAAGAGAGCTGGATTTTACGCAGGAAGACGTCAATGTCCAGGGCTGCGCGATCGAGTGCAGAATCAACGCCGACCAGGCGGCAAAATCCGCTTCCGGCGTTACGCTGCTGCACATCCCCGGCGGCCCCTGGGTGCGTTTCGATACCGCTATTTATCAGGATTATAAGATTCCGCCTTTTTACGATTCCATGATCGGAAAGCTGATCGTTTATTCGCGCTCCCGCGAGGAATCGATCCGGAAAATGAAGGCTGCGCTCGGCGAGCTTGTTATAGAAGGCGTTGAAAACAATATCCAGTCGCAGATCGACATTCTTTCCGACCCGGATTTCGTTTCGGGTAACTATTACACGAATTTTATGGAGAGGTATGAAAAATGATCAGTAAAAACTTTTTCAAGCGCGCAAAAAATGAACTGGAAGGCGTGATCCGGCCGCAGAAGAGCGAGAACGAGCGGGAGAAAAATCAGGAAAAGGGAAAAACAGGCGGATTCGGGGAGGCCGCTGAGGAGCTTTGGACCTCCTGCGCCTCCTGTAAAGCGCTGATTCTGAAAGAGGACCTCACCGACCATCTGTATGTCTGTCCTAAATGCGGCTATTACTACCGGCTCACGGCACGGCAGAGAATTGCGCTTTTTACGGATCGTGATTCTTTTACGGAGCGCGACGGAGATATGAAGCCAAAAAATCTTTTGAAGTTCCCGGATTATAATGCAAAGCTGAAAAAAGCGACGGAGGACAGCGGAGAGAACGAGTCCGTCATTTGCGGCACGGCTCGTATTGGCGGTTATCCCTGCGGCGTTTTTGTGATGGAGCCTCGTTTTATGATGGGATCTATGGGAAGCGTTACTGGTGAAAAAATTACGCGCTTGTTTGAATACGCCGCAGAGGCCCGCCTTCCGGTCATCGGCTTCACGGCCTCCGGCGGGGCGCGGATGCAGGAGGGAACGCTGTCTCTGATGCAAATGGCCAAGACCAGCGGCGCTGTCAAACGGCACAGCGACAGGGGACTATTATATATTACCGTACTTACCGATCCGACGACAGGCGGCGTTACCGCGAGCTTCGCCATGGAGGGAGACGTGATTGTAGCGGAGCCCGGCGCATTGATCGGCTTTGCAGGACCGCGCGTGATTGAACAGACGATCAATCAGAAGCTTCCCGAGGGCTTCCAGCGCTCTGAATTTTTACTGGAAAAGGGCTTTGTGGACAGAATCGTAGAACGCAGAGACCTCAAGGAATTCTTTATCACGATGCTCCGGCTGCATAAAAGATGAAGGGAGGCGCACAGTATGGCGCATATTTCTGAATATGAAAGAGTTCTCGCCGCCCGGGCGAAAGAAAGACCGACGGCAAGAAGCTATATCAATAATATTTTTGAAAATTTTACGGAGCTGCACGGCGACAGACGGTACGGCGATGACAAAGCCGTGATCGGCGGCGTCGCATTCCTGTACGGATTCCCGTATACGGTGATCGCTCTGGAAAAAGGCACCGAGACCTCTGAGAAGATCGAACGGAATTTCGGCTCCGCGCACCCGGAGGGATACCGCAAGGCGCTGCGGCTGATGAAGCAGGCGGAAAAATTCCACCGGCCCGTGATCTGCATCGTCGATACCGCGGGCGCATATTGCGGAATTGACGCGGAAGAACGTGGACAGGGACAGGCGATCGCAGAAAATCTGTACGAAATGATTACCTTGAAAACGCCGATTGTTTCGCTCCTGATCGGAGAAGGCGGAAGCGGCGGCGCGCTTGCTCTTGCGGTCGCGGATGAGGTCTGGATGATGGAGAATTCCGTTTATTCCGTCATTTCCCCCGAGGGCTGCGCCAGCATTCTCTGGAAAGACGCCAAGAAAGCGCCGGAGGCGGCAAAGGCGCTCAAGCTGACCGCTTCGGATCTGCTTTCCCTTGGGGTGATTGACCGCGTTATCCGGGAAAACGGAAAGGATTTCACGGGCATATACCATACGCTGAAGAAGCGCTTTCGCGTTTCCACGGAACGCAAGCTCCAGATGCCGGTAGAGGATCTGATAGAACAGCGCTATAAACGATTTCGGAAAATGTAAAAAACGGGACGCTTACCGCGGTACGGACGCTGCCACCGCATCCGCAATGTCTCCGTACATATAAAAGGAGCCTACGGCGCAGATCACATCGTCCTGCGCGGCAGAAGCCAGCGCGGCGCGCACGCCGTCTCCGGGGGTTTGGCAGCATTCCGCCGGGACGCCGCGGCTGCGAATTTTATCTGCCAGCGCCTCTGGAGCCAATGCCCGCGGATTATCCGGCCGCACGGCGTAGGCCTGCTTTACAAGAGGCAAAAAGAGATCCAGCATGGTATCGACGTCTTTATCGGCCATCACGCCGATGACGGCGATTATTTTTTTGCCCGGAAAATGCCGTGCGAGGCTTTCTGCCGTGCCCTTAATCCCGTGCGGATTGTGCGCGCCGTCCGCAATGAAAATCGGATTTTTCCGCAGAAGCTCAAACCTGCCCGGCCATTTTACGGCGGCAAGGCCGCCGCGGACCGCCTCCGGGGGAATTTGAAATTTCCGCGAAAGTACGGAGAGCGCGGTTAATACGAGCGCTGCGTTGTAAACCTGATAAACACCCGGAAGCGGCAGAAAAAGATTCTGATAAACCGCTCCGTCTACCGTATAATCGAAAACGGAGCCTTCGATTGTACTGCTCTTGACGTTCAGCGAACGAAAATCCGTAACTGTAAGCGCCGCGTTTTGTTCGGCGCACCGCTTTTCGATCACCTGCTCCGCGGCCTTGTTGTTTCCGTAAAAGATTACGTCTCCGCCGGGCTTGATGATGCCTGCTTTGGCGGAAGCAATCTGCTCGATCGTATCGCCGAGATCCCGCATATGATCGTAATCGATCGCTGTAATTACGGCGGCCTCAGGCGTGTCGATGATATTTGTAGAATCCAGGGTGCCGCCAAGGCCCGTTTCCAATATGACGATATCGCAGTGTTTCCGTTTGAAAAATTCCATTCCGATTGCCGTTACCAGCTCGAATTCCGTTGGCTTGTCTTTCATGGCCTCCGCGGACACGCTGACATGCGTTGTAATTTCCGCAAGCTCGGCGTCGGAAATCGGCGCGCCGTTACACTGCATTCTTTCATTGAATCTGCGAAGATACGGAGAGATGTACAGCCCCGTACGATACCCGCAGCGCATAAAGACGGAGGCCAGCATGGCGCATGTGGAGCCTTTTCCGTTCGTTCCTGCCACGTGTACGAATTTCAATTCTTTCTGGGGATTTCCCAGCAGCCCCAGCAGCTCTTCCGTGCGGCTCAGTCCCAGCTTGCTGCCGCGCCAGTAGATTCCGTGAATATATTCGATTGCTTCCTCATAATTCATTCTGATCGTTCTCCTTTTGCCGCCGTGCCGGCTGCGGTTTAAATTTTGCAATGATTTTCCGCGTATATAAAATATACAGAATGACGGATTCGATGATTGCCGTAACGGCGTAGATCCCGAGCCTTACGGCGAACGTAAACAGCAGGGGAGAGCCGAAATAAAAATACAGTCCGAGCGTCTTGATGATGACGGAGCCTGTAAGATGGGCGGCCGAGACGATGAGCAGAAAACGCAGATAACTGCGCATTCCGGAACCGCCGCGCGGCAGGAATTTTCTCAGAAGCCCTGCCAGAAGGCCGATTATGACG
Organism: uncultured Clostridium sp.; assembly: GCA_900543695.1. Lineage (GTDB taxonomy): Bacteria > Bacillota > Clostridia > UBA1212 > UBA1255 > Egerieisoma. Next base: position 64,377 of record UQSG01000002.1, on the reverse strand, counting down.
GCGCCTGCGGTGATGATCGGATTGATCGAATATCCGACGAGCAGACAGCCGATCAGATCGGAAAGAGCGCCTACGACGGCGCCGGCAAGAGGTCCGTACGCGACTGCGGCAAGAAGGATGGGCGTGTTTTCCAGGCTGATCCGGAAATTGCTCGTGACGTTTATGGCAAGAAGCTTGCCGAACACGATGCTGAGCGCAACAAAAAGCGCCATAATGACAATTGTTTCGACATTTTTAAAAATGCCGGCCCGACGGTTGATTTTTTCCATAATAAAAACTCCCTTTCATGAATAGTATAATAAAAGAGAGCATCATCTGTGTATCGTCTGAAAATTTGATTTTTTCGGACACAGCGGATGTAATATTGCACCGCAAGCGCCTGCGCCGATCTGACTCCGCGCCACGCTTTTCGCCCGAAGGCTCTACTCCCATCCTTCGGTACTTAACGCACAATACCTGCTCTGATCAATATTTCTGCGGTTCCGAGAGGAACCGACGCTGAGCATTGTACTACAGCTTCCGGATAATGTCAATTCTGCAAATATGAAAATAGTATTATTAACGGAAGTTGCGTTTCTCCCTTCTTCGATATTGCATAAATCCGCAGTTCAATATATTTACTTATATTAAGAAAGATCTTTTAGACTGAGCTCTCCAAGCTCTGCGGTGATATCGGCGGAGCAGAACTTTTCTTCCCCAAATATCTTTTATGGCGTTTGTATCAGCGAAATGACACGGGGTACATCCGCTGCACACATTCAAAGAGCTTTTCAAGATATGATGCTCGACCGGCTCTGCAATCCGACTCTTCGGCTTCCGAATCCAGGCGGCTGCCTGCTGCAGTGACAAAGCGGATGCTATCGACGGCAAGCCGCGGCGATGCCTTCTGCTTGACGAAGTGTCCTGACAAATCCCTGCTTCCCATTGTGCGGATATAATGATATAATTCCGGCATAGACGAGCGTATGAGGAGGATTTTCCCTGCCATGAGAAAAATTGCGGCATTTGTTTTACTGGTTTTGTTTTGCGTGACGCTGTTTCCCGGCAGAATTCTGTCTGCGGAGAACGGCACGGAGCTTTCACTGACGGAAGCGGCGGCGGCTCCCGGCGATACCGTGACCGTTGAAGTGAAAATTTCAGACAATCCGGGAATTAACACGCTGAAGATCAAGATCGGCTATGACGATGCCAGACTGACGCTTCTTTCCGCGGAAAGCGGAGGCGTATTTAAAGACATGGGATATCTCGGCGCACAGACGATTGATGTAAATCCTTATATTATGGTCTGGAGCAGGGCTTCTGATGTTTCCGAAGACGGCACGATCGGCTTTCTGACCTTCCGTGTCAGCGAATCCGCCGATCCCGGCGATGCGGCGCTCACGCTTACCTGTGATTTCTGTACCAATCAGGCGCTTCTGGACGTCGCTGTCACAACGCAGGACGGAAACGTGCAGATCTCTGGAGCTTCTCCGGCACAGACGCCTGCCGGATCGACGGGAAGCGCAGTGCCGGAGGAGACGACTGCCCCGCAGCAAACGCCCGCCGCAGCTTCGAGCCCGCAGAACGCGCCGGCCTCTTCTCCCGCAGCGCCGAGCGAAACGGAACGGCCGGAGACGGCCTCACCGAAGGTTCCTTCCGAAAGGGATGAAGATACGGAGGCGAGCCGGATGTGGCTGCTGCTTCTGCTGCTGATTCCGATTGCCGCGGCCGCCGCAGTTCTGATTTATAGAAAAAAGAAACCATAAGCACAGAAAAAAAGTTGTCAGGTTCAGACAATCTGTGATAAAATGATGACATATTATTCGTTTGGAGTGAGTAAAGTATGAAAAAATTTTTGGCTTCTGTGCTGTTTCTGTGCGTAACGCTTACGTCGGCGCTCTCGCTTTATTCGGAGCCGTTCGGGGGATTGGCGCAAAGCACCGATTATGTGCCGGATTATCTGCCTGGCGACGTCAATGGAGACGGCGCCGTTAACGGCAGGGATTCGGGGCTTCTGCTGCAGTATCTGGCGGAATGGGACGTTTCAATCGAAAAAGCCGCGGCAGACCTGAACGGGGATAACCTCATAGACGGAAAAGATTCGGGACTTCTGCTGCAATATCTGGCGGAATGGGATGTACCGCTTGCCGACAGAACGACGGTTCCCGTGATTGATACGCCGGAATATCGGAACCGCGTGACGGAATACTCCACGTCGTACGGCGGGACCGACGCGCTGGGAAGAACGCTCGGTCTGGAAAGCGACGTCGGCGCCCCTAAGGAGGAAAAATATGTAGGCCTGTTTTATTTCCTGTGGATGGGCGCGCACGGCACGCAGCTTTACGACAATACGAAAATCGTAGAGACCTATGCGGATGCGCTGCGAAATCAGGGCAGATGGGGAAGCGTCGGTACCTTCCATTTCTGGGGAGAGCCGCTGTTCGGATATTATGTATCAAGCGACGAATGGGTCATTCGCAAGCACGTGCAGATGCTGACCGATGCGGACGTGGATTTTCTGGTGTTTGATACGACGAATTCTACCGGTGCGCCGACCACGCAGCCGGTTACGAATAACGGGGGCGGCAACAATACCTATGTTGCGAACGCGCTTGCGATTCTGAAAATTCTGGATGAATATTATAAAGCCGGCTGGGATGTTCCCCGGATTGCCTTTTATACGAATTCCAATTCCGGACGGGCGATGGACGTTCTTTATGATGAGGTTTATCAGAGTCACCCGGAATATTCTCACCTTTGGTTTAACTGGGAGGGAAAACCGATGATCATCGGTAACTCTTCCGAGGCGAGTACCGCCGTCCGCCAGTTTTTCCGGATTAAGGAAAATCAGTGGCCGAACGACGGCAACAAAAAGGAAGACGGGATGCCGTGGATGGAATTTCACCGTTCTTTAACGCAGGATGCCATCTATACTTACAACGGGAAGAAAATTATTAATGTCTCCGTGGCGCAGCACAATGTGACGTGCAGGATGAGCGCTGCGGCGTGGTACGGCGCAGGCGACAGAACGAGAAGCTATTCGGACGGCTTCGTCAAAAAAGATGAGGATGCGGTGCAATACGGCTATAATTTTGCGGAGCAATGGGAATTTGCGCTGGCAAACGATCCTGATCTGATTTTTATTACCGGCTTCAATGAATGGATCGCGCAGCGCCAGCCGGCCAACGCTTCCGAGCCGATCGTATTTGTAGATAATGCAAGCATGGAGGCCAGCAGGGACACGGAGCCGATGCGGGGCGGCTACGGCGATAACTATTATCTTCAGATGGTGGAATATATTCGCCGGTTCAAAGGTACGCAGTCTGACGTGCCTACGGACAATGCCGCAACGATCGATATCGACGGCGGCTTCGGCCAGTGGGATTATATCCGCGCATATTATAAAGACTACGAGGGAGACACGGCGGACAGAAATCAGGAAAGCTATGGCGGCATCACGTATGTCAATACGACCGGACGCAACGATATTACGGAGGCAAAGGTCTGCAGCGATGAAACCTATATTTATTTCTTTGTAAAGACGGCGCAGCCGATGACACAGCCGACAGGCAATGCCTGGATGAATCTTTATATTTCTACGGGCAACGCCTCTCATCCGACCTGGTGCGGCTACGATTTTGTGCTGAATCGGATTGCGCCGGGTGATACGGCCGTACTGGAGCAGTGCAGCGCGGCGGACGCATTTTCCTGGAGTCGGGCTGCTGACGTGGAATACTCGCTTTCCGGCGATATGATGATGGCAGCGATCCCGAAGGCGGCGCTTGGAATTACCGGCTCCGATTTTACGATTCAGTTTAAATGGAGCGACAATTGTACGAGCGGGGACGTGTATTCCTTTTATACGGACGGCGACGCCGCGCCGATCGGCCGTATGAATTACGTGTATACGGCAGGACGGGGATGAGTCTGATTCCTGCTTAGAAGTAAAAATGAATTATAAGCGGCTGTAAAAAACAGCGCAAAAGGAGGACCACGGATCATCAACAGAGCGAGCCGTGGTCTTTTTTTGAAAAAAACAGACGGGTAGATAAATTTTTTTGACTGCTTTCCTTGTATTTTGTCACAGCTTCCCTGCTTCAATGCTGTTACCCGGAAGCAGCGGATCCTCGTTCTGGAATTTTTTCTTCATCCGCATAAATCCGGTCTGTTTTGCTGTGAGGGCGCCATGGTTAAAGAATGATATACCGGAGCTTTTACAGCCTTTTTTATGGAAAAATCCGCCTTGCTTTCGAATAAATAAAAATAAATTTTCCAGGGAATACTGGATTTGTCTAATATTGCAAGTGTCTAAAGAAGGTACAGAATATGTTTGAAAAAATGAAACGGTTATTCGGTAAAAAAGAAAAAGGCGGAGAAGCGCCTTCCGGCGCGGTATGCGGCAAGACGGTTTCCGCGCTGCTGGACGAAAATATCAAATTAATGGAAGCGCTGTTCACGGACGTAGATACCATGCTGAAGCGCCAATTTGAAAACGCCGAGCGGCCTGAAATTAAATTCTGCATTTATTACAGCGACGGCGTCGCAGACGCCATGCTGATCAATGAGCACGTTATAAAGCCCCTGATTCAGATGGAGGGGCTGCGCCCCGGACCGCAGCTGTTCGACGCAATTAAAGATCGTGTCGTTTTAACCAATGAGGTTAAAGAATCCTCTGATATTGCAGAGCTTGTATCCGGCGTTACTTACGGCGATACCTTACTGTTTCTGGATGGCGCAGACAGAGCGCTCCTGTTTAACAGCAAAAAGTTCTCTCTGCGTTCTTCCACGGAACCGGAGGGGGAGCGTGTGCTAAGCGGACCGCGCGAAGGATTTACCGAAGGAATTATGAACAATCTTTCCATGCTTCGCAGAAGGATGCGAAGCAGCGAGCTGAAAATAAAGTTTTTCAATAAAGGGAGACTGACGCGCACCACGGTATGCGTCGTCTATATTGAATCCGTGGTCAATAAAAACATTTTAAAAGAATTATACCGGCGCCTGGAGGGAATTGACATCGACGGTGTCCTGGATCCCAATTACCTTGAAGAATTTATCGGAGAACAATCGGCTTTCGGCTTTAACTCCCTTGGAGCGACGGAACGTCCGGATGTCGTTGTCGCAAAGCTGCTGGAGGGGCGGATCGCGATTCTGGTGGACGGCTCGCCCGTTGCGCTGACGGCTCCGTATCTTTTTGTGGAGAATTTTCAGAGCAATGAGGATTACTATATGCCGCCCGTCTATGCAAGCTTTTCGCGAATCATCCGGATCATCTGCTTTATCCTTACCATTTCGGTGCCGGCTATTTATATCTCCATTGTGGCATATCATCATGAGATTCTGCCGTCCGCTTTTATGATCAGCCTGGCTAAAAGCCGTGCCAGAGTACCGCTGCCAGCGGCGCTGGAGTGCTTTATTATGCTGATCATGTTTGATATTTTAAGGGAAACGGGCATCCGGATGCCAAACCATATCGGTCAGGCTATGAGCATCGTAGGTGCTCTGGTGATCGGCCAGGCTGCCGTTGAAGCACATTTGGTTGCCGCTCCAATGGTGATTGTAGTGGCTTTTACGGGCATTACGAATCTGATGTCCTCTCGTCTGACCGCGGCAACGCTTGTATCGCGCTATTTTTGTCTGATTCTGGCCAGCATGATGGGACTGACCGGCCTGATGGTAGGAATTTCCAGCGTACTGATCCATGTGCTCAGTATGGAGACGCTTGGAATTCCTTCCATTCTGCCCGTGAAACGTCTGGAATACCAAGAGGTAAAGGATACGTTTATCCGGGCCCCATGGCCCAACATGCTCAAACGGATCTGGCCGCTTTCGCACAACCTTACCAGGCAAAAGAAGGTGACGCATTGAAACGTTTTCCCCACGCTTTTCTTGCGTTTGCGGCCGCAGCCTGCCTCAGCCTGACATGCAGCGGCTGCTGGGACTACAGAGGATTGAATCAGCTGACGATTGTAGCGGGCTTTGCGCTGGATGAAGCGCCGGACGGCGGATATCTGCTGTCGCTGGAAATTATCAGCGCCTCCTCTGACGAGTCGGACGCTTCCGCCACAAAGCTGATTCAATCCGAAGGAGAGACGATCGCAGACGCCGTATATAATATCGGCACGCAGTTTTACAATAACGTATACTTCGGAAATACGGACGTGCTGATTTTAAGCCGCTCACTTGTCGAAAAAAACGGACTGTACAATTTGGTGGATCCGCTGCTCCGGGACAACGGGATCCGGGACAATCTGGTGATCCTGATTTCCGGAGAACAGACGGCGTATGAGCTGCTGATCCCGCAGGAAAATGAAAACACCGTTATATCGTTCGATATTAACAATAAAATTTTAAACAGCAAAAAATCCGTTACGGTAACGCGATCAAAGGAGCTGTACGAAATTTACGGGATTTTATCCAGACAGGCCTCCGATCTGGCGCTTCCCGTTGTCCGTTTCAACAACCCGGATGAAAAAAAACTGGTTTTAGACGGTTTGGCGACGTTCCGCGGCGAGCGGCTTGCCGGAGCGCTCCGCGAAGAACAGATGCAGGAATATCTGCTGCTCGTAGAATCCTTGTCGGGAGGCGGGTTTGTGCTCAGGGAACCCGGGGAGGCGTCTGAAGAATCCGTCATTACCATTGCCATACGGCAAAGCAAGCCGTCGCTGAAATACGAATACGGCGGCTCCGGACTTACGTACACGATTGAAATTGAAGTCGTAGCCTCAGCCGTAGAATTTAATACGGAGGCGTTTAAAATATACCGCAACACGGAAAACGATCTGCAAAAATTAGAAAAAAGACTGGAAGAAAGCATTTCTGCATCACTGGAAAACATGATTTCCGAGTATTTAGAGGACTGCGGCGGGGAGAAGGATCCGCCCGATATCTTTGGCTTTGCAGACGCGATTTATTATAAAGATCCCGAGCTGTGGGAGTCGGTTCGCGATCATTGGCCGGAGCTCTTCCGGAACGCACGCTTCGATGTCAGCTGCCGGCTGATCATAAATGACACCGGGCTGATCAAGCGTCACTGAAAGAGGGACGGATATGGCTGCTTTTACGATTACACTGATATACTTTGCAGTTGTTTTCTGGTTTGGACTGCGTTTAAACTGGAAAAACGGTTCTCGTCGGGAATTTTGGGTTTCGGCCGTATTTTTGGGAGCTGCGTTCATCATGCTGACACTCGCTAGCTTCAACATTTATACCCCGAGCCCTTTTCTGGCGGTCAAGCGGCTGATCAACATGATTTTTCATTTAGAATAGGAGAGACGGATATGAAAAGCGATTCGCTGTCTATGCGCTGTGCTTTTTCGATTATAATGCTGGTTCAGATCAGCAACAGTATCATTATCGGATATCCCGGAACGGGCGGTCCGGAGATATGGATTTCTTTATTAATCAGCGCCGTTATCGTTACGCCGCTGATGGTGCTTTACGCGCGTCTTGTGCATCTGATGCCGGGAAAAGATTTGTATGAGATGATGCAATTTGCTTTCGGGAAATGGGGCAAATGCATTTTTTCCATCTTTTATGCCTTCTATTTTCTGACGCTTTCCGGCATGGTAAGAGGCACATATGCGGAATTTGTCCATCTGACGTCGCTGTATCAAACCTCTTTTATCATTATTTGTCTCGCTTTTTTTGCCGTATGTGTTCATCTCGCCATGAAAGGCGCGGGTGTTCTGGGCAGATGGTGCTTTATCATGCTGATTCTGGCGATCAGCAGTATCGCTTTGCTTTGCCTGCTTTCAACCGACAATTTTCGGCTTAATAATCTGCGCCCGCTGAATCAGCAGGGATTTGGCGGGATTTTATATAACGCATTGTGCTTTGTTCCTCTGCCGCTGGCGGAATCCGTTGTGTTCCTCGGCGTCGCAGAAAAGCTCGAAAAAAGCGTCAACCCCTACAAGCTGTTTATTTTCAGCAGTATCGCTTCGGTCCTTTTCTTTGTGGCCTTGTTCCTGCAGAACTGCTCTGTTTTGAGCTGGGAGACCTTAAGCGCAATGTATTTTCCGTCCTACAAAGCGGCAAGCGTTATGTACATCGGGAATATCGGAACGCGGATCGAGTCGATCATGTCCTTTATCTTTATCATGTCCGGTATTTCCAAGGTATCGATTGCGCTGACCGCCGGAACAAAAGCGGTGCAGCATATTTTTTCCCTGAAAGATCATAAGCCGCTGCTGCTGACCGTCGGATTTTTCTCGGTTGCGCTGTCGGCAACGCTTTTTGTAGATATCATAGAAATGTTTGATTTTATGCGCTATTACCTGATTTATGCACTTCCGTTCCAGATCCTGATCCCGTTTTTACTCTGGATCGCTGCGGAAGTAAAAATGAAAAAGCGGCACATCAAAACATGCGCATATTGGAAAACAGAGCAGGAAAACTCCTGCTCTGCCAAAACGGTACGGACCTGACGCGCGGTCAGCGTTTCTTTTTGATAATGATGATTACGACTACCGCGATAACGATTACCGCTGCGACGCATACGATGACGATGATCGCCGTTTGACTGAGGCCGCCGTCGCTTTCACTCGGAGCCTGCGTTGCTCTGGCAGTGGCGCTCCCCGTAGTGGCGCTCGGAGTGGCGGCAGCGGTGGGCGCGGGCGTTTCCGGCTCGGCGGAGGAAGGCGCAGGCGTCTCCTCGTTTTCAAACTGCGTAAAATCCCCGTTGAAGGCCTTGGCGGCAGCTGTGGAACGGAAAAATGCAATCCATTCGATTTCTATCGTACAGTCGGCCTCCGTCGCCGAGAAAGGATCGTAACGGTACGAAATAATCTCTCCCGTATAATTCGTGTTATTGCCCAGATTGACTGCAATCATCTGCCAGTCCGTAGTATCCTCATATGCGAAGGAAACGGCGCCCGCGGCGCTCGGCCCCGTGAAGTTCACCGTATTAAAGAAAAACTGCCCCGTCAGAGGAGAGCCCTCAGAACGCCTTACCTTGAAGAGCAGCACGGGATATTCCTCTGCCAGCAGCGTCGAAGCGTCCTCGGAAGCGAAAATATAGATGTTCGGATCGGATCCGGCCGTGATATTGAGCCGCAGAATCCCGTCCTGAAGCTCGGGAGCGATCAGATTTCCGGATTCATTAAAATAGGTGTCGGCTTCGTCGTCGGAAAAAAACATAACGGCGCCGGGCGCAGGATCCGATTCATCTTGCCCCGTCTCCGGCTTCTGCAGCTCGCCGTAATCCGCTTCGGGAGAAGTCGTGTAGACGACCTGCAGGCGTAGGGAGTTATCCGGCGTATAGATTCCGTTTTCGTAAACGTACTGTCCCTCGTATTCTCCGTCGTAGCGAATTCCCGTCTGAACGCCGTTTTCGCCGGCATTAGTAATCTCCAGGACATAAACGCCCTTTGCCAGAGGCTCTTCTTCCGTCCATTCAATATCCTGGAAGCCGTCCGTATTGTATGTAATCGTTCCGGTTTTTACGGGTTCCTTCTGGACAGACGTATCGTAATCTTCTTCAAAAGGATAAATTGTGTACGTAAAAGAGGCGTCCTCATTTTTCCAGCAGGCACAGGCAATGGAAATTTTCTGTACGTCGGCGGAAAACGACAAAACGGCGCCTACGATATCGCTCGTAGTGAGCTGTCTTGCGTTTCCGATTTTCACGCCGGAAAAATCTACTGTTTTCGACTCTGCGGCGATTGGCCGCTGCGCCGCGGCGGTAATAAAAACTATGAATGCCGCAGCCAACAATAATACTGATTTTACTCGTTTCATGATATCCTCCTGTTATCAGCATTTTACAAACAAAACTGTACAATATGGTCATTGAATCCGTATCATATTTTTGTTAATTGTCTGCTGTGTTAATTATTGCTGAAAAATGGCGTGATGTCAATCGCTTGTTCATGGATTTAGCAAAATATGATGAAAATTGCAATGTAACTGCATGCGCGGCGGGCAAATTCCTTACAAAAAGCGAGAAAAAAGCACCCGCTATGCGTTTTTTTGCATAGTGGGTGCTTTCGTGCGGCGCCGCGTGTTTATTCAAGTCCCTGCAAAATTTTTGCAAGCTCTGAATTTGCGCCGAGTATAATTGTTTTTTGCTCTCCGCTCAGAGACGCCTTGAGCGTTTCCAGAGAGCGCATGAAAATATAAAAATTTTCCTTTTCCGCCGTATTGAACGTTTCCGCAAGCAGCTGCATATATTGCCGTTCTCCTTCTGCAACCACTTCCTCCGCCTGCGCCTTGGCGTCCGAGACAATGATATTCACCTGCTTATCTACGTCGTTTTTCATTTTTGCCGCCTCGGAACTGCCTTCTGCGCGATATTTTTCCGCGATCTGATTCCGATCTGAGATCATGCGCTGATACACGGCTTCCTCGTTTTCGGAGGGCAGATCGAAGCGCTTGATTTTTACATCCGTAATTTCGATTCCGTAATCCGCGGTTGCCGATTTGACCTGATCGCAGACAATTTCATTCAGATCGCTGCGCCCGTCTTCAACGGAAGGGGTAACGATGGAATCCTGGGACATCGTACCGATAATATTTTTCAACGCATTATAGGTCGCGGCGTCGAGCCGGTTCTGTGCCTCTGGGATCGAGCCGAGCGTTTTATAAAACGTCATGGGATCAGAAATTTTCCATAAAACGTAGCTATCCACGCTCATCGCCTTTGAGTCGCTCGTCAGAACATCGGAGGGCGCAAGATCATAAAGCTGGATGTTTTTCGGGAAAAATTTTACCGAATCGATAAAGGGAATTTAAAAGTGAAGGCCCGCCGAGCGTTCGATGCGTTCGATTTTAGAAAATCGAACGACATATGCGTACTCGTCTTCCTTTACACAGTAACAGGAGGAGACCGCCGTGATTACGGCGAAAATGGCGATGATCACTCCTATAATCATTGCTTTCTTTTTCATGGCCGTTACTCCTTTCCGGCGGCGTCCTGCTGCTGCGCCGTCTGATTTGTACCGGAAGTCTCGCTGAAGCTTTCAATGGGGAGCAGCTTCGTAATGCCGTCTTCTTCCGTATTGATGTAAAGCTTGATATCGGGCAGGATCTGCTCGATGGCCTCATAATACATTCTCTTTTTTGTGATAGAGGGATTCATTTCGTACATCCCATAGATTGCGTTGAACATCGCGATCTGTTCTTTTGCCTCGTTGATCCGGCTCTGCTTCAGATATTCTGCATTTTGAAGAAGCTTATCGGCTTCCGCCTCTGCCTCCGGGATTTTTGCGTTTTCGTAAGCCTTTGCCTCGTTCAAGGCCGTTTCCTTTCCCTGCTTTGCCGTTTCTACGGATTTAAACGCGTCGATGACTTCCTCTGTGGGCGCTTCGGCGTCCTGAATTTTAACGTCGATCAGCGTCAGGCCGACGTCGTATTTTTCCAGCTCGGCTGTAATCAGCTCTTTCGCAACCGACTGGATTTCGGCCTTTTTTACGGTGAGAACGTCGTCTACTGCATAAGAGCTGACTACGGTCCGGACCTGGCTCTGTACCAGGTTTTTGATAATACTCTCTGGACTTTGCGCGGCGTAGAGGTATTTTTCCGGATTGACAATTTTATATTCGATATAAAAATCAATATTGACAATATTAAAATCGCCCGTAATCATTTTACTTTCATTTACGACGCTGACGTCCGTGCCCGCTTCCTCGGAATGCACATAACCGATATATATTTTTTGATAAACATTGACGTCGACGCGCTGCGCCTTTTGGATCCCGAACGGCAGCTTCAGATGAATGCCGGGTTCATCTACGATATTGGTAACTTTCCCAAATGTGGTGATTACGGCGTTCTGCTTGTCATTCACGGTATACCAGCATGTAGATGCCAGGATCGCCGCGAACGCGAGCGCCAAAACGCCGATCAAACAGTACTTGATCGTTTTTTTCTGCTTTGGGCTCAGATTCCGGAAGGAAAGGTCGATCACGACATTCCCGTTTCTGTCATACTTCATGGACATACTCCTCCTTTATACGGCGGCCTTCTGCGCGCCGGCACCAGTGTATCATACTTCTGGAGGAAAGTAAAAACATCTGCATAAAGCCGTTTGGAGATGCGTATACTGGATAACGGAGGAATTTACTATGGGAAAAAGGGAAGGCATGAAAATCATACTGCGCGTTGCGGCAGCGGCTCTTGCGGTAGCGTGCATCTGGGCCGTCACGGACAAACTGTTTTCCGCGGCAAATGAAACGGAACGCATTCTGGAACGGATCGAGATTTTACCGGCAGGAAGCGTCGGCGAAAATAAAGACGGACAATCTCTGCCGGCCGCCGTGCGGAATTTTGAAATGACATTGCGCGAGGATTACGGAACAGAGATTGTAAAGCATTATGACATTCGGGGCAGGGATGCGTATCAAAATATTTACGGCTACATGCAGGTCTGGAAAACGGAGCAGAGCCTGGAGCATTATTTAAAAATCAGCAGGGAATACATGAGCGCAAACGTTTTTGGCTTTCGCGAGGAAACCGTCAAAATCAACGGCGTTTCCTGGCAGCGATGGGATTATATTGTAAACGACATCGCCGTCTCGCAGGGCTTCACCGAAAAAGACGGGCAGATCACCCTCTGCAGCCTTTGCGTGCCGTATCAGGAAAGAACGGCAGCATTCGATAAAATCTTTTTAGAGCTGCTGGAGAGCGTAATCGCATAACCCGAGCGCAGCGATCGTGCAGGTATCGCACATCGGCTTTCGGGCGGGACATACGGCTCTTCCGTGGAGCACCAGACGGTGACAGAAGTTTCCGCTTTCTTCCGGGCGGCGTTCGTCCGGGGGCAAAATAGTACGCAGGTCGTTTTCTATTTTGACGGGATCCGTATTCTGCGTCAGGCCGATCCGTCCGCACAGACGGATGGCATGCGTATCGATCACATAGGACGGCTTGTGGAAAGCGTCTCCCAGCACCAGATTTGCTGTTTTTCGTCCGACGCCTGCAAGCGAAAGCAGCCCTTCCATTGTGTCCGGAAGCACTCCTCCGAATTTATCGCAGATATCCTGTGCGCAGCGTTTGAGATTTTTTGCTTTATTATGGTAAAATCCTGTGGAACGGATCAGCTCCTCCAGCTCTTCGATATCGGCGGCGGCAAACGCCTGCGCGTCCGGAAATCGTGCAAATAAAGCGGGGGTTACCATATTCACGCGGGCGTCGGTACATTGAGCCGAAAGCTGCGTACTGACCAGAAGCTGAAACGGTGTTTCATATGTAAGAGAGCAGACGGCGTCCGGGTAAAGACGCTCCAGCTCTTTGACGAGCGGCGGCATTTTTGCCGCCGCTCGTTTAATAAAATCTGCGGTTTTGTCAGTAGGGTTCTGTTTCATCCAATACAACCTCAAAGCTCAGCGTTTGATCCTCATCTACTCGATATACTTCTACCTGAACGGTTTCACCCGGCTTACAGGTGAGCATAAAGCGGCGCAGCTCCGCGAAGGAGGAGATGTCTGTGTCATTCATCTTTGTGATGATATCGTCAGCCTTTATGCCCGCCTTCTCGGCGCAGGAGGAGGCCGTAACGTCTTCTACATACGCGCCGCGTTTCCAGCCCTGGCTGTCGGCAACAGTCGTAGTGTAGGCAGTGTTGATCGTCACGCCCAGAAGCGGCTTGTTATAATATCCGTACTCCCTGATTGATTCGACAATTGTTTTTACCGTGTTGGAGTTGATCGCAAAGCCCATTCCCTCGTATTCCGTAGAGACGATTTTAATGACGCACAGGCCGATCAGCTTTCCCTCTTTATTCAATAAAGCGCCGCCGCTGTTTCCGGGATTGATTGCCGCTGTGGTCTGGATCAAATCATATACGGTCGTGTTGTCTGTCGTAACGGTTCTGTTGAGTCCGCTCAGGATTCCTTCACTGATGGAATTCATATAAGTCAGCCCTCCGGGGCTCCCGATTGTAATTGCCGTTTCTCCCGTCGTCAGCGTATCGGAATCGGCAAATTCAATCGGCTGCAGATTCTGCGCATCTACCCGCAGCACCGCAATATCGTTTGTAGCATCATAGCCGATCAGCTCCGTTGCGTATGCCCACTCGGAAAGATCCGTTTTAAAATATACACGAATCGCATAATTGGAATTGATTCCTTTTCCGGACGCGTCAATGGCATTTTCTACGACATGACAGTTGGTGACGATGATTCCGTCGGCAGAATAAACGATGCCGGAGCCCATCGAAACAACGGTTTCGTATTGGTTCCATTTACTTCCGCCAACCTGGGAAACCGCGATTCCGACAACGGAATTTGCTGCTTTGGCATATACCGCCTGGGCAATTTCGCTGTCTCCTGTCACGTTAATTGTGACATTGTCGCCCTTTGAGACCGTCGTGTCGCCGATCTGCACCTCGTTTCCGGTCGGATTCTTCGTCTCTCCTGTCGGGGAGGTTCCGGAATCGGAATAAAGGCTGGCAAGAAAGCTTTTCTCCTTGGACGGGAAAAATGCCAGCAGACCGAATATGACTACAAACACAAGGAAGGAGGCGAGCAGCGAAAGCACGAAGGAGGTTCCCGCTCCGATTCCTTTTCGCATGGAAGCGGTATGCTGCGGCTGTGCTGCTGTGTACATTGCGCCGCGCTCCGCCTTTGCGGACTGCTTTTTGTCCTTTTGAAACTGTTTGTATTCCTGTTTCATCCTTTTGATATTGGCCTTGTATTCTTTTTCGCTCATCCCCTGATATGGATCGGCCGGAGCGTCTGCTTCGGAAACGCTTTCTGTCTGGCTTTCTTCGAACGGAGCGTCGGGCGCCGGCGCTTCCTGCGGTGAAACGGCCGAAGCCTCAGCTGGATTTGCCTCCGGCTCCTGAGGGGAGGACGGGTTTTCCCCGATATCTGGATTTTTATTGTTTTGTTCTTCGTCATAATACATGACCGATCATTCCTTTCTGTATACTGGTAATGTGAATATAAAACGTGAGCCTTTTCCCACAGTGCTTTCTACATGAATTTCCTGTCCGTGTGCAGACAGAATGTTTTTGACGATCGCAAGCCCCAGGCCGGTTCCTTTTTTATCCAGGCCGCGGGATTTATCTGTTTTATAGAATTTTTCAAAGATAAACGGGATTTCTTCCTTGGCGATTCCGGAACCGGTATCTTCCACCGTGATGCGGACCTTATTTTTGCCGTCCGGTTCGGAATGCAGCGTAACGGTCCCTCCCGGATTTGTAAATTTAACGGCATTCTGAATCAAATTGATGAGTACCCTTTCTATTGAAGGCTTATCGACCAGCACCTCGCAGTTTTTGGTCTTGATGTCAAATACGATTTGAATCTCTTTTTCATCGATGATCGGCTTCAGCTTCAATGCCGTGTTGCGGAGCAGCTCTTCAAGGGAGCAGGGAAGCAGATCCAGCTCCACCTTCCCGGACTGAAGGCGTGCCATATTTAACAGGTCGTTTACCAGCGCGTTCATCCTGGCGATTTCTTCTTTGACAATCTGCAGATAATGCTCCTGCTTTTCCGCGGGGATGACGCCGTCCAATATTCCGTCTATAAACCCTCCGATCGATGTCATCGGCGTACGAAGCTCATGAGAAATGCTCGCAATGAAATCGTTCCGCATCATATCCAGATTGCCGAGCGCCTCTGCCATTGCATTGTAGCTGTTTACCAGCTCGCCTACTTCGTCGTTAGAGCGGCTCTGAATTTTTACCTTGAAATTTCCGGCCGCCATCTGTTTCGTCATTTTTTCGAGCTCCCGAATCGGCTCCGTGATCTCTTTCGTGATAATAAACAGCGCGATCAATTCAAGCGCCACGGAAATAACAGTCGCAATCAGATAATAACTGATGATATTGCTGCGCGTTTTCGTAATTTCCGGCACGGGGATGGAAAGCGTTATGGTTCCTTTGTTGATCGCTTCACTTGCGCCGGGATAGGTATATGCGATGGACTGCGTGATGGAAAGATAACTGACCTCCTGATCGCTGTACAGACCGTAAAAGTCACCCGTATTGATTACATACTCGGAATCGGAGCCGGTATAATATTGTTTGTTGTTTTTAAAATAATATTTCCCGTTATTCAACGACAGCTTGCTGGTGATCTGGGCGTCCATGTATTCTCGCCCGGCTGTATCCGCCCGGTCCGTCATATTAGGCAGAAGCGGATAAGATAAAAAAATAGAACCGTCGCTTTCCGTAATGAAACCGTACACGCTGAGCAGGTTATTATACAGCTCGAGGCGGTCGAGCAGATTGACATAATATTTCTTACATTCGTTTTGTCCGTCTTCCGAAACCCAGTTTCCCAGGTCGTCAATATTATTGATGTACGTCGTATACATCTGCGAAAAAAGCATACTAACGTCGTCCACCGCCTTTTTTATGTCTTCCGATTTGGACTCCGTCATATATTTTGTCGTGTAATGGTACATGATAATGCCGGAAATAAGGGAAGAGGCAATTACGGCAACAATAATAAATACACAAAACTTTTTCAGTATGGATTGCTTTTTTATGGATGCGATAATTTTCTTCCCTTTCCCGGAAAACGCCATGATACCATTACCCCTTGATCCCGGTTACTGCTTAACTTCGAATTTATAACCGATTCCCCAGACGGTTTTGATCTGCCAGTTGTGCTTCGGATCTTCTACCTTCTCGCGCAGACGCTTGATATGCACGTCCACCGTTCTGGAATCGCCAAAAAAGTCGTACCCCCAGATATATTCCAAAAGCTGGTCTCTCGTATAAACCTTGTTCGGATTTGAAGAAAGGAAAAACAGCAGCTCAAGCTCCTTCGGCGGCATCTGCACTTCTTCGCCGTTTAATTTGACGGTATAGGTTGTCTTATTAACGACTAAATTGGGGAACACGACTTCTTCATGATTCTCGGCCTCCGCAACTTTCGTCCGTCTCAGAATGGCTTTGACGCGCGCGATCAGCTCTTTTGTTTCGAACGGCTTCACCATATAGTCGTCAGCGCCAAGCTCCAGGCCGAGGACCTTATCAAACGTTTCTCCCTTCGCGGAAAGCATGATAATCGGAACCTGACTGATTTTGCGGATTTCTCTGCAGACCTGCCAGCCGTCCGCTCCCGGCAGCATGATATCAAGAATTACGACGTCCGGGGTGGCGCTTTTAAAAGATTCTATTGCTTTGTTTCCGTCGTTTGCAATGTTTACGGCAAAACCTTCTTTTTCAAAATATAGCCGGATCAATTCACAGATATGCTCGTCATCATCTACTACTAGAATTTTTGTTTTAACAAATTGCGACATAAAATTACTCCTCCTTTATGCATCTCGGGCGTGATGTTTCGTAATAATCCCGGACTAATAAAGATATTATAACATGAATCTTTAAAATTACCAAATGAAATGCAGGCATTTACTTTACATAATATTATTACCTTTTAATTGTGTTTATTGTATGGTAAAAGTAGTGCGAAACTATGGAAACGCGACATTTTGTGAGAATTTCTTTCTGAGGAATAGGCCGCTTTGTGAAATGCGGCAGGCCCCCTCTGATCATGGGGAACGCCGCATTGCGCAGGAATTTGAGCAGGATACCGCGGCCGCCATGTTAAAACACCTTTGTTTCCCAGAGTGTTTTTCATTCCGGGAAAGGGCTCCGTCCAGAAACGGCAGGTCGGTACAGCGGGAGACCGAAATTCTTTAAAAAATAAGGACACGCAAGAAATAGAAGCAGATATTAAATATATATGTTATATGTCATAAAATTTTTCCTCACCTGCTTTCCTGCCTAGCAATTTTTTGCACGATCCTCCTTATTTCTGCTTCGAATACTGCTTAATACAAATGACAATATCACCGTGGGCCACTCTGTCAGAAAAAGTATTGTTCGCACAAACTTTTGTTCGTCGATCATATCAAATCGAATGCTTCTTGTAACAATGAGCCAATGAAAGAGAATCATCAATAACAGCAGGCTTGCCGAAACAATACAGCATACTTTTTCTAATCTTTTGAGCCCGCCTTTTAATAGCTTGTAAACGCTTCTGACAAAAGACAGCTCTTCTGCAAAAATCGGGACTACAAATAATCCTACGGACAACAGATGTTCAAATAATTCTATTGATTGCCGAATCGGCTCCGTTTTAAAATTTTGTGATATTATATTATACGTGTATACTATTTCTATTATAGTTCCTATAATGGAAAGAATAACCCCCGCTAAACCAATGATTAAAAATATTTTTGCCGATTTCTTGTTTGTCATATAAGCGCCATCCTTTTTGTAGCATGTTATTAATAATACCATATGGCTGCGCGCCTGTCATTCAAACTTTTCTTTGCTTGAGGTCACAGCCTTTTTCTGTTCCCGGCTTCTTACGGCTCTGAAAATTTTCTTGTAATATTGAATTTATTGTGTTATATATTTATATATTGTTAAGCGCTATCAAATGGAGGATAAGATGGCTCGCGAAGATTTGCAAAAAGAGATCCTGACGGTAGAAAAAATTCGTTTAGACTATAAACAGCTGTTTTTTAAACAATTTGCCCTGGCGATGGGCGCAGTAATTTTGGCGGTTTTCGTTCTGGGAATATTTTTTATATTGCTGGTTTACTTTGCTGACGATCTTTTGGGCTTTGTTGACTATGTGAGGCTGATCTCTGGTATCTGTATATTAGGGCTTGGTGTTTACATTCTGATATCGAGAGCATTCGCAGATATCCATTCGTATTTTATTATCAAAAATGCAAAATTTACAGTCACTACGGGCATTTTGACTGATCGCTACATTAAAATAAAACGTATTTTTCCACCGATAATCTTGAGAGTTTTGATTTTTGAGAAATACAAGGATTTTTTGATTATAGAGGGAACTTATAACGCCTTCAGCAACCGATTTCGCATGAAGGAACAAGAATTTTATGACAATGCTCGCGAAGGTGATGTTTTTTATATCATTACAAAGAAAAACAGGCAAATCCTTTTGCTGTATAATACAAAGCTTTTTGAATATAAACCGCTCGGATAGCTAGAAGGCCTCTTTGTTAGAGAGAACCTGCAAAGAGGCCATTCTGATTATAATGCATTTTTGATTTCGCTCAATGTGCAGCATTCTCCATTTCGCGTGTTGACAAATATTTCGAGGCTTGTTTCGTCTATGCAATAGTCCATAATGTCCTGATAACAATTTACTTGCTCGTTTAAAACATCGGCGATATCGTTCAGCGAACCTATAACGGAAACAATAGTCGCAGCCCAATCGAGGCCGGTATTATCAAGGATTTCGTTTATTAATGCGTCCTGTATCGCAGCCTCTAAAGAATCAGTATAAATAATACATCCAAATTGATATAATTTTATTAAGTTCTCAATAGTTTTTTGCGCGGCAAAGAGCGTCCTCAAGCCTGAAGCCAAACAGAATAAAGAAATAGCAATTTCCGCTACGGACCACAGCATCTCCCGGAATTTTGCTTGTGCATATTCGTCCCATAATGCATGCCGACCAAAAAGCAGTTCCGCTTCGGATAGCACCCTGCCATAGTCGTTGTTGCCCGTGTTTAATACTTGATACCAGGCTCCGGAGAGCGAACGTTCAAAATATCTGGGGGCTCTTCCGAATAACACATTAAATATACGATCTTTATAAGCGACCTGCTCTGCAACACTTTCGTATAAACATTCTGCGCGTAAATTGACATAAAAAGCAACACCAAAAGGATCCAGCTGGTATAATAATTTTAGCTCTTCGTCGCTGTAATTCCTTATATCTAAATCGGATTCAGTCTCGTGCAAAGGATTATAATCCACAAAAACATTATGCTTCCCCTTGGCAAAATCTGAAGAAATCGCATTTTCCGCTTCATAGATTAAATCTCGGTGTACGCAATGCCATACCTTAAAAGAGTTTGGACCTTTCAATGCGACCTTACAGCAGTTCCCGTCTCTGAAAATAGTAGCACCATTTCTAAAATATGCTGTTGTCTTAGAATCATGCGCAAAAAACTGCAAATTAGAAAGAGTGTAAAGCGGCCCCTGGGATGTTGTCATAACTGAGGCCGTTGGCGTTACAGGCTGCTCCTTGTCTTCTGCCGAGAGTACAATGATATTGCTTTCACTTATACCGATCGCTGCAATCCCATTATTAGCCTTATCCTGAGCCTTTTCCTTTGTGCAGGCCCGCCAGCCCATATAATCGTTCGTCCGTATTACATCATAGACATGTTTCATATCTCCTTGGGGTAAAGACACGCCCATATTGTTCAGGATTGCTCGTGATGTTTCAAGAGCGCTTTGGCATTCATTACAATCGCTTTGCAACGTATGTTCGATAATATTATTATACTGTTTTCTGTTCATCCATTTCACCTTCCTTATAATCCCACATATATGCAAGTACTTTTTCGTCTCTTGCATAAATATCATCTGCTTCGGTCTCATCAAATACCGTTTTCCCACAGGCCCACAAAGACATATCTTTTCTGTTTAAGCTGGATGGGCAATATGGTTCCCAAATTTCTGGAGCCGCTTTACATTTTGGCTCCGTAGACATGAAGATTGCGCCCCAATAATCAATTTCTTTTGTTGCTTTTACATAGTGACTGCATTGTCTGTCGAAGCTAAAATTTTTACTTGAATCCGTATTTCCGATAAAACCGGGGATAAAACCGTTTGCCTTCATTGTTTGCGCAAATAAGATCATCCAGTTGTGATTTATGCTCCATTTAGGCTTGATGTCAGCAAATATTGCAATTGATCTGTTTTCCGGAAAGCCCGCTGCTTTCGCTGCTTCTGCTGCTCTAAGAGCCGACAGGGCACCCTTGGAGCTTGAAACCTCCGCTTCAGTCAAATCATTTAAGACCAATGCAATTCTGCAATTTTTCCTTTTTAAGTATTCAATCTCTTCTGCAGTGATCTTATTGTCACCGCAGAGCGTCCTCATACAAAAAAAAGGAAAGCAGTTTTTTCTCGTAACCCAATCATACATTGTATGACCATTTTTAAGTTTTTTGTTAATGGGCGTTTCCATTTTTACACCATAAATTGTTTTCATTCAGAAAATCTCCTTGCTAAAATTTTTGTTATTATTTGATTAGCGTCCTAATCTCTTACAGCTGTGCTCCTATTATCAAAGTTAAACCTGTCAGCTGCTGTCCGGTTTAAAATTACTTTTTAAAAATTTTTTTGACGGCTGCAGTTCCTGCATACTGTGAATCACTTTAGAAATTCCAGCACAATTTCGCAATGTGCGCTTTTTAAAAGAATCATTCTTTCTGTAACGAATTTCCCTTGATAATGAACGCCCGAAAAATCAAATTTTTTTGTTTTAACGGCCGCGCGCTTCATCTTTTTTATGATGCTTTTTTGAAACCTACATGTTTTATTATTAATACAGACGCTCGCTACAGCATGATTGGACCTGCTTGCAGGCAGAAGAACGTGCTAAATTTCAAAATATGAAAGAAGGCGAGCCGAAAATGTCAGACACTTCAATACCCCGTGCCAATACACGAATTGGAA
The DNA here is from genome assembly GCA_900543695.1 of uncultured Clostridium sp. Classification (GTDB taxonomy): domain Bacteria; phylum Bacillota; class Clostridia; order UBA1212; family UBA1255; genus Egerieisoma. The sequence goes on along the minus strand of UQSG01000002.1, from coordinate 42,992 downwards.
CCGCTTATCAGCAGCATACTGATCCTTTAAAAGGATAAATACTACAAAACAATCGCTGCAAATACGTTCGTTTCTATTGAAAACAGAACCAATATGGTATAATATATCAATTGCGTCGGCTCTTTTCCCGATACGAGAAAGAGCTGATCATGGGCAAAAATCTAAAAGGCAAAGAATGCAGCAGGGAACCCGCCGCACAATGTCTTTCAAAACGATCCCGGAGGCTCGCAGCGGATATTTAGGTTCTTAACCGTTGACGAGCAAGAAGGGATTTTTAAGGAGATATCGAAGAAAATGAAATTAGGAATCGTCGGACTGCCGAATGTCGGCAAGAGCACGCTCTTTAACGCGCTGACAAAAGCAGGCGCGGAAAGCGCAAATTATCCGTTTTGTACGATAGAGCCGAATGTGGGCGTCGTAGCGGTGCCGGACCTTCGGCTGGACCGGCTTGCGGAACTGTATCATCCGGAAAAATATACGCCCGCCACGATTGAATTTGTGGACATTGCCGGGCTGGTGAAGGGCGCCAGCAAAGGAGAAGGACTTGGGAACAAATTCCTTTCCCACATCCGCGAGGTGGACGCGATCGTCCATGTCATCCGCTGCTTCGACGACGACAATATCATTCGCGTGGAAAACTCCGTTTCTCCGCGAGGCGATGCCGAAACGATCAATCTGGAACTGATTTTTTCGGACCTGGAGCTCATCGAGCGCAGGATTGAGAGGACCGGAAAAATGGCAAAAAGCGGGGATAAAAAGGTGCTTTCGGAGATTCAGCTGCTTCAGCGCATCAAAGAGCATCTCGAACGCTTCCTGCCCGTTCGCTCGATGGCGCTTTCCGAAGAAGAAACAGCGTTTGTTGCCTCTCTGTTCTTGCTGACCTCAAAACCCGTTATATATGCGGCGAATGTCTCGGAAGACGACGCCGCAGATCCTTTCGCCTGCCGGCACGTCAAAGAGCTTACCGAGGTTGCGGAGGCCGAAAAGGCGCAGCTGATTACGGTATGCAGCAAAATGGAGGAAGAAATGTCTTCCCTCGACGAAACGGAGAAAAAAGAATTTTTATCGGAGCTCGGCGTTTCGGAGTCGGGCCTGGATCAGCTGATCACGGCAGGCTACAGAACGCTTGGGCTGATCAGCTTCCTGACTGCCGGCCCCAAAGAGGTACGCGCATGGCCGATCCGAAACGGCACAAAGGCGCCTGAAGCTGCGGGAAAAATTCATTCCGACTTTGAGCGCGGCTTTATCCGTGCCGAAATCGTAGCCTTCGCGGATCTTATGGAATGTGGATCGTATGCCGCCGCCCGGGAAAAGGGGCTTGTCCGCTCCGAAGGAAAAGATTACGTCATGAAGGACGGAGATGTAACGCTCTTTCGCTTCAACGTATGAAAACGTCAGCCGTATAGCTTGGCGATATATACCGCAAGCAGCGTGAGCGCCAGAACGGAAACGCAGAATAATGTGAACAGAACAACCTTTTTCGCATGCATTTTTATAACCTCCCAACTTTATTTATAAGAAGGGAGCGTTATTTGTAAAAGCCTGCGGAGGTTAGATCTGCGTTAATTTTTGTTTTTGCGCCGTTTGCTCGTGAGAATTCCCAGCAATAAAAGCACAGGGAAAAGAATCGCCGCCAGAATTCCCGCGCGCAGATTGTTTCCGAAACGACTGGAAACGAGCCCTACAAGCGTGGGCCCGCCGGAGCACCCAAGGTCGCCGGCAAGCGCAAGAAAGGCAAACATTGCGGTGCCGCCTCTTTGAATTGTTGCGGAGGCGCGGCTGAACGCACCGGGCCACATAATTCCTACGGACAAGCCGCATATGGCGCAGCCGATCAGCCCTGCCGCCGGAATTGGGATCAGGGAAATACAGAGGTAGGAAAGGATACATAAAATTGCACTTCCTCCCATAAAGCGGTCAAGATCAATTTTATCGCCGTACTTTCCATAAAATGCTCTGGAAATTCCCATCAGTACCGCAAATGCCATCGGACCGGCAAGATCGCCGACTGTTTTGCCGACGCCGAGCGCCTTTTCCGCGAAAGCAGATGCCCACTGGCTGACGGACTGCTCGCTGGCCCCGGCGCAGACCATCATCAGCAGGAATACCCAGAATATTTTTTGGGACAAAAGCTCTCGGAGTGTAAGCCCCTGTTCTCCTTCTTTCATCAGAGAAGCAATCGGCGCTTTTGCGAACAGAAAAAGATTTGCCAGCGGCACGGCGGCCCATACAATGGCAAGAATTTTCCAATTGGATATCCCGAAAATCCGAAAGAAAACCGTGGAAATCAGAACGACCGCCACGTGCCCCCAGCAATAAAAGGAATGCAGGAGACTCATGGCCTTTTCTTTATTTTCCGTCGGACAGGATTCCATCACGGGACTTACAAGCACTTCCAGAAGACCGCCGCCAACGGCGTAGATAATAACCGAGAGCAGCAAGCCGACAAACGGGTCGGAAAACGCCTCCGGCAGTACGGTAAGCGAGAGCAAGCCGGCCGCCGCGCAGATGTGCGCGATCAGCATGGAAGCTCTGTATCCAATTTTGTCAACAAATCCCGCCGAAGCAAGATCGACGGTGAGCTGGATTCCGAAGTTTACGGTAACGAGTAACGTAATTTTAGAGAGCGGAATTCCATAGCCCTCCTGAAATCTCAGAAACAGAAGCGGAGCAAAGTTATTAATGATTGCCTGTACGATATACGCGATAAAACAGGCGTTCATGGTTCTTTGAAATTTGTTTTTCATTGAAACGGTCCATCCTTTTTTCCTGGATTCTGACGGCAGCCTCCGCATTATATCACAGCTTTCCAATCCGTGCGCATGTTTTTATTTTATATGCGCGGTACAGCGAGGAATGCTATTATTTTGTGGAAGTTTCCGGGCGGATCATATAAAATAGCTTTGTGAAAGGAGGAAGCTCTGATGAATGTTATTTTGCAGTCTCGGGACCGTGCGGCATGCTCCGATAAAACCTTATACATATCGGATCTTGACGGAACGCTGCTGCGTCTTGATGAAACCGTCTCCGCCTTTACCGCGGAAACCGTCAACCGCCTGGAAGCGGAGGGAATCCTGTTTTCCTACGCTACGGCACGCTCCTATCTGACGGCGTCGAAGGTGACCGCCGGAATCACCGCGCGGCTTCCTGTAATCGTATACAACGGCGCGTTTATCATCGACAGCGGAACGAGGGCAATTCTGTCTTCCACGTATTTTACGGAGGCAGAAGCAGAGGAAATCGAAGGAATCCTGCTTCGCAGTCAAATTTTCCCTCTCGTATATTCCATTCTGAACGAGGAGGAGAAATTTACTTATTATGAGGACTGCGTTACTCCCGGTATGCGTTTCTTCCTGGACAGGCGGAAAACCGATACCCGGCGCCGGCCGGTTCCTCGCACGCAACCGCTTCGTATGGGACGCGTTTTTTATTTTTCCTGTATCGACAGCGAAGAGAAGCTGCGGCCCGTTTACGGCATGCTGAAAGGACGATTTCACTGTATTTTTCAGCGCGATCTTTACAGCGGGGCACAGTGGCTTGAGATTTTGCCGGAAGACGCGACGAAAGCGCATGCCGCACGGCGGCTGAAAAATTTGCTTGGCGCGGATCGTGTGGTATCGTTTGGCGATGGGAAGAATGACCTGCCGCTGTTCCAGGCCTCGGATGCATGCTATGCGGTTGCGAATGCCGTTCCGGAGCTGAAAAAATGCGCGACGGCGGTCATCGGAAGCAACCAGGAGGACGGCGTCGCCGCCTGGCTTCGCGCAAACGTTCTGGCAGCAGGAACACAAAAGCGTTTCCGGCTTTCTGAATAAAAAAACTGCGGTGCATCCTTTTGGATGAACCGCAGTCTCTTCCGCGCCTGATCCGGCGCGGTACGTTTCGGTCTTTATACTGCGCAAACGTTTACCGCGCGCATTTTGCCGCTGTTCTTCGGATCCTGCTCCATGTCGAACGTAACCCGCTGCCCTTCCGAAAGCGTTTTAAATCCGTCTGCTACGATCGCGGAAAAATGAACGAACACGTCTTCGCCGCCTTCTTCGTTTGAAATAAATCCGAAGCCCTTTTCCGGGTTGAACCATTTAACGATTCCCTTATACATACAAATCCTCCCTAGCTATTTTCTGATTATCCGCAGTCATAAAAAAATCACATGTTTTTGTAAATCATCATTAACGGACAAATGACTTACAAAAACATGTGAGATCAAATGTACAACAGATTACTTTTTTATATTACTATAACTATCGAAAAAGGTCAACAGTTTTTTTGAATCGCACCCGGCTTGACGAGGATGCGGAAAACGGGTACAATAACGAAAAATCTTGGAAAGAGGCGCTGCGATGAAGAACAGGTAATTTCGGAAGAACGAGACAAAAGAATGCTTCTGCTTTGAAAGCGGAAATTTTTTGTTGCCGTGATCGGATTGCCTGCCTGCAGCATCATATTCATTTTTTCTCTGCTTGTGTAAGCGTATTTTTCATGTAAACGAAAAAAATCCGTTCTTACGGCAATGCGAATTTTGGATTGGAGGAATTTGCATGTCGAGAATCCAGATACAGAATTTGACATTTTCTTATGACGGGAGCTGCGATACTATTTTTGAAAACGTATCGTTTCAGATCGATACGGACTGGAAGCTTGGGTTTACAGGCAGAAACGGGAGAGGAAAAACGACGTTTCTGAATCTGCTGCTTGGGAAGTATGAATACAGCGGAAAAATTACGTCGCCGGTGGAATTCGGCTATTTCCCGTTCGATCTGAACGGAACGCTGAAAAGCACGCTGGACGAAATCCGCGCATTGGGGATCGGATGCGACGAATGGGAAGTAGAACGTGAAATCGGAAAGCTGGGACTCCGGAGCGACGTCTTGGCGCGTCCGCTGCGCACGCTGTCGAAAGGGGAACAGACGAAAATCAAGCTTGCGGCGCTTTTTTTGAAGGAGATCGGCTTTTTGCTGATCGACGAGCCTACGAATCATCTTGATGAAAACGGGCGCGCGCTGATGGCCTCTTATCTTGCAGGGAAGAAGGGATTTATCCTTGTATCCCATGACAGAGCACTGCTGGATGCGGCGACGGATCATACGCTTTCCATCAACAAAACGAATATTGAAATACAGCGCGGTAATTTTTCCTCCTGGTACCGGAACCGAGCGCTTCGGGATCAGTTTGAAGCGGCGGAAAACGAGAAGCTGCAAAAAGAAATCAGACGGCTTGAGACGGCCGCGGCGCAGGCGAAGCATTGGGCGGATCAGGTCGAAGCATCCAAAATCGGCGGAGGCGTGTGCCGCTCGGAAACCAAAAGCATCGGCGGACGCGCTTACATCGGTGAAAAATCGCGGCGCATGCAGCAGAGACGGAAAAATCTGGAACGCAGCCGGCAAAGAGCTGTCGAAGAAAAGAGCGCGCTTCTCCATGATTTGGAAAAAAATGAGGAGCTTCGAATCCGGCCGCTTTCATACCGTGCGGAGCTGCTTGCCGAGTTCAGGGGGATTTCCGTTTTCTTCGGGGAAAATGTGATCTGCGATGCCGTTCATTTTCAAATAAATCGCGGCGACCGCATCGCGCTGCACGGAGAGAATGGCTGCGGCAAAAGCTCGCTTCTGAAGCTTTTGCTTGGAGAAGCCGTTCCGTACCGCGGCGAATTTTACAAGGCGAGCGGCCTGAAAATATCGTATATCCCGCAGGACGCTTCCTTTCTGCAAGGCAGCCCCGACGCATATGCGGAGCAATGCGGCGTTGATCGTACGCTTTTTAAAACGATTCTGAGAAAGCTTGATTTTTCGAGGCTTCAGTTTGAAAAGGATATGGCGTGCTACAGTGAAGGGCAGAAGAAAAAAGTGCTGATTGCGCGTTCTCTCTGCGAAGAGGCGCATTTGTATATCTGGGACGAGCCGCTCAATTACATCGATGTTTTTTCTCGCCTGCAGATTGAGGAGCTTGTGTCAAAATACCGGCCCACGCTTCTTTTCGTAGAGCACGACCGCGTATTCCGAGAAAAAACAGCGACGAAAACGGTGGAGGTAACGAGAGCCGGCCGGCGGTATTCGGAAGCAGCTATTCCAGGATGAGCGTAAACGGACCGTCGTTCAGAAGCTCCACCTGCATCTCGGCGCCGAAGCGCCCCGTCTGGGTATCCGGGACGGCCTCGCGGCAGCGTGCCGTGATATAGTCGAACAGCCGCGAAGCATCCTCTGGGGCGCCGGCCGCGCCGAACGAAGGACGGTTCCCCTTTCGGCAATCGGCATAAAGCGTAAATTGTGAAACCAGCAGCAGGCTGCCGTTGACATCGGACAGAGATCGGTTCGTTTTCCCGCTCTCGTCCTCAAAAATGCGCAGCTTTACGAGCTTGTCCGCCAGCCGGTCCGCATCAGCCGCCGTATCCTCCCTGCCGATTCCGACCAAGACCAGAAAACCCTTCCCAATCTGCGCGATTCGGACGCCATCTATCGTTACGCTTGCGTGCAAAACCCGCTGGATCACAAATTTCACGCCAACTACCTCCCGGAAAATAAAATCACCGCTCATTATAACCGGAATCCGTCCGATGTCAATCTCCGTCAGAGCCGGTTGCTTTTTTTGAAGATCGGTGTAAAATGGAAAAGCGGTTTAATACCATGTTTTACGTAAATACTATAAGGGAAAGGAAGTGGGGATATGACCAAAATTGCTTTTTTTGACACAAAGCCTTATGATAAGCCGGGCTTTGAAAAGTATGGGCCGCCCGCCGGCATCGAGTTCAAATATTACGAATCAAAGCTGGATGCCGATACCGCCGGTCTTGCCGAAGGCTGCGCAGGAGTCGTCGCATTCGTAAACGATTCTTTAAACGCGCCGACGATCCATCGGCTGTATGATATGGGAATTCGCCTGATCGCGCTGCGCTGCGCCGGATTCAACAATGTCGATCTTAAAACGGCATGCGGAAAAATGCACGTCGTACGCGTACCCGCATACTCTCCCTATGCGGTTGCGGAGCATGCCATGGCGATGCTCCTGACTTCAATCCGACGGATTCACAAAGCGTATAACAGAACGCGCGAATTTAACTTCAGTCTGAACGGATTGACCGGCTTCGACCTGCATGGCAAGAGCGTCGGCGTAATCGGTACGGGAAAAATCGGAAAAGTATTCATCAACATCTGCAGGGGCTTCGGCATGAATGTCTCCGCATACGATCCGTACCCGGATCCGTCGGCAGGAATTCGCTATGTCACATTAGGGGAGCTGTTTGCACAGAGCGACATTCTCTCGCTTCATTGCCCTCTTACGAGCCAAACGCAGCATATAATAAATGCCGAGACGATTTCACAGATGAAAAAGGGCGTGGTGATTATCAATACCTCGCGCGGCGGCCTGATCGACGCGGAGGCCCTTACGGAGGGGATCAAGAACAAACAGGTCGGCGCCGCATGCCTCGATGTATATGAAGAGGAGTCCGAGCTTTTTTATGAAGATAATTCCGGACATATTCTGCAGGACGACGTACTGGCGCGGCTGATTTCCATGCCGAATGTGCTCCTCACATCCCATCAGGCGTTTCTGACGGAAGAGGCTTTGAACAATATTGCAGAAGTAACGGTTCGGAATATCAGCGCTTTTCTCAAAGGGGAGAAGCTGGAAAACGAAATTTGCTATCAGAATCTGCTGCAGAAACAGAATTAAAAGAAAAGGAGAATGATGCGATGGAAATCAAACTGACAAACGACAATTTTAAAGAAACGGTAATGAATTCGGAAAAACCGGTTCTCATCGACTTCTGGGCAGCGTGGTGCGGTCCCTGCAGAATGATTGCGCCGATCATCGAGGAAATTGCGGAGGAACGAAAGGACATTCTCGTATGCAAGGTCAACGTAGACGAGGAAGAGGCGCTTGCGGCTCAATTCGGCATTTCCAGTATTCCTACGATTATAGTAATGAAAAACGGAAAAATTACGGCAAAAGCGGCGGGATACCGTCCGAAGCCTGAGCTCCTGCAGCTGCTGGAGATGGGAGGATCATGAAGGTACGCTATAACGAAGACGAAGAAATCGTCAGAACCGTCAAGGAGGGCCTGCTCCGGCGCGGCGGCTATTGCCCGTGCGTAGTGGAGAAAAACGAAAATACAAAGTGCATGTGCAAGGAATTCCGGGAACAGATTCAGGATCCGGATTTTGAAGGGTATTGTCACTGCATGCTGTACTATAAAGAAAAATAACGATAGATTGGAGCGTTTTCTATGACGAATGAAGAACTGTACGAAATCGCCTGCCGCGTGCGCGAAAACGCTTATTCCCCGTACTCGCACGTAAAGGTCGGCGCAGCCCTTTTGACGGAAAGCGGCGCCGTTTATACGGGCGTCAATGTGGAAAACGCATCCTTTGGGGCAGCGATTTGCGCCGAACGCAGCGCGGCCGTGCAGGCGGTCGGAAATGGAGATCGGGAGTTTATCAAGATCGCTGTGGCGGTATCCGGCAGCAGAGTGAAGTCTCCCTGCGGAATTTGCAGGCAGTTTCTGGCGGAGTTTTCAAAGGATCTTACCGTCATCTACGAAAAAAACGGCGCGCTTACGGCGCAGAAGCTGTCCGAGCTGCTGCCGGATTCCTTTGCGCTTTGAAAAAAGGCGGTGCGGCGTTGGACGTAAAATGGTATCGCTACGACACGATTGATTCCACGAGCAGCGAGGCGCGCCGTTTGCTGCAAAGCGGCGCGCTGACGCCGCCTGCCGTTGTTCTTGCGCAGGCGCAGACGGCCGGCCGCGGCCGCCAGGGAAAATCATTTTATTCTCCGGGGAAGACGGGAATTTATATGAGCATTGTAGTTGATTTTCCGCAGGAAGCTTCAAGCGCTGCATTGCTTACGATCCGTGCGGGCGTCGCAGTATCGGATGCGATCCGGGAGGAAACGGGGATTGAAACCGGAATCAAATGGGTGAACGATATTTTTTTGGACGGGCGAAAGGTCTGTGGGATTTTAACGGAATCCGTCCTTCAAGAAGGAAAGCGCCGGGCGATTCTAGGGATCGGGATCAATGTGACGACAGAATCCTTTCCCCCGGAGCTCCGAAGTACGGCAGGCGCGCTTGGCATGCTGGGTGCGGAGCGTATGGATTCGCTGCCGGCTGCAGTACTTACGCATATCCTGCGGCGGATTTCAGACGGGGACGACCGCGCCGTGCTGGAAGAATACAAAAAGCGCTCCGTCGTGCTGGACAGAATCGTTTCCTACGAGCGGGACGGGATTGCGTATGAAGGCCGTGCGGCGGACATCGATGCAGACGGCGCGCTGATCGTCGAGCTTGGCGACGGAACTTTTGATTTGCTGCAGAGCGGAGAAATCAGCTTGAAAACGTGGAAATAAAGGCGGCGGACATGGCGGAGAACCGGAAAAACTACAAAAAAACTTGGGCGGCGTGGCTTCTGACGTTTCTCGTTTCGCTGAGCAGCGTATCCTGCGCAGTGCTGGCCGGACCGGAATACAAGGCGGATCCGCAGCATCCGGCGGAATTCCGACTCGCTGACGGGGCGGGGCTTGCCCGGCTGCAGCTTGACGACCGGGAGCTCGAGCTATATGACCGGATTGACGCGGCGCTTCGAAATTATGAGGATCAGATTTCAGAGGGCCTGGAGGACTACAGCGACGACACCATCGTGAAAGTATACAGATACGTTCTGATCGATCATCCCGAATATTTTTGGCTGCGGGACGGCTATCTGCTGAAATCGGCCACGGGGCTTTTCCGAAGAAAAAAAGTGCTGGAACCGCTATATGCAGTTGAAAGGGAGCACATCGAGGCATACCGCGAGCAGATCGTTCGCATAAAAGATGAAATTCTGGATACGGCGGAAACGCTGCCCGGGGAGTATGAAACGCTGCTTTACATCCACGATTACCTGGTAAGCACCGTGAAATACGACACGGCGGCGTACACGGATATCGATACGGAACAGCCTTCCTCGCGCAGTCTGGAGAGTACGACCGCGTACGGCGCTTTAATTAACGGTACGGCGCTGTGCGGCGGCTATGCGAAAGCCTTCCAATATCTGGCGGAAGCCGCCGGGATCCGATGCACCACCGTTACAGGGCATAAAAAAGATGGAGAGCCGCATATCTGGAATCTTGTCATTCTGGACGGCGAAGGCTATTATGTAGACGTCACATGGGACGATCCCGTACCTCTGTCTGAAACTGAAAATTCAGAAGAACGCGGAGAGGTGTTTTATAATTATTTTTGCATCACTGAGGAAGAGCTTCTCCGTACGCACGTCATAGATGGGGAAGACAACATCGCGCTTCCCGACTGTACCGCGGAAACGTATAATTATTTTATTTATCATGACGCCTATCTGGAGACCTACTCGCTGGACGGCGCGGCGCGGATCCTGCAAAGAGCTGCCTCAGCTGCGCAGAAAATGGCTTATATAAAGTTCAGCGGAGAGGAAGATATGGATCTGGCGATCCGCGAGCTTTTTGAAGAAAAAGAAATTTTCGATATCTTAGCTGCCGCCGGCTGCGAAACGGGAACTGCTTCTTACAGCCGCGACGCGGAGCATTCTATTTTAACGGTGAATTTCGGATATGTATGAATCGTTGACGGGCGCGATCAAAAAAAGCAAATATCTTGTGTTTTTCGGCGGAGCGGGCGTTTCGACGGAAAGCGGAATACCGGATTTTCGCAGCACAGGCGGGCTGTACGGCGCCTCGTTTGAAGGCTATTCCCCCGAGGAAATTCTCAGCGCTTCCTGCTTTCAAAGCAATCCGGAGCTGTTTTATAAATTTTACAGGGAAAAAATGCTGTTCCCCGACGCAAAGCCGGGAAAAGCGCATTTTGCGCTGGCTGAGCTGGAACGCCGCGGCAAATGCCGCTGCGTCATCACACAGAATATAGACGGCCTTCACCAGTCCGCCGGCAGTAAAATGGTTTTGGAGCTTCACGGGACGGTTCATAAAAATCGCTGCATGCGCTGCGGCAGAACGTATGCACTAGACGCGATCCTGAAAAGCGAAGGACTCCCTCGCTGCAGGCTGTGCGGGGGACTGATCAAGCCTTGCGTAACCCTGTACGGGGAGCCGCTCCCTGAGGGCGTATTCGAAGCGGCTGCCGCCGCAGTTCGGCGAGCCGATCTTCTGATTATAGGAGGCACCTCCCTCACCGTATATCCGGCGGCGGGACTGGCTTCCCTGTTTCAGGGAGACTGCATTGCGATCCTCAATCGGGATGCGACGCCGGCGGATCGTACGGCCGGGATTGTGATCCGCGATCCTGTGGGAGAGGTGCTGGACGCTGCGGTGAAAGCGGCGCTGCACTCGTCAGACCCGTGACCGTTTCCCCTTTATATTCCGCAAAATATTTCTGCGCGGAAATTCCCATTACTTTTTTGAACAATCGGGAAAGATAGCTCTGATCCGTAATTCCGATGCTTTCGCCTGCCTCCTTGAGAGAAAGGCGGTAGTTCTGCATCAGCAGGCGAACGGCGCCGATTCTTTCCTGATTTGCGTATTGCCTGATCGGGATTCCATTCACTTTTTTAAATACGGAATTCAAATAATTCGGTGTTTTGCCGAGCTCTCGCGCCAGCTCTGCAAGCGTAAACCGGCGGTTTGAATTTTCCGCGACATACCGCTTCATGCCGTTGGAAAGCAGATACTCCGAAGGGCTGTATAAATGAGCCGCTCCATCCGCCCCGGATTCGTAGACGCGCGATATTTCGCTCAAAATTTCAAGCGTCATCGCGGTGGCCTTCAGCTGTGCGGCAGCATCGCGAAGCTGGAATTCCGTGATGACCTCTTTCAGCTTTATGCGCAGATATTCCAGACGGGGCGTGATCGGAAAATAGAGCGGAAGCAAAATGCCGCATCCGCTGTCGGTTTCATAGTCTCCGTACAGATTTACGGTATGATGAACATGCTCCGCATCGCCGCGAAGACTGATTTTGTTTTTTTTGACCAGCAGCAGCATCCCATTTTCCGGCAAAGTATAATGGCCGCCGCCGATGCAAAGCTCGCAGCTCCCTTTCTCAATATAGGAGAGCTCTACGCTTTTTTCATTTCCGGGAAAATCGATTGCGTGATAGGGGAGGATTGCCGTATGGGCGAACGTCATATGCGGAAATTCCTTCCAGTTTATATTATAGGTTATCATTGGCCTGCCTCCTGGGTTATATATTATTCGTTTATCGTTGTTTTGTCCATATATGATTCGATTTTCCATATCTTTTTTCCGGCGGGCGGGGTATGCTGATTTCAGCCTTTTAACGGGAGCTGATGATATGACCGTTTCGGAAAAACTGAAACAGGAGATCGACTGTATGCAGGATCGGAAGCCGATCGGCGCGTACTGGCGTTTCCTGGGCTACCGCGCGCATTACGACGAGCCGTTTGTCCTTGCGAAAGCGTGGGGGATCAAAAGCATTTTTGAAAATTATGAAAAACATATCTATCAAAACGACCTGATTGCCGGCTCGCAGAAGGGATTGTTTCTGGACGCATTTGACGACGCAGAGCTCGGAAAGGCGCTGGAAATCTGTTCCTGCTTTGAGTTCGGAAATTTTTCCAATAACTTTGATCATTTTGCGCCTGAATACGAGCGCTTTTTATCCGAAGGAATTCCCGGCGTCCTGAGGCGGATCGAAGAATCGGCGGAGCGCCACGGAAAGGATCCGGAAAAGCTTTGCTTTCTGAACGCGGCGAGGCTGGTTATGGAAGGCTTTGCGAATCTGTGCCGTTCCTATGCCGAGGCGGCGGACCGTGCCGGAAAGCCTGAAATCGCCGGGGCCTGCAGAAAAATTGCCGAGGCGCCTCCGCAAAGCTTCCGGGAGGCCCTGCAGCTTGTGTGGCTTACGTATCAGGCTTTCTTATGTGAGGACAGATACGCAATGGCGTTCGGCCGCATGGATCAGTATCTTGCCCCGTTTTACCAAAGAGATCTTGAAAACGGAACGCTGTGCTATGACGATGCGGTTACGCTTCTGGAAAGCGTGTTTATCAAGCTGTATGAATTCCGGCGCTTCCGGGGCGGCGACGAGGTCGCAAATATCTGTATCGGCGGAATCACAGGAAACGGGGAGGATGCGGTCAATGAACTGAGCTACGCGATCCTGAAGGCCGTGGAACGCGTCAGAATCCCGGGACCGAATTTATCCGCGAGAATCCACCGCAAAACCGCTGATTCTTTTGTCGTCGCCTGTCTGAATGTCATCGGCACGGGAATCGGATATCCGGCGCTGATGAATGACGAGGTCAATATTCCGGCCTTGATCGCAGCGGGCCATACGCCGGAGGACGCCGCAAATTATTGTATGGTCGGCTGCATTGAAAATTTTATCCCCGGAAAGGAGCCTCCCTGGTCGGACGGAAGGTATAACGCGCCGCTGGCATTGGAGGCCGTATTCAATAACGGAAGAAGCATTCTTTCCGGGCAGCCGGCGGGACTGCCGTGCGAGCTGGATAAAATCTCCTCAATGGACGCGTTTCTGACTGAATTGAAAAGGCAGATGGAATTTCTTGCCTCGGAATACATGGTCTGGTTCCGCAGCTCGAACATGAAAATATCGGTAAAAATGCGGGCGCAGCCGTTTCTCTCCTGCTTCTGCGACGACTGCATCGATCGGGGGCGCGACGTTCTGGACGGCGGGAGCAGGTACCCCTCCGTTCACGGCGCGGTATGCATGGGAATCGGAACGATGGCCGATTCGCTTGCGGCGGTGGAGTCTGTCGTATTCTTGCAGAAAAAATATACGCTCCGGGAAATTGCGCTGGCGCTTAAGGCGGATTTCGCCGGCCATGAGGCGCTGCGGAGGGAGCTGCTTGCAGCGCCGAAATACGGTAATAATGATGAACGGGCTGACAAATACGCCGTCTGGTATCTCGATGCCTGCCATGAAATTTTTGATCGTTACCGTACGGCGGACGGCGGAAGGATTTATATTGCCATGGGCTCGAATATCAGCAATATTGCTGTGGGGACGGCGACTGCTGCTACGCCGGACGGACGGCGCGCCGGCAGGCCGATCAGCGACGCCGCTTCTCCGACCTACCGGCAGGACCGGAACGGGATTACCGCAGCGCTGCTTTCCTGCGCCAAGCCGGACTATAAGAAAGCCGCGTGCGGTACGGTGCTGAACAGGAAATTTACCTCCGGCTTTTTTAGAAATACAACGAATGTTGAAAAGCTTTGCAGCCTGATTCGGACGTATTTTGCGCTGGGAGGACAGGAAATTCAAATAAACGCCGTGTCGCGCGAAATTTTGCAGGACGCCGTGCGGCACCCGGAGGAATACCGGGATCTGATGGTCCGGGTGTCCGGCTTCAGCGCGTTTTTCGTGCAGCTTGATCCGGCGATTCAGAATGATATTCTTTCCAGGACAGAATACGATGCCTGATTCCGGAACGATTACCCGAATTCAGCGCTTTTCAACCGGAGACGGGCCCGGAATCCGTTCTACCGTTTTTCTGAAGGGCTGCAATCTCCATTGCAGCTGGTGCCACAATCCGGAAACAATCTCGCCGGAAAAAGGGCAGCGGATGTTTTATGCCGAGCTGTGCCGGGGCTGCGGCAGCTGCCGCAGTACGGGAAGCTGCCCGAACGGCGCGCTGGAATTCGTCGGATATGAAATTACACCGGAGGAGACAGTCCGGATCCTGGCGGAGGACGCGCCTTTTTATGCCAATTCCGGCGGAGGCGTAACCTTTTCCGGAGGAGAACCGCTGCTGCAGGCTGAATATGTACGCGCTGCGGCCGCGCTGCTGAAAGAAAAGGGAATCCATATTGCAGTGGATACGGCGGCCTGCGCGGCGTATTCGGCCTTTGAACGTTTGAATCCCGTCACGGACCTTTATTTGGTCGATTTGAAGGGGATCGAGGAAGCGGCCTGCCGGGAAAAAACCGGCGCGGATCTGAAGCTGGTTCTGGAAAACATCAGAAAGCTTACGGACGCGGGAAAGACGGTCGAGCTGCGGATCCCTGTTATTCCGGGGTACAGCGATACTGCGGAATACATGGAGCGTGCAGCGGCTCTGACCGCAGCGCTTCGTGCCGAAAGCGTTATGCTGCTTCCGTTTCACAGGCTGGGTGCGCCGAAGTACCGCGCGCTCGGTCTGGAATATGAATATCAAACCGTGCCCGGAGTAGAACGCAGCCTGCTGGAACGGCTTTCCCGAGCCTTCCGATGGCAGACGGTAAAATTTTAAGGAGGAATGAATTATGAAAAAAACAGCAAAAGCAGCGGTTTATACCGGCCCCGGCCGTCCTTTTGAAATCAGGGAGTATCCGCTTACCCCGCCGCCGCGCGGCATGGCGATGCTGGAATTAATTTCCAGCGGAATCTGCGGGACGGATCTGCATATTCATGACGGCAAAATTCCAATGGAGCCGCCCAAAATAATCGGCCATGAATTTATCGGCCGGGTGGCGGCGATTTCTGAGGAGGATGCGGAAGCCTCCGGAATCCGGATCGGAGACAGCGTAATTGTGGATATTGCCTGTCCCTGCGGCGAATGCGTCCTCTGCAGAACGGGGGACGACGCAAATTGCGTGAACATGCATGTGACGAACGCTGGAGACCCCGAAATTCCTCCGCATTTTTATGGCGGATATGCCGAATACAATTATTCGCCCATCAAAAATCTTGTGAAGCTTCCGGACGGCATTGATCCCATAACGGCGTGCGTTTTTCCCTGCGCGGGCCCGACTGTGCTTCATGCCTTCCGGCTTGCAGAAGAGGCAGGATTTATGGCTGCGCAGATCCGTACCGCCGTTGTGCAGGGGCTGGGGCCCGTCGGCATGTTTGCAGTGCTCCTTCTTTCTGCGCTGGGCGTACCCGAAATTATTGCCATCACGGCGCGCCAGGTTCCGCAGCGGGAGAAGGCCGCGCTTGCGTTTGGCGCGACTCGGGTTCTTGCGCTGGAGAAAACGCCTTTTTCTGAAGTAAATTCCTATATACGGACATTGAGCGAAGGAGTCGGCGCTGATCTGGTTCTGGAGGCATCCGGAAATCCGAGGGCGATTCCGCAAGGCATGGAGCTGCTTCGAAACCGAGGCTTCTATTTGGTTCCCGGGCAATACTCCGATAGCGGCGAGATCGCGATTAAGCCGCAGCTGATTACGTTCAACGCGCTCCGCATCATCGGCTCTTCCCAATATTCAATGCACGACGTAGAGGCTTATATTGATTTTATGCTTCGCCATCCGGAGCGGCATGAACAGATCCGCAGTCTTGCGGCAGGCTATCGAGTTGAAGACATCAATCAGGCGTTTTCCGATATAAGAGCAGGCAAAAACATTAAGACGCTGCTTGTAAAATAAACGCCTGCCATTCATGGCGCGCGGGAATGACAGGACGCTTGCAGAATAAAAAAACCGCGGCTTGCCTTTTCCTGGCAAGCCGCGGTTTCTCGTGCGCCTGTGTTCCGGCGCACAATGCCTGAGCGGATTACTCGATTGCAATATATTTCTTTTCTGGAAGCTTTTTCGCATCCTTCTTCGGGACGCAAAGCTTTAAAATACCATCCTCCAGTTTTGCGGAGATTTCGCTTTCCGTGACGTTTTCGCCTACATAGAAATTCCTCGAGCACTGGCCGCAGTACCGTTCCCGTCTGATGTAATGGCCATCCTGATCCTTTTCGTCCTTGTCGAGCGCCTTCTGCGCCGAAACCGTCAGGAATCCGTCTTCCAAATGGATTTTAATATCCTCTTTCTTAAATCCCGGCAGATCAATATCTACCTCGTAAGAATTCTCTTTTTCCTTTATATCCGTTTTCATAAGGTTCTTACCGTGCTTTCCATACAGCGGATCATGACCTCTGGAAGCTCTTTCAAAAGGAAAATCGAAAAAATCATCAAATAAACTTTCACCGAAAATGCTTGGCAACATAAGTCATTCCTCCATTTCTATTCATTCTCTGTTGCGTCTTAGTATTTGCACCGTTTCAGGAAAATATACATCCGGAAGCGTTCCTTCCGCTGTACCTCTTCCTTTCCGGTACGCGTATATTGTACCACTGTTGTTAGCATTGTCAACAGGTGAGTGCTAAAAAATGTATAAAAAATTAATAAAGCGACTATTTATAATTTTTTTAGATTTTCTGCACGGCGCATTTTCGTTTGACAAACGCATACGGGTGAACTACAATAAGCACGTTGTTTAATAATATTGAATCGGAAAGGTTGTGTAAATATGCCTTCATTGCCTGTTGCACTGCAATTGTTTTCCGTGCGCGAGGAGCTGGATGCCGATTTTGAGGGAACGCTCAGAAGGGTGAAAGCGCTCGGATATCAGGGAGTGGAATTTGCAGGGCTGTACGGACGCAGCGCGGAGACGGTAAGAACGCTGCTGTCCGCGATCGGCCTGGAGCCCGTATCGGCGCATATTCCAATCGATGAATTTTTAGCGGATCTGGACGGCACCATTGACTGCTATCTGAGCATCGGCTGTCAATATGCCGCGATCCCATATTTGGTAGAGGAACGGCGCCCAGGCGCGCCGGGATGGGGCGAAACCGTTGAAAGCATCAAAACAATTGCGCAGGCTGCAAAGAAGAAAGGGCTGCAGCTGCTGTATCATAATCATGATTTCGAATTTGTGAAGCTGGACGGCGAATACGCGCTTGACAAATTATACGCCGCGATCGACGCGGAGCTGCTGCAGACAGAGCTGGATACCTGCTGGGTAAACGTAGCGGGCGTGGAGCCGGTATCGTATATCAGAAAATACAGCGGAAGAACGCCGGTCCTCCATCTGAAGGACTTTACAGGCAGTAAAACGGACAATATGTATGAGCTGATCGGGATTGAGAGTGAAAAGCCCCAGTATACGAAGGCATTTGAATTTCGTCCGGTCGGCTATGGCAAGCAGGACGTTCCTTCTCTTTTGGAAGCTGCCGCGGAATCCGGCACCAAATGGCTGGTCGTGGAACAGGACGCTCCAAGCATGGGAAAAACGCCGCTGGAATGCGCCGCAATGAGTGTCGCCTATCTGAAAACATTACTTTAATTAAATATATCAATCAAGTGAGGTGCAGCGATGGGAAATATTTTAGACAAGTTCAAGGAAACGCAGGAAGAGAAGAAAGAGATTGACCTGTCCAGAAAGCTCCGCATCGGAATTATCGGAACGGGCTGGATTGCGGAGGCGCATGTAGACGGTTATAAGAGAATGCCTGATGTCGAGATTGTAGCGGCTGCAGATCTGATCCCCGGAAAAGCGGAAGCGTTCATGGAGCGAATGGGACTTGGCGATGCGGATATCAAATATTATCCGAGCCATAAAGCGATGATCGACGACAAAAGTCTGAATCTGGACGCCGTCAGCATTTGCACATACAACTGCCAGCACGCGCCGTGTACGATTTACGCACTGGAGAACGGAATCAACGTACTGCTGGAAAAGCCGATGTGCGTAACGACGGAGGAGGCCGTAGAAATTTGCCGGGCGGAGAAAAAGAGCGGTAAAATTCTTTCCATAGGCTTCCAGCCCAGATTTGATGAAAACATGAAAATGCTGAAGCGCATTGTGGATTCCGGCGTTCTCGGCAAAATTTATTACATTCAGACGGGCGGCGGCAGACGGCGCGGCATCCCGACGCCGTTCGGCACGACATTTATCGAGAAAGAAACGGGCGGAATTGGCGCCCTGGGCGATATCGGCTGTTATTCTCTGGATATGGTGCTGAATGCGATCGGCTATCCGAAGCCTCTCACCGTAACGGGGTATAAATCAGACTTTTTCGGGAAAAATCCCGCCTCCTATCCGGGACATCCCGAATATGCGGAAAAATTCGGCGTCGACGATTTTGCGGCGGCGTTCATCCGGCTGGAGGGCGGCGTGATTCTTGACTTCCGGATTGCCTGGGCAATGAATCTTGATACGCCGGGAGACACGATTCTGATGGGTACGGAGGGCGGTCTGCGGATTCCTTCCACGGAATGCTGGAACGGCTCGATCGGCGGACCGATGACGATCTATCACGAAGTCGGCGGCGCGCAGGTTGAAACGAAAATTCCTGTTATGAATACGAATGGAAACGTATTTGACATGAAGATCCGTTCCTTCCTGGATGCGATCAAGACCGGCGGCACGGCGCCGATCCCGTCTTCCCAGATCCTGTATAATCAGGCGATTATCGACGGCATCGCAAAATCCGCGGAGCTGGGCCGCGAAGTTGCGATTGAAATTCCGGAAATATAACCGGGCAGCGGACAAAGCCGGGGCGCGTTTCAGAAAACAGCTGTCTCCGGCTTTTTTTACGTATATGAGGTTTGCATTTACATGAGAATTTTAGACGAAAAGCTTTTGTATAAAAACATTTCTGACCGGCAGCGGCACCTGCTGGAAACGGGCCGCGTGGGACGCTGCGAAATTCTGGTGCGGCAGGACGGAAAAACGGTATTTCATGAGAGCTTCGGCTGTAAGACAAATCTGATGTACCGCTTGGCGTCCATGACCAAACCGGTTACGGCGGCCGCAGTACTATCGGAGGTGCAGAAAGGACGTCTTTCCCTGGAAGATAAGGTCTCGAGATTTTTTGACGGGTTCGCAGACCAGTACGTCGGTGCGCTTGATGAAAACGGGAGCGTTATCCCAAAGGAAAAAGTCAGAAACGAGATCACGATACGGATGCTGTTAAACCATACGAGCGGCATTTTGTCTGATATCGGCGGCGTGGGCGAAGCGCAGGAGCGCGCCATGAAGCCGGAAGACAGGGAGAATCTTACGACTGTAACGAATTATCTCAATCACATCCTGCTTTCCTTTCAGCCGGGTGAAACGGCGTTTTACAGCGCCACGGGGGCGTTTGACGTGGCGGCGCGGATCGTGGAGCTGACTTCCGGAATGCCCTTTAACGAATATATTGATCAGTTTATTATGCGACCTCTCGGAATTTCAGATATCACCTTTGTTCCGAGTGAGGAGCAGTGGGGACGCATGTCGCAGATGCATTATTTTGATGGACAGAAGGTCTGGTATGAAGATACCGGCAGGACCATTTTCGAAGGCTTCCCGCTGACCTATTTTTGCGGCGGCGCGGGACTTGCCGGCACGGCGGAGGCCTATTCCGTATTTGCGGAGATGCTGCTGAACGAGGGCAGCCTGCGCAGCGGCGCCGTGCTGGAGCCGGAATCGGTAAGGCACATGAAAACGCCGTATATTCCGATTTCCGGGGATCGGAACGATGCGCAGTGGTGGGGGCTCGGAGTAAGGGTTATCGCCAATGACAGGTACACGCTTCCGAAGGGCTGCTTCGGCTGGAGCGGAGCGTACGGATCACACTTCTGGGTGGATCCGGAAAATCGCGTTACAGCCGTATATATGAAGAATTCCAGATTTGACGGCGGCTCTGGAGCGCAGTCGTCCGCCTGGTTTGAAGAAGACGTAGCGCACAGCTTTCGGTAAAAGAGGGGGAAGAACGGAATATGTTCAGTGAAACGGGGAGCAGAGATGCGGTTACGGCAGCGATTTCCGTCGCAATTACAAAGGACCGGCAAACGGAGAAGAACGTGCAGACAAGGCTGCGAGGAGAGGGAATTCTGACGGCAGCGGTCGACTACGGCGGGGAATTTATCCCGTCCGTAACGAAAATGATAGAACGCGCCGTCGTCGCGGCCAAACGGGAAAATCTGATTCTGGAATCCCATGCCGAGGAAGGAGCCGTCGCCGGGGCGGCGCGGGAAGCAATTTCACAAATCATGAATAAGGCGCTTGGCCTGAACATCGGCGGAAAAATTGCAATCGCACGCTGCGGAGAGCATATCAGCGTCGCAGTCTTTTTCGGAATCGGGCTGCTTCATTTGAACGAAATGGCGGTCGGACTTGGACATCGCGTCATCTATCGGAGTGATGCCGGAGCGGAGGAAAAACAGGATGAATCATAACATCGCAATTGACGGCCCTTCGGGCGCCGGGAAAAGCACGCTTGCCAGGAAAACAGCGCAGAAGCTGGGATATCTTTATCTCGACACCGGCGCGATGTATCGCGCGTTCGGGCTATACGCGATTCGCCGGGGAATTGATTTTTCTCTTCCGGATGCAGAAAATACGGAGAAAATCAAACTGCTTGCAGAGACGTTTTCCATCGGAATTTCGTATGAGCAGGGAGCTCAGCAGGTCTTTGTGGCAGGGGAAAACGTAACGGCTCTGATCCGGACTCCGGAGGTATCGCTCGCCGCCTCGAAGGTCGCCGTTGTTCCGGAGGTACGTCTCAGGCTCGTTGCACTTCAGCGGAAAATTGCGGCGGAGCATAATGTGGTGATGGATGGAAGGGATATTGGCTCTTATGTCCTTAAAGACGCGGGTGTAAAAATTTTCCTGACGGCTTCTGCTGAGGTGCGGGCGGGCCGACGTCTGAAAGAGCTCAGAGAAAAGGGAAATCGGAAGATTACTTTTGAAGAGGTGCTTCGGGATATCCAATTCCGGGATGAAAATGACAGCTCGCGGGCGTTTGCGCCGCTGGTACGTGCGGAAGACGCGGTTCTGCTTGACACATCGGCGCTGAGCGAGGCGGAAAGCGAGGAAGCGCTTTTAGCGATTATCCGAAATAAATTTGGCGGAGAACAGAATGG
Source organism: uncultured Clostridium sp. (assembly GCA_900543695.1). Lineage (GTDB taxonomy): Bacteria > Bacillota > Clostridia > UBA1212 > UBA1255 > Egerieisoma. The sequence goes on along the minus strand of UQSG01000002.1, from coordinate 21,454 downwards.
AATTCCTGAGAGTCCTGTGTAAAATCTTTTTTTCGGTATTTCTGCGTGTTCGAGTTATTGACGCAGATAAAATGCCCCGCGAAGGCGGAGTAATTGTGGCGGCAAATCATGAAAGCATGCTGGACATGTTTATGATCGGATACCGCGTGCCGCGTTACATCAAATGGATGGCAAAAGAGGAGCTTTTTAAAAATAAGCTGGTCGCTAAATTTATTACGGCATGCGGCGCATACCCGGTAAAGCGCAGTACGCGGGATGTTTCTGCCGCGAGAACCACGTTTGAAATGCTTGAACGGGGTGAGCCCGTAGGGATTTTCCCGCAGGGCACGCGTGCAAAGGGCAGCGGCCGTGCCCATCAGGCAAAACATGGCGTCGCCAAATTCGCGGTGGAGGCGGGCGTGCCGGTGCTTCCCGTCGCAATCTGGGGAAAAATCCGCCTGTTTGGACGCGTTTTCGTCCGCTTTGGAGATCCGATCCTTCTGCCTGCGCCTCCGGAAAATGAAAAATACACGAAGGAGGATTATCAGAGGCTGTCCCAGCAGATTCTCGATACGATTTATACGCTGATGGAGGTTCCGGAAATTGGAGATCATAAAAGCTGAAAGAGCCGGCTTTTGCTTCGGTGTGGCAAACGCGGTAGAAAAGTCCTTTGAGATTCTGCGCGGCAGAAAAGAAAACACGTTTGTATTTTCATACGGAGAATTGATTCACAACGATCATGTGATCGGCCGCCTGGAAGCGCTTGGCATGCGTACTGTTCGGAATCCGGAGGAAATCTGTCTGCTGACGGAGGGACATCCGGAGCGCGCTGTGGTGGTAATCCGCGCGCACGGAGTTTCCCCTAAAGTTTATGAGATGCTGGAAAATTTAGGCTGCACGCTTGCTGACGCCACATGTCCGTTTGTTGCCAAAATCCACAGCCTTGTACGAGAGCAGCATGAAAAAGGACGAGAAATCATCATTGTTGGAGACAGAGAACACCCGGAGGTGATCGGCACAAACGGATGGTGCCAAGAAACGGGGATCATTCTGTCTGACGAAGAACAGGCAAGGCAGTTCCGACCGGAAAATAACAACATGTTGTATAGCGTCGTCGCACAAACCACTTTTTCTAAAAAAAAATTTACTAAAATATGTGAAATATTAAAAAAATCCTTTGACAACACAATTTTTTTTGATACAATATGCAGTGCGACATCTTTAAGGCAGGAAGAAACTGTTAAAATAGCATCGCAGGCGGACTTAATGGTTGTAGTAGGGGATAAGAAGAGTTCCAACACCCGGAAGCTATATGATTTAAGCTCTGAAATTTGCGATCATGTTTTATTCGTGGAAGATGCCGAGGAGCTGAATTTGTCGCAGGTAGACAAATATATGAAAGTTGGTGTGACGGCGGGAGCATCGGTTCCCGACTGGATCATCGGGGAGGTTATTGGTAAGATGAGTGAAATCAATCCGGAAGTAAACAATCAGGAAATCGAGATTGCCGAAACCGCGGTACCTGCAGAGGAAGCCGCCGTGGAAGCCTCTGTGCAGAACACAGAGGAAACCGCAGCGGAAAATTCCGAGCAGTCCGTTTCGGAATCGCCCGTTTCGGAGGAATCGAAGGAGGCCGGGGAGAACGATTCGTTTGAAACGATGCTGGACAAGACGCTGACCACGATCTCAAGCGGTCAGATCGTTAAGGGCACGATCAATAAGATCGACAATAAGGGCGTCTATGTTGACCTTGGCTTTAAATTTGAAGGGTTCATTGCGATCGACGAGTTTGCTGAGGTTCCCGGCTTCGAACCGGATCAGCTGAATATCGGAGACGAAGTAGAGGCCATGGTAGTGAAAGTGAGCGACAAGGACGGAGAAGCGATCCTTTCCAAAAGACGTGTCGACAACAAAAAGAACATGCTTCTTCTGGAACAGTCGTTTGAGAGTAAAACGCCCGTTACGGTTCGGATCAAAGAAGCCGTCAACGGCGGTGTCGTTGCGTATCTCGGCTCTGTACGCATTTTTATTCCGGCGTCGCAGCTTTCCGAGAGATATGCGAAGGATCTGACTGCATTCGTTGGAAAAAGCGTGGATGTCATCATCACGGCATTCGAGAAGGGACCGAAAGGCCATAACCGGATCGTGGGATCCAGAAAAATCCTGCTTGTTGCTGATAGAGAAGAAAAGGAAGAGGCTTTCTGGAGCCAGATCGAGGTTGGCAAGATCTGCACCGGAACCGTTAAGAGCCTGACGCCTTTCGGCGCATTTGTGGATATCGGCGGTTATGACGGACTGATCCATATGTCCGAGCTGTCATGGAACCGGATCAAGCATCCTTCCGAGGTTCTGAAGGTCGGTCAGGAAGTGGAAGTCAAAATCCTCGATTTTGACAGAAAGAAGAAAAGAATTTCTCTCGGCTACAGAAAAGAAGAGGATAATCCGTGGTTTGACGCGGAGAATCTTTACCAGGTGGGAGACATTCTCGAGGTTACGGTGGTACGGTTTGCCAGCTTCGGTGTATTTGTAAATATCGCTCCCGGAATCGACGGTCTGGTACATATTTCCCAGATCTCCAACCAGAGAATTTCAAGCGCGGCCGACTGCCTCAAGATCGGACAGAAGGTAATGGCAAAGATCATTGATACGAATATTCCGGAGAAGAAGATCAATCTCAGCATCCGCGACGTTCAGGCATATGATCCGGAGCCGAAGCCGGTAGAGCTTGACGAGGAGGGAAATCCCATTCTGCCGGAGCGGAAGGACAGACCTCGCAAGAAAGACCGCGGCGATCGTCCGGCAAAAGGCGACAAGCAGCGTACAAGAAAAGATGCTGAGGAAACTTACGTAGCAGATCAGGCGTCTTCTATGGGTACGTCCATAGGCGATATTCTGGCTTCGAAGCTTCAGCCGGCAATAGAAGTGAATGCGGTTTTAGAAACTGAAACCGAAAAAACCGAGGAGGCCCCCGCCGAAAACGCGGAGCCTGAAGCATAAGGGTAAGAACGTTTTATTACAAGACTGATTTCACTTTATATACAGGAGACGGTCCCGCAGCAGGCTGCTGCCGGGACGGTCTCTTCTTGTTATTTTTGGAGAACCGCGCAAAAGCGTCCGCAATGAAATTTTTTATTTGCATTGCAAGACAAGATGTGTTACAATAACGCTTGCTGTTTAAAGATTTTCAAGGGAGGTGTGTTTAAATGGCAAGATGTGAATTTTGTTCAAAGGATATGTTGTTCGGACGCCACATCAGCATAACACGTTCGCAGGTGAGCAGACGTGCGAAAAGAAACTGGAAGCCGAATGTCAGGAGAGTTAAGATCATGGTAAACGGCGCTCCCCGTTACGCTCATGTGTGTACTTCCTGCTTGAAATCGGGAAAGGTTACAAGAGCCGTGTGATTTTCCGCATTGCCGGCAGAATGCTTCCGGGATGTGCCGTCGTACGAAAACATAGCATTGCAGCCGATCGTTTTGCGCGATCGGCTTTTTGCGTTTTTTGTCTGAACCCTGGGTTCGGCAGAAAAAGAAGTTTTTTTTAAAAAGGGGTTGACAATATCGGCGGCTGCTTGTATAATAGTCGAGCGTTCTTACCGGACGTACATTGTGGTCGTTCGGTGGGATCTTATGGCGGCGTAGCTCAGTTGGCCAGAGCATTCGGTTCATACCCGACAGGTCATAGGTTCGAATCCCATCGCCGCTACCAAATTTGGCCCCTTGGTCAAGTGGTTAAGACATCGCCCTTTCACGGCGGCGACACGAGTTCGACTCTCGTAGGGGTCACCACACAGAAGCTGTAATTGTCTACAGACAATTACAGCTTTTTAATATAGTATTTCTCAAATGAAATATAAAGCTTGTTCCATCTAAATTTTTGCCTCTGATGAGGGGATGTGCGTGCAAAAAATCAGAAACCGGCGGCGTGATTTTAGGACACTGCTCCGCAGAGCAGCTTGACTGCAAGCGCCGCGCATTTTACGGCAGCTGAAGTATCATGCACTTCCGGGTTATCAAGCCCCGCGGCTTCCCGTTCCTGATTCCAGACTACGTGAAGCACACAGCCCGCTTTACAGCCGAGCGCTGCGGCGGCCGTATAAATTGCCGCAGATTCCATTTCAGAAGCCAGAACGCCCAACTTTTTCCAGGCCTCCCATTTTTGTTCCAGTTCATAGGCGACCGGCATTCTCCCGGGGCTGTGCTGTCCGTAAAAGGAATCTTTACATTGCACGACGCCGACGCGGCTTTTTACGGCGAGGCGGTCCGCAGCCTGCTTTAAAGCGGTCGTTATCTCGAAATCGGCCGTTGCCGGATATTCGATTGGAGCATAGTGCAGGGCCGTGCCCTCCTGGCGTACAGCGGACTGGGCGATTACAAGCTCCCCGCTTAAAATATCGGGCTGCATTGCGCCGCAGGTTCCGACGCGGATAAAATGCGTGACGCCGGCCATGTGAAGCTCTTCTACCGCAATTGCGGCGCTGGGACCGCCGATCCCGGTAGAGCAGAGAAATACGGGATGCATCCTGCCGGCATCGGCGAAGCCGCGCCATATGTTAAATTCCCTGCGGTACGAAACGGGAACGGCATCGGTGAAATGCGCCGCGATCTGCTCGATTCGGCCGGGATCTCCCGGCAATATCGCAAATTCCCCGCGGATTTCTTTGGGATTGAACCCGAGATGGTATAAATTATCCTCGTTCATAACAGAATCGGCCTCCTGTCCGTCTTTCTCCTGCAGATATTATACCACCTTCTGCCTGAATTTGTATTTGCTTTTAAGAGGATTTGTTATATAATAAAAATGATTGTAAAATAGGAGGTGCCGGGAAATGCTGAGTAATGCAAATAAAGAACAGTTGACCGAAATATCGGAATATATTGATTCGGAATTTGGAATTACGGACGATGCCGGCCGCATTTTATTTTACAGCGGAGCCGGAAACCAAGATGCTGCCGAAGTCGAGCTGGCAGCTATTTTTGCGGAGCTGCAGAATGAGGAAAGCCTCAATTTATTTGACCTTCCCCGATTTACGCGCGGCGGATATCTGTTTGAAAACGTCACGGCTGATTCGGATGAAATGCTGTTCATGTTTCTGAAGCTGAATCCTTCCGACGAAACGGAACGCGCGCACCAGAAAAGCCTGCTGGCGCTGGCAGCGCACGGCTTCCGCTACAGGGAATCGCAGAGCAGCAAGGATCTGATCAATATTTTTAAAAAGCTCCTGATAGAAGGACGAAGAAGCGTAACGGAGGAGCAGCTTGAGGCGGTTTACGGAGAGTTCCTGCTGGACTCGGATGGTTTTGCCGTCGTACTTGTGACGCTGAATAAAACGTCTGGAGGCGCACCTGCGGACAGCGATATGATCTGCCGCGTGCTGCAGGAGCTGTTCAGCGCCGACCGCGGCTTTTTGATTATACCGCTTGATTACGCGCGAACGGCGATCGTTTGCCCTATTCGGGAGGAAAATACGTACGAATTTGTATTGGAATATGCAAATATGATTAAAGATACGCTTCTTTCCGAAACAATGGTAGACGTATACGTCTCGGTCAGCTCACAGATTTCCGGCATCATGAATCTGAACGACGCCTATCTGGAGGCGGATAAAGCAAAAAATATCGGCGCAATTTTCGAAATGCAGGAAAAATGCTTTGAATACAAAAAGCTCGGCCTGGAGAAAATGATCTATTCCATTCCCATGGACGCCTGTTTGGGTTATATCAACGAAGTCTTTGGGGAAGGCTTTCTCAGAGACAAATCGTCTCCGGAGCTTTTGAATACCGTTAAAGCCTATCTCGATAATAATTTAAACGTCAGCGAGGCGTCGAGAGTATTGTATATTCACCGAAACACATTGATGTACCGTCTGGACAAATTTAATAAAATGACCGGTCTGGACTGCTCAAAATTCGAGATCGGCATGAGAGTCGGAATTGCGCTGCTGATTTTACAGTTTATAGAGAATAAGGAACCGGCATTGCTGAATAAAGTATAAAGGATGAAGAAAACACAATGGAACGCAGTACAAAAGAAAATGCCGTCAGGCAGACGAGGAGAAGAAGCATTTACAACAACGAGGCCTCGCGGCAGAGGCCGATCATTTCATTTGAAGATGTTACGAAGAAATACCAAAACGGCGTGGAAGCGCTGCGGAATCTGAGCTTTCGCATCGAAGAGGGCGAATTTGTATTTCTAATGGGCTCAAGCGGAGCGGGAAAATCGACGCTGATCAAATTGATTTTACTTGAGGAGCGCCCGACCTCCGGAAGGATTTATGTAAAAAGCCGGAATGTGGCGCAGATTAAGCGCGCCCAGATTCAGACATACAGGCGGAGCATCGGCGTATTTTTCCAGGATTTCCGTCTGCTTGAAAAGAAAACCGTTTTTCAGAATGTTGCATTTGCAATGGAGATTACGGGGGCATCCAGGAAAGAGATTGAGGAAAAGGTAAATATTACGCTGTCTCTGATGGGCCTCAGCGCCAAGAAAAAAGAATATCCGAGTCATCTTTCCGGCGGAGAGCAGCAGCGTGTCGCGCTTGCGCGCGCAATCGTAAATGGGCCGGATATCCTGATCGCCGATGAACCGACGGGAAATCTGGATCCGGAAAATTCCGGTGAAATTATGGAGCTTTTGATGAAAATTAATTCTTATGGCACCACTGTGCTCGTCGCCACGCATGAGCAGGGGATGGCGGAGGAATCCGGAAAGCGGATCGTCCGGCTGGATCACGGCCGAACTGTAGAGGAGGAGGTGCCGCGGCAGGAAGCGCCGGTTCCCGGAAACGATGCGGAAGCGACGCCGATTGCGGAGCCGGAGCCTGCGCCTCCCGTTGATATTGCCAGAAAGGTAGAGCTTCGGAAGGAAGATCGTGAAATGCCGCCTGCGCCAATCGAGGTGCCGATCGAGTCTGTCCGCGTAGAGCAGCCGGCAGAGAGCAAAGCAGAGGAAAATCCCGGGGAGGGCGGCGAAAATGCGTAAAATCAGAACATTTTATTATATTCTGCGGCAGGGCGTCGCAAATTCCTTTAAAAACTGGCATATGCTTTTTTCTTCTGTTTTTGTAATTTTCGTCTCTCTGTATATCATGGGATGCCTTACGCTTGCCTCCACGAACCTGCAGAGGATTTTGGGAGAGATCAGCGAGCGGCAGAAGGAGGTTCAGCTGGACTGCTCCAATGAGATCAGCGATGAGGCAAGTCTTTCCATTGCCGATATTATCGTGAACGACTCGCGTGTGGAAGCTGTCGAACGAATTTCCAAAGAAGAAAATCTGCAGAACGCAATCGAGATGTTTGGCGCAGACAGCGCGCTTTTTGAGTACAGCAATGCCGACTACATGTACGTCTCTTTCCGTGTAAAGCTGAGGTCTGCTGACAATGTAGAAGCCTTTGCAGAGGACATGAAGAAGGTTTCGGGAATCGAAGACGTAATCGATAATTTATCTGTGTATGAATATTTTTCCTCCCTGAGCACCTGGGTGCGGATCGGCAGCGTTGCGGCGCTGATCGTGCTCGGCTTCCTTTCGATCATGCTATCTGCCAACACAATTCGCTTGACGGTATTCGCCCGCAAGAAAGAGCTCCAGATCATGAAAAATATCGGAGCCTCCCGGGTTTATATGAGAGGCCCGTTCGTGGTGGAGGGAGTCATTATCGGACTGCTCAGCTCTCTGCTGTCATATTTTGCAGTAAAGGGGACATATGTATATCTGTATAATTCTGTGAGCGGCAGCTCTTCAAGCCTGCGGAATATTCTGAACCTGTCGGAGTTCGGGCAGTTTTCGGGGATGGTATTGCTGTGCTTTCTCGCCGCGGGGATCCTCGTGGGCGTTTTATCGAGCGGGCTTGCAATTGGAAAATATGTAAAGGTTTAAACGGTGAAGCGTATGTCTGAAGAGAAAGAGCAGGAGCAGAAGCTTCCGGAAGAGCGGGAAAAGATCCCTGCGCCGGAAAATCCTTCCAAAGAAAAAGCGAAGAAAGAAAGACCGTGCATCCGCGTCAACGGAGGCGTTTTGTTTCTGTGCGCGGTGCTGCTTGTAATCGTTACCGTATTCGCAACATTTTTCGTGGCGGACAAGCTTTATTATAACGGCGCGCTGTTCCGCGAATCGGACAGCGTGTCCTTTGCCGGGGAAAACACGGACAAATATAAAACGGCAAAATTTCAGGACATTCTGACGTTTATTGAAAATAACTACTGCCTCGATTACGACATCAACGAGGTGATCGAGGGCGCCATCAACGGCGCAGTCGAGGCGCTGGGAGATCCGTATACCCGATATCTGAAACCGGGAGAGCTGGATGCGTATGTGGACTATATCACGGGAACCTATACAGGAGTCGGCATCACCTATACGATGACGGAGTCGGGCATGCTGGTGTCGGACGTTACGGAGGAATCTCCGGCAGCGATCGCAGGCATGCGTGAAGGCGATCTGATTACGCACATTAATGGAAAGGCCGTGGCGGATTATTCCGACGAGGAAATGACGGCGCTCTTCGGAACGGCAGGAAATGAGGTGCAGCTTTCCGTGACGCATTCGGACGATACCGCCGAAACGCTTACAATAACGGTTGCGAGGGTCAGCCGCCAGTCGGTTTTTGTTACGGACTACGAGGGAATCATGTACGTCAGAATTACGCAGTTCGATGAAGACACGGGCGCGGAGTTTTTACAGGCCATGGAAAAGATCGAGGCAGTCGGCTGCAGGGGCATGATTCTGGATCTGCGCGACAACGGCGGAGGATATGAAAGTCAGGCGGATATCGTGGCCGACCGAATCCTTCCGGCGGGAGTCATAGCATATTCGGAAGATAAAAACGGAAACCGGCTCAGCGAGATCCTATCGGACGAGACCTGCATCAACGTCCCGCTTGCGGTACTTGTAAACGGCAGGACCGCGAGCGCGTCGGAGCTTGTTACGGGCGCGATCCGGGACTACGAAAAAGGGACGATTATCGGAACGAAGACATTCGGCAAAGCGCTCGGTCAGACAAGGAGGGAATATACGGAGGACGGCAGCGGAATCATACTGACTGTCGCACGCTATTTTACGCCCTCGGGAGAATGTATTCACGGAACGGGAATTACTCCTGATCTGATTGTGGAGCTTCCTGAGGAATATGCGGAGGCTTCGATTGATGAGATTCCCTTTGAACAGGACACGCAGCTGCAGAGGGCGTTTGAGCTTTTTCAATAAATACCGGCTAAATGAAAGGTGAAAAGCGTTATGTACCGGTTTCTTTCGCATTATTATGAGATGCTGTTTCCTTACCGCCAATACGTGGCGTGGAAGGACTTCGCGCGGCCGATGCTCCGGCGAAGCCGCGCGGTGCGCAGCTTTAAAGACCGCGGCGAGCGGCCGCTTGTGATAGATGCCGGCTGTGGGACCGGCGCGCTGGCGGATCTTCTGGCAACGTATTATGATGTGATTGGAATTGATATTTCAGAAGAAATGCTGGATCAGGCGCTGAAAAATTATCCGGATCGGGGAATTTTGTGGGTCCGCCAGGATATTGCAAAAATGGAAACGGGCCGGCCGGCTGCGGCCATATTCGCTACGACGGACACTCTGAATCATATCACCGTTCAGAATCAATTATATGCATTTTTTCGCCGGGCCTACCGGACGCTGGAAAGCGGCGGGGATCTTTTCTTCGATGTAGTGACAGAAGAATTTTTCCGCTGCTTTTATGGAGATGGGCAGTGCTCCTTCGAGGATTTTGAATGGGGGAGCTTTTTCTGGCGCTGCGAGTACCATCAGAACACACAAAAGGCGGTGTATGACATTACGTATTTCGAAAAATGCGAGGACCGGGAGCTGTATCAAAGAACGGATGAGAGAATTACGGAGCGCGTCTGGCCGGAGTCTGTTCTCCGGGACGGGCTCGAGCAGGCGGGCTTTCGCCGGATTCGGATTTTTCCCGAGCTCCTGCATGCAGGGGAAGACGACGCGGCGGCTCCCCCTTGCTCTCAGGGATGGGAAAGACTGTATTTTGTCTGTGAAAAGCCGTAAATACAAATGTTTGACTTGCCGCACCACGGTATGATAATATGAACTGGATTGCATGGGTTTGAAATGCGCCTGCATGCAAAGTCATTTTAGGAGGAATTTTATGGAGACCGGTAAAGTAAAATGGTTTAACGCTGATAAGGGCTTCGGATTTATCGAGCGGGAAAATGGAAACGACGTTTTCGTGCATTATTCGGCGATTGAATCGGATGGATTTAAAACACTTGACGAAGGTCAGACTGTTTCATTTGACGTTGTGGAGGGAAGCAAGGGTCCGCAGGCGGCAAATGTGAGAAAGCTTTGATTCCCGTCTATTTGCCCGGAAACCGGCCGCAGGCCGGTTCGAACCCCTGCAGAACGAGAGCTCTACAGGGGTTTTCCAATGGCCGGAAAGGAACAGGAGCATGAAACAAGCAGAACAAACAGGAGATTTCCTGATTTCAGGAACCGCCGCGGATGGCTGTCTGCGTATTATCGGCGCAGAAACGACTGCCGCTGTAAATCACGCGCAGTCGATCCACCACGCAGCGCCGACAGCCGCTGCCGCCCTGGGCCGCGTGCTTACGGGAGCCATCCTAATGGCGAAAGAATTGAAGAACGACGCCGATCGGCTGACCTTACAGGTGAAAGGGCGCGGCCCGATCGGCGGCATTACTGCCGTGTCCAGGATTTTCACTCGGAACGGTGCGGCCGGAAATCTGGACGGTATTTTTGTAAAAGGATATGCGGAAAATCCGTATGCGGACCTTCCGCTTCGAGCCTCTGACGGGAAGCTGGACGTAGGAGGGCTTGTCGGAAAAGGCTTTCTAAGCGTGATTTTGGATTTGGGACTGAAAGAGCCATATACGGGAAGCGTGCCGCTGCAATCCGGCGAAATCGCCGAAGACCTTTCGTATTATTATGCCGTTTCGAAACAGGTGCCTGCCGCCGTATCGCTCGGCGTCCTCATCGACCGGGATCTGAGTATTCGGAAGGCCGGAGGGTTCCTGCTGCAGCTTCTGCCCGGAGCACCGGACAAGCTGATTACGGAGCTGGAGGCGCGGATTTCCAACATGCCATCTGTAACGACGCTGCTGAATGCCGGCGCGTCGATGGAAAATATTCTGGAGGATATTGCGGCAGGCTATGCCCCTGAGCTTTCCTCCAAAATACCGTGCGCTTATTCCTGTGACTGTTCCCGAACGCGTATGGAGCAGGCACTTTGCAGCATTGGTAAAGAAGAGCTCCGTACCATTCTGGAGGAGGATCACGGCGCGGAAATCTGCTGCCATTTCTGCGGTATGAAATATGAATTTTCAGAAAAAGAGCTTGAAAGCCTGCTTTGATCTTTTTCCGGCGTGTGCGAGGCGTTTTTCCAGAGGCGGCTTGCCGAAAAAACGCGCGGAAAAAGGTTGACGAGCCCGGAAAATCGTGATAAACTACAAAAGTTGCCGCTCTGCCGGGGCTTCAAATTCGCTATACTAATTTGCATAGCGGTGCCTTACGGACGTGGCGTCTTCGCACGGACGCCATATACAGGCGAGATTGTTATGGAGGTGCAGAAATCATGTATGCTGTAATCGTTACCGGAGGAAAGCAGTACAAAGTAGAAGAAGGCGGAACGCTGTTTGTTGAGAAGCTGGACGCTGAGGCGGAAACGTCCGTCACGTTCGACAAGGTGCTGGCCGTATCCGCAGGCGAGGACGACGTAAGGTTCGGCGCGCCCTATGTGGAAGGCGCGAGCGTACAGGCGAAGGTCGTCAAGCACGGGAAAGGCGAGAAGATCCGCATTATTAAGCATAAAGCCAAAAAGGGCTATCGCAAGAGGCAGGGCCACAGACAGCCGTATACCAAGCTTACGATCGAAAAGATTAACGTTTGATCGGCTCGGCGGGCTGCCAAAGAAATGATAACGGCAAAGATTTTCAGAAACAGCCGGGGAGCCGTTTCCGGTTTTGAGATTTCGGGACATGCGGGATATGCGGAGCATGGCGGCGATATCGTCTGTGCGGCCGTATCCGCGATCGCATATACGGCGGCCGGTTATTTCAGCGAAAAGAAATGCGGAGAAAAACCATTTGAATATTCCGAACGGGAAGGATTTATGAAGCTGTCCGCGCCGCAGATCGGCACAGAAGCTTCGGAAGACAGAGCGGCGGCAGACGCCGTGCTGGAGGCCGCAGTAATCGGACTGAAGCAGATTGCATTGTCATACGGAACGGAATATATAAAGGTGATTGACTAATCCAGGAGGTGTAAGGTCATGTTGAAGATAAATTTACAGTTGTTTGCGCACAAAAAGGGTTTAGGAAGCTCGAAGAACGGCAGAGATTCCGAGTCTAAGCGCCTTGGCGTCAAGCGGGCGGACGGGCAGTTCGTGCTGGCGGGAAACATCCTTGTAAGACAAAGAGGCACGAAGATTTATCCCGGAGAGAATGTTGGAATGGGAACGGATTATACGCTTTATGCGCTGGTTGACGGAAGAGTCGCCTTCCGCAGACTGGGCAGGGACAAGAAGCAGGCCGTAATCATAGCCGAGGGCTGATTGTTTTTACACAGCGATATTGCAAAGACCGCGTTGCACACACAGAAAAGAGAGCGTGTGAGGCGGTCTTTTTCATTATTTTCGCAGATACGGAAACGGAGCTGGCGCGATGTTTATAGACAGAACGAAAATTATCGTCGCTTCCGGAAGCGGCGGGCACGGCGCGGTGTCTTTTCACAGGGAAAAATATGTAAATGCCGGCGGACCGGACGGCGGCGACGGAGGCAAGGGCGGTGACGTGATCTTTATCGTGGATGAAGGCGCGTCAACGCTGGCAGACTTTAAATACCAGAGGAAATTCAAAGCTGAAAACGGCGCGAACGGCGCGAAGAACAAAATGACCGGCAAGAGCGGCGCGGATGTCCTGATCAAGGTTCCGCAGGGCACCCTGATCCGCGAGGCAGAGACAGGGCGGATTTTAGCCGATCTGGTTGAGAGCGGAGCACGCTGCACCATTGCCAGGGGCGGAAAAGGCGGGCTTGGAAATATGCATTTTGCAACCAGCACGCGGCAGATTCCGAACTTTGCCCGCGCAGGAGAAGCTGGAAAAGAGCTGGAGCTCCTGCTCGAGCTGAAGCTGCTTGCGGATGTGGGGCTGGCAGGATTTCCCAACGTAGGGAAATCTACGCTGCTTTCCGTGACGACCGGAGCAAGACCTGAAATTGCAGACTATCCTTTTACTACGGTACGTCCTAATCTCGGCGTCGTGTTTAACAATGGCGAGCGGAGCTATGTGATGGCGGATATTCCGGGCCTGATAGAAGGCGCCTCAGAGGGCCAGGGACTGGGCCACGAATTTCTGCGCCATATTGAAAGAACGCGGCTGCTGATTCACGTGATCGATATATCAGGATCGGAAGGCCGCGATCCGTTTGAAGATTTTCTGAGGATCAATCATGAACTGGAGCGCTACAACGAAGCGCTTTCCCGAAGGCCGCAGGTCGTTGCACTCAATAAAATGGATCTGGAGGGTGCGGCAGAAAATGCGGCGCGCTTCCGGGAACAGTTCGCTGACTGGCTGGAGCAGCGCGGAAAAGAGCTCGCTGCCGAACGCGAGAACGGGGCGTGGCGTATTTTTGAAATTTCCGCCGCGATATCGCAGGGGACGCGGGAGCTTGCCGCGTATTGCGGCAGTATCCTGGATAAAATGCCTTCCTCTGAAAGCTTTGCGCCGGAAGAGAGCGGAATCGTGTATCGAGCCGGGGAATCGGAAGAGCCTTTTACTGTCCGTGTGGAGGACGGCGTCTTTATTGTCGAGGGCCCCTGGATCAAAAACCTGATAGAATCCGTGAATCTCAGCGATTATGAATCGTCGCAGTATTTCCAGCGGATTATACGGAAGAAAGGACTGATTCAAAAGCTGGAAGAACTGGGAATCCGGGAGCAGGATACCGTTCGCATCTATGATACGGAGTTTGATTACTATGTTTGAAAACAGCGAGCAATATACTGCCAATAAGATATTGATATTATTTATCCTGGACCGGCTCGGCGTCAAGCTGTCGGATCATTTTCTAAACGCGGTTTTACTCGGTCCCGGACTCGTTAATTATTTCAGCGTACAGGAATGCAGAGAGGATCTGATTGCAAAGGGCTGCGTTCAAAGAGAGCTTGACAGCGCGGGGACTGTCCTGTACTCCATAACGGAGAAGGGAAGGGAACGTCTCGGACAGATGCGCTATATGCTGTCCGGCGGGCTTGGAGCCCGCTATGAGGCATATCTCGAAGCAAACCGGGACTCTCTGGAGCAGGGCATGCATGTGAATGCGGACTGCTTTGAAGATGCGGCCGGCAATGTATACGTACGGTGCTATGTGAGAGAAGGCTCAAACTGCATTGTAGACGTAAAGCTTCCTGTCGCGAACCGCAGCGACGGCGCCGCTATCTGCGAGACCTGGAGAAAAAATACGTCCGAGCTTTATCTTCAGTTGGTGAAAACGTTTTATGACGGGATCAAAACAAATAAAAAGGAAAAGGAGAAGGGAACATGAACGTAGGAAAATGTGAGTGGTTCATTCCGGATGCGTTTTATCCGGAGAAGGACAACGGCGATTATGTGAGCCATGAGGCGGTATGCGTCCTCAATACGGGAAAGACGGAGGCGCGGATTGATTTTACGCTGTATTTCGAAGATCGGCCGCCAATGGGCGGATTTTCTGCGGTTTGCCCGGCAGAGCGCACGCACCATGTGCGCCTGGATCGGATTCGTTCCGAAGCGGGCGGCGCCATTCCCAGAGGCGTCCCATATGCGATTTACGTAAAGAGCAGCGTGCCTGTCGTCGTACAGTACAGCCGGTGCGATACGACGCAGCCGGAATTGGCTTTTATGGGGTTGCTTGCTTATTGACAGACCGTCTGTTTTATTGTAAACTTTGCCTGCATTTTGATATTTTAATAAAGGAGTGATATACATAATGGATTATGTCAAAGAGAGTTATGAGCTTGCCAAGAAGCGGTATGCCCAGTACGGCATCGATACGGATCAGGTGCTTGAGACGCTCAAGAAGATTCCGATCTCCATGCACTGCTGGCAGGGCGACGATGTAATCGGTTTTGAAAATCCGGAGGGAGAGCTGACCGGTGGTATTCAGACAACGGGAAATTATCCCGGAAAGGCGAGAACGGCCGACGAACTCAGAAGCGATATTGAGAAAGCGTTTTCCATGATCCCCGGAAAGCACCGGCTCAACCTCCATGCAGTTTACGGCGATTTCGATGGCGATGTGGAAAGAGACAAAATCGAACCGAAGCATTTTAAAAAATGGGTAGAATGGGCTAAGAAAAACGGTGTCGGCCTGGATTTCAATCCGACTTGCTTCTCCCATCCCATGTCTGAGAGCGGCATGACGCTCAGTCATCCGGATAAAGAGGTGCGTGACTTCTGGATCCGCCACTGCAAGGCGTGCCGTGAAATTGCCGCCTACATGGGAAAAGAGCTCGGTACGCCGGCCGTTACGAATTTCTGGTTCCCCGACGGAATGAAAGATATTACCGTGGATAAATATGGGCCGAGAAAACGGCTGCAGGAGGGGCTGGATGAAATTTTCAGTGTACAATACCCGAAGGAATACACCCTTGACGCGATTGAAAGCAAGGTTTTCGGAATCGGAGCGGAAAGCTATACGGTGGGTTCCAACGAATTCTGCATGGGCTACGCTGTTTCCAGAGGCAAGCTTTTGTGCCTGGATGCCGGCCACTTCCATCCGACTGAAGTGATTTCGGATAAGCTTTCGGCTGTATTCTGTTATCTTGATGAGATTCTGCTGCATGTCAGCCGCCCGGTGCGCTGGGACAGCGACCATGTCATCATTCTGGACGACGAGCTCAGAGCGATTGCTGCGGAGCTGGTGAGAAACAGCTTTGTGGAGAAAACGCACATCGGGCTCGACTTCTTCGATGCGAGCATCAACCGGATTGCGGCATGGGTGATCGGCATGAGGAACATGCAGAAGGCGCTGCTGCTTGCGCTGCTTGAGCCTACGGCCGCGCTGGTGGAATATGAAAGAGACTTTAATTTTACGTCGCGCCTTGCGATTCTCGAAGAGCTCAAGACGCTGCCGTTCGGCGCGGTATGGGATTACTTCTGCGAAATAAACGGCGTTCCTGTGGGAGACGCCTGGCTTACAGAAGTCAGACAGTATGAGCAGGACGTTCTTTTCAAAAGAGGATGATGAACGCTCCGGTTCTTCCGGACGAACGCCCCGGGAATGCGGCAGAGTTCCGCGCCCGGGGCGCTTTTTTATCTGGGCGTCTGCGGGCGGAAAGTTTCCCGTTGACAGATTGCCGCATACGATGTAATATTGTTTCTGTACTTCGGGGTAGGGTGAGAATCCCAACCGGCAGTAAAGCGGCCGCAGCGGCCGCAAGCCTGCGAGTTCCGTAAATTTTGTGCAGCGGAATTGATGCGGTGTAAATCCGCAGCCGACGGTAAAGCGTATTGCGCCAAGTCCGGATGGAAGGAGTAGACTTTGAAATGCCAAATACCAATTCGCTGCGTTCAGCGAGGACGTTTTACGTTACGCGGATCGCCATGCTCACGGCAGTCGCATCTTTACTGATGATTATTGAATTGCCGATTCCGATTTTTCCAAGCTTCTATAAACTGGATTTCAGTTATTTTCCCGTTGTAATCGCCACATTTTCCATGGGACCGGTGGCAGGGACCGTTACGGCCGTTCTGAAAAATCTGATCGCGTTCCTTGCGGCAGGCGTCTTTACGGAAAGCGCGGGAGTGGGCGCGCTTGCAGATATGCTGATCGGCTTATCCTTTATTATACCGGCCGGCCTGATTTACCGGAAAAAGCATTCGAAAAAGGGCGCGATGATTGCCTTGGGCGTCTCGCTGATTTCTGTCGCTGTCATTTCCTGCGCGCTGAATTACTGGCTGCTGATTCCCGTTTATGCAAATTTATTCGGTCTCGACGGCGTGCTGGCGGCAGCGCAGGAGGCCTGCAGCTTTGTTACAGATGTGAAAGGCATCATCGTATTTGGAACGCTTCCGTTCAATCTGACAAAATGGATTATTATCTCGCTTCTCACGCTGTTTACGTATAAGCCGCTTTCCGGCAGTCTCTTAAAGAAGCCGAATACGCGGCAGAAACGGGAAGATTCGGACAGCGCGCGCCGCGTCAGTTAAAAAATTCATTGTAGAGGGCGACCACCGACGGTTTGGCATCCTTAGCCTCAACCCCGAACATAATGCTGACTTCGGAGGAGCCCTGATTAATCATTCGAATGTTAATATTGGCTTTGGCAAATGCTGCAGTGGCCCGCGTCGCAACGCCGACCGTCTTTGTCATGCCGCGGCCAACAAGCATAACGATTGCCTGATCCTGGTCTACCGTCACAGAATCGGCGTCAAGCTGTTCGTATTTTTTGAGGATCCGCGCAAGCTTCTCCGGAGGACAGTTTTTCTCACGGATAATCAGTGAAATGCTGTCGATGCCGGAGGGCATGTGTTCAAAAGACACTTCCTCCTCTTCTAAAACAGAAAGAAGCTTTCTGGCATAGCCGATCAAACGGTTCATCATATATTTATAAATGTGGATCGTCAGGAAGCCGGTGTCGGCAGCGATTCCGGCTACGGGCAAAGTCGGCTTCGGGGCTTTTTTATCCGGTACAATGAAAGTGCCCGGCGCGTCCGGATTGTTCGTATTCCTGATATTTACCGGGATTCCCTTTTGATATACCGGCGCCAGCGCTTCCTCGTGAAGCACGCTGAAGCCCGCGTAGGACAGCTCCCGCATTTCCTCGTATGTGAAAAGGGGAATCGGGAAGGGATTGTCGATCAGCTTGGGATTCGCAGCATATACAAAATCCACGTCTGTGAAGTTTTCGTATACATCGGCATTTACCGCCGCTGCAAGCACGCCGCCCGTTACATCGGAGCCGCCGCGGGAAAACGTAACGACGCTTCCGTCCTCCGCATAACCGAAAAATCCCGGAAAGATCATGATTGTCTGGCGCTCCGCCAGTTTTGCAAGCAGCTCATAGGAATGGGGAAGCACCTGAGCGTTTCCAAATTCGCTGCTCAAAAACATCCCCGCCTCCTTCGGATCGATATATTCCGCATTTTCTCCGATGCTTTGCAGATAGCAGGCGATCAGCTTTGCGGAATTGTCCTCTCCCGCCGCTTTCATCAGATCTTCAAACATTTCGTAATTTCTGCAGTTCGTGTGCATTCTGGAAATCAGATCGTTTTTTATTGTGCAGACAATTTCTCTCCCAAGATTCAGGTCCTTTGCGATTCCTGCGTAGCGCTCGAGGACGGCCTCCAGCGCAGCCTCCACGCCGCTGCCCTCCTGACAGGCTTTCGCCAGACGGATCAGCAGATCCGTCACTTTTGTATCGGTGTCATAGCGTTTTCCAGGAGCTGAGACGACAACAATTCGTCTTTGGCTGTCAGATAATATAATGCTGCATACCTTTTTGATTTGCTTCGCATCGGCAAGGGAACTGCCGCCGAATTTGACTACTTTCATAGAAACACCTGTCCTTTCCCGGTCAATCTGCTACGCGCATGGTATAGGCAATGCGGATACCTGCGTTTTCAGAAAGCATTTCCAGCTTTTTGCACAGCTCGGCTTCACTGCATCGATCCGAGAGGAAGCCTGCGGTCGTGTTATCAGAGAGCGCGTACCCCAGATATACGGCATTTTCTCCGAAAACCTCCGTTATGTGGAATTTGAGCTCTTCAAAATCCGTGTCGTTAAACTGTGATACAACACGGACGTAGAAGCGCTCCTTTTCAGAGGATTCCCGTACTGGCTCTGCCTCGCGGAATACGAAGCCTGGCAGCGTTTGGCGACCGGGGGCTTCCAGTATTTCAACGATATCTCCAAGGATTGCGCTTGCCGTTGCAAATTTGCCGGCTCCCTGCCCATAGAACAGCGAGTCCCCGGTATAGGAGCCGCGAACGAGAACCGCATTATAAACGGAATGAACCGCGGAAAGAATATGGTTTTTGGAAACGAGCTTCGGCTCGACGCTGACGCGGACGCCTTCTGCTGTCTTTCTGCTGCCGGCGATCAGCTTGATCACGTATCCCCCGGAAGCGGCCAGCTCATGATCCGCATAGACGACGTCGCGGATTCCGATGCATTTTACTTTTTGATAATCGATAAACTCGTCATATGCGATTGAGGAAAGAATTGCGATCTTACGCGCCGCGTCGAATCCGTCGACGTCCGCGGAGGGATCTGCTTCGGCATACCCTTTTGCCTGCGCGTCCTTCAGCATATCCTCAAAGGACATTTTATCCCGGTACATCCCGGTCAGCATATAATTCGTTGTCCCGTTCAGAATTCCCTGAATTTCATAGATATCGTTTACGGAAAGACAGATATTTAAGGGGCGTATGATGGGGATTCCGCCGCCTGCGCTTGCTTCGTAAAGAAAGCGCACGTTGTTTTCGAATGCCAGCGTCGTAAGCTCGCGGCCGTATGCCGCTACGACGGCTTTATTGGAGGTAACTACGTGTTTTCCTGCCCGCAGCGCCTTTCTGCAAATCTCTGCGGCCTGATCGAGACCGCCTACGGTGACGACCAGAAGACGGATTGCTTCGTCCTCCAAAACTTCTTTCTGATCGCTGGTAAGATACGGAGCGTACGGGGTTCCGGTCATATTTTTGATATCTACAATCTTTGTCAGCCGGACCTCTTCGTTGAAGCGCTTTCCGAGTTCCTCCTGTTTTTCCAGCAGGATGTCCGCAACGCCGGAGCCTACGACACCACATCCTATAATCGCAATCTGAAACATAAACAACCTCCCTGTTATTGTAAAAATGCGTCTACCGCGGCCTTCATGCCGGATACCTCGCATACTTTATTGTGTAAAATTGGTTTTCGGTCCAAATCTCGGAGCGGCGCGGGGATCGTTTGCCCGGTTTTTGCAGAAAGATCCTCCAGAATTTCAAATTCGTTTCTGCCGCTGATCGCTTCGGGACCGAAAATCGCTTCGGCAACGGTTTTGTTGAATTTAAACGGGCTTGCTGTGGATACCGCTACGGAAGGAGCGGTATCGCCTGTCGAAATCACGTACTTATCATACACGTCGATTCCTACCGCCGTGTGCGGATCGATGAGATAATGGAATTCCTGATATACGTTTTTGATCGTTGCCCTGCATTCCTCCTGCGACGCGTAAGAGGACCAGAAACTCTGATTGATATTATTGATGGTCTTCTTATCGACGGAGTAAACGCCGCTCGCCTTCAGATCTTCCTGATCTGCCGCGACGGACTGCGCGTCGTTTCCGGATGCCTCATAAAGCAAACGCTCCAGATTCGAAGAAACCAGAATATCCATTGCCGGAGAAATCGTCTGAATAAAGGGCCGCTTGCTGTTGTAAACGCCGGTCGCCATGAAATCGGATACGACATTGTTGTCATTTGTGGCACAGATGATTCTGTTCACGGGAAGTCCCATTTTCTCAGCATAATAGCATGCGAGGATGTTCCCGAAATTTCCGGTGGGCACCACGAAGTTTATTTTAGAACCGGCGGAGATGCGCCCCTTTCTGACCAAAGAGAGATATGCGTAAAAATAATAAACAATCTGGGGAAGCAGTCTGCCGATGTTGATGGAATTGGCGGAAGAAAGCGTATAACCACGCGTTTTCAACGTTTCCGCAAAAGCGCCGTCCGTAAAAATATTTTTTACGCCCGTCTGCGCGTCGTCGAAATTTCCGCGTACGGCGATGACCGACAGGTTCCGCCCCTCCTGCGTGACCATCTGCCGCTTTTGCATTTCGCTGACGCCGTTTTCCGGATAAAATACCAGAAGCTTTACATTTTCGGCGTCCTGGAAGCCCGCAAGCGCCGCTTTCCCGGTGTCTCCGGATGTCGCGGTTAAAATTGCAACCTTACGGTGCTGTTCGTTCTTCTTTATTGCCACGGACAGGAATTCCGGTAAAATCTGAAGCGCCATATCCTTGAATGCAGAGGTCGGACCGTGCCACAGCTCCAGCACGTTCAAAGAACTGCTGAGAGAGACGACGGGCGCCGGATCCTGCGGGAAGCTTCCGCTGGCATATGCGTTTCTGACACAGCGCTCAAGCTCTGCTCTGGTAAAATCGGTAACAAATCTGGCAAATATTTCTATGGCGAGACTGCAATAATCCATGCCGCAGAGCTCCGCAAACTCCAGCGAATCAAACCGCGGGAATTTTATCGGAACAAACAGTCCTCCGTCGGGAGCGATTCCCGTCAGCACCGCATCGGAAAAACTATATTCTGCGGAATATCCCCGCGTACTTTTATACATCATTGATGATCACTCCAAAAAACGAAAAAAGTCGTTCCCATGTGTGAAGACACACATAGGCTATAATAAACAGAGCAGTCTGAAAAGTCAAGAAATTTGTATACTTTTCATACTATAAGTATAAACCATTTGTGATAATGTCTCAATAAACCACAAGGGAAAATGTCCCAAAAG
>UQSG01000001.1 GCA_900543695.1 uncultured Clostridium sp. | reverse complement strand
CTCCCACAGTAAAAATCTCAATTTCTTCTCTTCTCTCACCTTTTTTACTCTCGCATCTCCCTCCAAGTAAAAACTGCAAAACATACTCTCTAAAAAATTTGTTTGACTTTTTAAATTTTGTATGGTAATATTGCCCCCGTCAAAAAGCTTTGACGGAGACAGGTCTGAATACGGAGCCTGCAGAGAGTCGGTGGTTGGTGAAAACCGATGGCGGTCATATTAAGACAAATCACTCCTGAGCTGAAATGCTGAAAGTATGAGTAAGTATTTCCGGAAAGCACCGTTACATGCGAGGATTTAGTTTTTTTGAATCCGGAGAAGGACAGTAAATTGAGTGGTATAACGATGGAGTTGAATCCTCGTCTCAGCTGTGAGACGAGGATTTTTTATTGCCCACAACGAAAACAAAAAGAAAGGTTGATAAAAGGTATGGCGATATTTGAGAAATATGTAAACAGAACAGATTTTACATCCTATGAAGACTTCAAGGAAAATTTCCGAATTTGCGTGCCGGAAAAGTTTAATTTTGCATACGACGTATTGGATCAACTGGCAAAAGACAAGCCGGGGGAACAGGCGCTCGTATGGTGCAACGAAGAAAATGATGAAAAAATATTCACCTTTGCTGATATGAAAAGATATTCCGACAAGGCGGCGAATTTATTCAAAAATATGGGTATCAAAAAAGGCGATTCCGTCATGCTCGTTCTCAAAAGACATTACCAGTTCTGGTATGTCATCATGGCGCTCCACAAAATAGGCGCCGTGGCGGTACCAGCCACCCATTTACTTACGGCAAAGGATATTGTATACAGATGTAACCGAGCCGACGTCAAAGCGGTAATCTGCACAACAGACCATGATTTTCCAAAACAGGTGGATATCGCCCAGAAAGATTCGCCGACGCTGAAATTAAAATTTTACACGAACGGCAGCAAAAAGCAAAAAGAAGCGGAGCAAGCGAAAATGCGCGAGGAAGGGCGCTTGGAAAGCTGGATCGATCTGGACGAGGCCGTAGAGGCACAGAGCGAGGACTTCCAGCGGCCGCAGGGGGATGAAGACGCGCAAAATGAAGACAATATGCTGCTGTATTTTACGTCCGGCACATCCGGATACCCTAAAATGGTAGTACACACGTTTTCCTATCCGCTGGGACATATCATCACGGCAGGCTATTGGCACAGCGTCAAAGAAAAAGGCTTGCATTTGACCGTCGCGGAAACGGGATGGGCGAAAGCCGTATGGGGAAAGCTTTACGGGCAGTGGCTCGGAGAGACCACAATCTTTGTATATGACATGGAAAAATTCAACCCGCCGGATCTGCTCGGCAAAATGTCAAAATACAAGCTGACGACATTCTGCGCGCCGCCTACGATCTATCGCTTTATGATCAAAGAGGATCTTTCGCAGTATGATTTGTCGTCGCTTCAGGAACTCACGGTGGCCGGAGAAGCCCTCAATCCGGAGGTATACAATCAGATCTACAAAGCCATGGGCCTCAAGCTGCGCGAATGCTACGGACAAACCGAGGTGGTAGCGCTTGTCTGTACCTTCCCCTGGATGAAGATCAAGCCCGGCTCCATGGGAAAGCCGTCGCCGTGCTATGATGTGGACATCGTAGACAACGATTACAGGAGCTGTTATCCCGGCGAAGTCGGTGAAATCGTCATTAATACTTCAAAAGGAAAACCGGTCGGAATGTTTAAGGGATATCATAAAGACGAAGAGCTGACGCGCGAAGTGTGGCACGACGGATTTTATCATACGGGGGACCTCGCCTATAAAGATGAGGATGGGTATTACTGGTATGTCGGAAGAAAAGATGACGTCATCAAAAGCTCGGGCTACCGCATCGGACCGTTTGAAGTCGAATCGGCGCTCATGGAGCATCCCTCCGTGCTGGAATGCGCGGTGACGGGCGTCCCGGACGACCTGCGCGGCCAGCTTGTAAAAGCGACGATCGTTCTGGCACGCGGCTACGAAGCCAGCGAGGAGCTGAAAAAGGAGCTTCAAAACTATGTAAAAAAAGCTACGGCGCCTTACAAATATCCGCGCATTATCGAGTTTGTGACAGAGTTGCCTAAAACGATCAGCGGAAAAATTCGCCGTGTGGAAATCCGTGAAAACGACCGGAAAAAGGATGCAGGAAAATGAAATTCCGCGACTGTCGTTATGTTATTTTTGATTTGGACGGCACGCTGACGGATCCCAGAGCGGGTATTACGGGCAGCGCCGTCTATGCGCTGCGCAAGCTTGGATATCCCACTCCGGAGCCCTCGGAAATCGAATGGTTCATCGGCCCGCCGCTTCTTTGGTCTTTTCGGGAGCTTACAGGCTGCACGGAAGCGGAGGGCAGACGGCTTGTCGAAAAATACCGGGAACGGTACGAGGTTCTCGGCGTCCATGAAAACACGCTGTATCCGGGCGTCCATGAGCTGCTAGCCGCGTTAAAAGCAAACGGCAGAATTCTTGCAGTCGCGTCTTCAAAGCCCGCCGTTTTCGTACGCCAAATCCTTGACGAGTACCGGCTGACAGAATATTTTACTGTCATCGAAGGAAGCGATCTGGAGGGTAAATGCGTAGAAAAGGAGGACGTACTGCGCATGGCGCTCGCCCGGCTGGGAGACAATCGCAATGCCGTGATGGTCGGAGACAGGAAATTCGACGTTCTGGCAGCCCGGCGATTTGGCCTGAAAACGGTGGGGGCTGCTTACGGTTACGCGCAGGGAAGAGAATTGGAAGAGGCGGGCGCGGACAAAATCGCCTCCTCGCCGGCAGAAATTCAAAAAATTATACTTGACACCGACGGGTAAGTTTCTTATAATAGAGCCGCAATCTGGTGTTTTCAGCGCAAAGAGTGGGATTTCCCACTCTTTCGTTTTACAGGCATATTTTGCGTCGGAGGTGGATGGAATATGAAAATTGCCGACACGGTCAGATCGCTTGCAGAGCCCGTGATCGAGCGCTTAAACGCGGGAATCGAACTGCTTGAGGCCGAATACGTCAAGGAAGGTTCAGACTGGTATCTGCGGCTTTATATTGATAAGCAGGGCGGCATTACGCTTGACGACTGCCAGCTGGTAAGCGAGGCGCTGAACGATCTTTTGGACGAAGCCGATGTGATAAAGGGGAAATACCTCTTCGAGGTTTCTTCTCCGGGGCTCGACCGGCCGCTCAAAACGGATCGGGATTTTGAACGTTACCAGGGAGAAGATGTAGAAGTGCATCTTTATGCGCCTGCCGACGGCGGCAAAATTTTTACCGGGAAATTAAAGGGACGGGAAAACGGGGAAATCGTCATTCTGGAAAATGGCAGCGAGCTGCGATTTCCGGTGAAGGACGTATCGCTCGTTAAAAGAACGATTATCTGGAATTAAAAATGGAGGTATGAACGAAACAATGAGTGCTGAACTGCTGTATGCTCTCGACGAGCTGGAAAAGGATAAAGGAATTGACCGCGAAGTCATCATTGCCGCAATTGAAGAGGCGCTGAATGCATCCTACGGAAAATCGGAAACGGAAGGCAACACAAGGGTTGAATTTAACCGGGAGACGGGGGACATCAAGGTCTACGCTCAAAAAGAAGTCGTAGAAAAAATGGAAAACGACACGACGGAGCTGTCCCTTGAGGAGGCCAGAAAGATTGATCCCGAATTTGAAATCGGGGACATCGCGGAATTTGAAATCACGCCGAAGAATTTCGGGCGGCTCGCCGCGCAGAAAGCGAAGCAAATCATCATACAAAAGCTCCGGGAAGAAGAACGTACAAGAGTATACGATCAATTTCGGGCAAAAGAAAAAGACGTCGTGACGGGCACGATTCAGAGAATTGAAATGCGGGAGAACAGGGACGGCAAAAAGGAGCGAATCATTCACGTCGATCTCGGCCAGATCGAGGGAATTCTTCTCCCAGCAGAACAGGTGGAGACGGAGCAGTATAAGGTTTACGACAGAATCAAGGCATACGTGCTGGAGGTCAGGGATAAAGGCTATAAAAGCAAGGAGCCGTGCGTTATGATTTCGAGAAGCCATCCGAACCTCGTAAAGCGTCTGTTTGAGCTGGAGGTTCCTGAAATTCACGATGGAATCGTTGAAATCATGAATATTGCCAGGGAACCGGGCTCCAGAACCAAGATTTCAGTATACTCCAGAGATGAAAATATAGAGCCGGTCGGAGCCTGCGTCGGACAGAAGGGTCTGCGCGTACAGGTGATCGTTGACGAACTCAGAGGAGAACGGATCGACATTATCAAATGGAGTCCGTATGCGGACGATCTGATTGCGAGCAGTCTGAGTCCCGCTAAGGCGCTCCGCGTATTTATTAATGAAGAGGATAAATCCGCAACGGCGATTGTACCGGACAGCCAGCTGTCCCTTGCAATCGGGAGGGAAGGGCAGAACGTCCGGCTCGCGGCAAAGCTGACGGGCTGGAAAATCGATATCAAGAGCGAAGCGCAGGTACGCGCCAGCGTAGAGGAAGAGCTGTTTAACGACACAGAGGAGGCTGACGCGGCGATCAATCCGTACGATGAGAACGGCGAGTTTGATCCGGATTTGCTGTAAGTGTAAGGAAGTGACATGGTTTGAAGCAGAAAAAAATTCCGATGCGCAGATGCGTCGGGTGCTACGAATCAAAGCCCAAAAAAGATCTGCTGCGCATCGTCAGAAGCAGGGAAGGACAGATTTGCCTGGATTTTACCGGAAAGCTGAACGGAAGAGGCGCTTATGTGTGTGCAGATGCCGGGTGCTTTGAAAAAATGATAAAAGGAAACAAGCTGAGCAGGGAATTTGAAACGGAAGTCGGAGCAGCGACCTACGAAGCGCTCAGAACGCAGTTTGAGAAGAGAACGGAAGCAGATGGCAGCAAATCAGGAGGTGGCGCCGTTGGATAATAAAATCAGAGTACATGAGCTTGCAAAACAGCTCAAATCCACGAGTAAGAGAATATTGGAAATGCTGAAGGAAATGGGCATTGAGAACAAAAGCTATATGAGCGTATTGGAAGATGACGAGCTTCAGAAGTTTTACGAGCATACCGGATTCCATTCGGAAAAAAACACGGAAAATTCTCAGGACGATCCGGCGGCCAGAAAAATAGTCGCACAGAAGGAACAGCAGACGCAGGGAAAATCTTCCGGCGTGATCGTCCGACGGATTATTGTAGATAACAGTTCTTCCGATGCGGGCGTGCAGGCTCAGAAGCCGCAGGGTAAAAACGTTCAGCCTAAAAAACGTCAGAGCCGTGAGGCGGGCTCGGGACTTCGTTCCGGCTACGAGGTGAGGACGGAGTCTATAGAGGATCTGTACGCTTCAGATCTGACGGAGACAAAGCAGGAACCGGATCCGGAACCGAAAGCGGCGCAGGCGCCGCAGGAAACCCCGGAGCCGGTAAAAGCCGCTCCCTCCGAGCCTACGGTCAGACGGGTAAAGCGCGTCAAAAAAGAAGACGTAAGAAAACCAAAAGATCCGGAGCCCGTACCGGATGCGGAACCGGAGACAAAAGCCGGCGAGACGGAACAGACTGCGGCGCAGCGGAAGGAAGAAAAATTTGTATTTAAACAATATGAATATTCGGAGGTCATCGAAATCGAGCTGGAAGAGGAGCCGGCTCCGCAGATCGAAATGCCCGTAAAACAGGAACCCGCGCAGCGGACGGTACGGGAACGCAAGGAGCTTCCTCAGAAAAGGGAACCGCGCGAAAACCATAAAAAAGCGTCGGCACCGCTGATTCCCTCCATGGATCCTGCCGCGGTTTCACAGGAAGTAAAGCGCGATTATGCGGGAAAAATGATTGGAAAGCAGCAGGAACGCGAGTCCGATAAGTTCTCCAAAAAAGACGGGCGGAAGGAAACGGCCAAAAGCGCGCAGAGCTTACAGAAAGATAAATATAAGTCCGCCAGGAAATTCGTAGGCGAAAAGATCGGTGTGTCCGAAATTTATAACGACGAATATAGAGTATCTTACGACGTGGATCACAATGTTCCGAAGAAGGGCGCAAAGCCGAAGAAAGACCTCATGAAAAAGGCGCGCGAATTTGTGGCGTCGCAAAAGACGCAGCCGGTCATCGCAGTGCTTACCAACGTAAAGCTGCCGGAATCCATGACGGTCAAGGATTTTGCTGAAAGAATCAAAAAATCCTCGGCGGATGTCATTAAAAAGCTGATGCTGATGGGCGTCATGGCAAACCAAAATCAGGTAATCGATTTCGATACGGCAGCCCTGATCGCGAGCGAGTTTAATATCACTGCGGAGCAGGAGGTCGTGATTACGGATGAGGACATTCTGTTCGACGATCAGGATGACACGGAAAACGATGAAACGGCGGTGGAACGGCCGCCTGTGGTTGTTGTCATGGGACATGTAGACCACGGAAAAACGTCGCTTCTGGACGCGATCCGGAAAACGAGCGTTACTGCCGGAGAAGCAGGCGGCATTACCCAGCACATCGGCGCTTATATGGTGCGGATCAATGACCGGAAGATCACCTTCCTGGATACGCCGGGCCATGAGGCGTTTACGGCCATGCGTGCCAGAGGCGCGCAGGTAACGGACGTCGCGATCCTTGTCGTGGCGGCGGACGACGGCGTCATGCCGCAGACCGTCGAGGCGATCAATCACGCAAAAGCAGCGAACGTATCAATTGTGGTTGCAGTGAACAAAATAGATAAACCCGGCGCAAACGTTGACAGAGTTATGCAGGAGCTTGCAGAACACGAGGTTGTGGCCGAGGCATGGGGCGGAGACGTGCCGTTTGTGCCGGTTTCGGCAAAAACGGGCGAGAACATCGAGCTTCTGCTGGAGACCGTTCTTCTGTCTGCCGACATCCTGCAGCTGAAGGCAAGTCCGGAGCGGCAGGCCAAGGGAACGATCATAGAGGCAAAGCTGGATAAAAACAAAGGCCCTGTCGCAACGCTTCTTGTTCAAAGAGGAACGCTGAAGCCGGGAGATGCCATCGTATCCGGAACGACGTTCGGAAGAATCCGTACAATGACGGATGATAAAGGAAACGCCCTCAAAAAAGCGACGCCGTCAACGCCGGTAGAAATTACAGGACTTCCCGAGGTTCCGGAAGCGGGCGAGCTGTTCTACGCCGTCAAGGATGAACGCGTAGCGAAACATCTGATCGATACCAGGCGAAGCGAGCAAAGAGAAAAAACAATGCAGGCGCATAACAAAGTATCCCTTGATGATCTGTTCGCTCAGATCCAGGAGGGGAATGTAAAGGATTTGAACATCATCGTCAAGGCCGACGTGGTGGGCAGCGTAGAAGCCGTAAAACAGTCTCTTGCAAAGCTGAGCACCGACGAGGTCCGCATTAAGATCGTACACGGAGCCGTAGGAGCGATTACGGAATCGGACGTACAGCTTGCTTCCGTATCAAACGCGATTATTATCGGATTTAACGTCAGGCCCGGTGCGAACGTCGCAGAGCATGCGGAGGCGGAAGGCGTAGACATCAGGCTCTACCGAGTGATCTATGATGCAATCGACGATATTAAAGCCGCAATGGCGGGCCTGCTGGAGCCGGAGCTCAAGGAGAGCGTTCTCGGCCATGCGGAGGTGCGGCAGACGTTTAAGGTTTCCGGAGTCGGTACGATCGCCGGCGCGTATGTCACAAACGGAAAAATCGTCCGGAATTCGGAGGCGCGGATCGTACGGGACGGCATTGTCATATTCGAAGGAAAGCTGGCTTCTCTGAAACGCTTTAAAGACGATGCAAAAGAAGTTCAGCAGGGCTTCGAATGCGGCCTCTCCTTTGAGAAATTCAATGATATCAAAGAGGGCGACACCATAGAATGCTATGTGATGGAAGAGGTTAAAAGGAATGGACAGGACTGAACGGATTGCGGGAGAAATGCGCAGGGCATTGAGTGACATTCTCCGGAACGATCTCAAGGATCCGCGCATCCCGACCGTAACGAGCGTTACGAATATAAAACTTGCAAAGGATTTGAAATACGCAAAGGTTTATATTAGTATTTACGCTGGCGAGAAAGAAAAAAAAGCGGCGCTCGCAGCGCTGCGCGGCTCGGGCGGCTTTATCAGGAAGGCTCTTGGACAGAAAATGATTATACGGACGCTCCCGGAGCTGACGTTTGTATTGGATGATTCTATCGAATACGGTTCTTATATGGCCAGAAAGATCGATGAGCTGACAAAGAATCCGTAACGGAACAAGGAAAACGGGTGATGCTGATGCAGGACTGGAAGCAGGTTCGGAAAGCCATATCTGAGGCAGAGCATATTTTGCTGCTTCCGCATATACACGCTGACGGCGATTCTCTGGGCTCCGCATTTGGCCTTGCGTATTTTTTGTGCGGACAGGGCAAAACCGTCAATATTTTTTCGGAAGAATTGCCTCCCGGAAATCTGTCGTTTCTTTATCGTTCCGACAGGCTTCCGGAAGGCGTACAATTCTCCGTATGGCAGCCCGACGCAGAGTCGGAACTGCCGGAGCACGATTTGGCGATCGCGGTGGATACGAGCGATGAAAAGCGAATGGGAAATCGCAAGGAGCTTTTTTACCGTGCAAAAGGACAGATTCGAATCGATCACCATATTTCGGATGCTACGTTTGCACCGATAACGGTGTGCAGCACCGGATGGGCGGCAGCGGCGGAAGGAATCTGGGAGTTGATCCAGACGTATGAGGACTATCGGCGGGCGCCGTATCTGAAGGAAATCGCGGAATGTATTTACGCCGGAATTCTAACGGATACGGGCTGCTTTGCATATGCCAGCGTTACGGCCGAAACGCATGCGATTGCGGCGGAGCTGATCAGAATCGCAGGAAATATGGCATGGCAGTATTCTGAGCTTTACGAAAACCAGAGAAAAAGCGAGGTTGCTTTAAAGGCCGCCGCATACCAAAAGATCGAATACTACGGAGAAGGGCGCGTCGCCTTCCTTCAGATTACCAGGGAAGAAATGGAAGCTGTCGGAGCGACGGACGACGACCTGGAAAGCTTCGCTCCGTTTTTGCGGTGTATCGAGGAGGTCAGCGTCGGCATTTTTGTCAAGCCAGGAAAAACTGCGCGTGAGTTTCGGATCAGTCTTCGCTCTGACAATCATTGCGACGTGGCGGCCGTAGCGTCACAGTTTGGCGGCGGCGGACACAAGAGAGCCGCGGGCCTGCTTTATAAAGAAGAAAATGGAGCTCCGTTTTCTGAATTTAAAAAAATTTTAATTGGTGAAATATTGAAATGGATGGGGTAATCAATATTTATAAGCCTGCGGGGATCAGTTCCTTTACCTGTGTTTCCCGCGTACGCAGACTGACCGCTTCGGAAAGAGCCGGACATGCCGGGACGCTGGATCCGCAGGCGACCGGTGTATTGCCCGTGTGCCTGGGAAAAGCGACGCGGTGCGCCGATTTGTTCCTTGACATGCCGAAACGGTACCGGGGCGAAATCACGTTCGGAATCGGAACGGATACGTGTGATATCTGGGGAAAAATCGAGCAAATCCTGGATCCCCGCGACGAACGGCTTACGGCAATCAGCCGAGAAACGCTTTCTGAAGCGGTAAAAACCTTTCTGGGAGATATCGTTCAGATTCCGCCGGATTATGCGGCTGTGAAGATTGGGGGCGTCCCCGCGTACAAGCTGGCCAGACAGGGGAAAAAAGTGGAAATGCGGAGCAGAACGGTAACAATTTATGAGATCGGAGTACTGGATTACTGGAAAGGGGACGAGGGCTATCCGAAGGCCTGCATCGATGTAAAATGCTCGCGCGGGACGTATATCCGTTCTTTGTTCCGGGATATTGGAGAGCTTTTGGGCGTCCATGCGTGTATGTCGGCGCTAGAGCGTACGGCGTACGGTTTTATGGAATGCAGCGAATCCGTTACGCTGGAGCGCCTGGAAACCGAACAAACAGTTCCGGTTTATTCGATCGACTTCCTTCTGAGGGACGATCCATATATCAAACTGAGTGAAAAAGAAGAGCGTCTGTATCGAAACGGCAGGCGTCTTTGGATTGAAGCGCCTGAACGCCGGATCCGCGGCGCTTTTTCGGACGGTGCGCGCGTTCGGCTATATACGCCGGCCGGTCGGCTGCTTGCCACGGCGAGCATCCTTCTGCAAAGCAGTAGTGCCGCAGAACTGAAGCCGGATAAATTTTTTGACTGCGGGGAGGTCCAGCATCTTGAGTAAGACTATGA
Source organism: uncultured Clostridium sp. (assembly GCA_900543695.1). GTDB lineage: Bacteria > Bacillota > Clostridia > UBA1212 > UBA1255 > Egerieisoma. Next base: position 255,220 of record UQSG01000001.1, on the reverse strand, counting down.
AATATGCGGTAATCATACCTGCTTACAACCCGGACGACAAATTTGTTGCTTTTATAGAAATTTTAAGGAAAAATGGGATTTTTGTCATTGCGGTAGACGACGGAAGCCGGGACGAATGCGAATCCCGCTTTCAGACCGCAGAGGAACGCGGATGCGTTGTGATTCATCATGACGGCAACAAAGGAAAAGGTCAGGCGCTGCGAACGGGTTTTGCGGAGCTGATCCGTCTGAATCAGAAGGGCGGCGGCTTTGCCTATGCGATCACCGCCGACTGCGATGGGCAGCACAGCTACGAGGCCATCAAGGATGTCGCGCAGGCGGCGGAGGCGTCCATGGAAACGCAGGATGGACCGGCCTTGATTATCGGAGGTCGTTTCCGGGACACGGGAGAAAAGGTCCCGCTGCGCTCGAGACTGGGAAACGGATTTACAAGAGGACTGTTCCGTCTGGTTACAGGAGTTGCCATTTATGATACCCAAACAGGTCTGCGCGCCATCCCGGAGCGTCTTTTCAAGGAAATGCTGGAGCTGAAGGGCGATCGCTACGAATACGAAATGAATATGCTGCTGTCTATCAAAAGCTGGGGCGTTCCGTACCGGGAAATCCCCATTGAGACGATTTACTATGATAATAATGCGGGCTCCCATTTTCACGCGTTCCGGGATTCCTTCCTGGTGATCTCTCAAATTCTGAAATTCGCGTGTTCCTCCCTGCTCTCGTTTCTGCTGGATTACGTTTTGTTCCTGATCTTGGCGCGTTTTCTGGATTATGCGGTAGCGTACGCCGCGGCAAGAGCGGCAAGCGGGATATTAAATTACTTTTTAAACGCGAAGGTCGTTTTTGGAAAAATGACGAAGGGGACCTTCCTCAAATATTTTATCGTTTGGGTGACGATCCTCGCGCTTGGCTCGCTGGGGGGAACGCTGATTCAAGACGTTCTGAAGCTGCCCAGCCTGGTCTGCAAAATTTTTGTAGATCTTCCGCTTTTCTGCGCAAGCTATTTTGTGCAGAAGCATTATGTATTTAAAAAATAAGCGGGTGAAGGGAATGGATACGTGCGTATATAGCTTTACGGGACATTATGGAAGCGGAAAGACAGAGGCGGCCGTAAATTTTGCCGTGAAGCTGAAGCGGCAGGGAAGAAATACTGCATTGATCGATCTTGATATCGTAAATCCGTTTTTTCGTTCGGCGGATGCGAGGGAATTGCTGGAAACGCTGGGGATCCGTACGGAATTTCCTTTATATGCCAATACAAACGTGGATGTTCCGGCTTTGACGGGAGTAATGGGCGCGCTGATCCGGGACGAGGCGTATGATGTCGTATTAGACGTCGGAGGAGATGATCTCGGTGCAAAAGCGCTCGGACGCTATCGTGAGGATATTCTGTCAAGAAAGAAGCATCTGCAGTTCTTTGTCATGAATCCTAACCGGCCGTTTACCAAGGATCTTCCATCGGCCTCCCGAATTTATGATGAAATTGAAGCGGCTTCGGGGATGCGCTGCGATGCCCTGGTCGGAAATACGAATCTGCTGGAGGATACGACGCCGGAAACCGTACTGGCAGGACTTCCGCTCCTGAATCAGCTTGCCGGACAGAAGCACGTCTCCATAGCATATCATGCCATTACAGAAGCAGCGGCAGACGCTCTGCTCAAAGAGCACGGGGAGCTGTTCCGGGAAGAAAACATCATCCGAATCAATCGCACGGTGAAACGACTATTCTAAGAAGGAGAATTCCTTATGGCCGAAAACAAAAACATATATGGAAATACCGCGGGGGTGCGTACGCAGCTTCTGGAACGGCTGGAAGGCTTTGCGGAGCATGTCTACTCACCAGGCAGCTTTATTCCCGAGGAAATTTTATTGATGATGACGGAAGCGACGTGCGAGACGAATAAAGAAGTCGCAGTATTTCTGGATCGAAAGAACCGTGTTTTGGCGATCGCGCTGGGCAGCGATAAAAGCGTTCCGCTTCCGGAACTGGAGGGACGGAAGAGCTTTCTTCGCCCTTCCGGAATCCGCTGCCTTCACACACACCCGAACGGCACCATTCATCCGTCGGATATCGATCTGCAATCGCTTAGGAAGATGCGCTACGACGCGATGGTCGTAATCGGCGTCGACACGGAGAAGAAACGTCCGTGCGGCGTTTCGGCCACGCTTTTATCACGGGATGAAACGGGCGCACTTGTCAAAACAGAAACAAGGGGGCCTGTCTCTCCGGCGCGCATCGCGTATTTTGACCGGATTTTCAAGACGCTCACGGAGCTGGATCGTTCTGCTTCCGCATACAGCGACGCAGCTGAGAAAATAAGGAACGACCGGGAACGCGCGATTGTCGTTGGCGTTCTATCAGAAAATCGTCTGGTGCCTGGAGATCCGCTTGCGGAACTTCGTGAGCTGGCAGAATCGGCCGGAGCGGAAGTCGTAGGATCTTTTACACAGAAACGAGAAGCGCCGGATGCCAGGACCTATATCGGACACGGTCTTGCGGAAGAAATTTCTCTGAAAAGACAGGCGCTGGACGCCGGACTGATTCTTTTTGACGACGAGCTTTCCGCATCGCAAATCCGAAATCTGGAAAATATAATCGGCGCGCGGGTGATCGACAGAACGGCGCTGATTCTTGATATTTTCGCTTCCCGCGCCAGCTCCAGGGAAGGACGTCTGCAGGTCGAGCTGGCACAGCAGAAATACAGGCTTCCACGCCTGATCGGCCAGGGAATTTCTCTCTCTCGCCTTGGCGGCGGAATCGGAACCCGGGGACCAGGCGAGACGCAGCTGGAGACGGATCGCCGTCATATTCAGCGTAAAATCAATTATCTGGAGAAACAGCTTCGCGAGGTAAAGGAGCGCAGAGGCGTTTTGCGAAAGGAACGGCAGAAGAGGGAAATCCCTTCCGTTGCGGTGGTAGGCTATACAAATGCAGGAAAATCGACGCTCGTCAATGCCCTGTGCGGATCTGACGTATTTGTGGAAGATCAGTTGTTCGCCACGCTGGATACGTCTGTGCGGCGGCTGGCCACGCCGGAGCACAGAGATTTTCTTCTGACCGACACGGTAGGCTTTATCAGAAAGCTTCCCCATGATCTGATAGAGGCGTTTAAATCTACGCTGGAGGAAACGGTTTATGCGGACCTGCTGCTGCATGTCGTGGATGCGTCGAATCCAGATTTTGCAGAATGTATTGAAACCGTAGAACAGATACTCCAGGAGATCGGAGCCGGGGACAGACCGCGGTATCTTGTGCTGAACAAAACGGATAAAATTCCGCAGACAATCACTCTGCCGCCTCATAGCTCCCGGGGATACGGCAAAGTATTTTCCGTTTCCGCACTGCAGGGAGACGGACTGGACACACTGAAGAAAGAAATTATAAATTATTTTGTCAGAACGGACAAGCAGTACGAGTGCATTCTTCCATACGACAAAGCAGGCGCCGTTTCCTATTTTCACGAAAACGGTACCGTAGAGCTTGAAGAATACAGAGAAGACGGCATCTATCTTAAAGGGAAGATGCCTCCCGGACATTTTGCAAAGGTACGCAGCTACGAAAGCATGAAAGGAAGGAGCCTGGCAGATGAAGGAAATCATAAAAACGCTTAATGATCACGGAGTGGGAATCTACGATGAGAAGCGGTCGAGCTTTATTGCCTGCTCGGCTCCGATTTCCTCTGAGGAAGAAGCGTTTAATTTTATAAAAGATATGAAGGGATGGCATAAAAAGGCGGATCACTATGTCTATGCATATACCGTATACGACGAGGAAAATGCGCTGATCAGCCGCTATTCAGACGACAGGGAGCCGCAGGGAACGGCAGGACAGCCGATTCTGGGCGTTTTCCAGAGCCAGAATATTGAAAATGCGGCGATTGTAGTGGCGCGCTATTACGGAGGAACTCCGCTTGGCGCTGCCGGCCTTACGCGCGCATACCGGAAGGTTGCGGGAATAGCCGTTCACGAGAGCGGCATCATACATAAGGTTCTGTATGACGAGCTTTTTATTACAATGGATTATTCCATGTATAATAACGTAAATTACATGCTGCATAGCAATACGCGCGCCGATCTGATGAGTCTGAAATATAAAATCATACAGGAAGAATTCGGGGAAAAAATCCGGATTCATATGTACACGGCGGTTGCAGATACGAAAAAGATGTGCGAGCTTCTGAAAAACGCGGCGCTTGGCAGGATCTCTATCCGGATTGAAGAAAAGAAAGGCAGGTACAAAATATGAAAGATGCCGAGACGATGGCGTATATTAATTTGTTCGCGGTGCTGGGCGCGCTGGAGGAGCTCTGCGCCATGGACGAGAACGCGAAGGCGCTTCTTCCGGAAAAGCCCGTGACAATTTTATTTGACATCAAAGAGGGCCCTGCCGCGCTGTTTACGTTCGGCCCGGAAAAATGCAGTATGCGAGAGGGCAGGGGCGCGTGCGACATTCGCCTCCCGTTTTCCTCTTATGAAAAGTTTAACGCGATGATCGGCGGCACCTTTACGCCGATTCCTTCAAAGGGATTTACGAAAATCGGATTTTTAACGAAGCATTTTATGAAAATGACGGATATCCTGTCCGCTTACCTGAAGGCGGATGAAAAGGCGCTGGAGAATCCTATGTTTTTTGACAGAAGCACGGAGCTGATGCTTTATGTGATCGGCGGCGCGATCGCGCAGATTGGGAATCATGACAGGATTGGACGCTTCAGCGCATCTCATATTACGGACGGAACGGTGCTGCTGTCGATTTACGACGGCCCAGGCGTCTCTGTCGTTGCGAAGGATCACCGTCTGAAGGCTGTGAAGACACGCCTGCCTGCGCCGCGCGCCATCATGGAATTCGAGAGCATACGGCTTGCGCGGCGGCTTTTTGACGGAAAAGAAAACGCCATGGACTGCATAGGCAAGAAGAAAATCGCCATTTCCGGCATGATCTCGATGCTGGATAACATCAACAGAATCCTGGACCGGGTAAGCGTATATCTGGCATAATCCGGCAGGGCGCAACATATGAGGTGACAGACAGTGGAACATCAATTAAATCGATATGAGAAAAGCAGAGAAATTTTTGAACGGGCGACGAAAGTAATCCCGTCCGGGATTTACGGGCATCAAGGGCCTGCGGAGGGCTGCTTTATCCCGGTGGATGCATTTCCGTTTTATGCAGAGCGCGCAAAGGGCTCCTATTTCTGGGATGTGGACGGCAATCGCTTTATCGACTATATGTGCGCATACGGTCCAAATATTCTCGGATATAACGATGAGGAAATCGACGAGGCGGCGCGAAAACAGGCGGAAAAATGCAATTGCACGACGGCGCCTTCTTCCGTTATGGTGGAATTCGCGGAGCTTCTGACAGACACCGTGGCCTGTGCAGACTGGGCTTTTTTTGCCAAAAACGGAAACGATGTAACCTCTCTTGCGGTTATGACGGCGAGGGCGTATACGAGAAAAAAGAAAATTGTGTTTTTTAAGGGCTATTATCACGGCGTCTCTCCCTGGACGCAGAAAATCGATTATTCCGGCATTATCGAAGAAGATGTCTGCAACAATCTTTACGCGGACTGGAACGATTTCGATGGTCTTCAGAGACTCTTTGAGGAGAACAGGGGAGAGATTGCGGCGGTCATTTCCCAGCCGTATCTGCATGGAAACTTTGCGGATAACCAGCTTCCGGAGGCGGGCTTTTGGGAGAAAACCCGGAAGCTTTGCACGGAGCAGGGCGCCGTACTGATCATTGACGACGTGCGCGCGGGCTTCCGCCTCGATCTGGCCGGTTCGGATCATTATTTTGGCTTTGAGGCCGACCTGATCTGCTTCTGTAAGGCGCTGGCAAACGGCTATAATGTTTCTGCGCTCTGCGGAAAGGATTTTCTGAAAAATACGGTCAGCGGAATTTCGTTTACAGGCAGCTACTGGATGAGCGCCGTTCCCTTTGCCGCGGGAATCGCCTGCCTCAAAAAAATGAAGCGTCTGGAGCTTCCGAAGCTTTTGATCGAAAAGGGCGCACGCTTATGCGACGGCTTGAAAAAAACCGCGGAAAAGCATGGGTATGACCTGCGGGTATCGGGCGTCCCTTCCTTGTTCTATCTGCGGATTGCAAACGATGATTCTCTGATGACGCATCAGCGATGGATTGCGGAAATGGTCAAAAGAGGCGCGTATTTTACGAACCATCATAATCATTTTATCAATTATGCGCTTTCGGAGGAAGATATAAAGGAGACTGTTGAAATTGCGGACGAGGCTTTCCGCGTGCTGTGATGAAAAAGCGGATGAGATAATAGAGCTTTTGCGGAAAAACGGCTATCTGGCGTATTATGTGGGCGGCTGCGTGCGGGATGCGCTGATGGGAAAAACGCCGCATGATTTTGATATTGCCACGAATGCCCTTCCGGATCAGACCGCGCGGCTTTTTCGGGAAAACGGTTATGCCGTTCTCGAAACGGGAGCCCGGCACGGAACGGTTTCCATCTGTTTCGGAAAGCGCGCTTATGAGATTACAACGTTCCGCACAGAGAGCGCTTATCGCGACCACCGCCGCCCGGACTCTGTAAAATTTATATCTTCTTTAAAAGAGGATCTTTCCCGGCGCGATTTTACGATCAATGCGCTGGCCTTTTATAAAGAGGAAGGACTTTTGGATTACTTCGGAGGGGAAAACGATCTCAAAAATCGTACGATCCGCTGCGTGGGCGAACCGAACGTGCGTTTTGCAGAGGATGCTTTGCGAATTCTGCGTGCGCTGCGGTTTTCTGCCGTGCTTGATTTTTCGATGGAGCCGGACACGGCCGCTGCGGTGCATACCTGCAGAGAATGGATCCGAAGCGTTTCCGCAGAACGGATCTGCGCCGAATTTTCTGAAATTTTAACAGCGGACGGCGCCGTTCGGATTTTGCGGGATTATATCGACGTGCTCGGCGTATTTCTGCCGGAGCTTCTCCCTTCCGTCGGCTTTCCTCAAAACAGCCCGTGGCATATTTATGATGTTTTTGCGCACACGCTGACTGCACTGGAGCATACCCCGGCCGACCTTACGCTGCGCCTTGCCGTGCTGCTTCACGATATCGGAAAGCCGTATGTGTATACACAGGATGAAAACGGGACGGGACATTTTAAAGGGCATGCCGCCTTGAGCGCAGAGCTTGCGGATCGGATTCTGCGCCGCCTGAAATTCGGCCGCCGGCTCCGGGAAGACGTTTGCTTGCTGGTACGTCATCACGATGACAGAATCCCCTGCGATGCGGCATCCGTAAAACGCCTGATTCGGAGCATGGGAAAGGAAAATGCGCTGCGGCTCGTACAGGTTGAGCGCGCGGACCGCGCGGCGCAGAATCCAGTGATGGTCGCCGAGCGCAGCCGTGCAGTTGAAAAGATTGGAAGAATGATCCATGAACTGACGCGGCCTGACGCGGCTTGTATTACCATAGCGGATCTGGCCGTCTCAGGAGAGGACCTGCTGGCCGAGGGAATCCCGCAGGGCGTACGGATCGGCAAAGCGCTGGCGATGCTTCTGGAGGAAGTGACGGAGGAGCGGCTTCCGAACGAAAGGGAAGCGCTCCTCCGATTTCTGCGTGAAAATCAAGCGCTCTTATGATTCGGCCGTATCGTTCTCCCTCTCAGGTACGTTTTCTTTTTCCTGCAGCAGATCACGGATTTCCATGAGGAGTCGGTCCGTGGAGCTGAGCACGGGCGCTGCGGGCGTCTCAGGCGCGGCCTCTTCCACTTTTTTTCTCAGCAGCAGATTTTTTGCTTCCTCCGCTTTCCGCCGGATCGAAGCGATGATGCGGACAGCGAGAAAGATCGACAGAGCGATGATCAGAAAATCAATGATATTTTGGATAAATGAGCCGTAAGTCAATGCATTTTCGGGAGTTAAGACCGTTACGCCGTCTTCCGCAATTTCGGCGGCCTGCAGGACGATTTTTTTATCCGCCAGGCTGGTGCCGCCTGTGATCAGGCCGATCAGCGGCGTAATAATATCCGAAACAAGAGAGGTGACAATTTTGCTGAACGCGCCTCCGACAACGACGCCGACCGCCATATCGATTACGTTTCCCTTTGTAGCAAACGCCTTGAAATCTTTCAGAAATTTTTTCATGATCCAGTTAAATCCTCCCTGCTTTGTTTTAGCGGCCTTTATTATATCATTGTGCGGAATATTTTGCCAGGCAAGCGCATACAATGTCGTAAGCGATGATAACCGGGGTATAAAAAATGGGTTTTTTCACTAGAATCAAAGCACTTTTCAGCGGTCTTCTCGGAAGCACGGCAGATAAACTGGAATCAAAAAATCCCCAGCTTTTGATTAACGACGCGGAACAGAAGATTCAGAAAAGCAGGAAGGAAGCGCAGAAGCAGCTTGTGGATATTCAGACATGGGCGGAAATGGTGCGCATGGACATGAAGGAGGCGGAGCTTCGCCTTTCGGATGTGCGCATTAAGATCGACATGGCGGCCAAGGAACGCGACAAAAAGCTTCTTACCGAGCTTTTCGTCATGGAAGAAGAGCTGTCCGCGGAGCTGGAAGAAAAAAGGCGGCTTCATGCAAGCGCCGTAGAGGAAGCGATCCGGATCCGCGATAATTATAAACGCTTCGAATCTGAAATGAACAGCCGCCTGCGCGAGCTTGCGGCCATAAAGTCACAAAGCGAAATCGTCGCAATGCGGGAGAAAATATCCGATCTTGATTATCATTACGGGAGCAGGCAGGAGGACCATATCAATACGATTCGGAGATCGCTGAATGAACGGTGCGCACGCCTGACAGCCATGCAGCAGCTCCGCGAGGAAAGCACCGAGGCCGGAATTCAGCGTATCAGCGACAAAATAACGCTTCAGCGCGCGGAAGCCAAGGCGGCATTGCTTTTGGGGGAGCAAGGGCAGGGAGAGTAATTTTTACTCCAGGAGAATCGCGGCGAATGCGAGCGCTGCGGAATCCGAATGGGAAAGGCTGATGTCTGCGCTGGTGCCTTTTAAGACCTCCGTATAATATTGGCGCGTTTTCCCGTGCAATATTAGACACGGCTTTCCGCGCTCATCGTTTCTGATTTCAATTTCGGAAAGCCGCGCATCTGCGCAGATTCCTGTTCCGAATGCCTTGGAGACGGCTTCTTTTGCCGCAAACCGCGCCGCGTAGCTTTCATATTTTTTCTGCCCGCGGCCTTCGCAGTAGGCGATTTCTCCTTCGGTAAATATTTTTGTAAGGAAAGGCCGTCCGAGCTTTTCGACAGAATGCCGGATCCTTTCGATTTCCGTGATGTCCGTTCCGACGAGAATCCGCATAAATGGTCAGCCTCCGTTCTTTTGGGCTTCGAGATAGGGAATCAGAGCGGCGACGCCGGCTGCGGTGCAGTCCGCTCCCGCTTCCAAAAGCGTTTCTGCGGAAAACGTCGTTGTAATGCCAAAACAGATCATTCCGGCGGCTTTTGCTGCTTTCACGCCGCTGAGCGCGTCTTCCGCAACGATGCAGGCCTCGGGGGAAAGTCCAAGCCGCGCCGCAGCGGTCAGGAAAATTTCGGGATCCGGCTTGCGCTTTACGACGTCTGAGCCGGAAACGATACAGCCAAGCGCCTCCCGCGGGATGCGGGAGGCTGTTATATTGACTTCCAGCTTTCTCTTTGTGGCGCTGGATGCGATGGCGGTCCGATATCCCATTTTATGGATGCGGATGACGGCTTCGGCAGCGCCTGCAAACGGAACGACGCGGCTGGGAGCCGTTTCGCAGTAAATATCGTAGATCCTGCGGCCAAGCGCATCGGAATACGTTCCTCCGTGCAGCTCTGCAACGCAGCCAAAATATGTTTTTTCGTCTGTTCCCAGATATGGCGTAAAATCTTCAGGGAGGGCGGTGATTCCATATTCCGCCATTCCTTCTACCGCGGAGCGCGCCATCGCGGGCTCGGAATCCACCAGCACGCCGTCCATATCGAATATGACACCTTGAATTCGTTTGCAATCAACCTTCAATGCCGTGTCTCCCTTTCGTTAAAATCTGAAAATATATGCGCCAAGCGCTGGGATTTCAGCCTGAACGGAAATCCTGTCCTCTGGAAGCAGGGCTGCTGGGAGCTCCATCCATATTCCACTTTTTGCATCCATGCAGGGGATTGCCGCAGGCGGCTTTGTGCCGAACGGTCCCGGATAATCGAGAACGAGCGCAACCTTCCTTGAAACATTGGACGTATTAACGGCAATATAAGAAATTTTACCGGAATCCGGATCTCTTTTGGACAGCGCGACGACCTGGCCTTCGTCTCCGATCAGCTCTATGTTCGGGGGTAAAATATATTGCAGGCTTTTCAGCGCGTATTCCCCGGATCGCGCATTTGTTACGTTTTCACTGGATAAAAGACGGATTACAGCATTGCTTCCCGCCTCGGGGCTATCTGTTCCCAGCACGGTGACAGCAGGGGAGAGATCGTTTACGATTACGGGAATTCCGCAGTCCGCGCATTTTTGGAAAAGCTCCAGCGCAGAAAGCGTGACGGCGGCAAGCCTGGGGACGACGAGTGCGTGATACCGGATTCCTGAGGCCGGATTTCTGACGCAGCATTCCTCCTGGCTGATATCGGCTCCCGCCAGCACGGTTTCATCTGCGCAGTCAAACATATAATGATGCCGGAGCAGGAGATCGATGCTGCCTCTCCAGCTTTCCTCACAGGCGGCTGCGTCTGCATCGAAGGGACGTTCATAGAGCTGCTGATCCGAGCCCTTGACGGAGGCCTGTGCCGATTCGATCGGATAATATAAAATGACGTCCGCCATGGAGGTTTTTCCGGCAAATTCTTTGCAGGCCCTGGCAACCGTGTCGCACAGCAGCCTGTTTTCTTCCTGCGTGAGACTGCCGTCATCGAAATAAGAGTTGAAAATATCTACACCCAGCACGAATTGAATCAGCTGTGCACAGATCATATCGTTTATGTCAAAGGGGATGCGGAGCGCGTTTTCCGTATGACCGGAGATTTCCGACATCACATGCTCTCTGCCGTACCAGGCGGCTACAGAAGACAGAAGCTTCGGCGTTTCCGCAAAGCGCAGGACGCTTTCGGGCTTTGTAAACAGCATATCGATTCCGGGGATATGCATATGACGCGTGAGATTGAAAAAGTTTCCTTCAAAGATTGCATGGTGCAGCAGGTTCTCTTCCAGCAGCAGATGTCCGGAAAACGCGATCCCATGCTCCGCGCAGAATTCCGAAATCTGCCGGTAGAAGGCATCCTCGTATAAATCGGAGATCAGCGTATAAAACTGATACCGCGTGACCTTCGCCCGGCGGCTGTCTCCTTCAAACAGAAAATGCAGACAAGGGAGCAGGTCCTCTCCGTATTTTTCCCGATATCGCCTGGCAAGACCGTTTTCCCATGCTACAACAGGGTACAGCGGCAGTTCGGGATCGAATGGATCGTCTACTTGAGCGGGATCAAGGCCCTTGTTGAGGTAACAGGCCTGCAGGGAAGGCTCGTCCGTGAAAAATGCCTGGATGCTGCCCTCCGGAAGACGAAGGGCTTCCAGCTGATCCGTATAAGCGCGATATGTATTTTCGAGAAAGGCGCCGACTGCCTTTGCGTCGGTAAGGCTGATGTAACGTCTTGCGGCGCAGGTGTTATGCTGTGCATGAGTGCCTTCATACAGCGGCTTTGTTACAAAATAGTAGACATCGCCGTCTGCTTCCGCCGTATAGCGGAGCGTGCCGTCCGCGTCTGTAGCTGCCGACAGATCGGATTGCTTCCCGCTACAGTCTATAAAATAAACGGCCTGCACGGCACGATGCCCGCGCGGCTTCTCGATCATAATTTTTTCCCCGGCAGCGGCTTTTTTCTTAACGAGCACAAGCCCCTTGCATTCGTATTCAGGATTTTCACGCAGCGTAAGTCCTCCCGCGCTGCCGCTGGGGTAGCCCTTTTCGTCATAAATCCAGATTTTCATTCCGCGCTGATTCGCCGCATACTGCACTGCATGTCGGAACAGCTCCCAGCTCTCCTCGTCATGCAGATAATTCTGATCCATATTTACGTTTGTTACGATTCCGCCGTAGCCCTTCTCCCGCAGATCGTCGATCCGCTTTTCTATGATCCTTTTTTTCTCTCCAATATCGGTTCCGGCTTCTCCAAAAGAATAGCCGTGGAGTATTTTTAGAGGTCTGTAATTTTCCATTTTCAATAAGTCCTTTCTTTTGTTTATCTGATATCATATATTTTGACTTCTCCCTGCTCGAACACCACGGGGAAGCGTTCCTCAAAATAGTCTTCTATGAGTCCTGTATAATTACTTCTTTCGTAGGAAGACAGATAGATATAATCAAAACCGTATTCTGCGCGGTATTTTTCAAACGCCGCCGCATCCGTAAACATGCTTTTGACGATTTCCGCCCTTCCGTTGTAATCGACGCCGTGGGAATACAGAAAGGTTCCGGAACCGGTAAAAATGTTTCTTCCGGTCAGGCAGGCAACCGTGTTGTTATGATTGTTGTATGTCAGAAACAGCGCATCCGGCTCCGTATTTTCCCTGATATATTCCGCGCTGGCGATATGGTCTTTGTTGTACAGCATATAATTGCTGCCCTCCCGGCCTGAGTTGTATTCCCGGATCATCGTAAAGAAAGCGGAAGCCGTACATGCGATGAGCAGCATTGCCGTAATGACGATGCGCGCAGCCTTCATCGAGCGCAGCTTATCGTAGCAATCCACGAGAAAGTCCGCAACAAGAAGTACGGCGAACAGATACCACATGAGATACAGCTTATTGTTGTCATACGCAAACGTTTGGAAGACGATAAACTCACTGATCACAAAAATGAGCGCGCCCGCGGCGTGTACGATTTTAAGCCTCCGGCCTGCGTTCAGAAAGGCGGGCAGCAGCAGGATAAAGACGATCCCGACATTTTTTACCCAGAACCAGAGCCAGTGATCCGTGGCGTTATAGGCATTAAATTCAAAGCGCAGAAAGCGTTCCTCACTGACTGCGCCGAAAATCCAGATGTAAAATTGCGGGATTGCCAGAATTACCGCCGGAAGCCCGAATTTGAGCCAGCTCAGCAGCGTTTTTTTTCCAAAGCGGTTTCTGACGCAGCTGTGAATCAGCCAGACAAGCGCCGTAATTCCAAGCGTAAAATAGGAATAGGTTTGGATCATGGGAAGCAGGCCGCCAAGAATTCCCGCAGCCAGGAACAGCTCGCTTCGGTCTTCAAATACGGCCAGATAGAGGAGATACAGCACAAGAAAAACGGACATCCAGCCAAACAGCGTCGCGCGCTGCGGAAGCATCATATCGACCACGGTGTTCGTCCAGCAGATATTCGAAAGACGCGAGCCGCTGTTGACGTAATTGGTCGGCGTTTCATAATACGCCGTAAAAATGCGGTTAAAGTTTTCCGCGCCGCCCTCTGCCTTCAGTCCGTCCAGAAAATACATCAGGCCGAATCCGCCGTTGAAAAAAAAGAGAATGAATGCGGTCAGCGTTTTGCCGACGCGTTTCAGAACGGCGTATGCCAGATGCCACAGCCCTGCGAACGTAAGCATGAATGCAAAGATCATCGGCAGCATGTACGCGGCCTTCAGACTGCATCCGAACAGATAAAGGGAAGAGGAGACAGAGTCGGAAAGAAAATAGTAGTCGAGCCTCTGCCCGGGGAAAATATTGTAGTCCGGCGGGAAGCTTCCCTGCTCCTTGATGCTGGTAATGATCCCGAGATGAAAATTCATATCGCCATAGGTACACTGTCCTGTATAATATGCGCCGTCGATCTCATACAGGGTATGGCTGTAAAGGCAGACAATGCAGTAAAGGCTCATGACAAAAACAGCGGCAAGCAGGAAAACATCTTCTTTGTCGGGCTTCCAGCGCCTGTGCAAAAGTCCGCGAAGACGCGGGAGGTGCCTGCGCTTTATGACATAAAACACAACGGTCCATACAATCACGAGAATCAGTCCGAGTACATGGGAGAGAATACTGAAGCCGAAAAGAAAGGAAAAAGGAACATGAGACCACATCAGGAAAATCAATCCGATCACACCGCCGGCCCATAGGATTCTTGTCGGTTTCTCCCTGCTCAGCAGGAGATACGCGTTGATTACGCCTAATAAAATATAAAATAAAAACAGGGCATATCCCATAGCTTGACCTCCCGTTCGCTTCCTTGCTAATATAGCATGGATTCGGCGGTTTGACAAGAAATTCCGCCATCATATGGAAACGGTTTTTTTTATGTGGTAAAATGATGCGAACGATTCAGAACGGGAGGGTTTTTATGCGTGTGCTTGTTGCGATGAGCGGCGGCGTAGATAGTACGGTGGCTGCAATGCTTCTGCGGGATGCGGGCTGGGAGGTTGGCGGCGCGTATATGCGGATGCTGCCGCCGGAGCTGTCCGCCTCGGAAGACGGCAGGGAAGCGAGACGGGCGGCGGAACGCCTGGAGATTCCGTTCTACGAGTTTGATATGGTATCCGATTTTCGAGAACAGGTGCTGGATTATTTCTGTGGTTCCTATCTTGGCGGCAGCACGCCGAATCCGTGTGTCGTATGCAACCGGATGATTAAATTCGGCGCTTTTTACCGGGAAGCGGAGAAGCTGGGCTATGAGCGGATCGCAACGGGACATTATGCGCGTGTGCTCCGAACCGGTCCCGCGCTCCGGCTGCTCCGCTCGGTGCACCGAGAGAAGGATCAGTCTTATTTTCTGCATGGGCTGAGTCTGTCTCAGCTGGAACGCGCCGTGTTTCCTTTGGAATATTATGACAAAGAGCGTGTTCGCGCGGCGGCCGCATTGTTCGGCTTTGAAAATGCCGATCGGAAGGACAGCCAAGATATCTGCTTCGTAAAAGGGGGCCCCGGGGCGTATGCGGATTTTATTGAGGCGTATACTGGTAGAAAACTGGAGCACGGGACTTTTACGGATCCGCAGGGCAGGGTGCTCGGCACGCACGAGGGAATTGCGCGCTATACGATCGGACAGCGAAAAGGCGTTCGCACCGCATTCGGCAGGCCGCTTTATGTGATTGCAAAAAATGCCGCGGATCACACCGTGGTAATGGGGGAGGACGCGCTGCTTTATTCCGACACCGTCCGGGTTAAGGAGTTCAATCTGCTGTACCCGGATTACGATCCGGATCATCTTACAGCAAAGCACCGTTATGGACAGCCGGATATGCCCGCGGCGCTTTCCCTGGATGGCTCCGAGGCAGTGATTACATTTAAAAAGCCCCAGCGCGCCGTTACGCCGGGGCAGTTTGCCGTTGTCTATGACGGGGAGACCGTCGTAGGCGGCGGTGAAATCTGCGAATGATTTATTCTCACGCCTCTTCCCAGTTGTGCCAGACTTCCATCACGTCGTCGTTGTCCTCGAGCGCGTCGATCAGCCGTTCGATCTGCTCAAGCGGCTTTTCTTCGGTGAGCGTTACGTAATTCTGCGGAATCATGCTGACCGCAGCCTCCAGAAAGGAATATCCTTTTTCCTCCAGGGCGCTGCGGACGTTAGAAAAATCAGCGGGATCCGTGGTGATTTCGAAGGCGTCGTCATCGGCGGAAAAATCCTCGGCGCCGCATTCCAGCGCGTCCATCATCAGGGTTTCCTCCTCGATATCTCCGTCGTTTTCAATTACGATCAGGCCTTTCTTGTCAAACATAAACGACACGCAGCCCGTAGAACCGAGATTTCCGCCGAATTTATCGAAAATATGGCGAATGTCGGCTGCCGTTCTGTTTCGGTTGTCAGTAACCGTTTCCACAATGATCGCGACGCCGGAGGGGCCGTATCCTTCATAGGTAATTTCTTCCATGACGTCGTTCGCATTGTCGCCCGAGGCCCTTTTAATGCTTCTCATAATATTGTCGTTCGGCATGTTTGCGGCTTTTGCTTTTGCGATGACGTCTTTCAGCTTGCTGTTGGACTCGGGGTCAGGTCCTCCGGATTTTACGGCGATCTGCAGCTCTCTTCCGATTTTTGTAAATACCTTTGCCTTTTGTGCGTCTGATTTTCCTTTTTTATGCTTGATATTCGCCCATTTTGAATGACCTGACATGTAAAAAACCTCCGTTGTTATTCATTTGCACGGCTTATAAGTATACAGGATTCTCTGATAAAATACAAGTCTTGCCTGGGCGGCATGCTTTGGATGATGACGAAATGCGGCTGATCCGAGAATTGACAAAGACAGGCTGCTTTGCTATTATAAAAAACGTTGTTTTACAACGAATTTACGCGAAAAACATTCCATACGCTTTACCGAAAGGAGCTAACTTTTTACATGTATCTGGAAGAAGACGGAAACAGGAAAGAACGAAAAAAAACGCCGAAAACACTCGTAATCATGGGAAGCGATTCTGATTATGCTGTTATGAAGGATTGCCTGGCGCTTTTGAAAAAATTTGGAATTCATTATGACTGCTTCGTTTGCTCCGCGCACCGGACGCCCGAGAAATGCCGGGAGCTTGCCAAAAATGCAAAAAAACAGGGCTATGGCTGCGTGGTTGCGGCGGCGGGAAAGGCAGCTCATCTGCCCGGCGTCATTGCTGCGTATACGACGTTGCCCGTAATTGGCGTTCCGATTCAGGGAGACGCGCTGGAGGGCATGGACGCGCTGCTTTCCATTGCGCAGATGCCTCCCGGAATTCCGGTGGCGACCGTAGCCATAAACGGCGGCGTCAACGCGGCGGTGCTGGCGGCGGAAATCCTGGCGGGCAAGCATAAATTTCTTGAAGATACGCTGAAGTCGTACAAGCAGGAACTGGCGGAAAAGGTCGAAAAGAAAAACGCACAGCTTCAGGAGGTAATTGAAAATGGCCAACTATAAAGACGCAGGCGTAGACGTTGAAGCGGGCTACGAGGCGGTCCGTCTCATGAAGGAGCACGTCGGCAAAACCTTCCGAAAGGAGGTTCTTACGGGCCTCGGCGGATTCGGATCTCTGTTTGAGCTGGATCTGAGCCGTTACGAGCAGCCGGTTTTAATTTCGGGAACGGACGGAGTCGGAACGAAGCTGAAAATATCTTTTTTGACGGATCGCTATGACACCGTTGGGATCGACTGCGTGGCGATGTGTGTCAACGACATCGTATGCAGCGGTGCGGAGCCGCTGTTTTTTCTTGACTATATCGCGGTGGGCAAAAATTTTCCGGAGAAAATCGCTACGATCGTAAAAGGAGTGGCGGAAGGCTGCCTGCAGGCCGGCTGCGCTCTTGTAGGCGGCGAAACCGCGGAAATGCCCGGCTTTTACAGCATCGATGAATTTGATATCGCCGGCTTTGCCGTAGGCGCCGTCTCAAAAAACAAAATTATTAACGGAAGTGGCCTTCAGAGCGGCGATATATTAATTGGTCTTCCGTCATCCGGAATCCACAGCAACGGATACTCCCTTGTCCGTAAAATCATCAATCCCTCGGCAGAGCGCCTTGGGGAATTCGTACAAAGCTTCGGCTGTACGATGGGGGAGGAGCTGCTCAAGCCCACAAGAATTTACGTGAAAACAATGCTGGATCTGGTCGAAACATTCCGGATTAAGGGAATCGCCCATATTACGGGGGGAGGCTTCTACGAAAACATTCCGCGAATGGGAGGCGACGGGCTGCGCTATATCATCCACAGAGGCAGCTGGCCGGTGCTTCCTATTTTTGAAACCCTGATGAAGCTGGGGCATGTGGACGAAATTGACATGTATAATACGTTCAACATGGGAATCGGAATGGTCTTTGCGGTGGATGCGCAGGAGGCGGACTCCGTGCTCCATTATCTCGATACAAAGGGCGAACGCGCATACCGGATCGGCGTTGTCTCAGACAGCCTTCCTGAGGGCGGCTTGTGCAGGGGAACGCTCACGGTGAAATAAGGGGAGAGTGGCTTATGTTTCGAATCGGTGTTCTGGTTTCTGGAGGCGGCACCAATTTACAGGCGATCATAGACCGCATCGAGGACGGCTATCTGCAAAACTGTATGATTACGTCGGTCGTTTCAAGCAGAGAAGGAGCCTATGCGCTGGAACGTGCGAGGCGGCACGGAATTCCGGCGTTTTGCATGCCGAGGCGTTCTTATGATGACACGGATCTTTACGGCAAAGCATTGGCGGAGCATTTTCAGGCGGAGCAGGCGGAGCTGATCGTTCTGGCCGGGTTTATGACCGTGCTCGGCGATTCTTTTCTCAGGGCTTTTGAAAACAGAATTATCAATGTGCATCCCTCTCTGATCCCGTCTTTCTGCGGGAAGGGATTTTATGGGCTGATTCCGCATAAGGCCGCGCTGGATTACGGCGTTAAGGTTACCGGGGCGACGGTTCATTTTGTGAACGCTGAAGTAGACGGAGGCAAAATTATTCTGCAGAAGCCCGTTTATGTGAAAGACGGCGATACGCCGGAAACGCTGCAGGCAAGGGTTATGCAGGAGGCGGAGCACATCATTCTCCCGGAGGCAATTAAAATATTGAGCACACAGAAACAAGAAGAAAGGGGCGCTCTGACATGAAAATACTGGTGATCGGCGGCGGCGGCCGCGAACATGCGATTATAAAAAAACTTGCGGAAAGCCCGAAAAAACCCGAGCTTTACTGCGCGCCGGGAAACGGGGGCATTTCCAGGGAGGCGGTCTGCGTACCTTTTAAAGCCGTCGATCGGGAGGCCGCTGTGGAGTTCGCGCTGAAAAATCAGATCGATATGGTCGTCGTAGCGCCCGACGATCCTTTGAGCCTGGGCATGGTGGACGCTTTAGAAGCTGCGGGAATCCGTGCCTTCGGCCCTGTTGCCGCTGCTGCGCGGATCGAATCAAGTAAGGTGTTTTCTAAAACGCTGATGAAAAAATACGGGATTCCTACGGCAGATTACGAGGTCTTCACCGACAGCGCTGCGGCAATCGCATATCTGGAACGGGCGGAGCAGAAATATCCCGCCGTAATTAAGGCCGATGGTCTTGCGCTTGGAAAGGGAGTCATCATTGCCCCTGATTTTTCCTCCGCCTGCGAGGCGGTACAGGGCATGCTGGACGGCGGAATGTTCGGAGAGTCCGGAAGAAGAATCGTGATTGAAGAATTTATGACGGGGCCGGAAGTAACGGTGCTTGCGTTTACGGACGGAACGACGATAAAGCCGATGGTATCCTCCCAGGATCACAAGCGGGCGTTTGACGGGGACCGGGGGCCCAATACCGGCGGAATGGGCGCTTTCTCGCCGAGCCTGAATTATACGGATGAGATCGCGGCCGTCTGCATGGAGACGATTTTCCGTCCGACGGTGGCGGCGCTTGCCGCAGAGGGGATCAAATACAAGGGCGTTCTTTATTTTGGGCTGATGCTGACGCCGGACGGTCCGCGCGTGGTGGAGTATAATTCCCGCTTCGGAGATCCGGAGACGCAGTGCATATTGCCGAGACTGGATACCGACCTCGTCGAAATCTTTGACGCTGTAATCGACGAACGCCTGGGCTCTCTTGACATCAGATGGAAGCCGGAGGCTGCCTGCTGCGTCGTTCTGGCCTCGGGCGGCTATCCCGTAAAATACGCTTCCGGTTATGAAATCAAAGGACTGGATGAGGCGGAGAAAACGGGCGTCATTCTGTATCATGCCGGCACGAGAGAGGAAAATGGAAGATTTTATACGTCGGGCGGCCGCGTGCTGGGCGTTACCGGCATGGGAATCACGCTGGAGGATGCGATCCGGAAGGCTTATGAGGGCGCGTCCAGAATTTCCTGGACGGACTTCTTCTACAGAAAAGACATCGGCAGAAAATAGGGAGATTTTCGTATGATTATTTATGTGAAGGAAGACACGAATCAAAAGCAGCTGGACACTCTTACGGAATGGCTGAACAGGATGGGTGTGGAGGTCCATACGATGACAGGCGCCGACAGGATCATCCTGGGACTTGTCGGGGATACGGAAAATGTGGACGTAGATCTCGTACAGGGCCTGGATTTTGTACAGAAGGTGGTCCGGGTTAAGGAGCCCTACAAAAGCTCCAACCGAAAATTTCATCCAATGGATACCGTAATCGACGTCTGCGGCGTTAAGCTGGGCGGCGGAAATTTCGCCGCGATCGCCGGCCCCTGCTCCGTGGAATCCACACAGCAGATCTGCGGAATCGCCAAAGAAGTGAAAGCGGCCGGCGCCTCGATTCTCCGGGGCGGCGCGTTCAAGCCGCGTACCTCCCCTTATTCCTTTCAGGGCTTAAGAAGCAAGGGAATCGAGCTGCTGCTTCAGGCAAAGCAGCTTACGGGAATGCCGATTGTTTCAGAAATTATGGATATCGGTAGTCTTCCGGTCTTTGAGCATGTGGACATTATCCAGGTGGGCGCCCGCAATATGCAGAATTTTGAGCTGCTCAAAGAACTGGGACACACCAATAAGGTCATCCTTCTCAAAAGAGGACTCGCCAATACGCTGAAAGAATTTTTAATGAGCGCGGAATATATTATGGCAAGCGGAAACGGAAACGTCATTCTCTGTGAGCGGGGGATCCGGACGTTTGAAACCGCTACGCGCAATACGCTCGACGTTTCTGCAATCCCTCTTTTAAAACAGATGTCGCATCTTCCCGTTATCGCCGATCCGAGCCATGCGTCCGGAATCGCAGGCCTCGTGCGCCCTCTTGCCCTTGCGGCCGTTGCGGCCGGTGCGGACGGGATTATGGTAGAGGTCCACAATGATCCGGAACATGCGCTGTGCGATGGACCGCAGTCGATCAGGCCGGAAGAATTCGGACGTCTTATGGAAGATATGCAAAAAGTAAGAACTGTATTGTTCCCAAAAGAATAAAAGGAGCGAGGGGCATTGCGCCGATCCTGCGCTTTCTGACAGCCATCATCGCGAGCGCTGCGGCTGCACATAAAAGGAATGCCGTTGCAAGAACGGTAAGAGAGCCTTCTGTACCGGAGTATAATCCGCCCAGAGACGAGAGCTTCACATCGCCGCCGCCTACGGACCGGTTTACAAGGAATGGGATCCCCGTCAGAAGCAGAGCGACCGCTAGGCCTCCTGCCATATCGATGCAAAGCCACTTGATCCGCTCTGCATTGCCGGAATGCTCCGAGATTTTTGCGCAGGCCTTTCCGATCACGGGGAAAATGGTGCCGAAGCTGATGGCGTTTGGAATCCGCCGCGTTTTTATATCAAACCCCGCCGCCAGAGCGATAACCAGCAAGAATAAAATATCATAACAGACTATCATAAAACAGATCTCTCCTCCCCAGATTTTTCTTGATTATATCACGGCAGAGCAAAGCGGGTGATTCCCCGGGAAATAATCCGTCTCATAATTGCTTCGCCCTGCAGGCCGCGCCTGCGGGGAAAATACATATGGCATGCCGGCGATAAAAATCTTTTCGTTTGATTCATTCTCCGGCTTTGTGGTATAATTTATTTATTCATCTTTTAAGGAGGATCAAAGCGATGCCGTTATTTTTTATTGATTACTGGTATATCGTACTTGTCGTTCCCGTATTGATTCTTTCTTTGATTATACAGGCCGTCATGAAATCCACCTATCGGAAATATTCCGCGGTAAGAGCGCATGCGGGCTGTACGGGAGCAGAAATGGCAAGAAGAGTCCTGAAGGAAAACGGCATTTACGAGGTGAACGTCGTTCCGATCGAGGGGGAGCTGTCCGACCATTACGATCCGAGATCACGGGTGATCCGCCTGTCCGGAAATGTATATAACGGAAGCTCGGTAGCGGCGCTGGGCGTGGCATGCCATGAAGCGGGCCATGCCGTTCAGCATGCGCAGGCGTACGTTCCGCTTACAGCGAGAAATGCGATTGCCCCTGTGGTAAATTTTTGCTCGGGAATCTCCTGGTTTGTACTGATTCTTGGCATCTTTATGCAATATGAATTTATGATCAATCTGGGGATCCTTTTGTTTGCGTCTGCCGCGGTTTTTCAACTGATTACGCTGCCGGTAGAATTCAACGCCTCCCGCAGGGCGATTTCGGCCTTAAGAAAAAGCGGACTGCTGAGCGAGGACGAGCTTGGCGGAACAAAGAAGGTTCTGACGGCCGCCGCCATGACGTACGTCGCGGCGCTGGCGACCTCCATCGCCAGCCTGATCCGCGTGATATTACTGACAAGAAACAACAGAAGGGAATGACCGCATATGAAACGTCAGGATTATTTGAAATGGGACGAGTATTTTATGGGAATTGCAATTCTTTCCTCCAAAAGGAGCAAGGATCCCAACACAGGCGTCGGTTCCTGCATCGTAGGAAGCGACAACCGTATTTTATCGCTCGGATATAACGGAATGCCGATCGGCTGTTCAGATGATATTTTTCCCTGGGAACGGGACGGCGCGCCGCTGGACACAAAATACGTTTACGTATGCCATGCGGAGCTGAATGCGATTTTAAATTATAATGGAGGTTCGCTGCAGAACGCGCGGATCTATACGACGCTGTTTCCATGCAACGAATGTACAAAATCCATCATACAGAAGGGGATCCGGGAGGTTATCTATTTATGCGATAAATATTCGGAAACGGATTCCGTGCTCGCGGCGAAGCGGATGATGGAGGCCGCAGGCGTTACATACAGACCTTACGTTTTATCAGGAAAAACAATCGAACTGAATTTATGATTTTACAATTGCCTGCACAACCGATATAATAGCAAAGAATAAAATGCATACGGGAGGAAATGGAAGCTATGAAAATTATTGTAACAGAAAGCATCGCCCTGGAAGGCATAGAGCATTTAAAACAGAAAGGATATGAAGTTGACGTAAAGTTTGGAATTTCGCGGGAGGATCTCCTGGAAATCATACAGGAATATGACGCGCTGATTGTCAGAAGCGTTACGAAAGTAAACGAAGAGCTTTTGGAGAAGGCCACCGCACTGAAAGTCGTCGGCCGCGCCGGAAACGGCGTAGATAATATCGATCTCAAGGCCGCTACTGCGCGCGGGATTATTGTTGTAAATACGCCGGAAAGCAATATCATGGCGGCTGCGGAGCTTGCCGTAGCCGACGCCTATGCGATTTTCCGAAATCTGATCCAGGCCGTCGAGGCAGGCAGGCATGGAGATTTCCGCCGCGGGAGATTTATCGGCAACGAGCTGGATGGCAAAACGGCCGGCATCATTGGGCTCGGCAGAATCGGCTCTATCGTGGCGAGGAAGCTGATGGGCTCAAATATGCGTGTCATTGCATATGATCCCTATATCGGCGCGGAGCATTTTGCGCAGCTCGGCGTAACGCGCTGCGAGACGCTGGAGGAGCTGCTGAGGCAGGCGGACCTTATTACCCTGCATACGCCGAAAACACCGGAAACTTACGGAATCCTCGGCGAAAAAGAAATTGCGATGTGCAAGGACGGCGTTCGGATCGTCAATGCCGCAAGAGGCGGACTTGTAAATGAAAAAGCACTTTACGACGGACTGGTGTCCGGCAAGGTAGCGGCGGCTGCGCTCGATGTTCTGGATCCGGAGCCGAATTATAATAAAAAGCCGGAAGAGCAGGACTACCGGAACCCGCTTCTGGAGCTTGCAAACTGCATCATTACGCCGCATCTCGGCGCGTCCACGGACGAGGCGAATTATAATGTGGGTACTGCCGTTACGCAGCTTGTCGGAGAAGCGCTGGAGGGACACGTCGTCCCGGCGGTCAACATGCCGCAGGTAAGCGGCGGAAACATTGAGGATATTAAGCCGTATCTGAACCTTGCGGAGGCGCTAGGGAGCATTTATTTCCAAACGGAGAAAAGACCTCTGAAACGCGTGGAGGTCATTTACAGCGGCGATCTGGCAAAAGACGACGTGTCGACAGGACTTTATACGCTTTCCGTAGCCAAAGGCCTGCTGGGCGTGATCGTTCCGACGCGCGTCAACTACGTCAACGCCAAAAATCTTCTTGATTCTATGGGAATCGGGCTTGTCGAGAGCAAATCCACGGATCTTGAAAAATATACGAACCTGATTACCGTTCGCTTCGTCAGCGATGAGAAAACGCTTTCCGTCGCGGGAACCGTCTTTGCAAAAAGCGAGCTGAGAATCGTGGAATTTTATGGCTACAAGCTTGACTTTGAACCCTCTGAAAACGTTCTGGCGATTCGAAATCACGACGTGCCTGGCATTATCGGAAAAATCGGCACGGTGCTTGGCAATGCCGGCATCAATATTGCCGCGGTGCAGTGGAGCCGGAAGGACAAGGGCGATAAGGCGGAGGCCTTCGTAAGCATCGACCAGGCTGCCGGGGAACAGACGATCCGGGAGCTGCTTGCAATCGAAGGCGTACAGAAGGTATCCAACATCCGCTTTTTTGCATAGTAAGAGGGACAGCGCGCATGCCAATCGAACATTTGAATACGGGTACCATTCTCATGCAGATTCTGATTCTGTTCCTTCTGGCTGCCATCGGTTATGTCAGTGGGAAAACAGGCTATTTGCCTGAGAAAACGGGTTTTGTCACGTCTAAGCTTGTAATGCGCATTACGATGCCGGCGCTCATATTGAGCAAAATGCTGTCTGCCGATTTTTCGGCAGACAATTATTTTGACGGTCTGAAGCTGATGGGGATCGCATTTGTGTTTCTTCTTTTGATTTATGTATTTACGCTTCCGTTCACAAAAATCATGAAGCTGGAGGATAAGTCGCGCAATGTTTATTCGATGCAGACGCTCTTTGGAAACGTCATATTTTTTGCCTTTCCGCTTTTTGAGGCGCTGTTCGGAGATATTGGAGTGTTATATGCGCTTTTTTTCAATATCGGCAACGATCTCCTGCTTTGGACGCTTGGCGTTTATCTGGCAGGCAAGCATAAAGGGAGCGGCATTGCAAACGGTCTGAAGCATATTTTCAATGCGAATATGATCATGTTCCTTGTGGGAACGGTGCTTGTTCTTACAAAGGTCAGCGAAAAGCTCAGAGGCGGCGTTCTGTATCAGACGGCAGATATGATCGGAGCGGCAACGAGTCCGCTTTCCATGCTGTTTGTCGGTTTGGTGCTCGCCGGTGCAAAATCGGGCTTTTTCAAGAACATGGGGAAAAAGCTTGTCGTCGTCATGATGTCGGTACAGAAGCTGCTGATCGCACCGATCCTGATCGGCGCGATCCTCCTGTTTGCGGTAAAGCAGGGATGGATTTCCGACGTGGTGATGATGGTAGCGGTGATGCAGTTTGCCATGCCGGTGGGAACGCTGACTGTATCGATTGCAGCGGAATACGACTCGGATTACGAAATGGCGGCGCAGGGCGTATTCGTTTCAACGCTGCTGTCTATCGTCACGCTGCCGCTGATTGCGTATCTGATTAAGCTGGTACTATAAACGACACGAAAGGCGTGGATCTTATGCTGTACAAAAAAAACGGAGAAGCCGTTTTATCGGAAGAATTGTTTCGGAATCCAACCTCCGAATACAGAGGGACACCATTCTGGGCCTGGAACTGTAAGCTGGAGAAGGGACTGCTGGAACGTCAGATTGGCTATTTTAAGGAAATGGGCTTTGGCGGGTTCCACATGCATTCAAGGACGGGTATGGGAACGCCGTATCTGAGCGACGAATTCATGGAGATGGTTCGATTCTGCGTGGAGCAGGCCAAAAAGAACGATATGCTTGCCTGGCTGTACGATGAGGATCGCTTTCCATCCGGCTCTGCGGGAGGAATTCTGACGAAGGATCCGAAATACAGGAGCCGGCATATGCTTTTTACCAAGCGGACGCTGGAAACGCTCCCTCCCGAAGAGGCCGTAAGGACGGGAGCTCCGTATCTGATCGCAAGCTATGAAATCCGCCTTGCAGAAGACGGGACGCTGTCTTATTACGAGAAAAGGGAAGACGGAGCATGGCACGCTTATTGCCTGACGCAGGAACCGTCCCCGTGGTATAACAATCAGACTTATGTAGATACGCTGAATAAGGATGCGATGGATGCATTTATCAGAATTACGCACGAACGGTATAAAGAAGTGGTGGGAGAGGACTTTGACGGAGCCGTCCCGGCCATTTTCACGGATGAACCGCAGTTTGAACGCAAGGAAACGCTGCAGTCTGCGCTGGAGGACGGAGAGGTGAAGCTGCCTTGGACCTTCGACGTGCCGGAAACGTATGCCGCGGCGTATGGCGGCGCGGACATTACGGAAACGATCCCTGAGCTGATCTGGGATTTGCCGGAAGGCAGAATTTCACAGGCCAGATATCGATTCCACGACCATATTGCGGAACGGTTCGCCTGCGCGTTTGCCGACAATATCGGTGCGTGGTGCCGACAAAATAAGATTTACCTTACGGGACATGTCATGGAGGAGCATAATTTGCTTGCACAGACGCATTCTACCGGAGATACGATGCGTTCTTACCGTTCGTTCGGAATTCCGGGCGTTGATATGCTGTGCGACGGCCTGGAATTTTCCACGCTTAAACAGGTGCAGTCGGCCGTCAATCAATACGGCAGCGAAGCGGAGCTTTCGGAGTTGTACGGCGTTACCAATTGGGATTTTGACTTCCGGGGACATAAATTCCAGGGAGACTGGCAGGCTGCGCTTGGCGTATCTGTACGCGTGCCGCATCTGGCCTTTCTTTCCATGGAGGGAGAAGCCAAACGCGATTATCCGGCGTCTATTGGCTATCAATCCCCCTGGTACAAAGAATATAAATATGTGGAGGACCATTTTGCCAGATTGAATACTGCTTTGGTACGCGGCAGACCACTCGTTAGCGTTGCGGTCATCCATCCTGTGGAAAGCTATTGGCTGCACTGGGGGCCTGCGCGGGAAACGGCGGCAGTACGGGATCAGATCGAAACGAATTTTCAGAACATCACGCGCTGGCTGCTGTTTGCAAATATTGATTTTGATTATATCTGCGAGTCCCTGCTGCCGCAGCAGTACGACGCGGCGGCCGGAGGCGACGCTCGGCTGCACGTCGGTAAAATGGCATACCGAACCGTAATCGTGCCGGCCTGCGAAACACTGAGAAGCAGTACGGTCCGGGCGCTGGAGGAGTTTCGTGCGTGCGGAGGAAGACTGATCTTTCTGGGGGCATGCCCGTCCCATATCGACGCGCTGCCGGATACGGAAGGCCGAATCCGCACGCTGTATGACCTCTCCTGTGCGATGCCGTTTGAAAAAGAAGCGATTATTTGTGCGCTCTACGACGATCGGGATATCGAAGTTGAGGGAGCGGAGAATATGCTCTACAGAATGCGCTGCGACGGGAAGGACAAGTGGCTTTTTCTGACGCACGGCCTGAAGCCGGCAGATAAGGATCAGCCCTGCCGGCAGGATATCACCGTAGCTGTACGCGGACTGTACGCGCCGCTCCTTTACGATACGCAGGATGGTTCAATCCTCGAGCTCCCGTATGAAATCGACGAGACGGCGAAAATCACTAAAATTCGTGCGGTATTATATGATTATGACAGCCTGCTGCTGCGTCTGCGCCCGTTTGGAGAAGGCAGCGGCCCTCGGAAAGGCGTTTATGACAAATGGCAGTCGAGCCGCGGCGTGAAACGCAGCCTTCCTCTTCCGCAGCACGTAACCTGCTCGTTTTCGGAACCAAATGTTCTGCTTCTGGATGTCTGCGCTTACGCCTTTGACGGTGGAGCCTGGCAGCCGGAGGAGGAAATCCTGCGGATCGATAACAAATTTCGGGAGATGCTGGGCTGGCCCTGCAGGCAGGGCTATTACGCGCAGCCGTGGACCGTTCCGGAGGAACGGCCGGAGCATACGCTGAAGCTCCGGTTCTCTTTTGAAAGTACGGCTGAGATCAAAGATGCGCTCCTCGCTGCGGAACATGCCGGGACGCTTCGCGCGTCACTGAACGGAATTCCCATAAAGCCTGAAATACAGGGATATTTTACAGATGAGGCAATTCAAACGCTGCGCCTTCCTGAAATCCGGATCGGCACGAACGTACTGGAAGCGGAGCTTCCGTTCGGAAAACGGATCGGCGCGGAATGGTTTTATATCCTGGGGAAATTTGACGTCTCGCTTTCCGGTACGAAGAAAACGCTTACCCCGTGCGCTTCGCGCAGGAGCTTCGAAAGTCTTACCAGGCAGGGAATGCCGTTCTACGGAGCGAATGCGACGTACGAGGCGGAATTCATACTGGAGGAGCCCTCCGATATTTCTGTTTTTCTTTCAAAATACAGGGGTGCGCTGGTAAAAGTCTCCATTGACGGCATCGTAAGGGGGATCATCGCGTATTCACCGTATCGTCTGAATATCGATGCGCTTCCGGCGGGAAAACACACCGTTTCGCTCGAGCTGTTTGGAAACCGTTACAATTCCTTCGGCTCGCTTCATAATGCCGATGCGAATACCTGGTGGATCGACGCCATGGTGTGGCGTACGGAGGGCGATCGCTGGACGTATGATTATCTGGTTCGAGACTTCGGAATCCTTGCTCCGCCGGAAATTAAAATTTTGGAATAAAATTCTATTTTTGAAAAAATAACGGAAAATAGCGGATATTATTATTCCTGTTTTTGGAATAATAATATCCGAACGCCAAATCCGCACGATTGACATTTGAAAATAAAATTGCTATAGTACAACTTGTTGTGTATGTCCCGGTGGTCTAATGGATACGATAATAGACTCCGACTCTGTTGATATGGGTTCGATTCCCGTCCGGGATACCAGAAAGACCGGAATAAAACACGGTCTTTTTTCTTTTCTCAAAGATAAACACGCTCGAAAGGTTGCGGCATGGAACGTAGCATAGAAATAGGCAGCATGATAACGGCCGGAAAAACATACCGAAAATCATATACAGCTTTTTTATTGACGGCATGTTTCCTGCTTCCGGCCGTGATCATGCTGGTGACCTATGCCGGCTACGGAATGGCGCCGTTTGGTGAAAATTCCGTTCTGATCATGGATATGTCCAACCAATACTGCGAGTTCTACTGCGGACTGAAGCACATCGGCAAGATGGGAGATTTGTTCTTCTCGTGGTCAAAGGCGCTCGGCGGAAATTATATCGGTGTTTTTGCCTATTACCTTTCCAGCCCGCTTTCCATATTGACACTGCTGTGTCCCAATACGGAAATGCCGATCTGCCTTTTGTATCTCACATGCCTGAAAATCGGGCTCTGCGGCCTGACCTTCGGGATTCTTTTGAATAAACGGCATCAGAGAAAGGCCTGCGGAGCCAATCGGATTTACATCGTTCTTTTTTCCGTCTGTTATGCGATGATGTCATATAACATCGTATATTCCCTCAGTCTGATGTGGATCGATGCGGTGATCTGGCTCCCGCTGATTATTCTCGGAACGGAGACGCTCGTCCATGAGGGGCGGTGGGGGCTGCTGCTCGCTTCCTTCACGGGGATTTTTATTTCTACGTATTATCTTTCCTACATGGCCGGCGTATTCACCTGCATTTATTTGCTTTACGCGATCGGAGGAAGGCGCGGACTGACCAAGAAGGGCGTTTTTAAAATCCTGCTCCGTTTTGCCGGAAGCGCCGCGGGAGCTGCCGCGCTGGGAGCCTGGCTTCTGCTTCCCACGTTTTACTCGCTTCTGCAGGGGAAAATCGGAGGAGAGAATTATCAGAATAATAACATCACGAATTACAATCTTCTGGATCTTTTTAAAAAGCTGATCATCGGAACGTATGACGGGATTATTATCCGCGTAACGCCTTTCCTTTACTGCGGCATTCTTGTGTTTATTTTTTTCTTTGCCTTTTTCTTTATAAAATCGATAAGCCCCGACAGGAAAATAGGAATCTTCCTGATTGTCGCGTTCCTGCTTCTGAGCACGTTTTTCGTACGCGTCGACTGGGCGTGGCATATTTTCCAGCTGCCGAACTGGTTCCCGTATCGATATTCTTTTGTAATCTCATTTATGCTGGTTCTGACGGCGGCGAATGCGTGTATGCATTTTCGGGAAATCAGCAGAGTATATTACTGCTTTTTTACGATATTGATGATGTCCGTATATATTGTGTTCTTTCTGAAGCCGCAGCTTGGAATTACAAAACAGCAGATCCGGTACAGCGTGGTTTTCCTCATTGCGGCGATGGGACTTTTGCTTTTGCTGAAATATATTCCGGCTTCGGCAAAAATCGGAAAGCTCCGTATGCGGACGTACGGACTGCGCGGAGCCGTCTGGATTCTGATTCTCTGCATGACGTCTGCAGAGCTTTCGATCCATGCGGACTACCTGCTCCACGGACTTGACAAGGAACACGGTTTTGAATCCTACGACGGATATTATCAATATAAAAAACGAATGGAAGAGCTTGTAAAGATTGCAGCAGAAGACGACGCGAAAACAGGAGGCAGCGGATTTTACCGGATCGTACAGGGCTTTCAAAGAAATTACAACGAGGGGATAGGGCTGGGTTATCAGAGCATTTCCCATTACAGCTCCGCATACAATCGACATATCAACAGCTTTCTCCATAAGCTGGGCTTCGCGCAGATTTATCTCTGGAGCTCAAATTCCGGCTCTACCCTGATGACAGACGCGTTGTTTTCGGTCAAATACGTGATGACAGACAACGAAATTGCCCCAAGCGATCCAGAACAGAAAATCGTGACATGGAATCCGCTGCCGATGGATCCGTACGACCGCGTGCAGAAATACGACGGTACGTTTTTATACAGGAATCCGTATGTCCTTGCGCCCTGCTATGCCGTAAGCAGCCAGCTCAATCAGTTTGAATGGGGGGAAGATCCGCTGGCGTCCCAGAATCATTTGATGAATGCCCTGATGGGAGACGATACGGATTATTTTATCAAGCTGCAGAAGGGCACGGAATATTTGGAAAATAAAACGACGGAAACGACTACTTATCTTATTACGATGCCGTATTCCGGGCCGCTTTACGCGTATTTTCCGAAGGGAACGGGGGGAGAAAGCCCGCCGGAAACGCCGCTTTCCATCAACAACGAATATCAGCTGGATTTGTATATCAATGAAACGGACTGTACTCTTTATATGGGGACATATGAAAAAGGAGAAGTCGTATCGATTACGATCGAGGCCGACACGGAAATTCTGAAAACATCGGATAATGTGTTTTACGTGCTGAATCTGCCGGCCTTTGCAAACGCTGTAAGCCAGCTCCGCACGCATCAGATCGAAATTTCCGACTGGGGAGCGGGATACATCAAAGGGCGAATCGATACTGGAGAGTATCGAACGGTATTTACCGGAATCACATATGATAAAGGCTGGCGCGTGTATGTAGACGGAAAGGAAACCGAGGGCAAGGCGTTTGAGGATGGGCTTTTGTATTTTGAAATTGAACCCGGGGCGCATGAGATTGAGCTTCGGTATACGGCGCAGGGGAAGCGTGCAGGCTTTGCAATTTCCGCCGTTTCCACAGTTGTTCTGATCGGATCCGTTGCGGTTCGTATGGTTCGGAGAAAAAGAAGGGCGGCGGGATAATGGAATTATTCGATTTTACGGAGAGGACGTGTCTTTTGCTCGGCGGAGAGCGTGTTGCCCGGCTTGCGGCGTCTTCCGTACTCGTATTCGGCATGGGCGGCGTCGGTTCTTATTGCGTGGAAGCCCTTGCACGATGCGGCGTAGGCCGTCTGACGCTGGTGGACGGGGATCGCGTGGAGCGATCCAATCTGAACCGGCAGCTGATCGCGCTTCGCAGCACCATGGGGATGTTTAAATGTGACGCCGCAAGAAGCCGGATTCTGGATATTAATCCGGAGGCGCATGTGGAAATCCAAAACGTCTTTTACACGGAAGAGAATGCGGAGCTCCTGGATTTCGGAGAATTCGATTATGTTGCGGATGCGGTAGACATGATCCGCGCAAAGGTTTTGATCGCCGAACGGGCAAAGCATGCCGGCGTCCCGGTAATCAGTGCGATGGGCGCGGGAAACCGGCTGGATCCGTGTCGGATTACGATAACGGATCTTTTCCGGACGCAGGGCTGTCCGCTTGCGCGCGTGATGCGCAAGGCGCTGCGGGACAGAGGAATTTCCTCTCTGAAAGTCGTTTTCTCAGATGAGCCTCCCAGAAAGGCGCCTGGCGGGACAGAGCGGATCGTTGGAAGCGTTTCCTTTGTGCCGGCGGCAGCCGGGCTTGCGATGGCATCTGCAATCGTAAGAGATTTGTGCGGATTCCCAGATGCGCAGCTTTTTACCGGGAACGATTTCCGTGATTGACAATCGCCGCGCCGTATAGTAAAATTGAAAAGAGTAAAAAATTTGATACGGCGGTGTTCGGCATATGCGAATCATTAGTAATTCAACAAAATTTTCAGCAAGCCTGACGATATTGGCGTTGCTTGCCGCGCTCTGCGTCATGCTTGCAGCCTGCAGCCCGGACGCGGACGACGGGACAAAGGAGGAGGAAATCTTGAATTTTCATATCAAAGCTTCTCAGAGTACGGAATACCCGATAAACGGCGACAGCGCGCTGTCCGCTTCTTTTGCCTATGCAAACAGGATTGCGAATACCGTGCAGGGCTTTTACACGGATGGGAATAGAACGCATTACGCGCTCCGCAACCTTGATATGAGCCTGGTTCATAAGCTGGATGGCTTCGGAAATCTGAATGTGACGGATCTTGCAAACGCTGACGGCATTTCCTATGCGAACCAGACGTTGGACGTATACGTGAAAACAAGCGACGGCGTCATGCACTACTCCGGAAATTCCGGATCCGCAGGACGGATGAATACGACGCGTCTCGGTTATTACTATTATGAGACGCATATCCGGGAGCTTGGCTTTGCGGCCGACGGCGAAGACGTTTCGTACGAAAAGGAGACGTCGATCGGCCTTACGGAGGGCTGGTCCGTCAATCAGATGTCGGAGCCGGAGTATAAAGACGGAGAAATGACTGTACGGACGAGCGCCACGGAGGATCCCTACGTATACCGGAGCGGGATTTCGATCCCCGCCGGGGATTACGACGCCATAGAAGTCGAAATGAAAGCAACCGGCAGAACATCGATGGCGCACCTGTATTTCTTCACGCAGAACACGCACGGATTCAATGCCTCGCAGGTCGCCAGCTTTCAGATCAAATCCGACGGGAAATACCATAAATATCTGGTGGATCTGACGGCCGCAGGTATGGACGGCACGGCTCTTTGCGGCGTGCGTCTGGATCTGGGCGCCGCGGAGGGCGACAGCTTTACAGTCCGCTCGATGAAGGCCGTGAAAACAGGTCGAAACGGCGTCGGCTATAAGCTGGATAAAACGTTTCACGTTTATCCCGACAAGCTGCATCAGGAGTACCGCCTGGTTCCCATCTCCGGCGCGGACGCATCGCAGCTGGAATACGAGGAATTCGGCGTGGAGCTGAAAATCCCCAAGGAAACGATACAACAGTATAAAATCGGATATGACGCGGACGGTGTTACGCCCGCCTATGCCGCCGCCGACGTGAAGGACGTCGGGATCATCGGACTGATCCTGCCGGCCGGCGAAACGCAGCACGCGCTGAACATTACGGAGGAAGAAGGCTTCGTGGTGATCCGCCAGTCCGTCTCCGCCGGCACGGTTTTCGGAAGCCGGATTTATAACGACGAAACGCACGATTTCGCCGGAATTGAAAAGGCGGCCTATGAGGAGCGGAATCCGCTCACAAACGTTTCCGTTTCGGGGAACCGCAGATCCGGGGACCGCTATCTGGAATACGACGCACTCAGAGGCGCATACCGCTTTACGATGAACGGCACGGATTTCAATACGGCTTATTACAGAGATCCGAACGGTTATTATACCTCCGAGATTTCCGTGGAGAACGACGGGGCAGAGGAACGGAAAATTTATATGTGGATGAACGGGACGTCCGGCTGTCTGGAGTGCGCTGCCGTGGCGGATGCCGAGGGCAGAATCGTACCGATTCCGACGCAGGTCTGCAAAAATTTCCAGGGTGAAATCGAAGAACCGTTTTACGATCCGGAGGACACGGCGTACGGAGACAGCTTTATTCCGCTCAGCGTCGGCGCCGGACAGAAGCTGGAGTATACGCTGTACCATCTTTATCAGAATTGGGGGGCGTTTCCGCTGAAGCAGATTTCCTCCATACAGTTCCACATTTCGTATTACCATCTGTCTACGGGCGTAACGGAATCGAACTGTATCGCGCCGTATTTTGTCTATGGCAAGGACCTCTGGACGCTGCCTGACTTCCGGGGCTGCAGCGGCGACATCTGGTCCGGTCAGCCACAGTACAATGCGGTGGGAAGGCTTCGCTTTGTATCGTATGAAAAGGATGGTGAAACGTACGCTTCCGAATACACGGGTACAAAGATCCGGTCTGCCGGACCGGGCTATGCGGATCTCGATTATAATTATATTTCCGACTGCGGCTCGTACCGGTATACGCTTCGCCATGTAGAATTTCCGCAGAATGATGAGAACAGAACGTACTATTCTCTCCGCCTTGACTTTCTGGAGGATCTTACCATAGAGGATGTCAAGAACAACCTGACGCTGTTCAGCTTTGACGGGAGGGCGGAAGCTTTTTCGCTGCTGAGCCATACCGACGCGTCGGGAAACCGTGTAGAGAAACAGGTGGATCAGACGCTCGGATCTGAGGAGCTTCTCGAGCTCGGCGGGGATACGCCGTATTTCAGCTATTACGGGCTGAACAATCCGCAGAGTACGATTATGAATTTTGCTTATATCATGAAGCAATATGACATCGTGATCGGGGGAGAAGCGTGGGACGGCAGCTTTGTGCTCCGCAATTCCTTCACGGGCGGCTTAAATCTGGGAGAGCTTTCTCTGCTGGAAGAGGATATTACCTTTAAAAAGGGCGACCACATTTATATTGACTTCATACTGCTTCCGTGGGGCAACGGAACGAGCCAAACGGATGAAAATGTGCAGTACGTGATTGAAGACTCCGTTCTGCGGCCGCTGACCGTGACGGCAGCGAAGGGAACCGTTGTGGAAGACGTTTATCTCCCGCAGCTCCGCGCGGAAGACGGCACGGCAGAATTTACGCTTTCCGGAGGCCGGAACCGCTTCTCGATCCGTATCGACGGAATGTCTTCCATGGGCGGAATTACCGTGCAGGAACAGCTTGACGGCGTCTGGGAGGATTACGTATTTCAACACGACGATTTCGACGGGTATCAGATCCTTTACAATGAGGACGGGACGTACAGCTACGTATTTGTCGTGGAAATGGACGATATGGGAACGCCCAGAACATTCCGCGTAACGGAAAAATAATTTTGTAAGCAGAACCGAGGGAAATTATGGAAGAATCGATTTTTCTGGTTCAGCCCGGGATCTACAAGTCTCAGGGCAGAAACAGTATTACCGTAAACGGGCTGGCGCTTGACTGCACCGGCTCTACGTTTGAATTTGCAGCGTTTTGCAGGGGAGATGTCACGCTCGGCATTTATGTGGACGCGCCGGAAGCTTACGAAAACCGGCTGTATTTTTCCGTCTATATCGACGGTCAGCTTCTGGAGCCGAGAGAAAAATTCGGATTCGGGGGAAAACGGAAAACGGAGCTTGTGCTGGCGCGGGATCTGGAGGAGGGCTATCATACGTTCAGCGTTATCCGCCAGAACGAATCGGAAACGGGAGAATTCTGTATCCGGTACATCATTCTGACCGGCCGCCTGCAGACGCCGCCGCGCGACCGCGACCGCTACATAGAATTTGTCGGAGATTCTATTACGACGGGGATCGGCAATCTGTATACGCCGGATAGCTGGGATCCGAACGTTGATCCCAAAAGCAAGGTCTACCAGGACGGCACGCAGACCTATGCAATCCTTGCAGCGCGCCGTCTCCGCGCAGACTACAGCGTGGTCGCACAGCAGGGAATCGGCATCATCTGCGGCTGGCAGCCGCATACCATGCTGGAAACGTATGAAATGACGTGTTATCAGAGGAACCGAAGAGACGACTGGAATTTTATCCGGCAGCCCGATTTTGTCGTGATCAATCTTGGATCAAACGACATAGACAAAATCGAAGAAAACGGGAAAACGCCGGAAGACGTCCAGGCAGGAGCCGTCCGCCTTTCCCAGATCATCCGCAGCCATTATCCCGCTGCCGGAATTGTATGGGCGATGGGAATGATCGGGCAGCAGCTATGTCCCTACCTCCGCGCGGCCGTAGAGGAGCTTGGCGGCGCAGAGAACCGCTGTTATTATTTACAGCTGGAAAGCGATACGGCCGGCGGCGGAAGTCATCCGAGTCTGGCCGGACAGCTGCGCAACGCGGAACTGTTATATGAATTTTTAAAGAAGCTCTATGAAGAACGCGGCTGAAAAGATTTTACAAAAAAGGGTTATTTTTCCCTTTTTTTTTCTGCTTTATATTGCTATACTTATCAATCGGAAGGGGTTGACAGTATGCTTGAAACTGGAATAAAAGGAAAGCAGATTCTGACGGTAGACCGTACGAATACGGCAGATGCATATGGAAGCGGAGAGCTGTCCGTGTTTGCAACGCCGGCGATGATTGCGCTGATGGAATATACCGCATCGCAGAGCGTAGCTTCGGAGCTGGAGGACGGACAGTCAACGGTCGGTACGCTGGTGGACGTCAAGCACGTCGCCGCAACCCCCGTGGGCATGCAGGTCACCTGCATCAGCGAACTGACGGAAATAGACAGAAGACGCCTTGTGTTCCGCGTGACAGCATCGGACGCATGCGGTCTGATCGGGGAAGGGATTCATGAAAGATTTATTATAGACAAGGAAAAATTCCTGGCGAAGACGAATGCCAGAAAGGAGTAAAATACGATGCCGGAGTGTCTGAAGCTGAAAAAGTCCAACTGCAAAAACTGTTATAAATGTATCAGGCACTGTCCCGTGAAATCCATCCGTTTCTCCGCAAATCAGGCGCATATCGTGGACAGCGAATGTATCCTGTGCGGACACTGCTTCGTAGTATGTCCACAGAATGCAAAGGAGATTACGGATGAAACGGAAAAAGCAAAGGTCCTGATCATGAGCGGCGCGCCCGTTTATGTCAGCATTGCGCCGTCTTTTATCGCAAATTATGATGGAGCAGGAATCGAGGACATCGACCGCGCAGTGAAAAAGCTTGGATTTGCGGGAGCCGAGGAGACCGCAGTCGGCGCTGCAATCGTTAAGAAGGAATACGACCGGATGCTTTCGGACGGAACGAGAGATATTCTGATTTCTTCCTGCTGCCATTCCGTCAATCTTCTGATCCAGAAGTATTTTCCGCGCGCGCTTCCATATCTGGCGGACGTTGTTTCTCCAATGCAGGCGCACGCGCTTCATCTCAAAAAGGAGCATCCCGGCGCGCGCGTTGTTTTTGTCGGCCCGTGCGTTGCGAAAAAGGACGAGGCTGCCGTTTACCCGGGCATTGTGGATGCCGTTCTCACGTTTGAAGAGCTATCCAATTGGCTGCAAAGCAGTCAGATTGATATTGAAGCATCTCCTGAAAGAAGCGCCCAAACGGGCAGAACGCGCTGGTTTCCGACGACGGGAGGCATTCTGAAATCAATGGAATGCGCTGCAAAGGAATACTCCTATATTGCCGTAGACGGCGCGGAAAACTGCATCGCCGCGCTTCGCGACATCGAGAAGGGAAACG
Source organism: uncultured Clostridium sp. (assembly GCA_900543695.1). Classification (GTDB taxonomy): domain Bacteria; phylum Bacillota; class Clostridia; order UBA1212; family UBA1255; genus Egerieisoma. Next base: position 217,788 of record UQSG01000001.1, on the reverse strand, counting down.
TACATAAATGCTTTATTGAAATGTCCATGTGCGCCGGCAGCTGCATCGGCGGTCCCGTCATGGAAAAGTACCACCGCACGCCGGTCCGGGACTACATCCGCGTAAGCAGCTACGCGGGCAAAGAGGATTTTGCGGCCGAGGGCGAAAAAGAGACGATACATAAAATTTTACCGGCTCTTACGCTTGAGGAACCGAAGCCCACAGAAGCAGAAATTACGGAAATTTTACGCCAGATGGGGAAAACAAGGCCAGAAGACGAGCTGAACTGCGGTACCTGCGGATATGATACGTGCCGTCTGAAGGCCGAGGCGGTATTCCATGGCAAAGCTGATTTGTCCATGTGCCTGCCGTTTTTAAAAGAAAAAGCGGAAAGCTTTTCTGATAATATCATCAATAATACGCCAAATGGAATCATCGTATTGAACGATAATTTCGAGGTTCAGCAGATTAACCGTTCCGCACTGGATCTGATGAACCTGCGCAGCGCCGCAGACGTATTGGGAGAACCGGTAATTCGGATTCTGGATCCGAAGGACTTCATGGAAGTACGGCAAAGCGGAAGAAATATCCGTGACAGGAAGAAATATCTTGCGGATTATCGAAAATACGTGGAGGAATCGGTGCTGTACGATAGAGAATTTCGCCTGTTTATCTGTATCATGCGCGATATCACGGATCGTGAGACGGAGCGGGAACGGAAGGAAACTCTGCGGAACAAAACGGTAGAAACCGCAGACAATGTTGTGGAGAAGCAGATGCGGATCGTTCAGGAGATCGCTTCTCTCCTGGGCGAAACGGCCGCGGAAACCAAAGTAGCCCTGGCAAAGCTGAAGGAGTCTCTTGACGATGAATGATTTTTGCGCCGATATCGGTTACGGAAGCATGAATAAGGACGGAGAACAGCTGTGCGGCGATCATGTCGAGATCATACAAAATGACGATGCCTGTCTTGCAGTGCTGGCGGACGGCATGGGCAGCGGCGTGAAGGCCAGTATTCTGTCAACGCTGACGGCGAAGCTCCTTTCGACGATGCTGGCGGAAAACCTGCAGCTTGAGGATTGTGTGGAAACGATTGCACTCGCGCTTCCCGTTTGCGCGGAGCGTCATGTGGCATATTCGACCTTTACGGTAATCCGTATTCTGGAAAATGAGGAGGCCGAAATTATTCAGTACGATAATCCTTCCGTGATTTTGCTGCGCCGCGGAGAGCCGTTTGCATTCCCAAGAACAGAACGCAATATCGGAGGAAAACGCATTTATAGCTCTCGCCTGGCCGTGGAGGAAAACGATATTTTCATCATGATGAGCGACGGCTGCATCCATGCGAGCGAGGGCGAATCTCTGGATTTGAAATGGGATGTCCCGAGCATTACGGAATTTATGGAACCGTTTTACGACGCAGGGTTTACGGCAAAGACGCTCGCCACGATCCTCCTGGACGAATGCTACGCCAGGTACGGCGGAAGCCCGGGCGACGATACCACCGTATGCGTCGTTAAAATCCGAAAACGAGAGCCTGTAAATCTCCTGATGGGGCCGCCTGCGGATCGGGACGATTGCGGAAAAATGCTTTCTCTGTTTTTTTCAAAAGAGGGCAGGCATATTATATGCGGCGGAACGACGTCGGAGATTGCCGCGGAATATCTTGGCAGAAAGCTCATCCCGCACAGAGAAATCGTAGATCCTGAAGTTCCCCCGATTTCGGAGATCGAGGGAGTTGATCTCGTTACAGAAGGCGTCGTAACAATGGGAAAGGTGCTGAAATATGCGCAGGATTATCTGCAGGAGAATGAAAAGTTTAAGCAGTGGAGTTATAAGCGCGACGGCGCTTCCCTGATCGCCAGAATGCTGTTTGAAGAGGCCACGGACATTCACTTTTTTATCGGAAAGGCCGTGAATCCGGCGCATCAGATAACGGGAATGCCGATCGGGTTTGATGTGAAGATGCAGGTCGTGCAAGAGCTGGAGGCATGCCTCAGGCAGATGGGAAAACGGATCAGAGTAAGTTATTTTTAACCGGAGGAGTGTCTATGAGAAAATTTGATACGAAAGTTCAGTATTTAAAGTATAAAGTTCTCCGTGAGGTCGCAAGGCAGGAATGGAACGGTACGCTTCAGGAGAATGTCTTGGATATCCCGAAAACGATCGTACCGGGTAAAGAAGCGACGATGCGCTGCTGCGTTTACAAGGAACGCGCGATTTTGTCGGAACGCGTCAAGCTTGCGATGGGGCTTACCATGTCTGCGGATCCAAACGACAAAAGCGTTATACAGGTGATTGATATTGCGTGTGATGAATGCCCGGTGGGCGGCTTTGAGGTTACCGAGGCATGCAGGGGCTGCCTTGCGCACCGCTGCGAGGACGTCTGCAAGCGGGGTGCGATCAGCTTTGACCATCACCAGAAAGCGCATATCGACAAATCAAAATGCGTGGAGTGCGGCATGTGCGCTAAGGTGTGCCCGTACAGCGCGATTTCGAACTATAAGCGCCCGTGCGAAAATTCCTGCAAGATCAAGGCGATTTCGATGAACGACGATAAAACGGCGAAGGTGGACCACAATAAATGCATGGCGTGCGGCGCGTGCGTTTACATGTGCCCGTTCGGAGCTATTACCGATCGTTCCTTCATCCTCGATGTGGTCCGTATGCTGAAAGGCAGCCAGAAGAACCAAAACTATAAAATGATTGCAATCGTGGCGCCCTCCATCTCCAGCCAGTTCACTTATGCAAAGCTCGGCCAGGTGATCGCGGGGATCCATCTGCTCGGCTTCTCCGAGATCGTAGAGGCCGCGCTCGGCGCGGATATGGTGTCGTATAAAGAATCGGAAGAGCTTGCAGAAAAGGGCTTTCTGCTCAGCTCCTGCTGTCCCGCCTTCGTGAAATATGTGCAGATTCAGTTCCCGATGATGGCGGATAAAATATCTGAAAATCTGTCCCCCATGGCGACCATTGCAAAATATATTAAAGAACAGCGCGATCCGGATGCCAAAATTGTTTTTATCGGCCCATGCACCTCGAAAAAAATGGAGTTCCAGAAGGAAGAGGTTCGGCCTTATATCGACTCCGTGATCACTTTTGAAGAGCTGCAGGCGCTGTTTGACAGCAGAGACATTGACATCACGCTCCTGGAGGAGGAGCCTCTTGACAACGCGTCCTATTACGGAAGAATTTTCGCACGCAGCGGCGGACTTACCGATGCCGTGCGGCAGGGACTCAAGGAGCATGGTTATGAGGATTTCGATTTCAACCCCGTTGCCTGCGACGGGATCGAAGAATGCCGCATGGCGCTTTTGAAAGCCTCCAAAGGCGTGCTGAACAATAACTTTATAGAGGGCATGGCATGCATGGGCGGCTGTATCGGAGGCGCCGGCTGCCTGACGCATGGAGAAAAGAACAAAGCGGAGGTGGACAAATACGGCAGAGAGGCTCAGAAAGAAACGATCAGTCAGGCGGTAGAGGCGCTTCGAAAGGAGACGGAATCGTGACAGAGCTGGATTTCAGGATCCTCGATTTTATCCGGGAGCATTTTTCAAGCGGGCCGATGGATGCGGCGATGAAATTTTTTACATTTCTTGGGGAAGCCGGCTGGTTCTGGATTCTAATCGGAATCGTGCTTGCCGCGATCCCGAAAACCCGCCGCACCGGTGTGACCGTGCTGGCGGCGCTTCTGCTCAGTCTGATCGTTTGCAACCTTACGATTAAGCCGCTTGTCGGGCGGATCCGGCCTTATGATCTGCGAGAGGGCATCGAGCTGATGATCGCCGGACCGACGGACTTTTCGTTTCCTTCGGGACACGCCTCCGCATCGTTTGCTGCGGCGGCTGCGATTTTTGCATACCACAAAAAATGGGGCGCCGGCGCCCTTGCTTTAGCGGCAGTGATTGCGTTTTCCCGCCTGTATCTGTATGTTCATTATCCCTCCGACGTGCTGGCAGGCTCGCTGCTGGGCATTTTGTTCGGCGTCATATCCTATTATATCGTAAAGACGGTTTTTGAAAGAATCGGAAAGAAAAGAGGCTCGAAAAATGCCAAGCCTTAAACGAAGCCTTTCCTGCCTTCTGCTTTGCATGCTCCTCCTGAGCGCCTCCTGCTCCGCCAAGGCAAAGGAGTTTTCAAAGGACGGGATGCATATTACGCTTACGGATGCATTTTCCGAAGGAAAATATTATGACATGACGGCCTACTATGACTGGGAGGAAGAAGACGTTACGGTCTCCGCCATGAAAGAGGAGTTTTCCGTCCTGGAAGAAAACGGCGAATCGACCGCGCTGTCACTGGAAGAATATGCTGAGGTGCTGATGGAGGCGAGCGAGCTTACGGCAGAGGTCCAAACGGAAAACGGACTGACGTATTTTACTTTTGAAAAAACGCCGTACGATGTTACGTATCTTTATTATGCCATGGTATTCCGGACGGACGACGCCTACTGGCTTTTCCAGTTCGTCTGTCCGAAGGAGAAGCAGGAGACCTACGAAGCGCAGTTTATGGAGTGGGCGGGATCGATCCGTTTCGATTAAGCGGTCTGCCGCCTGGGGACGGCAGTATCACGGCGGAGCTGTATGCGTGCGGCTCCGCTTTTTTCTTAAAAATTCTGGATGACTTTTTTTCTCACAGATGATATACTAAACTGCGTGCGCATGCGAAATTCGCAGAAAAGCGGACGCAATATGCCAAATTCTATACGATGTGTCAGGGGTTCTTGTTATGGAAAAATTAAGTTTAAATACAATCCGGGAAAAATATCTCTCTTTTTTTGAAAGTAAGGGCCATCTCCGGCTCCCCAGCTTCTCTCTCGTTCCGCATAACGATGCAAGTCTTCTTTTAATTAACAGCGGTATGGCTCCGCTGAAGCCGTATTTTACCGGAGCGGAAACGCCTCCCAGAAAGCGCGTTACGACATGCCAGAAGTGTATCCGTACGCCGGATATCGAAAATGTCGGAAAAACGGCGCGTCACGGAACTTTTTTTGAAATGTTGGGCAATTTTTCGTTTGGCGACTATTTCAAGAAGGAAGCGATTGCATGGGCCTGGGAGTTCCTGACGAAAGAATTGGAAATTCCAGAGGAGCGCTTATATGCCAGCGTATATCAGGATGACGACGAGGCCTTTGGTATTTGGACGAAGGAAATCGGTCTTCCGCCAGAAAAAGTGGTTCGGATGGGCAAGGAGGACAATTTTTGGGAGCATGGAACGGGTCCCTGCGGTCCATGCTCGGAAATCTATTATGACCGCGGCGAAAAGTACGGCTGCGGGAAGCCGGGCTGCGGCGTCGGCTGCGACTGCGACAGATATATTGAAGTATGGAACCTGGTCTTCACGCAGTTTGACCGCCAGGAGGACGGCACGTACGAACGTCTCGCGCATCCGAATATCGATACGGGTATGGGACTCGAACGCCTGGCTTGTGTTATGCAGGATGTGGACAACCTGTTTGAAGTGGACACGGTACGGAAAATACTGGACGACGTATGTGCGCTGTCCGGAAAAACGTATGGAGCGGATTGGAAAACCGATGTTTCGATCCGTGTTATTACAGATCATATCCGCAGCACCGTGATGATGATCAGCGACGGTGTCGTGCCCTCGAATGAAGCACGCGGCTATGTGCTCCGCAGACTGCTCAGAGGAGCTGCACGACACGGAAGAATGCTCGGAATCAAGGACAATTTTCTTTCCGGGCTTGCGGACACAGTGATTGAGCTTTCCGGAGGCGCTTATCCGAATCTGGTCGAAAAACGGGATTACATCAAAAAGGTAATCCGGATCGAGGAAGAACGCTTTTCCTCGACGATTGAGCAGGGAATGGCAATGCTGTCCGAACAGATCCGGAAGATGCAGGAATCTATGGGACTGAAAGAGGGCGTCCTGCCGGGACTGATCGCATTCAAGCTGCATGACACGTATGGTTTCCCGATCGATTTAACGAAGGATATCCTGAAGGATTACGGCTTTACCGTGGATGAAGACGGATTTCGGAAAGAAATGAACGCCCAGCGGGCCATGGCACGCGAGGCGCTCAAGAACAGGGAGAGCTCGTGGGCAAATCATGAAATATCGGTGCCTGCAGAGTGCCCGAAAACAAAATTCCGGGGATATGAAACGCTTCTGTGCGAGGGAGAAATTCTGTATCTCATCCGGCCCGACGGAAGCTGCGTACAGGAGGCGGATGAGGGAGAAGAAGTCATTCTTGTCACGGATGAAACGCCGTTTTATGCGGAAAGCGGCGGACAGGCAGGCGACAAGGGCGTGATCGATACCGAGGGCGGCACGTTCCGCGTCACGTCCGTAACGAAGACAAGCGATGAAAAATGGAGGCATTTGGGAACAGTAATTCACGGGGCTGTCAGCGTTGGCGCCAAAGCCGTGCTGACGGTGGACCGTCAGGAGCGTCTCTGCGCTGAGCGGAACCACAGCGCCACACATCTGCTTCAGAAAGCGCTTCGCATCGTGCTGGGAGAGCATGTTCATCAGGCAGGCTCCAGCGTGACGGCGGATCGCCTGCGTTTCGACTTCAACCATATGCAGGCCATGTCAAAGCAGGAGCTGCGGACGGTGGAGGATATCGTAAACGACGCCATATATAATGATTATCCTGTTACGACACAGGTCCTGCCCCTGGAGGAAGCGAAAAAGCTGGGCGCGACGGCTCTTTTTGGGGAAAAATACGGAGACCTGGTACGCGTCGTGAAAATGGGAGACTTCAGTCTGGAATTCTGCGGCGGAACGCACGTCAAGAATACCTCCGCAGTGGGAATGTTCAAAATTCTGCATGAAAGCGCGGTAGCTGCCGGCGTCCGAAGAATCGAGGCTGTGACGGGATCGGGCGCACGCGCGGTATACGCGGGAGAGGAGTCCGTTCTGGCAGACGTCGCCGAGCTTTTCAAAGCGAATTATTCCGATGTTGTCAACAAGGTTTCCAATTTGTATACGCAATATAAATCTGCGGTAAGAGAGCTCGCGCAGCTGAAACAGAAAAATGCCGTAGCCGATCTGGACGCTTTGCTTGCCGCGGCTGAAGAAATCAACGGTGTCAAGGTTGTGACCGGCAGGTTTGATGCGCTGGACCCGAACGGCCTGCGCGATCTGGCTGACAGCCTCCGAGACAAGATGAATGTCGGCGTGGTAATTCTGGCGTCCTCCTTCGGCGGAAAAGCGGCGATTACAGCGATGGCTACGAAGCCTGCTGTCGCAAAGGGAATACATTGCGGAAATATCGTAAAGAAAGCGGCGGCAATCTGCGGAGGCGGAGGCGGAGGCAGGCCGGATATGGCGCAGGCTGGAGGAAAACAGCCGGAGAAAATAGACGAAATGCTTTCCAAAGCAAAAGAATTTTTGTTTTAATGGGATTTGGGATAAAGGAGGCGTGATCGGAATGGATAACTGTATCTTCTGTAAAATTATACGCGGTGAAATTCCTTCGGAAAAAGTATATGAAGACGAGTGCTGTATTGCCTTTCATGATATCAATCCGCAGATGCCGGTACATATCATAGTTGCAGCCAAGAGGCATGTATCTGACATACTCGGCTTTCAGGAAGAGGACGCGGCGTTTTTGGGAAAAATCCAGCTTGCTGTCGCAAAGATCGCCAGACAGCTGAAGCTTACGGAAAACGGATTCCGTGTGATCAACAACTGCGGAAAAGACGCGAAGCAATCGGTTCCCCATCTGCATTACCATATTCTTGCAGGCGGCGACATGGGAGAAAGGATCGTATAAAATTGGAAGCGATTACTGCGGAATTAAATGATTTATGGGGCTTTCTCGGGCGATGCCTGGAAAGCCCGGCTTTGCTGATCACGGTGATCCTGGTGCTCGGCGTCATATTGGTAAACGGATGGACGGATGCCCCGAACGCGATTGCAACGGTGGTATCCACGGGCTCCATGAAACCGAAATCTGCGATTTTAATGGCAGCGGCATTGAATTTTGCGGGAGTGCTGCTGATGTCGCTGATCAGCAGCAAGGTTGCGGATACGATTTATAAGATGGTCGATTTTAAAGGAGACGCGCAGAATGCGCTGATAGCGCTGTGCGCGTCTTTGTTTGCCATTGTGCTGTGGGCCGTGGCGGCCTGGTGGTTCGGAATTCCTACGAGTGAAAGCCACGCGTTGATTGCGGGTGTGACGGGAGCGGCGATCGCGCTCGGCGGCGCAGACGGCGTCAACATGGGCGAATGGGTGAAGGTTATCATCGGGCTTGTCCTGTCTACCGTACTCGGTTTTCTGATGGGGTATCTTATTGTAAAGCTTGTCGTTTCGCTCTGCAGACATATGGACCGGCGAAAGACAGATTCCTTTTTCAAGGGAGCGCAGATTACCGGCGGCGCGGCGATGGCCTTTATGCATGGCGCACAGGATGGACAGAAGTTTATGGGCGTATTCATGCTGGGGAGTATGCTGGCAAGCGGACTGTATGTGCCGGGCGGCAGCTTTGATACGAAGATCTGGCTGATGCTGCTTTGCTCTGTTGTAATGAGTCTGGGAACCTCCATTGGCGGATACCGCATCATAAAATCCGTTGGCATGGATATGATCAAGCTTGAAAAATATCAGGGATTCTCTGCCGATATCGCGGCGGCGCTGTGTCTGCTGCTGGCTTCTCTGACAGGCGTTCCGGTCAGCACGACACATACGAAGACGACGGCAATTATGGGCGTTGGCGCGGCAAAACGTTTATCCGCCGTTAATTGGGGAATCGTAAAGGAAATGGTACTTGCGTGGGTACTCACATTTCCGGGCTGCGGATTAATAGGATTTATAATGGCAAAACTATTTATGGCAATCTTTTAAGGAGGACGCGGGCATGGCGAAGAAAAAAGAAGTAAATTATTTTGAAATGATGGAGGATGCGATGCGGCACGCCTGCGATATCAGCGACCGCCTGCTGGAGCTGATCCGGGATTTCGGGCAGGAGGGAACAAGGGAAGAGCTGCCTGCAAGGCTTGATGCGATCCATGAAATCGAGCATGACGGCGACAGAGTCCATGACGAGATCATCTATGAGCTGAACCGGGCCTTTATCACGCCGATTGACCGCGAGGATATTCTGCTTGTTGCGCACGATATTGACAAAATTACGGACAACATAGAAAATGTGGCCTTCCGTCTGTGGATGTTCAACGTCACGGCACTGCGTCCGGAAATGCAGGAATTTGTTGAACTGATCAGAAAATGCTGTGGAAAGGCTGCGGAGGTTCTCGCAGAATTTGGGAATTTTAAAAAGTCAAAGGTCATTCTGACGCTGATTCGCCAGCTGTCTGAATACGAGCATGAGGGCGATACGCTTTACCGTACCGCAGTGAAAAATCTTTTCACGAACGAGATGGATCTGCTTGAAATTCAGAAATGGCGCGAGCTCTACCATGACATGGAGATTTGCTTCGATACCTGCAAGGAGATGGCGCAGTCTGTGGAAAATGCCATCGTAAAGAACAGCTGAGCTGGAATCTGCAATGTTAATCGAGTGTAAAGACGTTTGTCTGGCATATGAAAACCATACGGTTCTTTCGAATTTGTCCTTTCCTGTCCGGAAGGGTGATTATCTCTGCATAATCGGAGAAAACGGTTCCGGCAAAACTACGCTGATGAGAGCGCTTCTTGGGCTCAAGTCCGTGGAAAAGGGCAGCATTGTTATGGGAGACGGACTGAAGCAGAACGAAATTGGCTATCTGCCGCAGCAGACGGGGCTTCAAAAGGATTTCCCTGCCTCCGTATGGGAAGTGGTGCTTTCCGGCAGAATCAACCGGCTTGGCTTCCGGCCGTTTTTTTCAAAGGAGGATAAACGGATTGCAGATCGGAATCTGGAACGGCTGGGAATTGCGGCGCTGAAAACTTCCTGCTATCGTGAGCTGTCCGGAGGGCAGCAGCAGCGCGTGCTGCTTGCGCGGGCGCTTTGCGCGGCGCAGAAGGTGCTTCTTTTAGACGAGCCGGCGGCGGGACTTGACCGTATGGCAACAGAAGAACTGTATCACATTATTTTTGATTTGAACCGGCATCACGGAATTACGATTATTATGATCACGCACGATGTGGACCGTGCGCTCCGCGACGCGACGCATATTCTGCATCTGCATAAGGACGAAACGTTTTTCGGAGATCGGGATCGTTATCTGGAGTGTGCAACCTGCCGCCAGCTGACGGAAGAAGAGCGGCGTGAAGCGTCAGGGGGCTGCGGCCATGCATGAAGCGCTCGATTTGCTCCGCCAGATTTTTTCCCTGTCGTTTATGGTGCGCGCACTGGTCGTAGGCGTACTGGTAGCGCTCTGTTCCTCGCTTCTTGGCGTCAGCCTGGTGCTGAAACGGTATTCCATGATTGGAGACGGCCTGTCCCACGTAGGCTTCGGCGCGCTGGCCGCTGCAGCGGCTATGAACGCAGCTCCGCTGAAGGTCGCAATTCCGGTCGTTGTAATAACGGCCTTCCTGCTGCTGCGTGTGAATGAAAACGGAAAACTGAAGGGCGATTCGGCCATTGCGCTTGTATCCGCCAGTGCGCTGGCGCTCGGCGTCCTGATTGTCTCCGTATCGGCTTCTAATATTGATCTGAACAGCTACATGTTTGGAAGCATCTATGCGGTGAGCCAGAGCGATATGTATCTGAGCATCGCGCTTTCCGCCGGAATCCTGATTCTGTATCTGCTGTTTTACAATAAAATTTTCGCGGTAACGTTTGACGAAAATTTTGCGCGGGCAACCGGCGCGCACGCTTCCGTATATAATATGGTTATGGCATGTCTTACCGCCGTTACCATCGTGATCGGAATGCGCCTGGTCGGCTCGCTGCTGATTTCCAGCCTGATTCTTTTTCCTCCTCTGACGGCGATGCGCGTTTGTAAAACCTTTCGGCGTGTCGTGGTTTTGTCTGCTGTTCTCGGAGTAGCGTGCGTGACGGCGGGAATTCTGCTTTCTTTTTTGCTGGACGTGCCGGCGAGCGCCTGTATTGTACTTGTCAATCTTGCGGCATATTTGCTTTTCAGCCTGGCGGGATGGGCCGCTTCGCAGTCAGGAAAACGGAAAACCATGAGATCGAGGCGTGAAACAAATGGATAATATTTTATTAATTGATGGAAACAGTATTTTAAACAGGGCATTTTACGCGACGCAGAACAGCTTTTTGAAAAATGCCGAGGGCTTTGCTACGGGGGCGCTCTTCGGTTTTTTGAATATTTATCTGAAGCAGGCGGAGGAGCTCCGGCCGGAATATGCGGCTGTTGCGTTTGACGTAAAGGCGCCTACCTTTCGGCATGAACGGTATGAGGCGTATAAAGCGGGCCGGAAGGGAATGCCTGACGAGCTGGCGGCGCAGCTTCCCGTCGCAAAGGAACTGATCGACGCGATGGGAATCACTGCAATCGAGCTCCCCGGATTTGAAGCGGACGATTTGCTGGGAACGTATGCAAGGCTTGCTTCGGAGCAGGGACTTTGCTGCTACATTCTGACAGGAGACCGCGATGCGCTGCAGCTGACAGGAGAAACGGTACATGTGCTGCTTTGCTCTACGCAGAAAGGACGCCCGCAGACAGAGGAATATGATACCGAAGCGGTTCTGCGGAAATACGGCGTGCTGCCCCGGCAGCTGATTGATGTAAAAGCACTGATGGGGGATGCCTCCGATAACATTCCCGGCGTTCCCGGAGTGGGAGAAAAAACCGCAGCGGCGCTGATTGGTGAATACGGTTCTCTTGACGAAGTTTATGCGCATCTGGAGGAGATTACGAAGCCGTCTCTGCGGACGAAACTAGCAGAAAACAGGGATTTGGCATACATGAGCAGGATGCTCGGAGAAATTGAGACGCAGGCGCCTGCGCCGCTGGGGCTTTCCGACCTTCGCGTGCGGACCGTACGCGCGGACGTTCTGAATGCGCTGCTCGATCGACTGGAATTAAAATCGGCAAAGAAAAAGATTGCCGCTATGGGATGGCTCTCCGCGCAGCCGGAGGCAGACGGAACCGATGCGCCGTCTTTGTTTTCCCTGCTGGAGGAACCTTCCGCTGAGCCGGCCGCAGCGGGAAGCCTGCTTTCTGCAAAGGAATTTTCCTCGAAGGTAAAGGACTTTTTGTATATTTATCCGAATGGCGGGGATTCGCGGCACCTCTATTTCGACTTGTCCTGCGGAGACGAGCCTGCCTTGTACCGGTGCGAGGGCGCCGTGGAGCCGGAAATCCAGGAGCTTTTTGAAAGGAAAAATCTTAAAAAGGTTTTGTTTGATGCAAAGCCTTTCCTCCTGTATCTGCTGAAGCAGGGAATCGGCTTTGAAAACCTTGCGTGCGACCTTACCATTGCGTCTTACCTTTTGGATTCAACCAGGAAAACCGAGCATATCGAGGATGTCTGCCGCTTCCTGACGGGAAAGCAGCTGCCCGTAAATGTCCGCATCCTGAAGCCCATGCGCGAGGCTGCGGAAAAACGCCTTGCGGAAAACGGGCTGACTGTGCTGTATGAAACGGTGGAGCTTCCGCTTGTACGGGTGCTGGCAGAGCTTGAGCGCGAGGGGTTCCGCGTAGACGCCGCCGTATTGAAGGCGCAGGGAGAAGAAATAGACGCAAGAATCGAAAGCCTCAGCAGGGACATTTTTGCGCTTGCGGGACACGAATTCAATATCAACTCTCCGAAGCAGCTTGCCGCCGTACTGTTTGAGGAGCTCGGGCTGAAATCCGGAAAAAAGACCAAGCAGGGCTATTCTACCAATCAGGACGTATTGGAGGCGATCGCCTCGGAGCATCCGATTATTCCGCTGATTACGGAGTACCGGCAGAATACGAAGCTCAAATCAACCTATATCGACGGCCTGACGAATGTGATTGAGCCGGAGACGCAGCGCGTTTATTCCTGCTTTCACCAGACAGTTACTGCAACAGGCCGCCTGAGCAGTACGGAGCCGAATCTTCAGAATATTCCGGTACGTACGGAGCTTGGAAAGCTGATCCGGAAAGCGTTTGTCCCGGCAGACGACCGGCATGTTCTTGTGGATGCGGACTACTCACAGATCGAGCTGCGCGTGCTTGCGCATATGTCCGGCGATTCGGCCATGCAGGAAGCATTCCGCAGCGATATGGATATCCATACCATCACGGCGGCACAGGTAAACGGCGTACCGCCGGAGCTGGTAACCTCCCAGATGCGAAGCCGCGCGAAAGCGGTTAATTTCGGAATTGTGTACGGGATCAGTGATTTCGGCCTTTCCCGTGATCTCGGCATACCGGTCTACGAAGCGAAACGGTACATCGAGAGCTATTTCAGACAATATCCTGGTGTAGAAGAATTTATGGGATCGCTTGTCGTATTTGCCAAAGAGCACGGATACGCCAGAACGCTGATGGGGCGCCGGAGATATCTGCCGGAACTGAATTCCGCAAAATATTCGGTCCGGCAATTCGGCGAGCGTGTGGCCATGAACATGCCGATTCAGGGCACGGCTGCGGATATCATTAAAATTGCAATGATCCGTGTCAGCGAAGAGCTCCGTAAGGGCGGATTCGCTTCCCGCCTGATCCTGCAGGTTCATGATGAGCTGCTTATTGATGCGCTGAAATCTGAGCAGACCGAGGTGATGGCGCTTCTGAAGCGCTGCATGCAGGACGCATACACGCTCGATGTCCCGCTGAAGGTCGATGTAACGGCAGGAAACAGCTGGTATGAATGCAAATAAAAACAGAAGGGGCGATTGGAGCCATGAAAGTATTGGGCGTTACGGGAGGGACCGGCAGCGGCAAGACCGTCGTCTGCAGAATGCTGAAGGAGCAGGGCGGAAAAATCATCGACGCTGATAAAATTACGCGAAAGCTGCAGGAGCCGGGGCAGACTGTATATAACGAGATTAAAGCGGCGTTCGGAACCGATGTGATTGCGCCGGATGGAACGATCGACCGGAAAAAGCTGGGGGCGATCGTTTTCACAGACCGGCGGCAGCGCGGAATCCTGAACGGAATCGTACATACCCGCGTTTCACAGGAAATCAAAGAGCGTATCAGGAAATACCGCGAACAGGGAGACGTCCCGTTTGCAGTTCTGGATGTCCCAATTCCGGTGGAAGAAGGATTCTTTGATACGGCGGACTGTATCTGGGCCGTCGTTGCAAATGACGATCTGCGCATCGCACGTCTGATGGGGCGCATGGGAATCTCGGAGGAAGAGGCGGCGCTGCGTATTTCGGCGCAGATGACGAATCGCGAATACGAGGCGATCGCGGATGTGACGATCTTGAACGAGGCCGGCACGGAAGAGCTCAAAAAGCTCGTGCTGTTTGAATTAAAGAGGTTTCTGGCAGGATGATGAAAACGACGCAATTAATAAAAAGAACGCTTCCGTACTATAAAAAATATTGGAAAATCATGGTATTCGACTTGCTCTGCGCCGGACTGACCACGATCTGTGAGCTCGTGCTGCCGCTGATCATAAAATATTTTACGAATACGGCGATGGAGGACGTCGGAAAGCTGGCGCTTAGTACGGTCCTTTTACTTGGCGGGCTTTATCTCGTCCTGCGCGCCATTGATGCCGCCGCAAATTATTATATGGCCTCCACAGGGCATATTATGGGGACCAGGATAGAAACGGATATGCGGCGCGATCTGTTCGTACATTTGCAGAAGCTTTCTTTTACGTATTATGACAGCGCGAAAATCGGGCAGATCATGTCTCGTATCACAACGGATTTATTTGACGTTACGGAGTTCGCGCATCACTGTCCCGAGGAGTTTTTCATTGCGGGAATCAAAATTACGGCGTCCTTTGTCATTCTTCTGAACGTAAATGTCTGGCTGACGCTGATTATGTTCGCCGTGATTCCTCTGATGCTGCTGGTTACGACGGCGGTGCGCAAAAAGATGCGGGCTGCCTTCAAAGAGCAGCGTCAGCGCTGCGGAGAACTGAATGCCGGCGTGGAAGACAGCCTGCTCGGAATCCGCGTCGTGAAATCCTTTGCGAACGAAGCGCTTGAAAACGAAAAATTTGAACGGGGAAACAGAGACTTTTTCCGTGTTAAAGCAAAAGCGTACAAATATATGGCGGCCTTTCAGACCTCCACGCGCGTATTTGACGGCGTGATGTATATCGTCGTCGTTGTTGCGGGTGCCATTTTTATGATTTATGGCAAGATTACGCCCGGAGATTATGTAGCCTATCTGCTGTATGTTTCGACGCTGCTCGCCTCTGTACGCCGGATCATAGAATTTACCGAGCAGTTTCAGCGGGGCATGACGGGAATTGAGCGTTTTACGGAAATTATGGATATCGAGCCCGACATCCGGGACCTTCCCGGGGCAGAGGAGCTGAAGAACGTACAGGGAGAGATTGAATTCCGGCACGTTACGTTCGGCTATGGAGACGACTGTGTTCTTTCGGATATCAGTCTTTCCGTGAAAAAAGGCGACAGCATCGCGCTTGTCGGTCCCTCCGGCGGCGGAAAAACCACGCTTTGCAGTCTGATTCCGCGCTTTTATGAATTAAAAGAAGGTGAAATTCTGATTGATGGCAGGGATATCCGCAGCTTTACGCTTCGTTCGCTGCGGGAGCACATTGGAATCGTACAGCAGGACGTATATTTGTTTTCCGGAACGGTTATGGAAAATATTGCATACGGAAAACCGGGCGCTTCTTTTGCAGAGATTCAGGAAGCGGCAAGGCTGGCGGGCGCGGAGGAGTTTATACAAAAATTACCGGAGGGATACGATACTTATGTGGGAGAACGCGGCGTTAAGCTTTCCGGCGGGCAGAAGCAGCGGATCAGTATTGCGCGCGTGTTTCTGAAGAATCCTCCGATTCTGATTCTGGATGAGGCAACCTCGGCGCTGGATAACGAAAGCGAAAAGCTCGTACAGGCTTCGCTGGAACGCCTGACGAAGGGAAGAACAACTTTTACGATCGCACACCGGCTGACGACGATCCGAAACGCTTCCGAAATACTGGTGCTTACCTCTAACGGCATCGAGGAACGCGGCACGCATGAGGAGCTGCTGGCCAGAAAAGGAATTTATTACCGCCTGTATCGCGGCTAAACACCCGGCGGCGCTTTTGCCGGCTGCCGGTATTTTTATAGCTTCATACGTTAAAATTATGTTAATTTCATGTAAAATATAAATCAGAAATTGGTTGCCAAATGAAATGCGGAGTGTTAGAATATCTCAAAAGAAGCAGGGAGGCCATGAAAAATGAAGCAACGGATAAGAGGCATATGCGGTATTCTTCTGACAGCTGCGGTGCTGTGCGCCTGGGGCTGCGGATCAAAGCCGCAGGACGGCGGAGCGACGCTTCCGCCGGCAGCGTCTGCAACGCCGGAAAAGGAAACAATCGACTATCTGAACGAGCTGACAGAGATTGAATTTACGCAGGCAAAAAATGTCATACTGTTCATCGGCGACGGTATGGGGATGAACCATATTCCGGCCACGGATGCGATCGCCGGGGGACAATATAACGGGAAGCTTGCGATTGAATATCTGCCGAATCAGGGTACGGCGATAACGCTCTGCAACGAGGGCGAGCCGGACAGCGCTTCCGGCGGTACGGCGCTTGCCTGCGGGTACAAAAGCAACCGGAAGTATCTGGCGATGAATGTGAAACGGGAGGAAGTACAAAGCGTCGTGGAGCTGGCGCACTCCCTGGGAAAGAAAACGGGCGTCGTAACGAATGAGAGCATCGTGGACGCGACACCGGCCGCATTTACGATCCATGCGCCGAACCGCGACGACGAATCCGATATCGCGAAGCTGCAGATTGAAACCTCCGTGGCGGATCTTATCATCGGCGGCGGCAAGGCGATGTATGATAAGGCGCTGGAGGATTCTGCTTACCGGCAGATGCTGGAAGACAACCGGATCACCTATGCGACGACGTGGGAGGAAGTAGAGGCGTATCCTAATGAAGGCCGGCTGATTGCGACGCTGACCGACGATTACTTTGAAAAAGCGGAGGAAGCCAGTCCGACGCTTGCGCAGATGACGGAAAAAGCGCTTTCCCTTCTGAGCGAATCGGAAGAGGGCTTTTTTCTCCTGGTGGAGGGCGGCGCAATGGACGAATCGGCACACGTGTCCGATGTGATGGAGCTGACCAGGCAGATGCTGGCGTTCGACGACGCCGTAAGTCTTGGAATCCGCTTTGCGGCCGAACATCCGGATACGATCGTTATTGTAACCGCAGATCACGATACAGGCGGGCTCCAGCCGAAGGAACAGGCGGATCCATACGTGACCGCACACCGGGCGGAATACCATACGAGCGAAATGCTGAAATATGAGGCGGCGCTTCAGGAGGCGAACCCGGAGGTCGACCTTGCGGCGCTTCCGTACCGCTTTACGACAATTGCGCATACCAATAATAACGTGCAGGTCTTTGCGCTCGGCTTTGGTACGGAGATTTTCAACGGAGAAACGGTGCAAAGCTTTGAAATCGGAAAATTTATCGGCGCTGCGCTCGGAGACGAGAGCTTTGGGGCTCAGAACAAAAACGGGCTGCAATAAGGCGGAAAAAGCTTCTGAATCGGATTATTCCCCCAGACGTGCTGCGGCCGCATTTTCTGAAATGATATTCCATGCCTCTGCATCGATTGTTTCATTTTTGCATAATAGCCGCATCTCCGCGTCTGTAATTTCGCGAAGCACCCTGCACGGATTCCCGACAGCGACAACGTTATCGGGGATATCCTTTGTTACAACGCTTCCTGCGCCGATGACAGCATGATTACCGATATGAACGCCGCCGACAATGGTAACACTTCCGCCGATCCAGCAATGATTTCCGATCGACACCGGCTTTCCATATTCATATCCGCTGCTTCTTGTTACAGGGTGGATGGGATGACCTGCAGTATAAATAGAAACGTTGGGCCCAAGCATGCAGTTATCGCCGATTGTGATTTTAGCGACATCGATCATCACGCAATGATAGTTTGCATAAAAATTTTTCCCGAGCTGAATATGGGTTCCATACTCGCAATAAAACGGCGGCACAATAAAAAGATTTTCTGAATGGGGAATCACCTCTTTCAGTGCGCGGTTGATTTTTTCATATTCCCACCGGTCAAGCTCGTTCACCCTTTTTAGCTTTTTCTTGCACGCTGTCATTTCCTGCAGCACGGTTTCGTCTGCGATATAGGCCAGCCCCTGATCCCGTCTTTCGGAATTTGTCATAATTGGATTCTCCTTTCCCTTCTTGCAAAGAGTACCTTTCTATCCTATCATAATTATAAAAGAGTGAAAACGGGGAACGCGCCGCAACCGTATAAATACCCCAAAATTTTTAACATATCTTTTTGCTTTTTTAGCGTTAAAGAGATTGCTATTCTGTGAATGACACGATATAATGAAAATACCAAATCTATTAAGGGAGCGTGTTTTATGAAAAAAATGATTTCGCTGCTGCTTGTTTTACTGCTGGCAATGGGCTGCGCGGCGGGCTGCGGCGATGATGAAAAAGAAAACAAGGACAAAGACGCAAAGGCCCTGACAGTTACGGACATACAACAGACCATGAGCAAGCTGTCCGAGGGAATGGCATTCGAAGTAAACTTTTCTGTGAACGTCAAGCCCTCCTTTGAGGAAGGCACCGTCACAAAAGAAGAATTCGAGGCAGTGCTCGGCTCGTTTATGGAAGCAAAGCTGGACGGCTCCTATGAGCTTTCTCTCCTGATGAAAGGAGAAGCGGACACAGAGGGCGGAATGCTGGAGATTCTTTTGAAGAACGAACCCATCACGGACATCATTCAGAAGGATGAAAAAATGTACGTGAACGTAAAAACGTTCTTTGAACTGTTCGTGAAAATCGCCGGAGCGGCCATGGACGAGGAGTCCTCCATATATGCCGATATGCTGAAGTGGCCTTATGAAAATGAATACATCGAGCTTTCTCAGCTTACCGAACAGCTGGGAGGCCTGTCCGGCACCGTATTGCCGGATATGGGAGCGATGCTCCCCGGACTGGATGGAGGCATCTCCGGCGATGCGGGCGCTTCCATGGATCCCGCGGAGCTTGAAGCGCTTGTCGCTTCGATTCTTGAGGCTCTCCCCACAGAGGAAACGGAAGCGTTTTTGAATAAAATCGCGGGCGCGATGTCCGATGCAAACGCATTTACGGCAGAATCCGAAAAAATAGAGCTGAGACTGGACCGCTCCAACGCTGCGGCGGTCGTGACTAATCTGTGCGGCGTGCTGCGTACGGATTTGGCGGACTACATGGAGACGCTGGCCTCTTCTCTGAAGGATGTGGAGAGCCTGCCGGAGGAGGCGAAGCAGCTGTTCTCACAATTTGATAAAGCGGCGTTCCAGGAAGAGCTTGATGCGGCACTGGAGGAAGAGGCGCTGAAGGAAGCTGCGGCGGAGCTGGAGCAGGCACTGGAAAACGCGCATTTTTATTTCACGGTTGAAGCTACAGATACATCCTGCGCTTTCAAAATAGACCTTCAGGTTCCCGTGACAGAAAGCGGCGCGAGCGAGCTGCCGATCACGCAGGCTGGATTTGCTTTTGAGTTCCGCTTCGAAGAAAAAACGATCGGGGAAATCCAGGCTCCCGACGCGCTGCTTACGGAAGAAGAGCTGCAGTCTTTTCTGGAACTCTTTCTCGGAGAGGATGTGTTTGGCGGTGCGGCTGCCTGAGCGGCTTGAAACATTATTTATTACAGAATAAAAAAACAGGAGCAGGCGGTGTGATATGATATGCCGCCTGCTCCCGTTCTGTTTAGAGGGGCTTTATTGCTCCAGCTGGCGGCCGATTACGGCCGCGGCGGACTGCGTCAGCTTGGCTTCGGTATCGCCCAGCGTGTTTTTGTTGTCAGGTGAAAACATAATGACAGATCCGACCGGATCGCCATGGGAAATGATCGGCGTAACGACGTAGGACATGATTTTATCACCGCCGATGCCTTCCAAAATTGGGAAATAGTCGTTTTTTTTGTCCCTTGCAATGAATGTGGAGCGATCCTCCATCGCCTGCTCCAGCTGTCTGGTGATTCTTTTTCCTGTAAAATCCTTCTTTGAAATGCCGGAAACGGCGACGACAGCATCTCGATCGGTGATACACGTAGGATATCCCGCCGTTTTTGCAAGGCTGTCGGCAAACTGAACGGCGAATTCGTTTAGATCGCTCATTACGGAATATTTACGCAAAATAATTTCTCCGTTTTCTCCCGTATAGATCTCGACGGGATCGCCCTCCCGGAGACGGAGCGTGCGGCGGATTTCCTTCGGGATCACAATTCTGCCAAGCTCGTCAATCCTTCTGACGATGCCTGTGGCTTTCAGCAGATTAATATTCCTGGCTTCACTCATATATCAAAAACTCCTTCATCAAAGCTGTTGTAAAAATTTCTCTTTTGTATTATTTACCACTGAGAAAAAAATATACACAAAAATATGGCGAAGCGGCTTGCAATTTAGCCTGCGAGGCATTAATATGTAACAAAGTTCCTGAAGGAGTGTTGTCATGAAACGGGCGGCAGTTATATTTTTGACGGTGATAATGGTAAGTTTGGCTTCCTGCGGCGGCGCCCCGAAAACAGAGGGGGAGCCGGAATTTCCAATGCGGGGAGAGGTTCCGGTAAGCGAGAAAACGGTACGGTTCCTGGGGAGATATTATGAATCGGAAGGCGTCTATTATACGAATCTGAGCTGCTCCGGCTTTGAGGTCCGCTTTGAGGGCACGGAGCTGAAAGCGGAATTTATTTCCGAACCGACGGACGCGGATCATAATACATATATTCACGTTTTTGTCGACGACGATTACAGCGCGCTTGAGAAGACGGAGGCGGATGGCACGCAAGACGGTCTTGTAAACGACAGCCGCATTTTACTGGAAGCGGGACGCAGCACAGTGACGCTGGTCAGCGGCCTGGAGGAGGGCGTCCATAAAATAACGGTACAGAAGGCGAATCAGTCATCTCTGAACAAATTGGGAACGATTAAATTATTCCCCGGTGACGGCGCTGTGCTGGAGCCTCCCGCGGCGAAAGAAAAGAGTATTCTTGTGATCGGAGATTCCATCACCTGCGGCTCCAACAACCTGGGAGAAGATCTGGCCGTCAGCTATTCGGCTTCTGAAGACGGGCTTTTTACAATGGGGGCTTATGCAGCGCGGCACTTTGACGCGGATCTTGAGGTTTTTGCAAAAAATGGCCTTTATACATCGCTTATCAATACGTCTTATGACGAGAATATGCTCAGATATGCGGATCCCTTTAATGAAATCCTTGTTCCGTGGGATACGGAGCTCCCGGGGCGCCAGCGCGATCTCGTTGTGATTAACCTGGGCATTAACGACACCAACGTGATCAATTCATCCGGGGGAGCCTATTCGTACGAACAATTTCGGGAGGATTATATCCGGCTGATCCAGGAGGTTCGTACTCTGTATCCGGACAGTTATATTCTTTGCACGGATATTTCCGCTTCGGCGGCCCAGGAGCAGAAGGCCGTAGAGGAATATATCGCCCGGACAGGGGACGCAAATATATCGTTTTGGCTGAGAAATACGGTTTACAGCAGGCACCCCCTGATTTCCACGCATCAGAGCGAAGGCAAAATGCTGGTTCGCGCGCTTGAAGATTTGGGTATTTTTTAAATTTATATAGAATGTGAGGTCAGAAACATGCGAACAAAAAAAGATATTATTCAGTTATTTGAAAACCCGGGAGCGGAGTATCGAGGCAAGCCGTTCTGGTCCTGGAACGGAGAGCTCCGTAAGGAAGAATTGCTGCGTCAGCTCTCAATCATTAAGGAAATGGGATTCGGCGGCTTCTTCATGCACTCGCGCGCGGGACTGATTACGGAATATCTCGGCGAAGAATGGTTCGAGCTTGTGAACGCGGTTGCGGATGAAGGAGAAAAGCTGGGACTGGAAGCCTGGCTGTACGATGAGGATCGCTGGCCGAGCGGAAGCGCCGGAGGAAAAGTAACTGTCGATCCGCAGTATCGGATGAAATCAATGGTTCTGTACTGCTACGATCGCAGCGCATTTGACTGGAACAGGGAAATTCCGGGAGAAAACGGATATGAGGTGATCGCCGTTTTCGCGGCGCGCATTGAAGGAAGAGCTGTTTACGAATTTGTTCTCTGCGAGGATCAGCAGGCGCTGGCAGAGGCCCTGAAGGAGGAGCAATATAATAAGGTGCTTGTATTCCGGATTGTTCCGAATGCGCCGGCAAGCGTTTACAACGGCACGACTTATATCGATACCATGAGCCGCAAGGCAGTTGACCGTTTTATCGAATTGACGCACGAAGCATATAAGGAGCACTGCGGGAACCGCATCGGCGGAAGCATCCGGGGAATTTTTACCGACGAGCCGCACCGGGGACATATGCTGGACGACTGCCATGTGGAAAACGGCGTGGAAATCTGCTCCGCTGCGTATACGGATGATTTTTTTGAAGAATTTGAAAAGAGATACGGCTACCAGCTGAGGCCGCTTCTTCCCGAATTATTTTTCCGCAAGGACGGGCGTAAGGTTGCCAAAATCAAGCTGGATTTTGTTGATCTCGGCAATAACCTCTTTATTGAACGCTTTGCAGAGCCGATCCGTGAATGGTGCGACAAAAACGGAATGGTTTTTACAGGTCATGTGCTGCATGAGGATTCGTTTGCGAACCAGACGGTTCCGAACGGCTCTCTGATGCGTTTCTATCCGCATATGACTTATCCGGGCATCGACCTTCTGACGGAGCATAACCGCTGCTATTGGGTAGTGAAGCAGCTGGCGTCTGCCGCCAGACAGGTTGGCCAGAAATGGATGCTTTCCGAGCTGTACGGCTGTACGGGATGGCAATTCGACTTCCGCGGGCATAAGGCGGTCGGAGACTGGCAGGCTCTTCTCGGAATCAATCTGCGCTGCCAGCATCTTTCCTGGTATACGATGGAGGGCGAGTCGAAGCGCGACTATCCGGGCAGTATTTTCCATCAGTCCACTTATTATAAAGATTATAATTATGTAGAAACGTATTTTGCCAGATTTGGCGCCGTTATGACGCAGGGCCGCCAGGTCTGCGATCTTCTTGTACTGAATCCCATCGAATCGACGTGGGCGATGATCTATGCCGGCTGGGCGCATTGGATCAATCCGACGCCGGACAATACGGACGAGAGGGAGCTTGAAAAGCATTATGAGCAGCTGTTCCATATGCTGATGGGAAGCCAGCTTGATTTTGACTACGGCGAAGAATACATGATGAAGGAGCTGTATTCCACGGGCCGGGATTCCAGCGGAAAAGCCATTCTCCGGATTGGAAAAGCCGATTACCGTACGGTAATCGTAAGCGGCATGATCACTATGCGTTCCTCCACCGTTCAAATCTTAAAAGAATTTTTAGAGCTGGGCGGAAGCGTGATCTTCTCAGGAGAGATTCCTCAATATGTAGACGGTGTCGAATCTAAAGCAGTCTGCGAGCTCGCCGCTCATCCGAATGCCGTAACGATCCCGTTTGAAAAGCAAGCGCTCGCCGAAGCAGCGAGGAAGACGTCCTCCTTTTACCCCGTAGTGGAGGGAGAGGGCGCGGAAAGCGTTTTCGTACAGTTGCGTTACGATGCAGACCGAAAGCTCCTTTACGCAGCGCTGCTGAATACGGACCGGGAAAATCCGCGCGCCTCTCTGCGCCTTTCGCTGCGGGATCCTTCCGGCGCGTTTTCCTTCCGGGAAGCGCCTCTGTTCGCGGAGCAATGGGATCTGGCTTCCGGCAAACGATTCCGCAAAGAGCTTTCTATTGAAAACGGAGTCCCTGCGGTAACGTTCGGAATGGAAGCCGCAGGAGAAAAAATATTCGTATTTACCCGCGAAGAGGATCCGTCGCTGGAGACACCGGAGAAAGCAGAAGAGCTGAAAGCAATAAAGCTTCCCGCTGACAGTGAATTTGCATATACTCTGGATGAACCGAACGTCTGCGTGCTTGACTTTGCAAAATGGAAATTCCGAAACGGCGAATGGCAGCCGGAGGAAGAAGTTCTGCGTGTAGACGGAAAAATCAGAGATACGGCGGGCATCGAGCACAGAAGCGGAGATATGCTGCAGCCGTGGTACGCTAAAAAGTATTGTGACGATGCGTACGGCGAGCTGGAGCTCGAATATGAATTTTATGCAGACGTACTGCCGGAGGGCAAGCTCTTTCTTGCTGCGGAGCGCCCCGAATTCTGCCAGTATTATTTGAATGGCACGCGTCTGGAATGCGCGAATCCCGATGACTTCTGGATCGATGTCTGCTTCAAAAAATTGGAGATCCCTGCGGGACTCGTTCAGATGGGCAGAAATACCGTTACCCGCAGGACGCTGTTCCGGCGCACGACCAATATTGAGGCGCTGTATCTGGTAGGAGACTTCGGCGTACGCCTGGAGGGACATAAGAAAATTCTGGCTCGGAGGCCGGAGCGCATTGGATTTAAAAATCTTTGCGAATACAATCTGCCGTTTTATACGGGCTGTGTGACTTACCAGATCCCGAACAGCGTATTCGCCGCTTCCCGTTCGTCGGATCGTATTCGCCTGAAGCTCGACGGTTACCGCGGTTCTCTTGTGAAGGTGGCGCCTGTCGGAGACAGCGGGGCAAAAGCACAAATCCTGGCCTGGGAGCCGTATGAGGCGGACATTACCGAATGGGTAGCCGCCGGCTGCGACATCGGCGTCACGCTCGTCTGCTCCAGACGGAATGTGTTTGGCCCGCTTCATCTGGTTCCGGCGGAATCCGGTGCTTACGGTCCCGGACACTTTGTGACGGGCGGCAATCATTGGAGCGACGATTACACTTTGATTGACAGCGCAATTTACGGGATAACCGTCAGGGAGCTGAGAAAAGGATGAAGCAAAAGGGCGCCTCTTGCAGAATCCTTCTCAGATGCGGCCTGCTGATTCTGACGCTCGGTATTTTGCTGTGCGGAGCCGTGCGCTCTTTCGGCGAATCGGAACCGCCAGGCAATGCGTTTGATATGGAGGAGCAGCTGATAATCCCGACCAATAAAACACAGATCACACTCCGTACCGGGCCCGGCTTTTTCTACCCGGTGAAACAAACCCTTACGGAGTGTGAAAAGCTGGAGGTTCTGGAAAAGGGTCTGTGGTATAAGGTTCAATACGAGGGTACTTCCGGATACGTTTATTCCGCTTTGTTTGTGGACGAAGAGGGATTTGCTGCGAACCGGCTTGACGGCGCCTATATCGGAATTGATTTTGCTGCATCTTATAACGCGCACAGCATCGGGCTTGGCACGCAGGTGAATATCGCGCTTGCGAACCTGCTGAAGGCCGCGCTGGAGGAAGCGGGCGCCACTGTTATTATGCCGCGCACGGATATCGGAGGCGAAGAGCTGCAGAGCGACATTGTCAGAGCGGAAATCTTCAACAAATATGACTGCGACATTATCTATCATTTCGATACGGGGGCGGAACCAAGCCAGACGATGTCCGGTCCGCATATTTGTCTGACGCCCGACTCCGGTCTTGAAAGAGCCGCGGAGATCCTTTCCGCCGACTTAAGAGCGCTCGCCGGAAAGGAGGGCTCTGACGTAAGGGAACAAACGGCAGACGCCTTCCTGAATCATGTAAAAAGTCCTGTGATGCTGATTGTACCGGGCTATATCACGAGCGATCAGGACTGGAAGCTTTTCGGCGACGAAGCCTACCGAAATAATATCGCAGTACGGATCAGAGAATTTACGGTGGATTATATCTATGAGTACAAACTGGACGGAGGATCAGCAACGGGCGATTTGTGAAACGGGCGGAAACATACTCGTTTCTGCGGCCGCAGGGTCTGGCAAAACGGCCGTGCTGATCGAGCGCATCCTGAAAGCAGTTCAGGAAAAAACGGATATCGACAGACTGCTGGTTGTTACGTTTACGACCGCTGCCGCTGCGGAGCTGCGGGAGCGGCTCTATTTTTCCCTGCAGAGAAAGCTGGATTCCGAGGACCTGCCCGCAGAGCAGGCCAGACGTCTCAGCCGCCAGCAGACGCTGCTTTCGAAATCGTATGTTACAACCATTCACGCGTTCTGTCAGAATGTGATTAAAAGCAACTCCGTAGAAAGCGGGATTGACGCATCTTTCCGGATTGCAGATTCGGGAGAAATTGCCATGCTGCGTGAGGACGTTATGGATGATGTAATAGAGGCGTGGTATCAGACGGAGGCTTCCTCGTTCTTCCGGCTGATCGACGTTTATGGAAGCTATCGCAGCGATCGGGGACTGATCGACCAGATTTTTTCCCTATATGATTTTGCACAAAGCAGTCCCGATCCGGAGCTGTGGCTTCAGAAGCAAAAGGAATCCTTCGATCCGGAAAAAATTGCGGATTTTACAGAAACGAACTGGTGCGCCGATCTTGTGCGGGATCTTCTGATTACGGCAGTGTCGTATCAGGAAAATTTTCTGCGGCTGACGGAGCTCTGCAGACGCTTCGGAATTGCGGAATATCTTGACATGCTGGAACGCGACATACCCGTGATAGAAAAGACCGTACGCGCTTTGCAGCAATGCGAAGCAGCGGGAACTGCTTCCACAAAATGGAAGGACCTGTATCAGACCATCTCTGCGATGCGCTTTGAACGGGCGCCGGTCATGACGGCAAAGCGTAAGGCGGCGTATGACGAAGCGGCGCTTGCCGCCGCAGCGGCCGTAAAAGAAGAACGCACAAAGCTTGTTAATAAAATAAAGGATGCGCTTCTTTCGAAGATGGGGGATTCGCCGGAGGCGCCTTATGAAGATTTGGCGCTTCTTAAGGAGGACATGGCCTGTCTGATCGATGTGACGCTCAATTTTTCAGAAACATATGCCAAACGGAAGCGCGAGATGCATCTCCTGGATTTTAACGATCTCGAGCATATCGCATTCCGCACGCTTTCCGTACGCGAGGCGGACGGGAGCCTTCGCAAAAGTGAGGTGGCGGAACGCTACAGCGCATATTTCGAAGAAGTTTATATTGATGAATATCAGGATACCAACGAGCTGCAGGATGCGATCCTTTCTCTCGTTTCCCGCAGCGGCGGAGCGCCCGCCAGGGCAAATCTTTTTCTGGTGGGGGACGTAAAACAAAGCATATACGGCTTCCGGCAGGCGCGTCCCGATTTATTTGCCTCAAAATATAAAAAATACGGCAGACAGCCTTCCGCAGACAAGCTTGTGATATTGAACCGAAATTTCCGCAGCCGTCAGTCCGTTCTTACTTCCGTAAACCGCGTGTTCCGCAAAATCATGACGGAGCATACGTGCGGAATTTCGTACGGAGAGGAGGAGGCGCTCCATTTTGGCGCCTCCTATTACCCGGAAGACCGGGAGGACCGCGAAACGGAGCTGTACGTCATCCGGCGGGGAAAAGCGAACCGGGAAGATTCGCCCAATTACGAGGCGGAGGCTGCTGCGGAAATCGTAAAAGATCTAATTGACCGGAATTATCAGGTGTATGACAGAACAACAGGCATGCTGCGCGGGATTACGTTTCGGGATATTGTGATTCTGATGCGCGCGCCGTCTTCCGGCAATCTCGGGGAGACCTATGCGCAGAGCCTGAAAAAAAGAGGGATTCCTGCGTATTACGCAGAGGACGGCGGCTTTTTTGCAAACGCAGAGGTAAACATTCTGCTTTCTTTTCTGAAGGTAATCGACAATCCGCTGCAGGACATCCATTTTGTGGCGATGATGCGGAACGTTTACGGCTTTCGAGACAGCGATCTTGCCGAAATCAGGGCGGACAATCTGCGCAGAGGCGCGGAAGAGGAATCCTTTTACGAGATGTGTCTTCACTATTCCGGCGCTCCGGCGCTTCAGGAACGCCTGAATCAGCTTACAGAGCGTGTGGCAGCTCTGCGGAAAATCTCACTGCACATCCCGGTGTCAGAGCTTGTGTGGACGCTGATGCAGGAAAATCATTTTTACGAGCATCTTAAGACAGGCCCCCTGGGAGAGCTGCATACGGCCAATATCAATATTTTGTATGCGCGTGCGATTATATACGACAACAGCACGAATAAAGGCCTGTTCCGCTTCTTATATTATTTTGACAATCTGAAAAAACGCAAAGGCGATCTTGCCGAAGCAGCTGCTGCGGCGGAGGGGATGAATGTCGTCCGGATTATGAGCATCCACAAAAGCAAGGGCCTCGAGTTTCCCGTTGTGATTTTGAGCGAAACCGGTAAAAGCTTTAACAAAAAGGACACTGGAGCGCCGCTTTTAAAGCATCGGCTTCTCGGCTTGGGACCGACCTGTTACCGTGAGGACCTGAAGGTGAAATATCCTTCCGTCATGAAATTCTGTGTGGCCCGGAGGCTGGAAGCCGATAATCAGGCGGAAGAAATGCGGATTTTATACGTGGCGATGACGCGGGCTGCGGAAAAACTGATTCTTACGGGAAGCATTCGGACGGAATTTGACAAATATCAGGAAATTTGCAAGAATAAATGTTCTGCCATTACGGGAGAGCCGCTGGAATATCACGTTCTGAATGCAGACTGCTTTTTGGACTGGCTCATGATGTGCGGCGTTTCTGATGCCGGGCATACCCATTTTCTGGAAGAACCGGAACCGTCGGAGAATGAGGAATCGCCGGCTTCCGCTGATGCCGCGCAGAGGCTGAGCCTGCCGATCCCTCCTCCGCCAATGACGTTTTATCGGGAAGAAAATGAGAAAGAAAACGCATTTGTGCCCGCGAAGCTTTCTGTTTCGGATCTGAAACGGATTTATGACCTTCGCGAACGCGGCGAGGCGCTCCAGTTACATGCGCCTCGGGTAAAAATGGCAGAAATGCCGGATTTTGCCTATGAGGACAATTCCGATCTGACGGCTGCCGAACGCGGTACGGCGGTTCATACGTGCCTGCAGCAGATCGATTACCATCGGATCCGGGGCATTGGCGCGGCAGATGCGGCGAACTACATAGAGGAGCTTGTACTGCGGGCAGAGGATGAAGGATTCCTGAGCCGCAGCGCGGCAGCTTCCGTAAGCAAAGCGCTGCTTGCCGAATATCTGACAAGCGCGCTTGCGCAGAGAATCGCCGGCGCGGATGAAGTCCGGAAGGAAATCCCCTTTACGCAGCTAATAGAGGCGGAGGGATCCGTCACGGCGGTACAGGGCATGATTGACTGCCTGATCCGTGAAGGAGACAAATACACGGTAATCGATTTTAAAACGGATGAGCATCCGGATCCCGACCGATACCGGATCCAGCTGGCCTGCTATGCGGAAAGCATCCGCAGGACCTTCGGAAGCGAGCCGGATCGGATTGTATACTTTATGAAACAGAATCAAGAGGTGCAGCTGTAAAAGATGGAAGAAATGAGACTCCAGAAATATCTGGCACACTGCGGCGTCGCATCGCGGCGTGCGGCGGAACAGATGATCCGAGACGGACGCGTCAGCGTGAACGGCAGGCCGGTCACGGAAATGGGAACCAAAGTGAGGCCGGGAGACGCCGTGACAGTGGACGGGGCGCCTGCAGAACCGGAAAAGAGAAAATATTATATTCTTTTGAACAAGCCTGCCGGCGTCCTTTCCTCTGTAAAGGATGACCGCGGCCGGGAATGCGTCGTTGATCTGATCAAGGGAATCAACGCCAGACTGTATCCTGTCGGCAGACTGGACTATGACACCACCGGGCTGCTCCTGCTTACGAACGACGGGGATTTTATGCAGAAGGTTACGCATCCCTCCTTCGAAATCTGGAAAACGTATCGGGCGGTCGTGAAGGGCGTTCCGGACGAAAGCGATGTTAAAAAATTTGCGGAAGGGGTGCTCCTGGACGACGGGAAAACGCTGCCGGCGGTACTGGATGTCACGGGGTATCAGGGGAACAACGCCATTGCGGAGGTCTGCATCCGGGAAGGCAGAAACCGGCAGGTACGCAGGATGCTGGAAAAAATCGGACATCCCGTCATCCGGCTGATGCGGATCGGCTTCGGTTCTCTGGAGCTCGGAGACATGAAGGAAGGACAATGGCGGCACGTCTCTCCCGAAGAAATCAGAAGGCTTACGGAAGAACGGTGATTGATTGAAAAACCGAAAACACACAGAAAATAAAAAAAATCGGGATTTATCCGAGCGGATTCCGCAGAAGCTGGCCGAATCCGCCGGGATCCGGCCGGAAGCAGCAGGACTTTATCTGAAAACAGATCTGACAGACGAATTTCGGTACGGCGACGTCTGGCTGCTGGTACACGACAATACATTATATAAATATTGCGAAGGGCATTCGATTGAAACGTATCCGCTTCGGAGCGGCGACGAGCTGGCCGTCGAAATTGCGGCGACCACGCTCGCAATTTCTCTGCAAAGCGGCGGCACGCTTCGCATCATATGCCGCGGCAGCAACGCAATGAATAAGGCCTTCGGGAAATTTACCGCAGCCGTTGCAAAGCTGCTTCACGGAGAAAAGAATTTTGCAGAAACGTCTGATTTGGAACGGGAGGAGCGCTGCCCAAACTGCGGGCGGCCGTACCGGGATGACACACGGCTCTGTCCGCACTGCGTTAACAAAGCGCGCGTTTTTCGCCGCCTGCTTGCGTATGCCGGTCACTATAAGCGATATATTATCTTTATATTGACGTTTATTCTCATTACTGCCGGATTTGAAGTCGTGGCGCCGTATTTTCAGGGAACGGTGCTTTTCGACGAAGTGCTGAACAGCGACAGCCCGCATTACGGAAAAATTTTTCTGCTGGTCGGGGGCCTAGCTCTGCTGCAGCTTCTGTCAATGTGCTTTACGATTATATACGGGAGAAAAAACGCGCGCTTTGCAAATGAAGTCGTATATGATATGCGCACGGACGTTTTTTCCTCCATGCAGCGTCTCTCAATTAAATATTTTACGGATAAGGAGACGGGTGCGCTGATGACGCGGGTGAATTCGGATGCCGAAGAGGTGCAGTGGTTCCTGCTTGACGGCATCCCGTTTCTGATTGTGAACCTGCTCAAGCTGTTCGGTGTGGCGGCAGTAATGATTGCAATGCGCCCGACGCTATCCGTACTGATTCTGGTTCCTGCTCCCTTTATTATCTTGTTTTTCCGCCGCTATCTGCCCAAATTTGACAGGATGTATTCTAAAAGCTTTCGTTACAGAAGCGCCATGACCGCGCGAATGAACGATTCCTTTACGGGCGTGCGCGTTGTAAAGGCCTTCGGAAAGGAAGAAAGCGAGAACGCATCCTTCTCGGCACGAAGCAGGGCGTTCGGAGACAGCCAGGCGGATATCGGCATCAGATCTGGAACGGTTTTCCCGATCGTAAGCCTTGCGATGTGGATGGGCTCACTGATTATTTACGTTCTCGGAGGGAAGATGATTATTGACGGAAGCATGGGCTTCGGGCAGCTGACGTCGCTTGTCGGATACGTTGGTATGATTTACGGACCGCTGGAATGGCTCACGAATACCGTACAGCAGTTTGCATCGGCTATGAATTCTGCAAACAGGATTTTTGAAATTATTGATGCGCGTTCTGTTATTCAGGAATCGGAAACGCCGAAAACGATCGATGATTTTAAAGGGCGTGTTACCTTTGAAAACGTGAATTTCAGCTATCTCCCGAATCGTCCTGTATTGAAAAACATATCCTTCGAGGCGGCGCCGGGAGAGCATATCGGGATCGTAGGACCTTCAGGCGCCGGAAAGTCCACGCTGATTAATCTGATTGCACGGCTGTATGATACAGAATCGGGAACGATACGCTTCGACGGCGTAGAGATCAAAGAGCTGTCGCTCGACTGGCTTCACAGCCAGGTCGGCACCGTATTGCAGGACACATATCTTTTTATGGGAACCGTATTTGATAATATTGCCTATACGAAACCGTCTGCCACGCGCGAGGAAGTGATCCGCGCCGCTAAAATGGCGGATGCGCATGATTTTATCATGAAAATGGACGACGCTTACGATACGTGGATCGGAACGGGAGGAAAGGGCCTTTCCGGAGGAGAACGGCAGCGCATTTCGCTTGCCAGGGCGATTTTGAAAGATCCCAAGATTCTGATACTGGACGAGGCAACCTCTGCAGTAGATACGCGGACGGAGCTGCATATTCAGAAAGCGCTCGAAGAGCTTTCCCGCGGAAGAACGACGTTTAATATCGCGCACCGTCTGTCGACGCTTCGGAATGCGGACCGCCTGATCGTAATTGAAAATGGAAATCTTGTGGAAATGGGAACGCATGCGGAAATTTACGCTTTAGAGGGCGTCTACTACAGGCTCTACCAGATCCAGAAGGAAGCGCTGAAAATGAGAGGATTAGAGGAAAAATAACGGCTATGGAAGAAATTGCAAAAATGAATTATCTTGCGGGCGAGACGCTTCGCTTTACAAAGACGGAGGGCGGATTTCTTTCCCTTTCGGTCGGAGAAAAAACATATGCGCGGATCATGATTCAGAGAGCATTTCCGCTTTCGCAGCCGACAGGCTATCTGTCCGTACGCGAGGTAAAAGAAAACAGGGAACCCGGAGAGGAAATCGGCATCATTGAGAATCTGGCCTCCTTGCCGGAGGACCAGCAGAAGCTGGTCCGTGAGGAACTGGAAATGCGGTATTTTACGCCGGATATCATACGAATCCGCAAGCTGAAAGATGAGCACGGTTTTGTATATATGGAAGCGGAAACGACGGCCGGCGCGCGCAGCGTCACGGCACATAACAATTCCTCGAGCTTTATCCGCCTTTCCCCGACAAGAATGCTGATCATAGATGTAGACGGAAACCGGTATCATATCCCGAACATTTCCGCCCTTGATAAAAAGAGCATTCGAAATCTGGAGGTTATCGTGTAATGACGTTGTTTTTTACATTGCCGGACTGGGCCGCGGATCTCGTGGCCGACCGGTATGCATCCGAAAAGATGGTATACGCGATTCCCTGGGATCTGAGCGAGGCCGGTGCGTTTATAGATGGCTACTGCGTCGTTACGGATCGGAATATTCTTTTCTTGGAGGGCGGATCGGTACGCAGGGAAATTCTCATCGCAGCATTTCGCGATTTTAAAGTCAATGCTATGAGCGGAGCGGGAATTCTGGAGGCCAAAGCGGCGGAAACGGGAGAGGACGTCTATCTGGCGCGCTTTTCCATGGAGCATGCCGCACGCTACGCTACGATCGCGCAGAAAATCAACATGGCAAATGAAGGCAGAAGCGCAGAGCTCCGGGAGGAGCCCGACCGAAAATGCCTGAAATGCGGAAATCTTCTGCCGCAGGGCAGCACAATCTGCCCGCGCTGCGTAAAGAAATCTGCGGTGCTGCTTCGCCTGTTTCGCCTTGCCTCCCGTTATATCCCGCATTTGGCAATGGCCTCGGCGATGCTTTTGGCTGCGACGGGCCTTAACATTTTAATGCCTAAAATATACGAGGTGCTCGTAAATGACGTTTATCTGCTGCCTGCGGAGGAACGCGGAAATATGCGTGACTTTATGATTTTGTTTGCGTTCGTCATACTGGCATATTTTACCTGCCGGGCCATGATCACGCTGATCACCATTCTGCGCGCGCGGCTTTTGGCAAAGCTCAGCAGCAATATCGTACATGATCTCCGCGTTTCCGTGTTTGAACATATTCATGCGATGTCTGTCAGCTTTACGAACGACCATAAAGTGGGGGATCTGATCAGCCGCGTCTCCAATGACACCAACCGGGTGAAGAATTTTATCCAGTCTGAAGGAACGCAGTGCATCAATCAATTTCTGACGCTGCTGGCAGTCGCCATTTACTTATTTTTCATCAACTGGAAAATGGCACTGATTGTAATCGTGCCTGCGCCGCTGATCGTGCTTCTGATGCGGGCCTTTCACAGAAAGACGCATAAGATCTATAGACGGCTCTGGCGCCTGTCCGGAAAATGCAGCGCAGTGCTGCAGGATATTCTGAGCGGGATCCGCGTCGTCAAAACCTTCGGCACGGAAGAAAAGGAAATCGAGCGTTATAAGGCCGTGTGCGGCTCCTATAAAAATCTGTGCATCGGCAACGAGGTATTCTGGAATACGATCCAGCCTCTGATCCGGATTTTAACGACGCTCAGCCATCTGGCGCTGATGCTTGCCGGAGGAATGTATATTCTGCGCGGCCGAATGGACGCGGGAACACTTGTGCAGTTTACGACATACGCGTCGATGATTTACGGTCCGATCAATTATATGATTTCTCTTCCGCGCTCCATTGCGGATGCCGTCGCCGCAGCGGCGCGCGTGTTTGACATTCTGGATAACGAACCGAAGGTACGGGATGCGGAGCAGCCGAAGGAGCCGGAGCTCAAGGGAAGGATTGAATACCGCGATGTCTATTTTGGCTATAAATCGTATCAGGGAGTGCTTGAAAACATCAGCTTTACCGTGAAAAGCGGAGAAATGATCGGACTTGTGGGCCATTCGGGTTCCGGAAAAAGCACAATGATTAATTTACTGCTTCGCTTTTACGATCCTGACTCCGGCCAGATCCTGATAGACGGCGTCGATCTCAGAGAGATCCCGCAGCACTATCTCCGAAGCCGCATCGGCGTCGTTTTACAGGAAACGTTCCTGTTCAGCGGCTCAATTTTTGAAAACGTAATCTACTCCAAGCCGGACGCTACGCGCGAGGAGGTCATTCGGGCCTGCAAATTGGCCAACGCGCATGATTTTATCATGAAATTTCCGGATGGCTATGATACAAGGATCGGACAGAACGGACAGACGCTTTCCGGCGGAGAAAAGCAGCGCATTGCAATCGCCCGTGCCGTAATCCATGATCCCAAGATTCTTATATTGGATGAGGCCACGGCTTCCCTGGACACGGAAAGCGAAAAGCTGGTGCAGGAAGCGCTCCGGCGGCTTGTCCAAAACAGGACGACCATCGCAATCGCGCACCGGCTGTCTACGCTGAAGTTCGCAGACCGCCTGATCGTGCTGGATCACGGCAAAATCGCGGAATCCGGGACGCATGACGAGCTTCTGCGGGCCAGGGGAATTTATTACGGTCTGGTTCTTGCTCAGCTGAACATGACGCGTCTCGTGGGCCAGGAGGAAATCTCGGAAGAAGAGTACCTCAGCGCAGGGAAATAATCTACCGGTTGCCAAAACAAACGGAATGAGGTACAATATATTGTGTTATCGGTCGTTTTCAGAACCTGGAAAATGAATCGCAGAAAGAGGAGGTTTCATATGGCGGAACAGCTCGATGAAAGAAAAATAGCGGAAAAGAAAAAAGCGCTTGAAAATGCGATTGCAAACATAGACAAGCAGTTTGGAAAGGGAGCCGTCATGAAGCTCGGAGACAATGTAGGAATGAACGTAGACGTCATTTCCACCGGCTCTCTGGGACTGGATCTGGCGCTTGGCGTAGGCGGCCTGCCAAGAGGGAGAATTATAGAAATCTACGGACCGGAATCCTCCGGGAAGACTACCGTTGCGCTGCACGTCATTGCAGAAGCGCAGAAAAACGGCGGCGATGCGGCGTTCATCGACGCGGAACACGCGCTGGATCCCGTTTACGCAAAGGCGCTTGGCGTCGATATCGACAATTTAATCGTATCCCAGCCGGATACCGGAGAACAGGCGCTTGAAATCGCGGAAGCGCTTGTGCGCAGCGGCGCAATCGACGTCATTGTAATAGACTCTGTAGCGGCGCTTGTGCCCAAAGCGGAAATTGATGGAGAAATGGGCGATTCTCATGTCGGTCTGCATGCCAGGCTGATGTCGCAGGCGCTGCGGAAGCTGTCCGGCGTAATCAACAAATCTAAGACTACCGCAATTTTTATCAATCAGCTGCGGGAAAAGGTCGGCGTTATGTTTGGCAATCCAGAAACGACGACGGGGGGAAGAGCGCTTAAATTCTATGCGTCCGTCCGGCTGGATATCAGAAGAATTGAAGCGATTAAGTCCGGTACGGAAGTAATCGGGAACAGAACGCGCGTGAAGGTCGTGAAGAACAAGGTTGCGCCTCCGTTCCGGGAAACGGAGTTCGATATCATATATGGGGAAGGCATTTCCCGCCCGGGCTCGGTCCTGGATCTGGCGGTTTCGTATGATATTATCAATAAAAGCGGCGCATGGTTCTCTTATCAGGATCAGCGGATCGGACAGGGCCGCGAGAACGTAAAAGCATATCTCAAGGAGCATCCGGATGTGATGGATGAGGTGGAAGCAAAGGTTCGGGCCGCCGCGCAGGAAAAGATGGGAAAGAAGCCGCGGAGCGGCGCGGATGCGGCTGATGGAACGGAATGAAGTGACAATTGCAGCCTGCCTCCGGCCGGAAAAGGACGGAGAACCGTATAGAATCACCTTCAGCAGCGGCGACGTGCTTTCTTTTACGGAAGAGGAGGTCCTGGAGCACGGCCTCTACCGGGAGGGCGAGCCCTGCAGGGACTATGAAGAAATCTGTACGGTGGTGCTTGCAAAACGTATGATGGCCTCCGCCGCCTCATACGTTTTATTTTCGGCTAAAACGGAGGCGCAGGTAAGGCGGCGGCTTACGGAAAAATTTCCGGTTTCAGAAATTGGCGAAGGCTGGGCGCACTTTACCGCCGCGGCGCTTGAAAAAGCGATCCAGCGTCTGAAAGAGCTGGGATATCTTGACGACGCGGCTTACTGCGAAAAATTCATTGCCTCCGTATTCCGAAGCAAACCGGTTTCTCGGGCTTACCTTACAAATGAACTGGTTTATCAAAAGGGCGTTGCACGAGAAGTTGCCGAGTCCGCGATCAACGCGGCATATGCAGAGCCCGGCGCGCCGTCGGACGACGAAAACGCTTATCGGCTGCTGTATAAAAAGACACGGGGGCATCTTTCGGATGAGAGCCGCCAGCTTGCGGGACTTTACCGGTTTCTTGCGGCAAAAGGCTTTTCTGCGGCTTCGGCGGAATATGCCGTGCGGAAAATCAAAGAAGAAGGCGAGGACACCAATGAAGGACTCTTGTGAAATTTCCGTCGTTTCTCTCGGATGCGCAAAAAATCAGGTGGATTCGGAAATTATGCTTGGGATATTAAGCCGTGCCGGCTATCGGATTACGGATCAGAAGGAACAGGCGGATATAATCGTCATTAATACGTGCGGCTTTATTGAAAGCGCAAAAACAGAGGCGATCGAAGCGATTCTCGCTGCGGCTGCCTGTAAAAAAAACGGACGCTGCAGGGCTGTGATCGCCGCGGGCTGCCTTGCGCAGCGCTATGCAGAGGAAATCAAAAAAGAGCTTCCGGAGGTCGACGCGATTCTGGGAATCAGCGGTTATGAAAATATCCTGGAAGCCGTTGAGGCCTGTCTTGCAGGAGAACGATACGAATACTCTGAGTTTACAGGCGATATTTCCTATCTGAACCGCCCGAGAATTCTTGCGGGCCCCGCAGGGAGTGCTTATTTAAAGATCTCAGAGGGCTGTGACAACCGCTGTGCGTATTGTGCCATTCCGGATATCCGCGGACCGTTCCGGAGCAGGAAA
This sequence comes from uncultured Clostridium sp., assembly GCA_900543695.1. Taxonomy (GTDB): domain Bacteria; phylum Bacillota; class Clostridia; order UBA1212; family UBA1255; genus Egerieisoma. The sequence goes on along the minus strand of UQSG01000001.1, from coordinate 180,461 downwards.
AAGGAAGACGTTCTCAGCGAAGCCAGGCGGCTGGCTCTTGCCGGCGTTAAGGAACTCATACTGGTCGCGCAGGATACTTCGCGGTACGGTACGGACCTGTACGGAAAGCCGGCTCTGGCCGAGCTCCTGTACGCCCTGAACGGAATTCACGGAATTGAGTGGATCCGGATTCTGTATTTATATCCGGACGAGATCGCCGAGGAACTGATTGACGCGATGCGAAGCTGTGAAAAGGTTCTGCCGTACGTCGATTTGCCGCTGCAGCATATCAGCGCAGGGATTCTGCGGGCCATGCACCGGCGCGGCGGTCCGAACGAAATCCGCTCGGTGCTTCAAAAATTCCGTGAGAGACTGGATGGCTGCGTCCTGCGCACGTCGTTTATCGTAGGCTTCCCGGGTGAAACGGAAGAAGACTTTTCCGAGCTGGAGGCTTTTGTTAAAGAAGTGCGCTTCGACCGGCTCGGTGTGTTTCCGTATTCACCGGAGGAAGGCACGCCGGCGTTCCGCATGAAAAATAAGGTAAGCGCTTCTTTGAAAAAAACGCGCTTTGACCGCCTGATGGCGCTTCAGCAGGAGATTTCCGCGGAAAAGAATCGGGGCCGGATCGGAAAAATTTATGATGTCCTGGTAGAAGGCATTTCGGAGGACGGAATTTTTTATTATGGAAGAAGCTATGCCGAAGCGCCGGACGTGGACGGCAGAATTTATTTTACCGCCCTGGAGCCTTTGCAGATCGGAAATATCGTCAAAATTGAAATCCTGATTGCAGAAGAATATGATTTGACAGGCCGTCAAATTTGTGTATAATAAATTTCCATAAAACGTATTCCGTTTTTGTCCGGAGAGGAGTTGTATCCCTATTGAATCTGCCCAATAAATTGACCGTGACAAGACTGGTGCTTGTTCTTGTTTTCGCCGTGTTTGCATTCCCGTATCCGGAATCGCTGGGTTTTATGAACGAAGGGAATTTTTTTGCGGATACAAGGGAATATTTCGCACTGGCGGTTTATGTTATTGCTTCTCTGACGGATGCTGCGGACGGCCACATCGCGAGAAAATACCATTTAATTACGGACTTCGGAAAATTTTTGGATCCGATTGCGGATAAGCTTCTTGTGACGGCGGCGCTTCTTTCTCTTACGAGCGTGAGCCTGATGTATTTATGGGCGACGCTCATTATACTGGCGCGGGAGTTTATGGTGTCCGGCATTCGGATGCTGGCGGCAAGCAAGGGCGTCGTGATTGCGGCGGGTACGCTTGGCAAGGCGAAAATGCTTTTTCAGACGATTGCGATCGTCGTGCTTCTGACCGCGGGCGTGATCCCGGAGACTCTTGCGCAGGCGAGAAGATATATATATTTGTGCGGTAATATTGTGATGCTTCTGGCTGTAATACTTACGATTGTATCAGGCATAGAATATGTTTATAAAAATAGAAATGTCCTTTATACCGACGGAAACGCGAAGGGTGAAAACATAAAATGATTGTTTTGGTGGATGCCATGGGCGGAGACAACGCCCCTTATGCAATAGTGAAAGGCTGCGTTGAGGCTATAAACGAGCGGGGCGGCTTTTCCGTGGTGCTGATTGGCGACGAACCGGAGATTCGCAAGATCCTCAGCAGCGAGCAATATGATCCCGGGCGGATTTCGATCCGGCATACGACACAGGTGATTACCAACGACGACGTACCGACAAAGGCGATCCGGGCGAAAAGTGATTCTTCTCTGACTGTAGGCTTTAAAATGCTGAAAGAGGGAAAGGGCGACGTATTTCTTTCCGCTGGAAACAGCGGCGCCTTGCTTGTCGGATCCATTACGATTTTAAAACGAATCGGAGGAATTGACCGGCCCTGCCTCGGTTCCGTGATTCCTACAAAAGGCGGCAGAATGATTCTGGTGGATTCGGGATTGAATATGTCCTGCAAGGCGGAACGCTATGAACAGTTTGCCTATCTTGGAGCCGCTTATATGAAAGCGCTTTTTAAGACGGAAGAGCCGCGGATCGGACTTGTAAATATCGGTTCAGAGGATGAAAAGGGCCCCGAAATCATAAAAGCGGCAAATGAAATGCTGCGGGCATCTTCGCTGAACTACATAGGCTATCTGGAGGGCAAGGATCTCTTCGAGGGCAGAGCTGACGTCGTCGTCACGGACGGATTTACCGGAAACGTTATTTTGAAGCTGATCGAGGGCACTTCTAAATATATGTTTACGGAAATCAAAAAGCTTTTATTTAAAAATCTGCGGACGAAAATCGGCGCGCTGTTTCTGAAGGATGGCCTGAATGAATTCAAGAAGACGCTGGATCCGGATATCAACGGCGGAGCGCCGATTCTTGGCGTAGACGGGCTGGTGCTCAAAAGCCACGGGAGCTCCAATGCGAAGACGATCCGGTATGTGGTGCTCAAAGCGTGCGATCTTGCGGAAAGCTCTTTTCTTGAGGATATTAAGTCAACCTTTCAGGAAATGCGCATTTCGTAATAATAATTTGAAAAGTGAATTACTATATTATATAATATCACAGTTCCTGTACAAAGAGGAAAGAAAGGATTGGTAAACAATGTTTGATAAGGTAAAGGAAATCGTGGTTGAACAGCTGGGCGTAGAGGAAGATGCCGTTACGATGAGCGCTTCATTCGTGGATGATCTGGGCGCGGATTCGCTCGATATCGTCGAGTTGATTATGGCTTTTGAAGAAGCGTTTGATATTGAGATTCCGGATGCGGATGCGGAGAAAATTTCTACGGTAGGGGATGCCGTCGAGTATATCAAATCGGTTGCAAAATGACCGGAGAGATTTCAAAGCTGGAAGAATGTATCGGATACGGCTTTCATGATCGCAGCTTGATTGTGAAAGCTTTAACGCATACCTCCTATGCTAACGAGAAAATCACGAAGCATGAGCGGACGGAAAGCAACCAGAGACTGGAGTTCCTGGGAGATTCGGTGCTGAGCACAGTGATCAGCACCTATTTATACCGGAATTTTCCGGATATGAACGAGGGCAGCATGTCGAAGCTTCGCGCGTCCGTTGTATGCGAGGCTTCCCTGGCGGAAATTGCAAGAAAAATACGGCTTCAGGAATATCTGCTTCTGGGACATGGAGAGGAGCTCTCCGGCGGCCGTGAAAAGCCGTCTATTCAGGCGGATGCATTTGAAAGCTTACTTGCCGCGATTTATCTGGACGGCGGTCTTCAGAGCGTTTCGGATGTACTGATGAAGAAGCTCGATATGGAGAGCTACATCAAAGCACATGCGTCTACGTATGAAAATACGGACTATAAAACGAAGCTTCAGGAGTCCGTAAACACAAGTCAGACGGAGATCGGCTACGAGATTTTCCGCGTGGACGGTCCGGCGCATGACTGTACCTATTATGCAAGAGTAACCATTGCACAGAAAGCTACAAAGGACAGAAATTTCGCCGAGGGCTCCGGAAGAAGCAAAAAGGAAGCGGAACAGCAGGCGGCGAAGGCTCTTCTTGCGAAGCTTGGTATCGTTTGAAGTTCAGAATCTGTTTATGAGGTGAAACGACTATGATACGAGTGACGGTATGGAACGAATACTATCATGAAACGGTCAGCGAGGAAATCCGTGCGGTCTATCCGCAGGGAATCCATCAGACGATTGCGGATTTTCTGGGGAAAAACGAAGATATGACGGTTCGGACGGCCGTAATGGACGAGCCGGAAAACGGTCTTACCGATGAAGTCCTGGATCATACCGACGTACTTCTGTGGTGGAGTCATGTCTGCCACGATAAGGTCAGCGATGCGACGGCAGAGAGAGTGAAGGAACGCATTCTGAAGGGAATGGGATTTATTCCGCTGCATTCCTCACATATGTGCAAGCCGTTCCGCCTTCTGATGGGAACCGGCTGCACGCTGAAATGGAGAGAGGGCGACAGGGAACGCCTTTGGTGCTGCAATCCCGGCCATCCGATTGCAGAGGGCGTGCCGGAAAGCTTTGCATTGGATCCGGAGGAAATGTATGGAGAACATTTTGACATTCCGACTCCCGACGACGTTGTTTTTATCAGCTGGTTTAAAGGCGGCGAAGTAATCCGTTCCGGCTGTACTTTTACCAGGGGCTACGGTAAAATTTTTTATTTTCGTCCAGGACATGAATCCTATCCCACGTTTTACAATGAAAACGTTCAGAAAATCATTACGAACGCCGTGCGGTGGGCGCGTCCTCTTAATAGAAGGACGTCGATCGGCTGTCCGTTTGTCGCGCCTGCGGAGCAGTGACGAATGCTGATCATACCGGTATTCGTGCCGCACGAGGGTTGTCCGCATGCCTGCTGCTTCTGTAATCAGCGGAAGATCAGCGGACAAAACAGCGCGCCCTCGCAGGACGCGGTTCGAAGAATCATTGAAAGCTATCTGGACATCATTCCGAATTATGATGCTGTCCAGGTGGCTTTTTTTGGCGGCAGCTTTACCGGAATTCCCGAAGCCGTCAGGCGGCAATATCTTGAAACGGCGGCTTCTTACGTCAAAAATAAGCAGATCGATTCGATCCGGATTTCTACGCGGCCGGACTACATCGATTCTGAAATTCTTGCCATGCTGAAGGAATATTCCGTACGCACGATAGAGCTTGGCGCGCAGTCAATGGACGACGAGGTTCTCCGCCGTGCCGGAAGAGGACATACGGCGGCTGACACGGTGCGGGCCTCCGAACGGATTCGCGCATGGAATTTTGAATTGGGCCTTCAAACCATGACAGGCTTACCTGGCGCCTCCTGTGAAAGCGATCGGAAAACGGCAGAGGAAATCATCCGTCTTCACCCGGATTTCGTCCGGATCTACCCGACCGTTGTCATCAAAGGCACCCCTTTGCATACAATGTATATAAGAGGAGAATATATTGCTCCGCCGCTTGATAAAACAGTTGCATTCTGTGCGGAATTAATGGTAAAATATCAATCGGAAAATATAAAAGTCATACGGATGGGCCTTCAGTCCTCCGACGGAGTCAATGCTGGCGGGGAAATCGCCGCTGGACCGTATCATCCGGCGTTCGGTCAGCTGGTTCGCTCGCAGATCGCATATGAGCGGCTGCTTACAATCGGAGAGGTACATAACAATGTCTACACGGCATATGTACCGGAACGCGAGCTCTCCGATTATATCGGACAGAATAAATGCAATGTTCTGGCGCTGAAGGAGCGCTTCGGATATCGAAGCGTACGGATCAAACCCATAAATTGACATGATTTTACCACGAATGGCGTGTACAATGCGGATATCATAAAAAGAAATGTGGTGAAGGAGTATGGCAAAAGAAGTATTTAACAGGTATGAGGTAAAATATATGTTAAGTACAGATCAAAAGGACGCGGTGATCGAGGTTCTCCTGGATCAGATGAACCTCGATCCCTATAATTCCGGCGGAAAATATTACACCATCTGCAATATTTATTATGATACGGAAGATAACACGCTGATTCAGCGCTCCTTATCCAGGCCTCCGTACAAGGAAAAGCTGCGGCTCAGGGGATACGGCGTTCCCAAGCCCGGAGACATCGTATTTCTTGAAATCAAAAAGAAATACAAGGGTATCGTAAATAAAAGAAGAAGCTGCATCGAGCTGGAAGAGGCAAAGCGGTATATGGAAACGGGAGTGCTTCCCGAATTCCAGCCGTATATGAATCGGCAGGTTCTGCGAGAAATCGATTATTTTACGCATATATATGATTTGAAACCGAAGCTGTATCTTGCGTATGACCGGCTGGCATTTTTTGATAAAAGCGATTCCGGCTTCCGAGTATCCTTCGACACGAATATTCGGACCAGAAGGTACGATTTGTCGCTTGATGCCGGAGATCACGGGCAGAAAATGCTGAAGGATGATCTCTGGCTGATGGAAGTGAAGATCGACAAGAATCTGCCGCTCTGGTTTGCACACCTTCTGCAGGAAAATAAAATGTATAACAGCTCTTTTTCCAAGTACGGTACGGAATATGCACGTATGATTGCATCAGAGCGCATGGAAAATGCGGATATGGTGTACAGTTCCATTATATAAACTGGCATTATATGAGAAATTAAATGAAATGAGAGAGAAATAGAGAAGAATCGGAAAATGGAGGACGGCACGAACATGGACAGAATTTTTCGCAGTATTTTGGATACGGATTCGCTTATCAGCGATATGACGATCGATCCGAAAAGTGCACTTATCATCATCTTCGCCGCAATAGCGGTCGGCTTTCTTACGAGCGGCGCCTATATGCTCGCTACCGGCAAAAAAGGGGCCTTTTCGCAGAATTTTATGCTGACATTGGTGGCGCTGCCGCCCGTCGTTGCGTTGATTATATTGGTGGTAGGCTCCAGTATTGCGGGAGCCTTTTCCCTGGCGGGGGCTTTCTCCCTGGTCCGGTTCCGAAGCGCCCCGGGAGATCCGAAGGATATCCTGTACGTGTTTCTGGCGCTCGGCGGCGGATTTGCCTGCGGAAGAGGATATATTACATATGGGCTCTTTTTTGTGATCTTGATCTGCGCTGTCCTGATTCTGCTGACGCGTTTCGGTTATGGAACGCGCCGCTGCGAGGAACGGCAGCTCCGGATTAAAATCCCGGAGGATTTAAACTATGCGGACGCGTTCAATGATATTCTGGAAAAATACACGAAGAGCTATAAATTAGAGCGGATCAAGTCGATCGATTTGGGCGCCCTGTTTGAGCTGACGTATCATGTGGTCCTGAAAAACGATACGGATCTGCACGCCTTTATCGATGAGCTCCGCTGCAGAAATGGAAATCTTACGATTGCGGTGACGGTGCTGGAGGAGAACACCGGCTTCCAGGTATAATAACGTACAGACAGAAACCCGTTACGAATGGAAGCTCAAACCGTCTGTCTGCACGTCGTATTGGCAGAAACCAAAGAAAATGCTGCAGCCTGCTTTGGCGCTATCCAATCATTATGCTTTTTCGCCTGTATGAAATATAATATCAGCAGCAATAAACCCCATAGAAATCCCGGACTTCGGGTATTCTATGGGTTTATTTTATCATTTCAGCCGTTTTATGTCCGATCCTGCCTGTAAACCTCGATTTCACCCAGCTGGAACAAATAACCGTCGTTACCTCCTAACGCATCTGTCATTTCCAGTGCGGTGACGCGTATATACTGTGCCGAAACAGCGGTAAAGGAGCAGGCCCGAGGCAGGGCGCCGAGGCTTGCGCTTTCCGTATAGCGAGCGACTTCTGTCCAGTTCTGCCTGTCTTCAGAGACCTCAACCTTGAAAGATTTCGGAAAATAAGCGCTGGTTCCGTCCTGCCGCGGGTACAGAAGAACTAGGTCAACAGGATATGTTTCCTGCAGATCTACGATCAGCCACTCTTCTCCGTACGGATCGCTCATATGAATTTTTATCTGAGAGGACCAGCCGGTTTCGATATCTCCGTCTGTCAGATGGGTTTTCATCCATCCCCAGTTTTCTACTGAGGAAGAAACCGTTACGGGTTTATGCAGCGCGACGTTATTTTCTGCCGTGATGGTTTCGTCGGGAACAAAGGGCTTTTGAATTTCCTGTGTGCCGGTATCATGATAGATCTCAATTTCCGCGATTTCTGCAACCTCGCTGCCCCCTACCTGCCTGCATTGGTGAAGGACGAGCTTGACATACCGCGCTGACACTGTGTCAAAAGTAACGGTGGGAATTTCCGTTTGAGTGGGCTGGTCCGTGATATGAGAAGCGGCGGCGTGCCACTCCTTACCGTCCTCCGAATACAGAATGGAGTACTCCGCAGGAAAACAGATGCCGAAGGAATCCGTCCCAAACGCTCCGGTGGGATAGAGATCGACGCGGTTGATTTCGACGGGGCGCATTAGATCTACCATCAGATAAATTTCCGGATCATCCTGGTTCTCCGTCGTCCGCTGATAGCGCCAGCCCTTTATCGTGGAAGAGGAAAAACGTGTGCCGTCATTGGCACGGCATACATAATATCCGTTTTCTCCTACGGAATAGGAAGCGTAAATCGGTTTGTCCAGAGCAAGGTTCTGCGCGGAGGCATCTGCATACGGCTTCGTAAGATCGATCCCTTTTTCCAGCTGATACAGGCGGAATCCTCCTGCGGAAAATTCTGCGGTAAATGTGCCGTTTTCTATCGGCACTGCGGCGGCTGCTTCCTCGCCGCCGGTAACCTCTGTCAGCGCAGAGATTCCCTGCAGACGGAACGTAATTTCCGCATCGTTTGTATAATCTTTATTGACGATCATCAGATAGTTTTGCCCGCTTCCACGATCCTTCATCAGCGATACCAGAAAATCCGTCTGATCCGCAGCGGCTGACACATACCAATCCTCCGGCAGCATGACTGTGGCGGAATCTTCACGGCCATGATGATAAATTTCGAGCGCGTCCAGATTTCCTAAAATTTTGCTTACCTTTTTTATAGAGTGGTTGATTTCCGCGATGCCGTCAAAGGTATCGGATTTCGTTCCGTCCGGTCGGATTATGGCGTCGGTAAATTCTTCATTGCCTCTGTCTACCGGCGTCATGTATGTAAAATATTTGAGATTTTTATAGCCGTAGGCCAGCGCCGCCGAAGCGTGGTATCTGGTCTCGGAGACGGTCGGACGCCGAAATCCGTTGATCACGCCTACCGACTGCAGATAGAGCGCCGTATCAACGCCGTATTTGAGTCCGATTTCCCGCACAAGGTTCATATTGGCAAACATCTGCGGCACGGAGCCCGCCTCCAGCCCGAAGGGATACTGGTCATACGAAAGATAACTGATATTTTCCGGACCTGCGGCATTGATCCAATCCTCCGCATGCCCCTTTGGATCCTGAAGAGCGCCCATGGGCAGCATATTGAGCTGCACGAGACAGCCCGGCATTTCTTCCCGAAAGATTCGAGCTACACGGCCGTAGGGATTCGCGTTCGACGGCTCATCCTTCACATAAAAGCCAGCGACACAATCGTAATCCCGGTAACGCCGGGCAAGCTCGCGCAGCTGTTCATCCGTCTTGCCAAGCAAATCCGTAAAGTCGGAATCCGCAATGGTGACCTGAAGTCCTCGTTCCCCGCATAATTTCAGCATTTCCTCCAATGTCTCCGGATCCGTAAAAATCGGATCCGTTCCCCATTCGAGCAGATCGATTCCCGCCTCTTTCAGCAGATCGTACTGCTCTGCCGTGGTAAAGCCTTTCATTGGGGGCCAGAAGACAGAAATCAAAATTTCCCCATTTCCACTCATTTTTAAATCATCCTTTTCCTTATTTTTGTCCGAATCTGTACACGCAAGCAGCAGGCCGCTGATACAGACTAAGCACACTGCAATCAAAATGATCCAATATTTCCTTCTCATATTCCACCTCTTTCTCTTGTTCTGCCGAAGCATATTTTGACACATTTTATATATAAATTAATAATAAAAAAACGCGCTGCCATTGTCAAGAAGAGAATTTGTGCGGACGAGCAATTTGTTATATGAAGCAGTAAAAGCAGCATGGCGTCAAAGAAAAGTAGCTTATAGGGAAACACGGGGAAATAGGAAGCGCGCCTCATGAATCGTCTCAAGCCGAGCTCTTCCTCAAACGCAGATCTTATCTTTAATTTTTTCATATTTGGCATTTCCGATCCCGCTTACGTCCATAAGCTCTTCTTCCTTCTGAAACTTGCCGTGCTGTTCCCGGTAGGCGATGATTTTGCCTGCCGTGACCTCGCCGATGCCGTCCAGCTGCATCAGCTCAGAGAGTCCGGCTGTATTGATGTTAATTTTATGCGCAGAAAAAATGCCCGTCTGCGCTTCCGGCGTTGCAGGCGGAATGATGCCGGGTGTTTCACCGATTCTCGGAACATACAGCTTCATGCCGTCGTATACCGGCGATGCCAGGTTCAGGCTTTCAAAATCAGCGCTTTCTGCCGCCCCTCCGGCGGCGGCAATGGCATCGGCAATTCTGGCTTCGGAGAAAAGGCGCACCAGCCCCGGCGCCTTGACGGCTCCGGCAACGTGTACCAGAATCAGAGGCTCCGCTTCTTCCGCTGCTGTTTCTGGAGCGGGGGAGTCGGAAGCCGGCGCGTGTGTAGATTTGGCGGGACTCGGACCTGCGGCGCTCTGCTGGAGAAACGCGCCGGCGATGATGCAGAGACAGATGCCAGCCGCCGCAGCGGCAGCCATTTTCCGACGTGATATGACGTAAACATGTCCGCCTATGCGGATTCGTCTCTCCTGAATGCGAAAGCCCATTCGATTCTCTCCCCGTTTCGTTTGCTGTTTTCATTATAGCATATGGCTGTATGCCGATTGATTTCCCGGGAAATAAATCGGAGGCTTTCTTCCATATTCCCACACGGAGAATATATTGTAATTCGCCGTAAAATTTGGTAAAATGCAGAGGCCGCCGGAAAGGCTTATTCCGATGGTAATAATTTGACATGAGGTGTTAGCATGAACTTTGAACTATTGCATCCGGCTGATCAGCTGGTAATGCTTATGGAACGCATTTACCAATACGGCATGACCACCACGTCGGGAGGAAACTTATCGATTTTGGATGAGAACGGCGATATCTGGATCACCCCGGGTTCGGTCGACAAGGGATCGCTCAGCAGGAAAGACATCATACAGGTCAAACCGGACGGCACAGTGATCGGCATTCATAAACCGTCAAGTGAATTTCCGGTACATGAAAGAATCTATCGGGCAAGACCCGACATCAGAGCAATTCTCCATGCGCATCCGCCGGCGCTCGTAGCGTTCAGCATTGTCCGCAAGATTCCGGAAACGAGACTGATCCCCAATTTCGTAGAAATTTGCGGAAACGTTTCCATTGCGCCTTACGACGTACCGGGAAGCACCGGACTCAGCATCAAGGTTACGAACGAATTTCAAAAGGGAAATAACGTTGTTATGCTGGAAAATCACGGCGTTTTTGTGGGAGCATTCGATCTGTTCAAGGCCTTCATGTCGTTTGAAACGCTGGATTACTGTGCCCGGCTGCAGATTGAAGCTTCTAAAATTGGAAGCATTCGGCCGCTCAGTGATCGCTATATTCAAATTTCAAAAGAAAAGCAGCATGTAGAAATGGATGAATTTGTAAATAAATCCGTCAGCAGCGAAGAACGGGAAGCGCGCAGGGAAATGTGTACTTTAATTAAAAGAGCATATGACCAGCAGCTTTTTACCAGTACACAGGGAACCTTTTCCCAGCGCCTTTCTGATGGTTCCTTCTTAATTACCCCGTATTTTAAGGATCGAAAATATATGGAGGAATCGGATCTTGTCCGGATTGTCGGAGACTGGAAGGAGGCAGGAAAAATTCCTTCCCGCTCTGCGGTTCTGCATAAAAAGATCTACGAAAAACACCCGGACATCAATTCGATCATCATCGCGCATGCGCCTTATGTAATGACTTTTGCGGTAACCGATTGTGAGTTTGATTCCCGGACGATACCGGAGTCTTATATCATGCTGCGGGACGTTAAAAAGATCCCCTTCGGCGCAAGCTTTATGCAGCCGGATATGGTGGCGGACATGTTTGAAGAGATGACGCCTATTTTGATTGCGGAGAACGACTGCGTGATTGTGACGGGATCGAGTCTGATCAATGCGTTCGACAAGCTGGAGGTCATGGAATACAGCGCCAAGGCGATCGTTTCTTCAAAGGTGCTTGGAGATATTGTTGCAATTACGGACGATGAAATAAAGGATCTGCGTGCCGCGTTTCATTTCTGATACGCCGCGCGGAGGGATCCCACCCGGCTGACTTTTTCCGGAGCGCCGGATCCGTTGAAATGCAGACTGATATTATTTGAAAGGATGGATCGTGCTTGAGCGGCATATCGGAGATATTCGGAAGTCTGGTCTTTAATGACCGTGTGATGAGGGAACGGCTGCCGAAGGAGACATATAAGGCGCTGAGAAAGACCATGGCGGAAGGCAGAACGCTGAAAGCTGATATAGCGGATGTGGTGGCGAACGCCATGAAGGATTGGGCGATCGAAAAGGGTGCGACGCATTTTACCCACTGGTTCCAGCCAATGACGGGGATCACTGCAGAAAAGCACGATAGTTTTATTTCCCCGACGCGAGACGGACAGGTAATTATGGAATTTTCCGGAAAAGAGCTTGTAAAAGGGGAGCCCGATGCTTCCAGCTTTCCGTCGGGCGGTCTGCGGGCGACCTTCGAGGCCAGAGGCTATACGGCATGGGATCCCACCTCTTACGCTTTTATTAAGGAAGAAACGCTGTGCATTCCGACGGTATTTTGCTCGTACGGAGGGGAAGCGCTGGACAAAAAAACCCCGCTGCTCCGCTCCATGGAGGCTGTCAGCCGCCAGGCGGTTCGGATTCTCCGGCTGTTTGGCAATACGGACGTCCGCTGCGTCAATACCACGGTGGGAGCGGAGCAGGAATACTTTTTAGTTGATAAAGAGCTTTTCCTGAAGCGAAAGGATCTCGTTTATACAGGGAGAACGCTGTTCGGCGCGAGACCGCCCAAAACACAGGAGCTGGAGGATCATTATTTCGGAACGCTGAAGCCGCGCGTCAAACAATTTATGAAGGAGCTTGACGAAGAGCTTTGGAAGCTTGGAATCATGTCGAAAACGGAGCACAATGAAGTTGCTCCGGCGCAGCATGAGCTTGCTCCGATTTACTGCAATACCAATATTGCGACGGATCACAACCAGCTGATTATGGATCGCATGAAAAAAGTTGCAGAACGTCAGGGCATGGCGTGTCTCCTCCATGAGAAACCGTTTGCCGGCGTCAACGGGAGCGGCAAGCACAATAACTGGTCCCTGAGTACGGACAGCGGCGTGAACCTGCTGGAGCCGGGCTCTTCTCCGCATGAAAACGCACAGTTTTTGCTGTTCCTGTGTGCGGTGATCCGGGCGGTGGACGAACATCAGGATCTGCTTCGAATTTCTGCGGCGTCTGCCGGAAATGATCACAGACTTGGCGCAAGCGAAGCGCCGCCGGCTGTAATCTCGATGTTCCTGGGAACAGAATTGACGGAGATCCTGGAAGCGGTGGAGCAGGGGAGCGCGTATTCAGGCAGAGAACGTACGGATCTGGAGATCGGCGTCCATACGCTGCCGAAATTTCCGAAGGACAATACGGACCGGAACCGGACGTCGCCGTTTGCGTTTACAGGGAACAAATTTGAATTCAGAATGCCTGGCTCGTTCATGTCGATTTCCTGCCCGAATATGATTCTGAATACGATCACTGCAGATGTGCTGATGGAATTTGCCGACAAATTGGAAGCTGCGGAGGATTTTCAGGCGGCGCTCAGCAAGCTGATCCGCGATACGATTCGGAAGCATAAACGGATTATTTTCAACGGAAACGGATATACGGAGGAGTGGCTGGCCGAGGCAAAACGGCGCGGGCTGCTGAATCTTCCCACGACGCCTGACGCACTTCCGTATTTTATTTCAAAGGATAATATCGAATTATTTGCCAGACATCATATCTTTACGGAGGCTGAGCTTCGCTCCCGCTATGAAATTCTGCTTGACAATTACTGCAAGGTCGTACAGATTGAGGCCAATACAATGCTGGACCTGTCGCGGAAGGATATCCTGCCTGCTGCCGTGAAATATATCCGGTCCCTTTCGGAGACTGTGAATGCGCTTCGGACCGCGTTGCCGGAGGCTGATTGCGCTGCGGAAACGGAGCTGCTGCGCCAGATGTCGGATTCGGCGGCGGCCTTCTACGAAAGGACGCAGAAGCTTGCCGGAGATATTGCGGCAATCCGGGAGCGGACGGAGCTGCTTGAAACGGCGTATTACCTGAGAGACGTTATTTTGCCGGATATGGAGGAGCTGCGCAGGCTTGCGGATCGTATGGAAGAGATTATGCCGCGGGAATTCTATCCATACCCTACCTACGGGGATCTTTTATTCAGCGTGCTATGAATGCGGCGGTAGGAAATCCTGGAATTTTACAGAAAACCGGCGGCGGAATGACGGCTGCCTTTTATGCCGTTTTCCTGTTTTTGTTTACGTTTCTGACACTGGGCATCCTGTTCGGGAGTATTGGCTATTCCTATAACCATTTTCTGCTGTTCGCGCTCGTTTTTCTTTTTGCTGCGGCTTCCTTCGCGCTTTTTCGCATAATTCGAATGCATGCGGAGACGCTCGTAAAATACGAGCGCCTCATTTTGCTTCTGGTGCTTTCGCTGCTTTTTTTGATTCAGATGTATCTGGGCTTCCGGCTTCGCTTTGCCTCTGCCTTTGATTTTGCTTCGGTTTACCGGGGGGCGGTTCAATGGGCGGAAACGGGAACCTTTTCGGATTATTACGAGTATTACCATTATTTTCCAAACAATCTCGGCGCGATGACGCTGCTGTTTCTGTTTTTTAAAGCTGCCGGGCTGTTTGGAATAACGGATTATTTTATGCTCGGCGTCCTGCTGAACGCGGTGCTGATTTCTCTGACGGTGCTGACGGCTTATGCTGCGGCCCAAAAGCTGGCCGGCCCTTCGGGAGGCGTCGTATGCCTGTTCTTTTTTTTGACAGCTCCGCCGTTTTATATCCTTGCTGCGGCGTTTTATACCGATTCCCTTTCAATGCTGTTTCCCGTGCTTTTTTACAATCTCTATCTGCGGCTGAGGCAGGAACGCAGAGAGGATCAGAACCGCCGGAGATTGCTTTTTGTGGCGATGCTGGCTGTGATTACGCTTGGCGCCATGATAAAATTTACGGTGATGATTATGGCAGTCGCCGTAATTCTTGATCTGGTTTTATCGGGCAGGCTCCGCCAGGCATGTCTGACGGCAGCCGGAATCTGCGCGTGCTTTTTGATTTTGCAGGTGTCTTTTACCTCTTATCTGTATCGATATCATCTTGATCGGGAGCAGGCGGCGCGGATGAACACACCGCTGATGCATTGGGTGATGATGGGACTCAATGCTTCCAGCCGCGGAGCCTACCATCCGGATGACTATACGTTTACCAGATCCTTTTCCGATCCGGAGGAACGAAACGACGCTATTCTGGAAGTAATCGGCGAAAGAATTCAGGAACAGGGCTTTGACGGTCTGACGCGTCTTTTTTCGGAAAAAATAATAAAAGCTTTCGGCGACGGCACGTATGCGATCTCAGACTTTTTGGATGACGGCCCGGAGGAGCGGGGAACGCTGCACGAGTATGTGCTTTATGACGGAAAATATTATTCCCGTTATAAATATCTCACACAGACGGCGCTGCTCGGCTGCTATCTGTTTGTGCTGGCCGGCGCTGCCAAGGCGCTGCGAAAGCGGGACTGGTCCGTGCGGGCCCCTTATCTGGCCGTATTCGGACTGATTCTGTTTCTGGCGGTCTGGGAGTCAAGCAGCCGCTATTTCCTGAATTTCATACCGGTTCTGTTTTTATGCGCCGCGTATGGCGGAGCCTCCGAACGTGTTAAATATCTGTAAAACGCGGTCTCTTGAAAGTTCGGGGCGTTTGTGCTATCATACATAAAATGGCATTTTGAAAAGTTTTAAAGAAGGGCTCTGGAAAGATGACGTTTGGAATTTTTGACGGACATTGCGATACGCTTACAACGCTGAAAGACGGAGAGAATCTTGCAGACGCGGAGCGGCAATTCAACTTGAAGCAGGCGGAGGCGTTTCCTTATTTTACGCAGGTGGTTGCCGTTTGGGTGGACGCCGCAAGGGAAGACGTCGATCGGAAGGTTGAACGGTTTATTGGAAAATTTTATGAAGAATTAGCGAAAAATCCTTCTGTCAAGCAGATTAAAACTCGTCAGGATATGGAACGCTGCAAAAAAGGCGTGAACGTGATTCTCGGAATTGAGGGCGGCGAAGCGCTGGGGCGTGAGCTTGGCAGGGTAGAGGCGTTTTACAAGAGAGGCGTCCGGCTCATTACGCTTACATGGAATCATCCATACGCAATCAGCGATACGTGCGTGCAAACGGCGGACCGCCTGAATGGCGAAGCGGATTACGCCGGCGGGCTGACGCATTTCGGAAGGGACGTACTGCGGGAAATGAATCGGCTCGGAATTGTGGCCGACGTATCGCACCTGTCGGACAAAGGGTTTTATGACGTGGCGGAAATTGCGGAGAAGCCGTTTATTGCTTCGCATTCCAATTCCAGAGCGCTCTGTCCTCATCCGCGGAACCTGACGGACGACATGTTCCGTCTGCTGATCAAAAAGGGCGGCGTAACGGGAATTAATTTCTACCACAGCTTTCTCAGAGCGGACGGCGGCGCAGCGTCGATAGATGATATTCTCCGCCACATCGAGCACTTTATGGCGCTCGGCGGCCAGAAAAACGTGGGAATCGGAACGGATTTTGACGGAATCGACTATCCCCCGGAGGAGATTGCCGGAACGCGTGAGCTTGGAAAGCTGTGTGACGCGCTGCTCCGGATCAATTATCCCGAGACGCTTGTCAGGGATATTATGGCCGGGAATATGGAACGCGCATTTCAGGAAAATTTACTATAAATAACAAAGAAATAAAGGAGCAAGGAGACATGAAACACAAAAGAAGCTTGCCCGTATTTGCGGGCATGGTTGCGGTATTGCTTCTGACGGCAGCCGTATCGGTTGGCAGCCGTCAGGAGGCAGGCGTATCAGCGGAAGAAGAACCGCTTTATATGTTCAACGTGATCGGCGACATGCAGATGGGAGACCCCGGCTGTTATTCAGAAGAAAATTATCGGACGGCATTGGAAGAAATCAAGAGCGTTTCCCCGGAAACCAAGGCGATTCTCTCTGTAGGGGATCACACGAATAACGGCACTGAGGCGGAGTATGAGACGCTCAGCACCATAAAAAACGAAGTGCTGCCGGATGTTCCGATGTATTATGCCATCGGGAATCACGACAGAGGATACGTATCCGGAACGGCGGAAAATAATACGCCTGTATCGGAGTGGATGGATCGCTTTATTCAATACGCAAGGTTAAGTTCCGGTAATGATTCGATTAATAACGTGTATTATTCGTTCCAGCTGGAGGGCTCATACGTCATTGTCCTCGGATCGGAAGTAACAAGCAGAAACGACCACTGCAACGACGTTTTTATTTCCGAAGACCAATACAATTGGTTCCAGAATCAGATGGCCGCAGCAGCGAAGACAGATCTGCCGATCTTTGTGATCATTCACGAGCCGTTCCCCGATACGGTTTCCGGATCGCTGGACGGACAGGGCTGGGAGGGAAACCCGAATAACCCTGATTACTATCCGGACAACAGATATGCAGATTTGAAGGCGGTCGCGGATCAATACCCGCAGGCGATCGTATTTAGCGGACATACGCACTGGGAATTTGCGAGCAGGCAGCCGGTGGTTGTTACGGATGATGAAACAAGAGCAAGCTATTTTAACTGCTCGGCAGTCGGATATCTGTGGAACGACAACAATACGGGCGTCAGAGACAGCGCTGGCAGATGGACAGGCAGCGAGGGCCTGTTTGTATATGTATACAGCGATAAGATCGTGGTAAGGGGCAGAGATTTCTTGAACCAGAAGTGGGTTCTGGAGCAGACCATCTCTCTGACGGGAGGGAATGCAGAGAATGCAGCAGATTCCACGCCGGCGGCAACGTCGGATCCGGCGGACTCCAATGACGCAGACAGCAGCACTACAGCATGGATCATAGCAGCAGTCTGCGCCGCTGCGGTGATTGCTGCGGCCATTGCGATCGGCGTGGTTGTTTCCTCAAAAAAGAAAGGATCCGGGAATGAAAAATAAGCTTTTACCAGCCGTAGCGCTTGGAACGGCATTTGTGCTGATTTTCAGCTCTCTGCTTTTCTGCGGCGGTAGGACGGCGTTGGAAGCGGCTGCTTCGGCGCCGTCTATTACATTGGAAAAGACAAGTGTGCAAAGCGGAGAGGAAATCGTGATCCGATACAGCGGGACGGGCGCCAGAGATTGGATCGGAATTTATCCGGACGGCGTGGCGCCAGGACCGACTCCGTCGCTGCGCTGGTGCTATGCAGAAAACGGAACGGGACAGGTTTCGCTGCCCGCAGAGTCAGAGGTCAATGCAAACCAGCCGCTTTCTCCGGGAACGTATCAGATTTATCTGCTGCAGAATGACGGCTATACGATTCTGGACCGTAAGGATTTGACCGTATCCTTTGATGCCGCTCCGTATTGGCCCTCGATTTCGCTTTCCTCCGGACGCACCGTACGGATCACTCCTGCGGAAAAATACGACGCGTCAGTCAGCTATGAGCTGTATCTGGGAACAGCCTCTGGAAAACTGCAGGGATATACGAGTCTGGGAACGGCGACGCTGAAAAATAATCAATATACCTATACGCTGGGAACGTGTACCGTGATCCCTGCGGAGGCGACGCATCTTTACGCTTATATCAAAGCCGGCAATACCGAGACGCAGTATTTTGCCGCCTGCAAGATATCGGATCCGTCCTTTTACAATACGCCTTCCATGGGTAACCGTCTGTACGGCTTTCAGATTTTTACGGATATCCATATCAACGATTCCGTACCGCTCCACGCAACGCATTTTGAACTGGCGCTGCGCGACGTGCTCCGCAATGCGCCCGACAGCAGGGCGATTGTGACCATCGGTGATAATACGGACAACGGACTGGAAGCGCAATGGAAAAGGCTCAATGAAATCAGAGCTTCGGTTCTGACAGACGGAACGCCGGCAATGTATTTCGCAATGGGGAATCATGACAGAGACTACAACGGAACGTATGAAGCGCAGGTGGCGCTGTTTCGGAATTATACGGGCATGCCGGGCGTTTATTATACGTTCGAAATCGAGGGAAATTCCTTCATCGTGCTTGGCTCGGAACGGAAGGGCGGCTTTGCTTATCTCAGCGATACGCAGCTGAGCTGGCTGAGAACGCAGCTTGAAAAAGCTTCTCCGGACGAACCGGTCTTTGTTTTTCTGCACGAGCCTCTGAAAAACACGGTTTCGGGCTCGCTGGCTTATCTGAATCCCACGATTCAGGATTGGTACGGCGTGGAACAGGATGAAGAGCTCCGGGGAATTCTGGACGCCTATCCGAACGTCCTGCTGTTTACAGGCCATACGCACTGGCATTTCAACACGACGCAGCCGATGCTTTACGGAAACGGAAAAACGGCGAATTATTTTAACTCCGCCTCGGTCGGATATTTATGGAATGATGCGGATGAAGAAGTCATAGGAAGCCAGGGATACTATGTAGAGGTATATGAAAACGGCATTTACGTGCGCGGAAGAGATTTTGCAAACAGCCTGTGGACACCCGCGGCGCAGTTCTTTCTTCCGCTTGGTCAAGCGTCTTCTGTGACGCCGAGTGCATCGCCGGTGGAAACCCCGGCCCTGCAGCCGTCTGTAAGGCCGACACGGACTCCTGCTACGGCCGCTGCGCAGGCGACCGCGGCGCCGCAGCAAGAAACCCCCGCGCCGAGCGCATCGCCGGAAACGACGACAAATGCGGCAGCGACAGGCACGCCCGCATCGCCGACGAAAGCGTATACCGGAGCTTCTGCCAAGAAAGATCCGACGCCGGCGCCCAGTTCTTCCGCCCCGGAAAAAGCAAAAGGAGGAAATTCTGCTTTATCTGTGATCGCTGCGGTTCTGTCGGCGGGAGCAATCTGTCTGGCTTCTGCCGCCGGAGTGCTGCTGTATCGGTCAAAAAAGGCAGGAAACCATGATGTGTGAGCTTTGCCCGCGCCGCTGCGGTGTCGACCGTTCCTCCGGCGCAGTCGGCTTTTGCGGTGCGGGCGGTTCCGCGGTGCGGATTTCCCGTGCGGCTCTTCATGCCTGGGAGGAGCCGTGCATTTCCGGCACGCGCGGATCCGGTACAATCTTTTTTTCATACTGCACGCTGCGCTGCGTATATTGTCAGAATCTGCCGGTCAGCAGAGGCATAGCCGGGATAGAGGTGGAAATTTCCCGCCTCGCAGAGATCATGTTAGAGCTGGAAGCGCAGGGAGCGCATAACATCAACCTTGTAACACCGACGCATTATGCGGTGCAGATTCTTGAGGCAATTGAAATCGCCAGACGCCGGGGCCTTTCGCTTCCCATTGTGTATAACACCGGGGGCTACGAGCTTTCCTCTGCAATCGAACGTCTGCGGGGCGCCGTCGATATTTTTCTTACGGATTATAAATATGCGACGAATGCCGATGCGCTGCGTTATTCCGGAGCCGCGGATTATATAGAAAACGCCGACGCAGCGCTTGCCAAAATGGTCGAGCTTGCGCCGCTTTCTTTTTCCTCTGACGGATTGCTGCGTTCCGGCGTGATCGTGCGCCATTTGCTGCTGCCCGGGAAGCTCACAGCAGCCAAAAATGTATTAAAACGGATTTTTACACGTTATCAGAACAATATCTATTACAGTCTTATGAGTCAGTATACGCCTGTCCCCGGCGTTCCGGAAGAGCTGAACCGCACGGTGACAAAACGGGAGTATGCCTGTTTGACTGCTTATGCCGACCGGCTCGGGATAGAAACGGCATATCTTCAGGAAAGCACCGCCGCCTCTTTGCGCTTTATTCCCTCCTTTGACCTGACCGGCGTCCTGCCGCATTCCTGACCGGTGGTGGATGAACGCGCGAAAAATGTCCATAATATACGTGTCAGGCGAAAAAAACAGTTGCGGTACGCAGGTGTTTGTTATAGAATAAATTTTAACAACGTGGTTTCTGCACGGATGGCAAGACATTGTATGGAGGAAAGAAACGGTATGATCGATATCAAAGCGCTGCGGGACAATCCGGACGCCGTAAAGGAAAACATCAGGAAAAAATTTCAGGACGAAAAGCTCCCGCTGGTCGACGAAATCGTATCGCTGGATGCGGAGAACCGCGCCGCCATCCAGCGCGGCAACGAAGCACGCAAAGAGCGGAACGAGCTGAGCAGCCGGATCGGCGCTCTGATGCGCGAGGGACGAAAATCGGAAGCGGAAGAAATCAAAGCGCAGGTCGGACGAATTAATCGGGAGCTTCTGGAAATTGAGACGAAGGAAGCCGAATACGAGACGGAGCTCAGAACGCGTATGCTGAAAATACCGAATTTTATCGACGAGACGGTTCCGATCGGAAAAGACGACAGCGAAAACGTCGAGCTCCAGAAATACGGAGAGCCGCGCGTACCGGAATATGAAATTCCGTATCATACCGATCTTATGGAATCGCTCGGCGGGATCGATCTCAATGCGGCAAGAAGAGTCGCCGGAAACGGATTCTATTATTTACTCGGCGATATTGCGCGCCTGGAGTCGGCGGTGCTTGCCTATGCAAGAGACTTCATGATCGGAAAAGGGTTTACGTACTGTATCCCTCCATTCATGATTCGGAGCGACGTCGTGACCGGCGTCATGAGCTTTGAAGAAATGGACGCCATGATGTATAAAATCGAAGGAGAGGATCTGTACCTGATCGGTACGAGCGAGCATTCCATGATCGGAAAGTTTAAGGATCAGTTCCTTCAGAAAGCGGATCTGCCTTACACGTTGACCTCTTACTCTCCCTGCTTCCGGAAGGAAAAAGGCGCGCACGGGATCGAGGAGAGAGGCGTGTACAGAATTCACCAGTTTGAGAAACAGGAAATGATCGTGGTTTGCGAGCCGGAGGACAGCAAAATGTGGTATGACAGAATGTGGTCCTATACGGTCGAGCTGTTCCGGAGCATGGAAATTCCCGTACGAACGCTGGAATGCTGCTCGGGCGACCTGGCTGATCTTAAGGCAAAGAGCGTCGATGTCGAGGCCTGGAGCCCGCGACAGCAGAAATATTTTGAAGTCGGCAGCTGCTCGAATCTTACGGATGCGCAGAGCAGACGGCTCGGCATCCGGATCAGGGGAGAGAAAGGAAATTATTTTGCGCATACGTTAAATAACACGGTTGCGGCGCCGCCAAGGATGCTGATTGCGCTGCTGGAGAATCATTATAACGAGGACGGCAGCGTCACGGTTCCGGAGGTGCTGCGCCCATATATGGGAGGAACGGCCGTTTTACGGAGAAAGGAACGGGAATCTGAATGAGAGACGCAGTCGAAATCAGCGTGGAAATCTGCAGAGAGGGCGTACGTCTTCCGGAATATGCCAGAGAGGGAGACGCGGGAATGGATGTGCGCGCCGCGGAATCTGTTGAAATCCAGCCGGGAGAAACCGTGCTTGTTCCTACGGGATTGAAGGTCGCGATACCGGACGGATATGAAATTCAGGTCAGACCGAGAAGCGGCTTATCGCTTAAAACGCCGCTGCGCCTGGCAAATGCGCCGGGAACGATCGACGCCGGCTATCGGGACGAAATCTGCGTTATTACGCAGAATACATCTCCCAACACGCCGTACAGGATCGAAAAGGGCGACAGAATCGCTCAGTTTGTCCTGCAGAAGGTTCCTAAAATTCTTTTCCGGGAACAGACGGACGTGCAGCGGATCGGAACCGACAGAGGCGGCGGATTCGGTTCTACGGGGATCGAGTGATGGAGACGCTCAGCGCGGTGGGGCAGGATTCCCATCGGTTTACAGAAGAAGAGAAGCCTTTGTATCTGGGAGGCGTTCTGTTTGAAGGCTGCCGGGGACTTGCGGCGAACAGCGACGGGGACGTCGTTCTGCATGCAATTACAAATGCTGTTTCTGGACTTACGGGAGTCAATATTTTAGGCGAGGCCGCCGATGCGCTCTGCCGGAACGGAATTACCGATTCGGCGGTATATCTGCGCGAGGCGCTGAACGTTTTGGAACAAAAGAATATGCGGCTGCGGCACATCTCTCTTTCGCTTGAGTGCAAAGCCCCGAAAATTTCGCCTAAAACGGAAGAAATGCGGCTCCGGATCGCGGGGCTGTGCGGAATTTCACCGGAGCGGATCGGGATTACCGCCACATCCGGAGAGGGCCTGACGGAATTCGGAAGGGGAGAAGGCATTGCGGTGATCTGCGTGGTAACCGCGGCTGCAGGATCGGAATATAATAGAAATGGAAAGGACAACGGAGGATTCATATGAAAAAGTATCAAGTGGGCGTTATAGGTGCAACGGGAATGGTCGGCCAGCGTTTTTTGCTGCTGCTGGAAAATCATCCCTGGTTTGAAGTCGCGGTGCTTGCGGCAAGCAGCAGATCGGCAGGAAAACCGTACGCGGAAGCAGTAGGCTCCAAATGGAGCATGACAAAGGAAATTCCTGAGAAATATCGCAATATGATTGTCGCAGACGCCTCGGCAGACGTGAAAAAAATCGCGGGAAGCGTGGATTTTGTTTTCTGCGCAGTAGATATGAAAAAGGATGAAATCAAAGCGCTCGAAGAGCTGTATGCCAAAAATGAGTGTCCGGTTATTTCGAACAACAGCGCAAACCGGTTTACTCCGGACGTTCCGATGATCGTTCCGGAAATCAATCCGGAGCATGCGCAGATCATTCCATATCAGAAGAAACGGCTCGGAACAAAGCGCGGCTTTATTGCCGTGAAATCAAACTGCTCTCTGCAGAGCTATGTACCCGCGCTCCATCCGCTTCGGAGATTTGGCCTGAATAAGGTTCTTGTATGTACTTACCAGGCGATTTCCGGCGCCGGCAAAACGTTTGCCACCTGGCCGGAAATGGTCGACAACGTAATCCCCTATATCGGCGGAGAGGAGGAAAAATCGGAACAGGAGCCGCTGAAGCTGTTCGGCACCATTGACCAGGCGCAGGGCAGGATCGTCCCGGCAGCGTCTCCGTCTTTTACCGCTCAGTGTATCAGGGTACCGGCTTCGGACGGTCACATGGGTGCCGTGTTTGCCAGCTTCGACCGCTTGCCGCCGCTCGAAGAGATCATTGAAATCTGGACGAATTATAAGGGAAGAGCACAAGAGCTGAAGCTGCCGAGCGCTCCGGAGCACTTCCTGACCTATTTTACCGAAGACAACAGGCCGCAGACGAGGCTGGACCGGGATCTTGAGCATGGAATGGGAATTTCGATCGGTCGGCTGCGTAAAGATACGCAATACGATATTAAATTTGTGTGCTTGTCCCATAACACGATCAGAGGAGCTGCCGGCGGAGGCGTGCTGATGGCGGAGCTTCTTTGCAGCGAAGGATACATTGAATCGTAAGGAGGAGATTCTTCAGTGAAACAGAAAATTTTTACAGGCGCGGCTGTTGCCATCGTCACGCCGTTTAAAGGTGAGAATTTCGACGAGGTGGATTATGATGCGCTCGGAGATCTGATTGAATTTCAGATTGACAACGGCACGGATGCCATCGTAATCTGCGGGACGACCGGAGAAGCGTCCACAATGCCGGACTCGGAGCATCTGTCCGTCATTGAATATGCGGTTCGTAAGACGGCCGGCAGGATTCCCGTAATTGCGGGAACGGGAAGCAACGATACGAAGCATGCCATTTCGCTGAGCCGGCAGGCAGAATCGCTCGGTGCAGACGCGCTTCTTTCTGTTACACCGTATTATAATAAAACGACGCAGAACGGTTTGTATGAGCACTTCAAAGCGATCGCCCAGAGTGTATCGCTGCCGATCATTCTATACAACGTTCCCAGCAGAACGAATCTCAATATAGAGCCGGCGACGTTCGAACGGCTCTGCAAAATTCCGAACATCAACGCGGTGAAGGAATGTAATTTGCTGCAGATTCCGGAAACGGTGAAGCGCTGCGGAGACGAGCTGAATTTCTATTCGGGGGAAGACGGATACGTACATTTTCTGATGAGCGCAGGCGGGCTGGGCGTGATATCGGTGGTTTCTAATATTGCGCCGCGTTATATGAGCGATATGGTGAAAGCATATCTGAACGGAGAAATCGAGAAGTCCTGGAAAATGCAGGTTGCCTGCCAGGATCTGGTAAAAGCGTTATTCTGTGAGGTAAACCCGATTCCCGTCAAGGAAGCGCTTAATTTGATCGGACTCCGCGCCGGCGGCTGCCGTCTCCCGCTTGTCGGAATGAAGCCGGAAAACAGGGAAAAACTTGCTGCGGCAATTGAAAATTTCAGAAATATTGGTGGAATCAAATGATAAACATTGCAATTAACGGTTGTAACGGAAAAATGGGGCAGGTCGTGGCGGAAACGATTGCCGCCTCGTTTTCAGACAGTGCCCGCGTTTCCTACGGCGTGGATCTTTCCGCGCCGCAGAATACGCCCTTCCCGGTTTATACGGCCTTCCCGCAGATTCCGGAAGCTGTACGTGCGGATGTAATGATCGACTTTTCCAATCCTGCGGCGCTCCTTGGTCTTTTAAATTTTGCGCGTTCCCGCAGAATCCCGGTGGTTATTGCGACGACGGGGCTTTCTAAAGAGGACGAGCAGCTGCTCCGCGCCGCGTCGGCTGAAATTCCGGTATTCTGGTCTGCCAACATGTCGCTCGGCATTTGCCTTATAAAAGAACTGGCGAAAAAGGCCGCCGCCTTCCTCGGAGAAAACTTCGATATCGAAATTGTGGAAAAGCACCATAACAGAAAATTGGACGCCCCGAGCGGAACGGCGCTTGCCATTGCGGACGCCATCAATGACGCGGAAGGGAACCGGTTCTGCTATGAATACGACAGGCATTCAAGAAGAGCAAAGCGGAAGAAAACGGAAATCGGAATTTCTTCCGTGCGCGGCGGCAATATCGTAGGAGACCATGAGGTGATCTTTGCCGGGCAGAATGAAATCATCGAAATCAGCCACCGGGCCATGTCACGGAACCTGTTTGCAGACGGCGCCGTGAAAGCCGCTTTCTTTCTGCGGGACAAGCCTGCCGGCTTCTACGGAATGGACAGCCTATACAAAAATATAGGTTGACAAGAATCGCAAAAAATTGTAATCTATAAATAAATTTATGCTTTGATTCCCCAATTCGAAAGGAGTTTCTTTTGGAATGAAGAAATTGGTGTTATATTGCTCCATAGACGGAAATACGGATGCGGTCGCGCATGCCATCGCTGATAAAATTGACGCCGACATGGCACGGCTGGTCCGCGTGAAGAAGGTGAAAGGCTTCGGCTTTTTCAACAACCTGAAGCTCCGCATGGAGGTAATGGGAAAGAAAAAACCCGATATTTTTCCGTTTAAATGGGATCCGCGCGATTACGACCTCATTTTCATCGGAACGCCGGTATGGTATGATTCTTATAACCCCGTTTATAACACCCTCTTCAATGTAATAAAGATATACGACAGAAAAGTCGCGCTGTTTTCAACGGGAGAGAAGGAAGACACCAAAGCGCTTGCAAAATTGGAGGAGGACTGGCTGAAGGACTCCGTAATCCTGGGGACGAAGCACTGCGTAGAACCGATCTGGTGTGACGAGGAGTCTGAAACAAAAGCGATCCTGAACGATATGGCGGAGTGGGCACAGCAGATTGCCGATAAAGCGGAGAAGATGATTGAACAGGAAGAATTCGAACGAAGAAAGACGATCTACAAATATTAAAGATCCGATGGAGCAGTCGCCTGAAGCGCAGTATCCGCGCATTAAACCATACAGAAAGGATTTTACATATTCCTATACGGAAGGCGTTTTTCCTACGATCGAGCTTATCGAGCATGCGCAGGAAACGGTCCAGCGGATCATTGTATCATCAAAAAGCGTACGAAACAGCGGCGTAGCACTTCTGAAAGAGAAATGCTGCGCCTTTGGCATTCCTTTCCGGGAAGAGGACCAGACGATCGCCAGAATTTGTCCCAAGGGAAGCGTATTGGCTGTGGGCGTCTTTGCAAAGACAAAGCACAATCTGGATCCGGCGAAGCATCATGCCGTTTTTGTGAATCCGTCGGATATGGGAAATCTCGGCACGCTTCTGCGGACTGCGGTTGCTTTTGGAATTTTTGACGCCGCAGTGATTGAGCCGGCGGCGGATTATTATGATCCCAAAACGATTCGCGCCTCGATGGGGGCTTTTTTTCGCGTTCGTGTCCAGTCCTATGCTTCTTTTGCGGAATATGCCGCGGAAGCGGGAAGCCGGGAGTTCTATCCCTTTATGCTCAAGGGCCGCGATTTGGATCGTTACTGCCCCGACACAGACAGCGCTTTGCTGCGGCCGCATTCTTTGATATTCGGAAACGAATCACGCGGGCTTGACGACAGCTATCTGCAGATCGGCACGCCGCTCAGGATCCGTCATCTGGACACTGTGGATTCTCTGAACCTGACGATTGCCGCAGGGATCGCCATGCAGTGGCATTTTCAGACATTTAGAGGTTAAACAAATGGAACCATACGAAGCTATTCTATCAAAATGCAGGGTTTGCGGAATCGCCTCTGAGGAGGTGCGCTATGCCAAAGAATTGCTGGCGAATAAAGGAACGGCCGGGGCTGACGGCAGTTTTATCTGCGAGGGTCTGTGGGCCGCAGAGAAGCTGATCCGCGGCAGGATCCCGGTATCGCATTTCTTTATCGACGGAGAAGCGCTCCGCTCCGGACGGATAACGGGACAGGAACGGCAGATCATTTCCCGCATGACGGAATATGCCGGCCAGTCCTATGAAATATCGGCAAAAGCCTGCCGGAAAATCAGCGATAGAGACGGGGCGGACATCTGTTTTCTGATTGCCAGGCAGACGGTCCTGCCGCTGCCGGCGCTGCCGCTTGCCGATTCCATGCTTGTCATGATATTGGACGGCCAGGAACAGCCAGGAAATATCGGCTCTATTCTTCGCTCGCTAGACTGCGCAGGAGGCGCCGCCGCCATTACGACGAACCGCCGCGTGCGCCTCAGCAACAGCCGGCTCATCCGCTCTAGTCTGGGTGCGGCATTCCTGCTGCCTCTGGCAGACGCGGGAATGGAAGAAACGGGAGAGTGGCTCGTCAAAAACCATTTTAAAACGATCCTTACCGATTTATCGGCACAAAAGCCGTATTATGACGTCGATTATACCGGCCGGATCGCCGTAGTCGCAGGAAATGAGCATACCGGCATTTCCCCATACTGGAGAACGCTTCCGGCGGCAGAGCCCGTTATTATTCCCATGCTGGGAAGCTGCGAATCTTTGAACGTCGGCTTTGCCTCCACGCTTGTCGCATACGAGGCCGGACTCCGGCTGCATGGATTAAAGGCTTGATTTTTAAAATGATTTTATAAACTCGTTCATCTGCGTACGCTCCTTCTTGATCTCGGAGAGTTTCATAAGACAGCTTTTTTCGCACCAGGAACGTCTGCTGTTGTAATACTTATTAACAATACGCCAGAGCTTCTGGGGAAAATTCAGGATAATTTTAATGATTTCGATTTCACCTGCGGACAATGGTCTGTTCCGGCAATAGCTGTTCAGAATCGTATGGGCGTCCGCGAGGCGCCAGCCGCATTTCCGCATTCTGCGCTTTATTAGATTAGTGAGATCCAGAAGCGGCAGATCAATCGCTGCACAGTCAAAATTTATGATCCCTCCTGCGGCGCTTTCCGGGGCCTTTTCGCAGGGCTCGTTTGCTGCCGTGCAAAGCACGATATTGTGGGAGGCGTAGTCCCTGTGGCAAACAGCGCCGCGCTCGGAATACGCCTGGGAGAGAGCGAGATAGTCCGAATCTGCAAGCGCTTTGCACATTTCTTCGGCTATGCCGCAGTAATAATCGGCGATGGATAAATATTCGTAGTCAAATCTGCCTCTGCTGCGCGAGGCAAGACGCTTGAAGCGAGCCAGCTCGCTGCTGCGGTGCTCATACAGCGGGAGGATCCCGCCGAGCTCATTTCGGACATAGCCGGAGGCGTCTTTTTCCGGCAAAACAGAATCGATGATTTTTACGGCGCGCGCAGAGGTAAAACCAGCGGATGCGTTGTGCATGGCGGCGAGCAGCGCTGCGGCATTTTTCAGATCTGATTCGTATTCCACACAGCAATGGCGGCCCTGCGGCAGTCGGGAGCAGGTGTATATTCTGCCGCACAATTCGACAAAAATTCCGCCGGCGGAGGTTCGGAGAATCCGGTCGGTATTTGAAAATCCATTTTCATTCAAATGCGTATGTACGGCATACGTGAAAAATTTCCGATCTGCCGGTTCCAGGCACGGCTTCAGAATATACGATTCGGAACGAGATGCAGACGAAACCGAGAAGACGATTCCTTCTCGCGTCTGCAGATAGCAGCCGGACTTGAAACCGTATGCCTCATCTATGATATGTATATTTTCTGTATCCATTTGAAAGCTCCCTTCATACACGATATAAGCTTGTTGCATTTATATGAAGCTTTCAAAGCGATTATGCACTGCTCAGGAGGATTTCCACATCTTTCCAATGATTTTATAAACGGGAATGGGCCCGACCGTTGCATCGCGGCTGTCCTTGCTTGCATTGCGATTGTCACCCATTACATAAACGCAGCCGTCCGGAACGATGATCGTCGTATCTGAGGGATAGGTAAGAACGTTTTGATCTTTGATATAATCCTCCTCCACGAGAGCGCCGTTGCGGTAAAATTTTCGGTCCTCAAATCTCAGCTCGTCGCCTGCCACGCCGACCACACGCTTGATCCAGCAGGTATCTACATCGATGTTTTCCTCGCCGAAAATCATATTTGTGATGGCATTGCGCCGCAGCACCTGACCGAACATATGGAAATAGCTTGGAGGCTCTGTTAGACTGACATCTACAATGACGATATCACCAATCTGGGGTTCCCCGAACAGATAGGGCAGCATCGTCGTATAAACGCGGTCCCCCTCATGCAGAGTAGGCTCCATAGAACTCCCGAACACCTGGTTTTTCCGGTGGACATATATATTAAAAGTAACCATCAGGATGAAAATCAGAATAAAAATCCCGATGGAAACGGCAATCTCTTTAAAAATGCGGATCAGTTTTTTTTTTGCTTTTCTCTTTGTTTCTCCATCCGGCGTTCGGCAGTCTGCTTAAAATCACAGAAGCGGATTTCTACATCGTCATCGGAGGGAACCGGCCGTTCCCGTTCTGCGGAGGCCGTATCGTCGATAAAAATTGGGCTTTTGGGAGGTGCCTGTACGGACGCGGGAGGCGTCGGCTTTTGGCCCCAGCTGACGACATCGATCTCTATCTCGTCCGACTCGGGAAGGGGTTCCTCGGAATATTCGGTCAAATCTTCCGGTGAAAAAGCATGACGGAGGAGCTCTTCCGCTTCTTCCTTCACCGGCTCCTGCGGAGTCTCCTCCCAAATCTCACGCTCGGAAACCGGTTCTATCGACACTTCTTCTATGACGTGCTCCTGCGCTTCAGCATCGGCATCAGGCGCGGCAGGTTTCTCCTTTTGCGTGAAATCAAAAATAGACATCTTATCAAGCTCCGAAAGAAGCTTTTCATCCTTCGGGGGCGGCGTGCGCTTTGCCGAAAGGGAAAAATTCATAAAGGAAAGCTCCGTGTCGTCATCGGAAGCATTCTTGCTGCTTTTAAAATCAATATTAAAATTTTCTTTATCCTTCCGATCCAAAAAATCACGGCCTTATCAAAATTTTATATCTGACATTATAATAGAACCACATCTTTTGTCAAGCTTACGCCCGAATCGGATCCATTCTATTATCCGGCTTTGAAAGCATTGTAGTCTATATTGAAATCATTTCCGAAAGGATCAATGTTTATACACGGCGCTTTTGCAGAAGGAAAAAGTAACGGTTTCCTTTATCGGCCGCGGAACAAATGCCCTGCTATGCTGGCAGGCAAAGCAAAGAGTTGTAATAATAAGAAAATCTTTCATTAATTAGTTCATAGAAAACAAGCATAAAATTTTTTGATTTGTACTTACTTAGTTGACAATCAGATAAGGGGATGCTATAATTTGCTTAAAATGAAAGGAATGCATAGTTGATGAGAAAGAAACTGTTTGCGACGATTTTAAGTGTGGCGGTTGCCGTTTCAATGGTGCTGCCGTTTTCTGTTTCGGCGGCTTCTGCAATGAGCGCTACCGCGAAAGCGGGAGATGCCGTTGTGGATGGCACCGTGTCAGAGGGCGAATATGGCGACGCGTTTGAAATGAATGCGGACAATACCTTGACATGGGCAGAGCTGGCGCCGCTGTCAAGCCCGATTACATACCGTTTTGCCTGGTCTGAGAAGGGCCTTTATGTTGCAATTTCGTATGCGGATTCGCTTGAGGACGCCTCTCAAATCCAGATTAACTGTAATCCCGGCGGTCAGCTGTCAGCGGATCAGCAGGGACTTTTCGTGACGATCCAGCCTTCCGGCACTGTATTGCTGCATAACCACAGCACCGCTTTGGCAAGCCTGGAGGGAGATGCGACGCTGGCAGACGTGACGTCGAAGGTTACGGTTGCCTCCGCTTCCGCGGATGGGATCAAGACGACGGAAGTTTTCCTTCCGATCGATGCGTTTCGTATTACGGATACGGACTTCACGTTTTCCGCAGGAGAAATGGCTTGCTCTGCGTTTGCCGTAATCATGAAGGACGGCGCTGCTGCAGAGGTTGCTGCTGCCATTTCCGGCGAGCTTACGGATTGGAATATCGGAACGCTGGGCTTCGGAACGCTGACGCTTGAGGCGGCGGAAGCTCCGACAGAAACCGCTTCTTCTGCAACCGCAACGCCGAAGCCGGCTACCGAAACGTCTCCCGCGGCTGATTCCGATTCCAATACGGAAGGCGGATTCCCGACCTGGGCGATTGTCCTGATTGTCGTGGGCGTTATAGTTATTATTGCCGTGATAGCAGGAATCGCAGCAAAGAAAAAGAAAAAATAATTGATTCCGAGTGATCGGAACGAGACGCCCGTCCGAAGCCACGCAAAAGGCAGACGGGCGTTTTCTTTTGTGCTCCTGACGGCGCACATTTCTTAAGGGTGCAGATCCCAAATCCGCCCGGAATCATGAGCGGTAAATGCGGCGGGCTGTACCGCCGGATACGGATGTATATCTGGAAACAGTGGAACCTGCCGCAGCCAATCCGTCTCTGCACTTAGGCGATATTTGATTCACAAAAATACTTTAGCAATTTAGTTGACTAATATGCTAAAGCGCTGTATAATACATAGAACAACATAAGAAAGGACGGTGTATTGTGGATTATCCCAAATTGAAGAGGAAAGACGAAGACGAAGCGGTGATCGTACTGAAGGAGCTGTACCGAACATACGGATACCGGCCGTTTAAAATGCGCAAGTTCGAGGAATATGATTTATATGTGGAAAACAAAAATTTCCTTGTGAGCGATGATATCATTACGTTCAGTGATTTCAACGGAAAGCTGATGGCGCTGAAGCCTGACGTTACGCTTTCCATCATCAAAAGCGTAAAGCCGTCCGAAGGCACGGAAAAGCTATTTTACCATGAAAATGTTTACAGAACGCTGAAAAATACGCGCGAAGTACGTGAAATCCTGCAAATGGGACTTGAGTGCATCGGAGAAGTGGGCGTATACGAAACTGCGGAGGTTCTCGATCTTGCTGCGGAAAGCCTCGGAAGGCTCACTGAGCGCTATTTTGTAGATATTTCCCATATGGGCTTTGTCAACGGCCTGCTGTCCGCAGCAGGACTGGATTTTTCACAGCGCGCAGAGATCATGAAGCATCTCAAGGAGAAAAACCCTCATGACCTGATGCGGATTTGCAGGGAAGCGGGAGCAGACGACAGGATCGCAGCAAAATTATGCCGCACGGCTTCTTTATGGGGATCGTTTGAAGACGTGCTTCCGCAGCTTAAAGAAATCAGCGTAAATGCGGAAACCGATGCAGCGATCCGCGAACTGGAAGAGGTCTACGCCATTTTAAAAGTCAACGGGAACGGAAGCCGTATGCGGCTTGATTTTTCCGTTATAAATGATATGAATTATTATAACGCGTTTGTGTTTCAGGGCTTTGTGGAGGGCGTGCCGATCAACGTGCTTTCCGGAGGACGCTACGATAAGCTTCTGGAGCGTTTTGGAAAAAATTCCGGCGCGATTGGCTTTGCCGTATATCTGGGGCTTCTGTGGCAGTATGCCGCATCGCCGAGAACTGCGGATGCGGATGCAGCGATTTACTACGATGGCGAAACGGATTTGGGCGCGCTTGCAGAAACGGTAAAAAGGCTTGCGGAACAGGGAATCAGTACGACGGTCCGCAGAAAGGGCGGCGGCAGAAATTTGAAATGCGCCCGGAGCTATGAAATGCGCGGAGGGAGGCTCGAGGAGTTATGATTGATATTGCGCTGCCGAAGGGCAGGCTGGGAGAAAAGGCGTACGGAATTTTTGAAAAGATCGGATACGGCTGCCCTTCCATCCGCGAAAACAACCGGAAGCTGATCTTCGAAAATGAAAACGCCGGCGTGCGCTACTTCTGGGTAAAGCCGTCGGATGTCGCAATTTACGTAGAACGAGGCGCGGCGGACATCGGTGTCGCGGGAAAGGATATCCTGCTGGAATATGAGCCTGAGGTTTATGAGCTGAAGGATCTGGGCATCGGAAAATGCCGCATGTGCGTGGCGGCAAGAAAGGGCTTTGAAGACAATCCGGAACGGACGCTACGCGTAGCGACGAAATTCCCGAATATTGCGCGGGATTTTTACGGAAGGCAAAGCAGAGAGATCGATATTATCAGGCTGAATGGCTCGATTGAGCTGGCTCCGATTCTGAATCTTTCCGATGTGATCGTAGATATTGTAGAAACGGGGACTACGCTGCTTGAAAACGACCTGGAACCGATTGAGGAAATCGTCTCCATCAGCGCGCGCCTGATTGCCGGGAAAACGAGCTATAAATTCAAATATGACGAGATCAATGCGCTTTGTACAAGGGTGAAGGAGGAGTAGCAATATGATACAGATCATAAAAACGGATTCCTTCCGAAGAGAGGAGATCCTGCCGGAGCCTGCGGAACGGGAAGAAATCGGAAATGCCGTCCGGTCCATCCTGCGCGATGTGAAGGAGCGCGGAGATGAGGCCGTAAAATACTATACGAAGCTGTTTGACCACGCGGAGCTTACGGGACCGCTTACGGCCGGCGCCGATGAGATCGCAAAAGGGGCGGAGGCCGCGGCGCCGGAGCTTCTTAGCGCGCTGAAGCGCGCAGCGGAAAATATTTATCGATTTCATGAAAAGCAAAAGCAGAATGGCTATACCGCTCTGGAGACGGAGGGGATCGTCGTCGGACAGCGCGTCATTCCCTTGAAAACCGTTGGGATTTACGTTCCGGGCGGTACGGCGCGGTATCCCTCGACTGTTTTGATGAATTGTATTCCCGCAAAAATCGCGGGAGTGGAAAAGCTTCTGATTACAACGCCGCCGGATCGGGACGGAAACGTACCGCCGGAGATCCTGGCCGCGGCTTTTGTTGCCGGCGCGGACTGCATTATTAAGGCGGGCGGCGCCCAGGCGATCGGCGCGCTGGCTTACGGTACCCAGTCGATCCCGCGCGCGGATAAGATCGTAGGTCCCGGAAACGCTTATGTCGCGGAGGCGAAACGGCAGATTCAAGGGCTGGCGGACACGGATATGATTGCGGGGCCGAGCGAGATCCTGATCGTTGCGGACGATAAAAACGATCCGGAGATCACGGCGATGGATCTCCTGTCGCAGGCGGAGCATGATAAAATGGCGGCGGCGGTGCTGGTAACGGACAGCGAGGCCTTTGCGCGCAGGGTATCTGACGCCCTGGAACGGCTGATCCCATCGCTGCCGCGGCAGGAGATTGCGCGCGCTTCGATCGACCGGAACGGAAAAATCATTGTAACCTCTTCGATCCGCACGGCGATTGCGGCGGCAAACGAAATTGCTCCGGAGCATCTGGAGCTCTGTATAGACGATCCCTTCGGATCGCTGAGCCTGGTGCGGAACGCCGGCTCTGTATTTCTGGGAAGGCATTGCCCCGAAGCAGTCGGGGACTATTATGCCGGGCCGAATCACACGCTGCCGACGGGAGGCACGGCCCGCTTCTCCAGTCCTCTTTCCGTAGAGGATTTTGTAAAA
The DNA here is from genome assembly GCA_900543695.1 of uncultured Clostridium sp. GTDB lineage: Bacteria > Bacillota > Clostridia > UBA1212 > UBA1255 > Egerieisoma. The sequence continues at coordinate 145,719 of UQSG01000001.1, read as the reverse complement.
AAGTCCGCTTTTACTTATTATACGGCAGACGCGCTGAAAAAAGCATGCCCGGATATCGTAACGATTGCGGAGGCAGAGGGACTCCAGGCGCATGGGCGTTCCGTCAGCATGCGCTGCGCTTATAACCGGCAGGAAAAGGGGGAAACGGATTCATGAGCAGATTTCTGAACAAAAAATACTGCGGCCTTGCGGCGTACGAGCCGGGCGAGCAGCCCCAGGACAGGGCGTATATTAAATTGAATACGAACGAATCTCCTTTTCCGCCGTCGGACGGCGTTTTGGATGCGCTGAGCAGGGATGCGGCAGCGCGTCTGAATTTATATCCCGATCCGGAGTGCGGCGAGCTGCGCGGCGCGCTCGCTGCGCAGTACGGCGTCCGGCCGGAAAACGTTTTTGTGTCAAATGGCTCAGACGATATTCTTTCGTTCTCTTTTATGGCGTTCTGCGGCGGCGACACAGAGGTTGTTTTTCCTGATATTACGTATGGTTTTTATAAGGTCTACGCGGAGTTTTATGGCGCGGCGTACCGGGAAATTCCGCTGACAGAAGAGCTTGCTGTGCGTGCGTCGGATTATTACGGCCTTCAGAAGAACGTTGTTCTGGCAAATCCGAATGCGCCTACGGGCCTTACGATTTCTTTGAGGGAGGTTGAGGAAATCTGCAGAACGAATCCGGATCATATCGTTTTGATTGACGAGGCCTATGTGGATTTCGGCGGGGAAAGCTCTGTCCGGCTGACGGGACAGTACGAAAACCTGATTACGGTGATGACTTATTCGAAGTCCCGATCCCTGGCAGGCGCGCGTCTCGGCTTTGCGATTGCGGACGAAGCACTGATTGCCGATCTGAACCGGATGAAATATTCTACAAATCCATACAGCATTAACCGGCTGACGCTGCGGGCCGGAACGGCGGCAATTCGCGATCAGGCGTATTACGACGCCAACTGTGCCAAAATTGCGGAAATCCGAGAGCGGGCAAAGCAGGAGCTGAAACGGCAGGGCTTTTTCTGCACGGATTCCAAAAGCAATTTCCTGTTTGCAAAGCATCCCGCTGTTTCCGGAGAAACGCTGTACCGGGAATTGAAAGAGAAGGGGATTCTTGTGCGCCATTTTACAAAAGACCGGATCAAAGAGTTTATCAGGATCACCGTGGGGACGGAAGCGCAGATGGAAGCGCTTTACGCTGTGCTGCGAAGGATTCTTTCAGAAAAAACGGGAGGAACAACGAGATGAAAGAGCTGCGGGAAGCAAGAATAAACCGGAATACTTTGGAAACGCAGATTGAACTGGAGCTGCGCATAGACGGAAACGGCGCGTCTGAGATCCGGACGGATTGCGGCTTTCTGAATCATATGCTGACGCTATTTGCAAAGCATGGAAATTTCGACCTTAAGATTTCCTGCGCGGGCGATACGGCGGTAGACTTTCACCACACGGTGGAAGATATCGGCATTTGTCTTGGGAAGGCGTTTGCCGTTGCTGCAGGCGAATTTCGGGGAGTAAAACGCTATGCGCACGTTATTCTGCCGATGGACGAGGCCTTGATTTTATGTGCGGCGGATTTATCCGGAAGAAGCCATCTTACATACGAGCTTTCGGAGCTCCCTGAGAGAATCGGGACGTTTGATACGGAGCTGGCGCGGGAGTTCCTGCTGGCATTTGTGCGGAATTTTCCGATTACGCTGCATATCCGGCAGATTTCAGGAGTGAACGGCCACCATATTTTGGAATGCGTGTTTAAAGCGCTTGCCAGAACGCTGCGCGAGGCGCTGGCTGCAGATCCGGCGAATCCGGACGGAATCCCGTCTACAAAGGGGGTTCTGTAAATGATCGCAATTGTTGATTATGGCGTGGGAAATTTTTTTTCGCTTTTTTCTTCGCTGTCCACTCTCGGTCAGGATGCCGTTGTGACGGGGGACCAGCGCGTTCTTGCGGATGCGCAGAAGCTGATCCTTCCCGGTGTCGGCGCGTTTTGTGATGCGGCGCGGGCGCTCCGGCTCACGGGCCTGCATGACGCTGTGCTCCGGGAAGCAGCCAAGGGAAAGCCGCTGCTTGGTATTTGCCTGGGAATGCAGATGCTTTTTACGAAAAGCTATGAGTACGGGGAATATGAGGGCTTGGATCTGATCCCCGGAGCGGTGAAGCCGATCTCTTCTGTGATTCCTTCGGATTTGAAGGTTCCGCACATCGGATGGAATGCGCTGCAATTTCCGGATGGGAGAGCAAAAAGCAAATTATACCGGTTCGTTGAACCGGGGGAGCACGTTTATTTTGTGCATTCCTACTACGCTGCGGAGTGTGAACCATATGTTACGGCTTATACGGAATACGGCGCTCCGCTTACGGCATCTGTGGAGAATCAAATGGTATACGGAACACAGTTCCATCCGGAAAAAAGCGGCCGGACAGGTCTGCAAATTCTAAGAGCATTCTGCGAGCTTTAAGGAGGGAACAAGAGATGATCATTTTTCCGGCGATCGATCTGCATCATGGCTGCGCGGTACGCCTGCTGCGCGGCGATTACAATCAAATGACGGAATATTCTGCCAGTCCGGAAGACGTTGCGGCAAAATTTGCGGCCGCTGGAGCCGGGTTTCTTCATGTTGTAGATTTGGAGGGAGCAAAGACGGGGACTCCTGTGAATTTGAATTCGGTTGCAAAAATTATCCGCGTCAGTGGACTCCGTGTTCAGCTTGGAGGCGGAATCCGCACTATGGAGGTTCTTCAAAGCTGTCTGGAGACCGGCGTATCCCGTGTGATATTGGGAACGGCAGCGCTGCGGGATCCGGCCTTTCTGGAGGCGGCCGTGAACGCATACGGGGAAGCGGTGGCCGTCGGTGTGGATGTCCGTGATGGCAAGGTTGCAGTAAACGGCTGGACGGAGCTCTCGGATACCGATTTCCGCTCATTTTGTCACACCATGGAAACGGCCGGCGTACAGACGGTGATCTGTACTGATATCAGTAAAGACGGCGCGATGCAGGGAACCAACCGCGGCCTGTACGCCGAGCTGCAAAAAGAATTCCATATGAACATTATAGCCTCCGGGGGGATTTCCTCTCTTTCGGACGTCCAGGCGCTTACGGAGCTTGGCCTGTACGGCGCCATCCTTGGAAAAGCGCTGTATACGGACGCGATCGACCTGAAGGAAGCGCTGAGAATCGCGGAGGGAGGCAAACCATGATTACAAAACGAATTATTCCATGCCTGGACGTGAAAAACGGACGCGTCGTAAAAGGGATTAATTTCGAGGGACTGCAGGATGTGAATTCACCGGTGGAACTGGCAGAATATTACAGCGAAAGCGGCGCCGATGAGCTGGTTTTTTATGATATTACGGCTTCGGCCGAAGGCCGCGCGCTGTTTACGGATATTTTAAGAAAGGTTGCGGAGCGGATCTTTATTCCGCTTACCGTAGGCGGCGCGATTGGCTCGGTCGAGGATTTCGATCGTGTGCTGAAATGCGGAGCCGATAAGGTTTCCGTCAATTCCGGCGCGATCCGGAATCCCGGCCTCATAGAAGAGGCGGCAAAGCGCTACGGAAATCAATGTGTGGTGCTGTCGGCAGACGTCAAACGCGTCGAGGGCTCTTTTCACGTCTTTGCAAAAGGCGGGAGGGAGGACACGGGGATGGAGGCGATCGCCTGGATCCGGCGCGGCGTTTCCCTGGGAGCCGGAGAAGTTGTCGTCAACAGCATGGACACGGACGGCGTAAAGGGCGGCTTCGACCTGGAGCTGCTGCAGGCCGTGTGCGAGGCCGTTTCGGTTCCGGTGATCGCATCCGGAGGAGCGGGAAGCATTGAGGATTTCATAACGCTCTTCCGCTCGCTTCCGAAAGTGGACGCAGGACTGGCGGCTTCCGTTTTTCATTACGGAGAAATTACGATTGGCGATCTGAAGCAGCGGCTCTCTGCGGAAGGCATTAACGTACGGTTATCTTAATAGGATAGGATGGGAAGAAAATGAAGTGTGAATTTGATTTGGAAACTTTGAAATTTGACGATCGCGGCCTGATCCCGGCGGTTGTTACAGAGGCCGGAACGGGAAAGCTGCTGATGCTTGCCTACATGAACCGAGAAAGCCTGGAGATCAGTATCCGAGAGGAAATCACCTGTTTCTGGTCGCGTTCGCGGCAGGAGCTGTGGCGCAAGGGTGAAACGTCGGGAAATCGCCAGCATATCGTGCGAATTACGGCGGACTGCGATCTTGACGCGCTGCAGGTCGTCGTAAAAAAGGACGGCCCGGCCTGCCATACGGGAGAGGAATCATGCTTCCATCAGGAGGTCTGTGAAAATGACGCGCTCTCTGAATTCAGCGCCGAAGCGCTGATGCGGCTGCTGCAGGACCGTAAGCTGCATAAAAAAGAAGGCTCCTATACCACATATCTATTCGAAAAGGGAATCGATAAGATTCTAAAGAAGGTCGGCGAGGAAACGACTGAGGTGATCATCGCGGGAAAAGCCGGCGACCGGAGAGAGACCGTTTACGAAATCGCGGATCTGGCCTATCATATTATGGTACTGATGACGGAAATGGGGATTTCTTTGGAGGATGTCCGGGAAGAGCTGGCGTCACGCCATGTCATTGATAAAAAAGTGAAGCAGGAAAAAATGGTATGAGAGCACACCGCTTTCTTCTCAGAAAGCGGTTTTTCTTTTTTCCAGAAAACGAAGCAATGCGCGCGGCGAGCGATCGCCGTAAATACATCGATTTTCCCGCGATTATTTTAATTGCGTTCCATAGAGCTCCGAGTAAATCAGGCGACCGCCGATGCGTTCCGATTTCATCAGAGAAATGCGTGTGACCGGCATGGACGCAGGCGGAACAGAAAGCCGGATTTTTTGTGAGGCGACGACGTTCCTGGCGATCGTGATATGCGGCTTGAAGGGCCGCTCTTCCATGGGAAAGCCGCTTTCCTGGAGGACGCTGCGGAGCTTGTCTGCCAGAAGCTCCAGGGCCCGGCTCCTTTGTATGCCGATCCACCACACGCTTCCGAAGTGTCCGAAGCCTTCCAGCGCGATCGAAAAGGGAGGAAGGACAGATCGGTCAAGACAGCCTCTGAGCAGAGAAATACGATCGGATTCGCCAATAAAAGCGAGCGTGAGATGAAAATTTTCCAGATCAGTAAAATTCCCGGAAACGCTTTGCTGCTTCAGCTGTACCGCGGCGGCCTTTAAAAGCTCCTTGATTTCAGGCGTAAAACGGACGGCGATAAATAGTCTCATTCTGTTTTCTCCTCTGGTCCTTTCTGATACTCCAGCAGATCGCCGGGCTGGCAGTCCAGCGCTTTGCAGAGCTTGGCGAGCGTCGAAATTTTCAGCGCCCTGGCCTTGCCGTTTTTCAGCACGGAAAGATTTGCAATGGTGATTCCGACTTCCTCGGAAAGCCGTGTTACGCTCATTTTTCGTTTTGCGAGCATCACATCGATGTTAAAAATAATCCGGTCCTCCATAATTCTCCTCCGTATTAAATCGTAAGATCGCTTTGCTCCTGCAGGTCGGCTGCTTTTCGAATCAGATAGGAAAGCAGCGCAGCGGCGACGGAAAGCGCTGCGCCGATAAAAACGATGCAGAGAGAAACCAGAACGATACCTGGATGGTTCCAGCCCAGAAGCAGAAGGACGATATTCCCGGCAAAGAAAAATCCGGCGTCCGCGGCGGCAAGAACAGAAATATATTTTAACAGCTTTGCATTCTGTATGCAAAAGGATCGGTTCGCACCAATATTTTGCGCAATTTTCCACAGAATTCCCAGAGCGGCATAGCAGGGGATTCCGGTAAGAATCAGAAAAATCAGCCAGGGTAAAAAAGCAGCTTCCAATTCCGGCGCACGCTGAAGCAGTGCGTCTGCAATTTCCGGAATTATCCAGAGGTATACGACAAGTCCGCAAATCCCCGTAATGACGAGAATGGCTTTCAGCCAGGAAGATAATGTTTTCTGTTTCATGATGATGCCCTCCGTTTTTCTTTTTAAAAAAGTTTTCGGCAATAGTATACAGGGAATATTTTTGAAAGTCAATAAAAATTTATCGCAACACGATAAAAACGGGATCTGCCGATAAGCGGCAGATCCCGAAAAAGGAACGGTTTGGTTCAGCAATAACACGCTCTCGGAGCGTAAAACGTACATGCCGTGACATTACCGTTAAAACGCAGAGATAGTTGAACCTCTGAGGCGCTGCAGGGCGCAATAAACTGCGCCTCCTGCCGGCTGAATTGGCAGGATACACCGCAGGTAATATCGACCTGCCTCGTATCGATCAGCAGTCCGTTCTCGTCGAAAAACGCAGCCTGGAGGAGGATTTGCTGCGCTTCGATCGCACGGATCACATAGCTCCAGCTGATGCAGCTGCCGCCGCAGACAGGAATCAGCGGATCATATTGGTTGAATCCCTGCATGCCGTTTGTCTGTGTGATGCTGCTGGTGCGGCATCCGTCCACGAAGAAGTTATCATATGTCGTACCCGCGCCGGAAAAGAATTCCGGGACGCCGTTCGGGCCGGGATACCAGCAAGCGTTCATAACAAGGTTTTCCATAATCAACAAGCTCTCTTTCTATCATAAATGACAGCCCCGCATCCGCCGGGTCCGTCCATAATTATAATATGAGATAGGGCGAAAAAGCGTGAAGGGAACTTACGCGGCGTAGATTTTGGAGACGATACGGTTTAACAGGGAAGCGGGTAATAATTTTGCAGCCGCACAAATAAAACGATACCGGCCTCCTACGGTGGTCACCGGGCGAAGCCGCTTTTTTTTCAACGCTGCGCAGATTTTCCGAGCGACTGCTTCAGGCGGCATGCCGGCCTGCTCGTCCTGCTCCATTACGGAAATGCTTCTGCCGATCCGCCCGCCATAAACGTCGTCGCCCTCCAGAGATTTTCTGCGAGCGGCGGTGAAGCCCGTCTTGATGTCGCCCGGCTGAATTGCGCCGACCTGGATTCCGTAAGGACGGATTTCGGCGGCCAGCGCGAGCGTATAGCTGTTAATTGCCGCTTTTGCGGCAGAATAATACGCTTGAAAAGGAATGGGGATCATTGCGGCCACGGAACTGATGTTTAAAATTTTTCCGCAGCGCTGTCTGCGCATGATGGGCAGCACTGCGCAGTTCATATTGACCATGCCAAAAAAATTTACATCAAATTGCCGTCTGGCGTCTTCTGTTTGTGTAAATTCAATTGCGCCTGAGATTCCGAAGCCGGCGTTGTTGATCAGCACGTCGATATGGCCGGCCTGACTGAGCACCGCGCTTACTGCCTGCTGAACGGCGCTCTCATCCGTGATATCGGCAGAAATGTGAAAGATTCCGTCGATTCCCTCCGCTCTTCGGCTGATTTCAAAAACCGCATAGCCGGCAGACCTCATGGCAAGCGCGGTATATTTCCCGATCCCGGAGGTGCCTCCGGTGATCAGACAGACCTTTCTCTCCATTGCGCAGCCCCCTTTATACATACATCCTGTAACTCTGTCCATTATATAGAATGCGACGCAAATGTCAAATGATGCGGCGGCTTCGGCGCGAGCGCAGGGGAGACTGCAAAAAAATTTTTCAAATTCCACTTGAAAATACCCGTATGGGGTATTATACTAGAGATCAGAAATACCCTAATGGGGTATTTTGAGGAGGTGCAAGGATGGAAGAAAAGAAAACCAACCAGCTCCCTGCGGGAGACGCAGAGCCGGAATGCTGCAGAAGAAAGGCGACTCCGCGCGGAGAAAAGGAGCTGCGGCTTCTCCAGAACCGGCTGAGCCGGATCAGCGGACAGCTTGGCGGAATTGCAAAAATGCTGGAGGAGAACCGTTACTGCGGAGATATTCTGATGCAGGTTGCGGCGGCGGAAAGCGCGCTTCAAGCGTTTGGGTATCTGGTTCTGCAAAACCATCTTGAAACGTGCGTCGTGGAAGAAATCCAAAAGGGAAACACGCAGATCGTAGAGGAAGCGCTGGAGCTGATCCGCAAACTGAAGTAAAGGAGGCCGTTTTATGAAAACCGAGAAATACAGCGTCACGGGAATGACCTGCGCCGCCTGCCAGGCAAACGTAACGCGGTGCGTCCAGAAACTGGACGGCGTTGACTCTGTGGACGTCAGTCTGCTGGCAAACCGTATGACCGTAACGTATGACGAGACAAAGCTGAACGCGGGAACGATTATAAGCGCAGTACAGGCCATCGGATACGGCGCCTCCGCATCGGGACGAACGGAATCGAAGGGAGGCGGCTTCCGTGAAGAGTGGCAGGCCCGGCAGAACCGCGCGGAAGAAAGCAGAAAGGCGATGAAACGCCGTCTGATTGCTTCTGTCGTCCTGCTGCTCCCGCTGATGTACCTGTCTATGGGAGAGATGCTTTCTCTGCCGCTTCCCGGATTTTTAAGCGGAACGGAGAATGCGCTGGTCTCCGCGCTGGCACAGCTGCTCATTACCGTGCCGATTCTGCTGATTAACGGACATTTTTTTCGGAACGGTCTAAAGGCGCTGCTTCACCGCGCGCCGAATATGGATTCGCTTGTAGCAACCGGCTCCGGCGCTTCTATGCTTTACGGACTGTTTGCCATGTTCCGCATGGCGTACGGATTCGGGCACGGAAACATGAATGTAGTGCATGAATATGCCCACGCGCTGTATTTTGAGTCGGCCGCAATGATTCTGACGCTGGTAACGGTGGGAAAATATCTGGAGGCAAAATCTAAATCCAAAACTTCTGATGCCCTTGGCAAATTAGTAGATTTGGCGCCGAAAACGGCCGTCGTTATCCGCGGGGGCGCAGAGCAGACCATCCCCTCGGAGGAAGTCGTGGCGGGCGACATTGTGGTAATCCGTCCCGGGGAAAGCATTCCGGTTGACGGCGTTGTAACGGAAGGGCTTGGCTATGTCGATCAGGCGGCCATAACCGGGGAAAGCATTCCGGTGGAAAAGCGCGCGGGAGATCCCGTCATATCCGCAACGATCAACAAAAACGGAACGTTTCGCTTTCAAGCATCGAAGGTCGGAGAGGATACGACGCTGTCTCAGATCATCCGCCTGGTGGATGAGGCCGGCAATTCCAAGGCACCGATCGCGCGCTTGGCCGACAAGGTCAGCGGCATATTCGTGCCGGTCGTCATCGGCATCGCCATTCTTACTGCGGTAATCTGGCTGTTTGCAGGGCAGACGTTTGAATTTGCGCTGTCCAATGCGATTTCCGTTCTCGTTATTTCCTGCCCGTGTGCGCTGGGACTGGCAACGCCGGTCGCAATCATGGTAGGAACGGGAAAAGCGGCAGAGCTGGGAATCTTAATTAAATCAGCAGAAAGCCTGGAAAATCTGCACAATGTGGATACGATCGTTCTCGATAAAACGGGAACGATTACTTCCGGCCGTCCGGCGGTGACAGATATCGTACTGCTGGATCCCACGCTGACTGAGCAGACGTTTCTGGAGGAAGCGGCCGCCGCCGAAAGCGGAAGCGAGCATCCCCTTGCCCAGGCGGTAACGGAACGCGCGCGGCAGGACGGGCTTCGCGTTCCTAAGGCGGAAGACTTTGAGGCGCTGGCAGGACGCGGCGTAAGGGCCGTCGTGCGAGGCTCTTCTTATCTTGCGGGAAATGCGGCGTTTATGGAAGAAAACGGACTCCTTCAAGGCGGCGCTGCCCCGCGGCAGGCTGAAGCGGAGATCCGGCGCCTGGCAGAAGAGGGAAAAACACCGCTGCTTTTTGCCCGCGACGGCGCGCTGGTCGGTATTATCGCAGTGGCGGATACGATTCGGGAAACGAGTCGGGCGGCGATCCGCCGGTTTGCGGAAATGGGCCTTCATGTCGTCATGCTGACGGGAGACAACCGGATTACCGCTGAAGCGATCCGGAAAGAGCTTGGCATTGAAAAAGCTGTTTCCGACGTGCTGCCCACGGAAAAAGAAGCTAAGATCCGTTCGCTTCAGCAGGAGGGGCATAAGGTTGCCATGGTAGGAGACGGGATTAACGACGCCCCAGCTCTGACGCGCGCGGATATCGGAATCGCTATTGGCGCAGGAACGGATATTGCCATTGAATCCGCCGACGTCGTACTGATGAAGGACTCTCTGGAAGACGCAGCGACGGCAATCGAGCTGAGCCGCGCCGTTGTCCGGAACATTCATATGAATTTATTCTGGGCATTCTTCTACAACGTGCTGGGGATTCCTCTGGCGGCGGGCGCATTATATCCAGCGTTCCAGCTGCGTCTGAGCCCCATGATCGGCTCCGCAGCCATGAGTCTGAGCTCCGTTTGCGTCGTTGCCAACGCCCTGCGCCTGCGCTTCTTCCGGCGAAAGGCGGCGCCTCAAAGCGAAGCTTTAAAGGAATCTAAGAAAAATCCGGCGGAGCCGGATACACAAACAAAGACCGGTGAGAAGCCGGCAGAACAGAAAGGAAGGATTTCTATGAAAAAAATTTTGACGGTAGACGGTATGATGTGCGCACACTGCCAGATGCATGTGCAAAAGGCGCTGGCGGCGGTAGACGGCGTGCAGGAGGCGGCGGTAGACCTGGAAAAGAAGCAGGCAACCGTAACGCTGACAAAAGAGGTGCCGGATCAGGTGCTGATGGAAGCGGTAAAAGAAGCCGGGTATACGCCGGTAAGCTGCAGCGTGGAATAAGCCCGCGCTCGCAGAGAAAAAAAGGAAGGGGGCAAACACCCTTCGAGAGGTTTGCCCTCTTCCTTTTAACAATACCGCCGCAGCGGATGAACGTTTACATTGAGATTAACTCTAATATTATTACGATAAGGGCGGCGGTCAATGCGAGACACAGTAATCCGACGAACGCAGTCAGGCAGCCTGAGATACGTTTGGGCAGCTTTGCCGCCGCAGGCGTTTTACGCGGATGAGACTTTTGCCGCTGCTTTGGATTATTAGCTTTTCTGCGAAGCAGAGCCAGAGGATCGGAACGCTTCAAAATACGATGATTAAATGACCGCAGCCAGGTAATCTCCCTTTGCGTACACATACTTCTGTGAAATGTGCCCACTTCGTGGGACAGCTGGTTTCTCAGATGACGAAGCCGGATCAGCTCTTTAAGATCTGCGTTCCAATTAGGGATGGACCGGCTTTTATCTGTCGCCGTACGCTTCATATCACTGATATAACTGGTAACGCCTTTTTCAGATTGATACCGCTCACGGCACATTTTATCAAGACGCTTGAATTCTTCCAGAAAAACATCATTTAAATTGCTCATTTTGACACCTTAACAAGTAAAAATTTCCTGCGCCGCTTGATTTTGGCGCACATTTCTCCTCGCAGGCCGCGAGCGCAAAAGGCGCTTTGTCCGCAGGAGCTCCTCCTCATCGAAAAAATACTGTTTGGCGCCGCAGCTTTTCTGTCAGTTTATTACAGAAAGCTGCGTAAATCAAGGCTTTCTGTAATACAGGAACAAAAAGGTGATGGACCTTACGGACGTGCAATTTCATTATTTGCAAACAATTTGCGAGCAATTGAAAAATACACAGCGCGCAGAATATGCGCTGTATCAGGAATTTAATGATTTGATTGGAGCTCAGACAGCGTTTTTTATTTCACATCGATTGGCAAGTACAAAATTTTTTGATAAAATTATAGTAATCAAAGATAAACAGATTTGCGAATTTGAATCACATAAGGAGGAAAGAATACAATGCAAACAATACGACAGTACGATCAGTCAGACTGAAAGATGGGCGCGAAGGAATGGTGATTGAGATTTTTGACGATCCGGAATTGTTTCTTGTAAATGTTGATTCTTCCCAGGAACACGGAGAAACGATTACTGTTTACAAAGAGGATATTCAGATTCCTAATTAAAAAGAAAACAAACAATTGCTTGATTGAAAAGCGTATTGAAGCGGCAGGCGCATTTGTTTGCCGACGGAGAGGAATATGGCTGAAAAAAGCGCAGAGGATGCCTTGGCTGCAAGAAAATGCGGCGCCGGTTATAATCTTCAGATATAAACAGGGAAACAAAATCGCCGCCGCTTTGTTTACTGCAATCCTTGCTGCCTGTCATAATACTGCCGCGCCAGACTGAAGCACGGGAAGCCGAGCAGGAAGTGAAAGCGTGGGCAAGAAAAATTCTGGAAGAGAATTCTTGAGCCGGAGCGTACGGACAGATGATAAAACAGGCATGACATTGCCGCGCCCCTCCCGTATAATAACATATGAAAGAAACTTTAAGCAAAGGCGCCAAACGCCGATAAGGAGATGGAATGATGAGAAAAAATTTTGGAAAGAAAACATGGATGTATCCGCTCCCGGTACTGATTGTCGGTACTTACGACGAAAACGGGAAAGCAAACGCGATGAATGCTGCCTGGGGCGGCATTTATGATACAAATCGCATAATCCTCTGCCTCAGTGCGACGCACAGAACGACGAAAAACATCAAAGCTAAGGGTGCGTTTACCATAAGCTTTGCCGACGCCGCCCATGCTGCCGCCGCGGATTATGTGGGGATTGCTTCGGGAAATGATACGCCAGACAAAATGGAACGCGCCGGCTTCCATACCACAAAAAGCGAATTCGTGGACGCCCCTGTCATTGAGGAGCTGCCGATGACGCTGGAATGCCGGCTTATTAAATTCAATGAGGACGGAAATATTATTGGAGAGATCGTCAATGTCAATGCAGACGAACGTATTTTAGGAGAAGACGGCCTGCCCGATGCCCAGAAGCTCCAGGCAATTTCCTTTGATCCCGTTCACAACGCATATCTGAAGTCGGGCGAAAAGGTAGGGAACGCCTTCAGGGACGGAAACGCCCTGCAGACACGGCGCGTTCCCATGGACTGAAGGAGCTGCGGAAGGAGGTCATGAAATGAAGGTTCTTTTAATCAACGGAAGCCCTCATGCAAAAGGAAACACTTATGTCGCGCTGCATGAAATGGAGAAGGTTTTCTCCCAGGAGGGCGTGGAAACAGAGCTTCTGCACGTTGGCGGAAAAAGCATCAGGGGCTGCATTGCCTGCCGCGCTTGTGCCAAAACGGGCAAGTGCGTATTTGACGATGCAGTCAACGAGCTTGCACCGAAATTTGAAGCATGCGACGGAATGGTTGTTGGAAGCCCGGTTTATTACGCTTCTGCAAATGCGACGCTGATCGCTTTCCTGACGCGGCTGTTTTTCAGCACACATTTTGATAAAACCATGAAAGTTGGCGCTGCCGTTGCAGCCGCGCGCAGAGGCGGACTGTCCTCGACCTTCGACGAGCTGAATAAGTTTTTTACGATTTCAGGGATGCCTGTGGCATCCGGCCAATATTGGAACAGCATCCACGGCAGAGAGCCTGGCGAGGCCGAGCAGGATACAGAGGGCCTGCAGGGCATGCGCACGCTTGCAAGAAACATGACGTTCCTGATGAAAAGCATTGCGTTGGGGAAAGAAGCCTACGGCCTTCCGGAAAAAGAAGCGCTCCGGCCCATGAATTTTATCCGCTGAACTGAAAATCTTTTGAAAATCCCGCTGCGATTCAAGCCGAAAATTTGTTTTCCCTCTTTACAAAAACGGAGCGGTATCCTATACTTCGCATAAATGTGAAATGCGTTTATAGAGACCGATAGGAAAAAGACGGCGAAAGGCGGGATTTTCTAATGACGAAACGAATTCATTTAATCAGTAATGCCCATATTGATCCGGTCTGGCAATGGGAATGGGAGGAAGGCGCTGCGGCGGCGCTTTCGACATTCCGAACGGCCGCGGATTTCTGCGAGGAATACGGAGATTATGTATTTAACCATAACGAGGCGCTTCTGTACCAATGGGTAGAGGAATACGAGCCTGAACTGTTTGCCCGGATCCAAAAGCTCGTTCGTGCGGGAAATTGGCACATTATGGGAGGCTGGTATCTCCAGCCGGACTGTAATATGCCGTCCGGAGAGGGATTTATGCGGCAGATTTCGGTTGGAAAGGCATATTTTCAGGAAAAATTCGGCATTTCTCCCACAACTGCTGTGAATTTCGACTCGTTTGGCCACAGCAGAGGGTTGGTGCAGATTTTAACGAAAAACGGCTTTGACAGTTATATTCATACGAGGCCGGGCCCGGATCGCCTTTCCTTGCCGGGCAGCGTTTACGAGTGGGTGGGCTATGACGGTTCCTCTGTCGCTGCTTTTCGGGCAGAATGCTACGGAAATGGATACGGCCAGCTGGAAGGCAGAATCCGCAGACTGATCGCGGAATTTCCGGAGGATGACTTTACTCTGCTGTTATGGGGAATGGGAGATCACGGAGGCGGCGCTTCGCGGCCGGATCTTGAGGCGATCGTACGTCTGCGCAAGGAATTCCCGCAAATCGAGCTGCTACAGTCCACACCGGAGGCATATTTCCGCGAACTGAAAACAAACGGTAAAAGCCTGCCGCGCCACTGCGGTGATTTGAATCCGTGGGCTCCCGGCTGTTATACCACGCAGATCAGAATCAAACAGAAATACCGCCAGCTGGAAAGCTGGTATTTCATGACGGAGAAGATGGTCGCCGCCGCTTATTTGCAGAATCTGATTCCTGATGCGGGAAAAGAACTGGAGGAAGCGCTGCACGACTTGCTGCTGGCGCAATTTCACGATTATCTGACGGGCACCTCCGTACAGCCGGCGGAAGAAATGGGAATCCGGATTCTCGATCATGGTCTGGAATTGTGCAGCCGTATACGGGCACGCGCCTTTTTCGCGCTGGCACGGGGACAAAAAAGAGCGGAAGCCGACGAAATTCCTGTTTTGATTTTCAATCCGCATCCGTATGCGGTAGAAGACGATTTCTCGTGTGAATTTATGCTGTGGGATCAGAATTGGTCCGATCAGTTTTACCTGCCTCAGGTGTTTGACGAGGCGGGGAATGCCCTGCCGTCTCAGGCGGAACAGGAAGAGAGCCACATCCCGATTGACTGGAGAAAGCGCGTAGTTTTTCATGCCGTGCTTGCTCCGATGCAGATGAATCGTTTTAACTGTAAATTTACGCTTGTTCAGGGCGGCAGGCCGATTGCGCCGCTGCGCCGGGAGGCAGATTGTCTGATTTTTGAAACGCCGCGGCTGAGAGTCGCGATCAACTGCATCACAGGATTGATTGACGAATATCAGAAGGACGGGGAGCGGTACACGGCACCGGGCGCCTTTTGTCTGCGCGTACTCCGCGATTCCTGCGACGCCTGGGGAATGACGGTCTCGGAATTTCGCGATTACATCGGAACGTTTTCGCTCCTTGATGAAATAGCGGGCAGCCGCCTTTCGTGCCTCGACCATCCTTTGCCCTCTGTGCGCGTGATCGAAAACGCGGACGCGCGCGCTGTGGTGGAGGCGCTTTTTGGATACGAAGATTCAAAGGCAGTTGTTCGCTATATTCTTTCAAAGCACAGCACCGCGATTGACATTGAAGTACGTTTATACTGGAATGAAAAGAAAAAAATGGTAAAGCTGGAAATTCCTTCGCTGCTGGACGCGCCGCAGTGCATCGGCCAGGTGGCATACGGGCTGGAAAGTCTTCCGGGAAACGGGAGGGAAAACGTCTCTCAGCAATTTGTCATGCTGCGGGAGCTGCAGGAGGGAGAAACCGGCATTTGCCCGGAACGCCGCACCGTGACCGGTCACACAAGGGGAAAGGGCCTTCTGCTGATTAATAACGGGACGTACGGCTCTTCTGTGGAGGAAAACGCGCTGCTTGTTACGCTGCTTCGTTCACCGGGATATACCGGCCATCCGCTTGGCCCGGATCGGAGGGTGATGCCGGACGATCGATTCTCGGCGTATATTGACCAGGGAGAACGGCTGTACCGCTTCCGCTTTGAGGGCGGGCCTGCGGATACTCTGCTTGCGGCAGCCGGACGGAAGGCACAGGAATTTCATGAGGCGCCGATGGGACTGTCTTTTTTCCCGCACGGAACGGAAGGAGAAAGGAAGCCGCTGCCGGGATTGGAGCTTGACAGCGCTCCTTCTGTGGTATGCACCGCATTTTACCGGACCGCAGAGGGAAAATATCTGCTTCGGCTGTTCAATCCCTTGGATACCGCCCAGACGGCGGTTATACGAATTCCGCCTCTGGAAAGAACGGATCGCATACAGATCCCGCCGTATGAATTCGTAACAAGAGAGTATCCGGCGCAGACATGAGCTTGCCCGCTTTGTAAAATTTGCAGAGATATAGTATAATGGATGCGATTTTACAGGAAGCGAGGAGATTCCCCAAATGGAACTCTTGATGAAATTTCAGACGGACAGTGAAAAAGAAACGGAGGCTGTAGGGGAGAAGCTCGGGCGGCTCCTGAAGCCAGGCGATATCGTAACGCTGAACGGAGAACTCGGCGCGGGAAAAACGTGTTTTACGTCCGGCGCGGCAAAAGCGCTTGGCATCCGTGATTATATCACCAGTCCGACCTTTACCATCGTAAACGAATACCGCAGCGGCGAAAGCCTGCTATACCATTTTGATCTTTACCGGATCGCTTCCTATGAGGAGCTTTTAGACATCGGCTTTGAAGAATATGCGGAGCATGACGCCGTGCTGTTCATCGAATGGGCGGAACGCGTGCCGGAAATCAAAAAATATTACAAGCAGAGAATTACGGATGTCGGGCTCTCGCGGCGTGATGATATTTCGCCGACGCGGCGTGAAATCGAGATCAGGAGGTATGCGGAATGAAGCTTCTTGTGATGGATACATCCTGTAAAACGGCAATGGCGGCGGTATGCGAGGATGGCAGCGTTCTGGCTTCCATTCAGATTCAGGATCAGAAGACGCATTCAGTCAAGCTGCTCCCGGCGGTGGAATATATTTTGGCTGCCGCAGGCGTTTCGTCGTCTGAGCTGGGACTTGTCGCGGTTACAAACGGACCGGGCTCTTATACGGGGCTCCGAATCGGCGTTACGACGGCAAAAGCGTTTGCTTATTCTCTCGGAATTCCTTTGATTGGATTGAATACGCTCGAGGCGCTTGCGGCGGCCTGCGCTGTGGGGGAAGAACAGCTGGTCTGCCCGATGATCGATGCACGCAATGCCCGCGTGTATGCGGCGCTGTACCGGGGAAGAACGGAACGGCTTCCTTGCTGCGCCCTTTCTTGTGAAACGCTTTGCGAAACGCTGCGGGCGGAATACGCGGGAGAACGCATCCTGTTCACCGGAGACGGCACGGCTGCAAATGGCGCTCTGCTTACGGATTTGCTCGGTGAAATGTACCGCCCGCTTCCCTCGGAGCTTTCCGCAGGAAACCCGGCTGCAATCGCTTTGCTGGCCCGCGAAAAATATGCCGCCGCAGAGGCCGCAGGCGCCGCCAGCGAATACACGGCGGAACGTTTGAAGGTGGAGTATTATAAAAATTATACGGATTCAATTTGAAACACTGACGGCAGAGCTGCTTCGGAATCTTGCAGAGATTGAAACGGAGTCCTTTCCGAAGCCGTGGAGCGAAGCGATGCTGGAGGATGAAATACGCGGCGAGGGAACGCGCTGCTTCGCGGCCGCAGAAGGGAAAACGGCGGTTGGCTATTGCTGCGTTCAGAGCGTCTTGGACGAGGCGGAACTACTGCGGATCGCAGTACGGAGGGAATGGCGCGGCGCCGGGATCGGGAGGGCGCTTTTGCAGGAAATGAAACGGACGCTCACTGCGGAACACATCGCCAAGCTGTTCCTGGAGGTCCGGGAAACGAATCTGGCGGCGAGACGGCTGTACCAGACGGAGGGATTTGAGGAAATTGCGGTTCGGAAGAAGTATTACGGAACGGAAGACGCTGTCATCATGCGGTGTATCTTGAATAAACCTCTGCTTCCGGATGGAATAACCAAAAAACTCCCGTATGGCTTATTTCCTGTCACAGACAAAAAATAAGCCGGAGCAAAGCTCGCTTTGCTCCAGCGTGGAGCGGGTGAGGGGAATCGAACCCCCGTAGTCAGCTTGGGAAGCTGGAATTCTACCATTGAACTACACCCGCTCAGATATGCCGTACAACGACAACATATTTATCCTAACATATTTTGAGGTGCTTGTAAATGGAATTTAAAAATAAAATTCTTACGCTTTTTTCTTTTCTGTCCGCCGTGCTGTTTACCGCCGTTTCCTGCGGAACGCGGAGGCAGGCTGCACCTGCGACGGGAACGCCTTCTATTCTGTTTTACACGCCGGCCGCAGTTACGCAGCCGCCGGTAAGCGCTTCTGCGGCGCCGACCGAGTCTGCCTCCCTGCCTCCTACGCCGGAGCGTGTTCCGGAGGCGGATGAATTCGTACGGATTGTGGATTATGTGCCTGAGGCGGTCACCGATCTCAAGTACGCCACTACGGAGAATTTTACGGGGCAGGTGATATATGATTTTACAGAAGCATATGCGCGTTACGGAACGGTTGCAAAGCTTGCGCAGGCGCAGGAAATTTTTTCACAGCAGGGCTATCGGATTAAAATCTGGGATGCTTACCGCCCTGTTTCCGCGCAGTTCCGTCTCTGGGAAATCTGTCCCGACGGGAATTTCGTATCTAATCCGAACGTCGGCTATTCCAATCATACGCGAGGCTGCGCGCTGGATCTTACGCTGATCGATTCGGAAGGGAACGAAATAGAGATGCCTACTTCCTTTGACGATTTCAGTGAAAAAGCGGACCGCGATTACAGCGATGTCAGCCCGGCGGCGGCTGAAAACGCCCAGATGCTGGAGGACGTCATGACGGCCTGCGGATTTCAGGGATATTATAATGAATGGTGGCATTTTAATGACACAGTAAGATACGAGCCGGAGCTGGAATTCCAGCCGCCGCGCTGAATCTCAGATTTTTACCAGACATAAAAAAACTTCCGTCGAAACGGAAGTTCTTTCTGGAGCCTTCAGCCGGGATCGAACCGGCGACCTCATCCTTACCATGGATGCGCTCTACCTACTGAGCTATGAAGGCGAAGTATCGTTACTATAGCATATGCGCAGATAAAATTCAAGTCTTATTTTGCAGAAAAATGAAACCGTTTTAAAAGCGCGCAGTGAAAATAAAGGAAACGATTTTCGGAATTGACAAAAACCGGCGGATAGATGTATCATAAAACGGTCTATTCAGTTACATTAAGCTGCAAAGCAGGAGGAAACGGACTATGAAAAAGGCTGATACGATGGCGAAGGTTTATGATCCCGCCGGCGTTGAGAAAAGAATTTATCAAAACTGGGAAGAAAAAGGATACTTCCGGGGAAAGGCGGAGCCGGGCAAAAAGCCTTTTACGATTGTCATCCCGCCTCCGAATATCACCGGGCAGCTGCATATGGGCCATGCGCTGGACAACACGCTGCAGGATATCTTGATCCGATTTAAAAGGATGCAGGGCTTTGCGGCGCTCTGGGTGCCGGGGACCGATCACGCCAGCATCGCAACAGAGGCGAAAATCGTGGACGCCATGGCGAAGGAGGGCCTGACAAAGGAGCAGATCGGCCGGGAAGCCTTTCTGAAACGAGCCTGGGAATGGAAGGAGCTCTACGGAAACAGAATCGTGAACCAGCTTAAGCGTCTGGGCAGCTCCTGCGACTGGGCCCGTCTTCGCTTCACCATGGACGAGGGCCTGTCCGAGGCGGTTCTTGAAGTATTTGTAAGATTGTATGAAAAAGGTCTTATTTATCGCGGAGAACGGATCACGAACTGGTGCCCGCATTGTAATACCTCGATCTCCGATATCGAAGTGGAATATAAAGAGCTGGACGGCAGCTTTTGGTATATCAATTATCCGCTGGCGGACGGCAGCGGCTTCCTTACGATCGCAACGACGCGTCCCGAGACTATGCTGGGGGACACGGCGGTGGCAGTAAACCCCGCGGATGAAAACTATAAACATTTGGTTGGAAAAACACTTCTTTTACCGTTGGTGGACAGGGAAATTCCAATCATCGCCGACGACTATGTAGAGCTCGGATTCGGGACGGGCGCCGTTAAAATCACCCCTGCGCATGATCCGAACGATTTCGAGGTGGGCCGCCGGCACAATCTTGCGGTCATTAAAATTCTGGACGATCGCGGCTATGTCAACGAAAACGGAGGAAAATACCGCGGCATGGAACGATATGAGGCGCGGAAGCAGATTGTACGCGATCTTGATGCGCTGGGCCTGCTCGTCAAAACGGAGCCGCACCGCCATAACGTCGGAACGTGCCAGCGCTGCGGAACGGTCGTGGAACCGATGGTTTCCAAGCAGTGGTACGTGAAAATGAAGCCTCTGGCCGGTCCCGCAATTGAAGCGGTACGGTCGGGCAAAGTCCGTTTCGTACCGGACCGTTTTTCCAAAATTTATTATAACTGGATGGAAAATATTCAGGACTGGTGCATTTCCAGGCAGCTCTGGTGGGGACACAGAATCCCGGCTTATTATTGCGACGAATGCGGCGAAACGACCGTTTCCAAAACAAAGCCGGATCGCTGCCCGCACTGCGGCTCCGAGCGGCTGCATCAGGATCCCGATACGCTGGATACGTGGTTCAGCTCGGCGCTTTGGCCGTTTTCCACGCTTGGCTGGCCAAAGCAGACGGAAGATCTGGACTATTTCTATCCTACGGATGTATTGGTGACGGGATACGATATCATTTTCTTCTGGGTGGCGCGCATGATTTTCTCCGCCTGCGAACAGATGGGAGAGCCCCCTTTTAAATATGTACTGATCCACGGCCTGGTCCGGGATTCTCAGGGCAGAAAAATGTCGAAATCCCTCGGAAATGGCATCGATCCGCTCGAAGTGATCGACGAGTACGGGACGGACGCGCTGCGGTTCGCGCTGACCTCCGGAAATGCGCCTGGCAATGATCAGCGGTATTTGCCGGAGAAGGTGGAAGCCGCGCGGAATTTTGCGAACAAAATCTGGAACGCCACGCGCTTTGCTCTGATGAATTTTGACGATGAACCGGATTTTTCCAAAATCGATCCGGCGCGCTTTACGGCGGCGGACAAATGGATTCTCTCTGCCTGCAATACGCTGGTTCGGGAGGTTACGGAAAACCTGGAAAAATTTGAGCTTGGCATTGCGCTTGCAAAGGTATATGATTTCCTCTGGGATTGCTTCTGCGACTGGTATATTGAATTCGTCAAGCCGCGGCTCTTCGACGCGGCTGCTCCGGGCAGACTTGAAGCGCAGTACGTGCTCAACGATGTACTGATCCGCTGTCTGAAGCTGCTGCACCCATTCATGCCGTTTATCACAGAAGAGCTTTATCAGAGCTTGTATAAAGACGCGGAAAGCATCATGATTTCAAAATGGCCGGAATATAATCCGGCCCGCGAATATCCCGAAGAGGAAAAGGATACGGAGCTGGTGATCAGCACCATTCGCGCCATTCGGAATATCCGGCAGGAAATGAACGTTCCCGCTTCGCGCAGGGCGCACATCTTATTTGCCGCATCCGGAAGGGCTGCCGCAGTGCTCCGCGATGCCGAACCGCTTTTTGCAAGGCTTGCCTCCGCTTCCGGAATCGCGGTGCAGAACGATAAATCCGGCATCCCGGAGGACGCCGCCGCTGCGGTCGTGGACGGCGCCGAAATTTATATTCCGCTTGACGAGCTGATCGATTTTGAAAAGGAAATGGAACGCCTTTCCAAAGAAAAAGAAAACCTCGAGCGGGAGCTAAGCCGCGTAAAGGGAAAGCTTGAAAACGAAAGCTTTGTATCCAGAGCGCCGCAGAAAGTGGTTGACGAGGAAAAAGCAAAGCTGGTAAAATATCAGCAGATGTATGAAAATGTAACCGAACGGCTCGGAAACATAAGAAAGAGGTTTGATGTCTGATGCTGAAAGTGAGAGAAATTATTGATATTTTAGACGCACAGGTTCTCACGGGCGAGGAAAATATGGAGCTTGAGATTTATTCGGGCTGCGGGGCGGATCTGATGAGCGATGTAATGGCGTTTGTGAAAGAAAGCGTCATTCTGTGTACCGGCCTCGTGAATCCACAGGTCGTCAGAACGTGCGAAATGATGGACATCAAAGTAATCTGCTTCGTCCGCGGCAAGGTGCCCGGGGAAACGATCATCTCTCTTGCAAAAGAAATGGGGATTACGATCCTTACGACCAAACACCCCCTGTTTATTACCTGCGGCAAGCTGTACAGCGCCGGAATCGTCGGAAAGGGTGTCTGGGATTGAGCAATCAGTCGTTAACGTTACATTATGACATTGATGCGGCGGACTTTTCCGCGGCAGGGGAAGCATCGAGCGGCGTAAAGCGGACGCTGAATAAAATCGGCGTAAATCCTGCTATTGTTAAGCGCGTTGCCATCGCCATGTACGAGGCGGAAATTAATGCTATTATTCACGCGGGCGGCGGCGAGGCGGATATTGAAATTACACCGGAGAAGATCACCGTTAAAATATCGGATCACGGCCCGGGAATCCCTGACATTGCGCAGGCTATGACGGCCGGATGGTCTACTGCGCCGGAAACCGTTCGGGAGCTGGGCTTCGGCGCCGGAATGGGACTTCCAAACATGCAGCGTTATACGGACGATATGCAGATTGAAAGCACCGTCGGAGCGGGTACCGTCGTGACGCTGATCGTCAACATCGTCTGATCGATCGAAACCAAGAGGGGGGCTTCAAAGTGTCCGAACCATACAGTCATTCCGTCCTGCTGGACGAAAAGCTTTGCAAGGGCTGTACAAACTGCATCAAAAAATGTCCAATGGAGGCAATCCGCGTTCAAAACGGGAAAGCAAAAATATTAAACGACAAATGTATTGACTGCGGCGAATGCATCCGGACCTGTCCGTATAAGGCAAAAGTCGCGCACACAGATTCCTGGGATCTCCTGGCCGAATTCAAATACACGGTTGCGCTGCCGGCCCCCTCGCTCTACATGCAGTTCGACGCAAATCTTTATACCAGAAAACATATTATCGCGGCGCTGAAGGCTTTGGGCTTTGATTATATTTATGAGGTTGCGCGCGGCGCAGAAATCGTTACGCATCAAAGCAACGCCTATCTGCGCGCCTACCGCGGCGAGCTCCCTCTGATTTCGTCCGCATGTCCTGCGGTGGTCCGCCTGATCCAGCTCCGTTTTCCCAATCTGATCCCTAATCTGCTTCCGATTAAATCGCCGATGGAAATCGCTGCGCAGAACGCCAGACGGGAATTCTGCACCTTATATGATGTCCCTCCGGAGGAGGTCGGCATCTTTTTCCTGTCGCCGTGCGCGGCGAAAATGACGAGCGTGAAAGCGCCGCTTGAGGTGGAGCGTTCGAACGTGGACGGCGTAATTCCGATTAAAATGGTATATTTCAAGCTTTTAAAGCAGCTGGCGAAAATGCGGGAGGAGAATGTGGATGAAATTTTGCTTCAGGCCGGAAAGTATGGCGTCCGCTGGGCGTCCACCGGCGGCGAGGCGCTGGCGATCGACACGAAAAAGGTCCTTTATGTAGACGGAATCCAGAACGTTGTAAAAATACTTGAAGATCTCGAGGATGACAGAATCAAGGATATCGATTTTATTGAAACCTCCGCCTGCATCGGCGGCTGTACGGGCGGACCGCTTACGGTGGAAAATCTTTACGTTGCGAAAAACAGAAACCGTCAGCAGATGGAGGATACGCCTGCATTTTACCATGAAATCGAGCCGGAGGAGCTGCGGGATACCGCCTGGGAAAAGCCGCTGATTCATTATGACGTCAGCACGCTCGATCCCGATATGACGAAGGCGATGGAAAAGCTGCGGAAAATGAACGAGATTTATGAAAAGCTGCCTGCGCTGGACTGCGGAGCCTGTGGCTCTCCGAGCTGCAGGGCGCTTGCCGAAGACGTCGTTCGCGGAAAGGCACGCATGACGGACTGTATTTTTATCCTGCGCAGGAAAATTAAACGGCTTGCGAATGAAATGATGATGTTCGACAATGGTTTTACGGATGGAACGGAGGAGGAAAATGAAAATCAGTGACATTCTGGAGCCGTGCAGCTTAAAGCTGATAACGGGCGATCCGGAGCGGACCATTTCCGGTTTTTATGCGTGCGATCTGCTGAGCTGGGTTATCTCGCATGCAAAAGAGGGCGATTTATGGGTAACGGTCATGAATAATATTAATATTTTGGCCGTTGCTTCGCTTGTAGACGTGGCCTGCATCGTCATACCGGAAGACATCGAAATTCCGGATTCCCTGACGGAGAAAGCGCGCGAGCGCGAAGTTACGCTGCTTTCCACGCCGCTGCAGGCCGCGGAGCTGATCATAAAAGCGTATGAGCTTTCGAAAAATTTCAGTTGATCTTCATATCCATTCTGCACTATCTCCTTGCGGAGACGATCTGATGACGCCGGGGAATATCGTCGGGATGGCGGCACTGAACGGACTTTCGGCAATTGCCGTTACAGATCATAACGCTTCCATGAATTCGGAAGCGGCGGCCATATTGGGGAAAAACTATGGAATTACGGTCGTTCCGGGGCTTGAATTGGAAACTGCGGAGCAAATCCACGTTGTCTGTCTCTTTCCCGATCAGGACGGTCTTTCTCGTTTTCAGGAAATCCTTCTTTCGTCGTACGGCGGCGCCGTGCCGCTGAACCGCACTGATATATTCGGAAGGCAGCTTCTGTTTAATACAGCGGATGAAGTTTGCGGGGAGCTTGACCGGATGCTTCTGGCCTCAACCGGCATCACAATCGACGATTCCTTTGGACTTGCGGCGTCTCTGGGAGGGATCGCCTATCCCGCGCATGTGGACAGAGATTCTTACAGCGTGCTTACAAGCCTGGGCGCGCTTCCGTACGGGTACCCGCATGGATTCGTAGAAATTTCCTGCGGCTGCGACAGAGAAATTTTATTGAAAAATTTCCCGGAACTGGAAAATTACAAGCTTTTGCCATCGTCAGACGCTCATTATATTGATAAAATACAAGAGGAAGGCGGAGCAGTGCTCGAGGTAGAAGAGCCGAGCGCCGCTGGAATTATAGACGCCTTACGGCAGGGGAGGATTTTGTGAGCGAGGCCGAATTTATCTGTTGATATTTACAAAAAGCTGCGATATAATCATAAGGTTGGTAAGTATAAATTTTACAAATATTTGCTGAAGATGGAGGTTCAACTATATGGGAAACACTTGTGACGGCAGCTGTGACGAGAAGCTCGTCAAGTTACAGGAGATCATTGCGGAGAACAAAGACAAGCAGGGCTCCCTGATCCATGTGCTTCATGAGGCGCAGCTGATTTATGGTTATCTGCCGATCGAAGTTCAGAAGATCATCGCAGAAGGCATGAATATTCCGCTGGCGGAAGTATACGGCGTGGTGACGTTTTATGCTCAATTTTCATTGAAGCCAAAGGGAGAATATAAAATTTCCGTATGTCTGGGCACCGCGTGTTATGTAAAAGGAGCGGATCTCGTTTTAGATAAACTGAAAGAATCGCTGGATATCCAGGTCGGAGACTGCACTGAGGACGGGAAATTTTCCCTGGACGCCTGCCGCTGCATCGGCGCCTGCGGTCTTGCTCCGGTGCTTACAATTAACAACGATGTATATGGAAGGCTTGTTCCGGATGATATTCCGGGAATTCTGGCCAAATATTAACGTCTCATGCTGCGCGATATTTCCCTGCATATTCTGGATCTGACACAGAACTCCATTTCCGCCGGAGCGAGCGAGATCCGGATCGATGTGGCAAGCGACGCAGAGAACGAGAGGCTGAGCGTGCGCATCGAGGACAACGGCTGCGGAATGAGCGAAGCGTTCCTTGCGTCTGTGACGGATCCTTTCACTACCAGCCGAAAGACGCGCAATGTTGGAATGGGAATTCCTTTTTTCAAGCTCGCCTGTGAGCAGGGCGGAGGCCGTCTGGAGATTCAATCTCAGGTAAATGTCGGTACGGCGCTGTCGGGGGACTTTGAAATTTCCAATATCGACAGACTGCCGCTCGGCGATCTGGGAGAGACGGTGCGGTTTTTAATCTCCGGCGCTCCTCAGACGAGATTCGTACTGACGCTGCGGTCTTCCAAGGGAAGCTTTCTTTTCGATACGGCGGAGGTCGAAAAGGAACTGGACGGCGTTCCCATCACGGAATATGAAATTCTGCAGTGGATCTGCGATTATATCAATGAGAATGTACAAATTATTTTCGGAGGTGTTCTGAATGAAATCGTTAGCTGAACTGAAAGCTATTAAAGAAAAAACGCAAAATGAAATCTCCATGCGAAACGGCGCGGAGGGCACGAGAATCATCGTGGGAATGGCGACCTGCGGAATCGCCGCCGGAGCCAGACCGGTTATGAATGCGTTCGTGGACGAGATCCGCAAAAGAAACATCACAAACGCCACGGTTGCAATGACGGGCTGCATCGGAATGTGCAGGCTGGAGCCAATTGTAGAAGTGATTGACAAAGACGGAACGAAAGTAACGTATGTGAAGATGACGCCGGAGAAGGCCGTCCGCGTCGTTACGGATCATATCGTAAACGGAAAAGTAGTCAGTGAGTATACCATAGGCGCCGTGGAAGATTGACGGCAAAGGAGGACATCATATATGCAATTTTACAGATCACACGTACTGGTGTGCGCGGGAACGGGCTGCACATCATCCGGATCGGCGGTCTTGTTCGACGAATTTGAACAGCGCCTGAAAGATGCCGGAATTGAAAATGAAGTAAAGGTCGTCAAAACCGGCTGCTTTGGCTTGTGCGCAGAGGGTCCGATTGTCGTCGTTTATCCGGAGGGCGCGATGTATTGCCGCGTTACGAAGGCGGACGTCCAGGAAATCGTAACGGAGCATCTGGTGAAGGGAAGAATTGTAAAACGCCTGCTGGAGCCTACAGAGAAGACGGTGGAGGAAACGGATGTCCAGGAAAGCGAATTCTTCAAAAAACAGATGCGCGTAGCTCTGCGGAACTGCGGCAGAATTAATCCGGAAAATATTGACGAATACATAGCGTACGACGGATATGCAGCGCTTGGAAAAGTCGTTACGGAAATGACTCCTGAGGAAGTGATAGACACGGTGCTGAAATCCGGTCTTCGGGGACGCGGCGGCGCCGGCTTCCCGACGGGAAGAAAATGGGATTTTGCGCGCAAGAGCGTTTCCGACAAGAAATACGTCTGCTGCAATGCGGATGAGGGTGATCCGGGCGCGTTTATGGATCGAAGCGTGCTTGAGGGCGATCCGCACGTCGTGCTGGAGGCGATGGCCATCGCCGGATATGCGATTGGTTCGGATCAGGGTTACATTTACGTCAGAGCGGAATATCCGATCGCGGTATCGCGCCTTCAGATTGCGATTGAACAGGCCAAAGCGTATGGCTTGCTGGGCAAAAACATTTTCGGCACCGATTTTTCTTTTGATATTGAGATCCGTCTGGGCGCCGGCGCGTTCGTATGCGGCGAAGAAACGGCGCTGATGACGAGCATCGAGGGGCATCGCGGCGAACCGCGTCCGCGTCCTCCGTTCCCGGCGGTGAAAGGCCTGTTCCAGCAGCCGACCATTTTAAATAACGTGGAGACGTACGCCAATATTCCGCAGATTATTTTGAAGGGGCCGGAGTGGTTTTCTTCAATCGGCTCCGAACGGAGCAAGGGCACAAAGGTCTTTGCGGTAGGAGGAAAAATCAAAAACACAGGCCTTGTCGAAATCCCGATGGGCACGCCGCTGCGGGACATTATATATGATATCGGCGGCGGGATTCCGAACGGAAAGAAATTCAAGGCGGCGCAGACGGGAGGTCCTTCCGGCGGCTGCATTCCGGCGAGTCTTATCGATACACCGATCGAATACGATACGCTGATTGAGATCGGCTCCATGATGGGCTCCGGCGGATTGATCGTTATGGATGAGGATACCTGCATGGTCGATATCGCGAAGTTTTTCCTGGCCTTTACCGTCGAGGAATCCTGCGGAAAATGTCCTCCGTGCCGGATCGGTACGAAAAGAATGTACGATATTCTGGATAAGATCACCAAGGGAAAAGGCGAATTGAAGGATATCGATGATCTTTATGAGCTGGCTGCGGCGATCAAGGCTTCCGCGCTCTGCGGACTCGGCCAGACCGCGCCGAACCCTGTACTCAGTACGCTTCGGTATTTCAAGGATGAATATGTGGCGCATGTCGTCGATAAGAAGTGTCCCGCAGGCGTCTGCAAGGATCTTCTGCAATATAAGATCATCGCGTCGAAATGCAAGGGCTGCAGCGTTTGTGCCAAGAATTGCCCGGTAGGCTGTATCCAGGGAGAAATCCGTTCTCCGTACGTCATAGACAGCACAAAATGCGTAAAGTGCGGAGCCTGTATGGAAAAGTGTAAATTCGGCGCAATCGTGAAGGAATAAAGGAACGGAGGTTTTTAAGGTATGGTCAATATTAAGATAGACGGCGTTTCAATGCAGGTCCCCGAGGGCACTACCATCCTTGAGGCGGCGAAAAACGCAAATATAAAAATCCCGACGCTCTGCTTTTTGAAAGGCATCAATGAAATCGGCGCGTGCCGTATGTGCGTTGTGGAAATTAAAGGTGCCAGGGCGCTGCAGGCGGCCTGCGTATATCCCGTATCGGAAGGCTTGGAAGTGATCACGAATTCTGAGAAGGTACGGAAGGCCAGAAAGATTACGCTGGAATTGATTCTTTCGAATCATGACAGACAGTGCCTGACCTGCGTACGTTCCGAAAACTGCGAGCTGCAGCGCCTTGCTAAGGAATTGAACGTTACGGATATCCGTTTTGACGCCATTGGAGGAAAAGAAGTGCTGCCGATCGACGATCTGTCTCCTTCCATTATAAGAAATCCGAATAAATGTATTTTATGCCGGAGATGCGTCAGCGTCTGCAAGAACGTTCAGACGGTCGGCGTCATCGATACGATGGAGCGCGGCTTTAAAACAGTGGTCGGCTGCGCGTTCGGCAAACCGCTTGCGGAAACGCCCTGCGTAAACTGCGGACAGTGCATTGCTGTCTGCCCGACGGGAGCGCTGCAGGAGAAGAGCGAAATAGAAGAGGTCTGGAACGCGATTGCCGATCCGGATAAATACGTAATTTTCCAGACTGCGCCGGCAGTGCGCGTTTCGATCGGAGAGGCCTTTGGAATGCCGATCGGTTCCCGTCCTACAGGCAAAATGGTAACCGCGATCCGCAGGCTCGGAGCGGACAAAGTATTCGATACGGATACGAGCGCGGATCTCACGATTATGGAAGAAGGCACCGAGCTTTTGGAGAGAATCAAAAACGGCGGCAAGCTCCCGATGATTACATCGTGCAGCCCCGGATGGATCAAATTCTGCGAGCATAATTATCCGGATTTCCTGGAAAATCTTTCTTCCTGCAAATCGCCGCACGAGATGTTCGGCGCGGTACTTAAAACTTATTACGCGAAGCAGGAAAACATCGATCCTGCCAGGATTTATGTGGTATCCGTAATGCCCTGTACGGCGAAAAAATTCGAAGCCGACAGACCGGAGCTGAGCGCCTCCGGATATCCCGATGTGGATGCGGTTCTTACGACGCGCGAGCTGGCGCAGATGATCCGCGAAGCAGGAATCGATTTTGTAAGTCTTGAAGACACGGATTTTGACAGCCCTATCGGGAACGCTTCCGGAGCAGGAGTCATATTCGGCGCAACAGGAGGCGTTATGGAGGCGGCGCTGCGTACGGTCGCAGACGTGCTGACTGGCGAATCGGCTCCGGCGGATAAAATAGAATACCATGCGGTGCGCGGCGTGGAGGGTATTAAAGAGGCAACCGTAAATGTAGCGGGAATGGACATTAAGCTGGCCGTTGCCAGCGGTCTTGGAAACGCCAGAAAGCTTCTGGATAAGATCCGGGCGGGAGAAGCAGATTATCATTTCATCGAAATCATGGCGTGCCCGGGTGGATGCGTAAACGGCGGCGGACAGATCATCCAGCCATCCTCAATCAGAAGCTGGATCGACCTCCGAACGGAACGCGCAAAAGCAACGTATGAGGAGGACCGCGAGCTTCCGATCCGGAAATCACATGATAATCCGTTTATTCAAAAGCTCTATGCGGAATATTATGGAGCGCCGGGCAGCCATCAGGCGCACCACGATCTTCATACGCATTATCAGAAAAGGGCAAATTACTAATTTAGGGCGTATTTTATGATCCTGCATGGCGGCATGGCATTTGCTGTGCCGCCATATTTTTTTCTCTCAGCAGGGAAAAGCAAATTTTTTCATTCAGAAGGAACGGGAAGGCACCTGAGCGCCTTACACCATATCGTGATTCGGCAATTCGAACGGAAGGGGAAACCAGCTGTTTTCCAGCAGGGAGTCATACTGCCAGAGGTTCGAAACCGAAATAATACGATTCTGCATCTCTACTGCGCTCAGAGACCAGTCAGCCGGCTTCGTCGTCTCTTCTATTGAAACGACGCCGTTTTCAGCAGCAGCCAGGTATTTTCCCTCGCCGGGGATTTCCAGAACCAGGGAGCCGTCAGACAGGCCCGATTGCCTTGCCTTGCGCTGCAGAAGCAGCTTCAGCATTCGCGGAAAGTTGAGGAACCGAACCATTTCGCCGTCGCTGACAGCGCCTCCCTCGCTTACCAGGCTGAGAGCGCGATTCAGCTCTTTCTGCCAGCTGAAGGGAGTTACGCTCAGGTCTTTTCCGGCTTTTTCGGACAGGGCAAAAAGAACGGGGAGTACCTCCTGCCAGTCGCTAAGCAGCAGCTCTGCGGCGGCAGTACAGTCTGCGTTGAGGATACAGTAGCCCAGAAATTGCCTGCTTTTGCGGATTACCCAGGCTTCACAGGACCAGCTGCGGCAGATCTCTGCAAAATTCTCAATGTTTCGTTTTGCATGAATAGGCAGCATTTGATGCAGCTGCCAGCAGCTTTCTGCGTACTCGCAGCTTTCCGACAAGGGGAGAAAGTCAATTCCTTTGGTGCTGATCCGTTCCCAATGGCGGCGGTTATTCGGAGTGAGCGTGTAATTTCGCTGAACGCAGGCTTTGGAAAAACCAAAATATTCATACCGCTGTCTCTGACCGCCCAGGCACATCAGATCGGCGCCATCCGCCTTTGCGTCGGCAATGGCACGGTTCATCAGCTCTTTCATGTACCCTTTGCCGCGCGCCTCGGGGTGAACGGACACTGTGCCGATGCCGAAGGCTCTGACCGTTTCTCCATCTATCGAAAAGTCCAGCGGGATGGAGGCGACCAGTCCTTTGATTTTGCCTTCCTCCAGCGCGAGATAATGGTACTGCGCCAGCTCAGGATGGCCTCTGTAGAGCTTTGGCAAAAGTTCAGCAAAATTTATTTGGAAAACAAAATTTGCAAAGTCAATCAGATCCTCGTATTCATCTGCCGACGCGCGGCGGTATTGTGCTGTCATTGAAACGCCTCCGTTTGCTCGATGTATTTTCGTAATTGAAACAGCTGAAAAAGATCGCATTCCAGCTTATGGGGTTGCGGTAGATTTCCTGTATTGTCAATGTTTTACACATTTTTTTATCATTTGTCAATCCGATCAAAGCACGAGCTTCCTTTCGCAGAGAACGCAGCGGACGAACGCTGCTTTAAAATTCTTTTTTTAAAAAAACGCAAGATATGAGGCTTTTAATTTTGGCATTCCGCGCTGCCGTTTTCTTTTTTTTAGCAAATATTTTAAGCGCTTTGTTCATAAATATTCATATAATCATAATTGAAACATTTATATTCATATTGTACGATATAGGCGAACAATCAGTTGGAGTGTGAATATATGAACAAGAATGGTATTGAATCGAAGATTCAGATCAAACCGTCTGCTTTTCTGAATCCCGTGCCGGTCGTCATGGTGACCTGCGGGACGATGGAACGGTCCAACATTATAACGCTTGCCTGGGCAGGCACAGTGAACTCGGAGCCTCCCATGCTTTCCGTTTCCGTGAGGAAAGAGCGCTATTCACATGATATTATAAAAAACGACGGCGTATTTGCCGTGAATCTCGTGTCCGAAGAGCTGGTTCGGGCTACGGATTACTGTGGAGTGAAATCAGGCAGAGAAATCGATAAATTTTCCGAGCTGCACCTGACGAAGCTCCCGGGGGAGAAGACAGGCGTGCCGCTGATCGCGGAATCACCCGCATCTCTGGAATGCCGCGTGAAAGAGGTGCTGGAGCTGGGATCACACGATCTGTTCCTGGCGGAAATCGAAAATGTCGTTGTGGCCAAAACTCTTTTTGACGAAACTGGCGCAATTGATCTGAGAAAAGCAAACCTTGTCGCATACAGTCATGGCGAATATTATGCGCTGGGAGATTTTCTGGGATTTTACGGGTATTCCGTAGCAGGTCAAGACGCTCTGAATAGAAGAATGAGGAAAAACTGAAATCATATTACGGAGGTAACCCATGCTGAAAAAAACAAAAATTAAAATTCTCGCGCTGATTGCGGCAACGGTGCAGGCGGCGTCCCTGCTGTCCGGCTGCTCCCTTTTTCCTGCGGAGGAAGAACCGTCGGTTCCGGCATTGAAAACGCCCCAGCCGATCGAATATTCCTTTTACCGTGTGAAAGAGGATACGCTCAGGAGTACGGTCACCGGCGTTGGAAAGGTTACCTCTATTTATTACACAAATCATTCGTTCCCATCGGGAGGAGGAACGCTCAAGGCGATCCATGTGACGCTTGGTCAGACCGTTTCGGCGGGAGATCTGTTGATGGAGCTCGACAATTCCGATCTGGAAATTGAATATCTGCAGGCGGAAATTGATTATGAAAAGGAAAAAATGACGTTTGAAACACAGGAAAACGCATATCAGAATGGCAGCCTTTCCGCCTCTGAATACCGGGTTGCCCAGCTGGAGCTTGAAAGCGCTCAGAAGCGATACGAAGCGCTGAAGCTTGCCTATGAAAATACAATGCTGTATGCCTCGGTATCAGGAAAGGTTGTCTACATCAATACTTCCTATACGGCTGCTGCGGAGCCGAAGGAAATTGTTGCCGGCGAAACGATGATTGCCATCGATTCCGAGGATCCGAAATATACATATGTTGTATTTGATAAATACTTGTCCCATGAAGAATATACGCCTCAGCAATTCCGCGTGGGAGAAACGCTTACGCTTACTCAGGTAGACGGCGAAGGCGCCGCAATTCCTGGAGCGGAATCGTTTACGGGAACGATCGTGGGAACGGACGCAGTGATTAGAGAAACAGGCCTGGACTTCATATCGGAGGCCGTTTACTACTGCAAGATGGAGAATCCGCCGGAAGGCGTTACGCTCGGTTCCTCTGTGAAATACGACTATACAGAATTCGAAATTGAGGACTGTCTGGTGATCCCTACGTCGGCGTTGTATGAGTTTAACGGCAATCAGTTCGTATATATGCTCGACAGCAGTACAAACCTGAAGAAAGAGGTTCCGGTTCAGATCGGATACAGAACGTCTTCTCAAGCGCAGGTCCTCGACGGCCTGAAGGTCGGTGATACGATCATAGAAGGGTAATGGGGCCGGGAAAATGATAAAATCCGTATTTCGAAAAATTGCAAATAATTTTTGGCTCTTTTTCTGCCTGATTCTCGGCTCTCTGCTGATTACGGCGATTCTTGCGGCAATTCCGATCTATACCGACGGAGCGCTTAGAAAGATGCTCCGGATAGAATTGGATGAATTTTCCAACAGCGAAGACGGCTACGTTTCGCCGGGTGAAATGTACACGGAGCTTTATTTCCGCGGAGAATACGCGCCCAGCGGCGTTCTTTCTGTGATTGAAGAAACAGACCGCGTCATCGAGCGGGAGTTCCGTGAAAACAATATTGAGCTGAACGATTCTTTTCAGCGCGCGACGATTTCCAATCTTATCAGCGCCGATGCAAGCATAAATCAAAATTACGCGTACAGTCTGCAGTATTTGACCGGCTTTGAAGATCATGTAAAGCTGCTGACTGGAGAACTGCCTGGTGTTTCTGTGCAAGACGGCGTTATCGAAGTTGTCGTTTCTGCATCTGAATATAATGCTAATTTTTTTAAACTGGGCACCGTTTATCCCATGAGTCAGGGCCGGCAGCCGGAAGAGGGGGGAGAATATCTTCAGTTTAAAGTTGTGGGTGTATATGAGCCCAATTATGATGACGTCAATTACTGGCGCAAGACTGATATTGATTCCGGAATGCGTTCCGTATTGCTCACATCTGAAACGGCGTTTCAGGATTATTTTTTTGATTCTGAGAATGCGCGCTATCTTACGTCCGCGTCCTGGTGCTATAATGTCAATCTGTATGGACTGAAAAAGGATGAGCTGGGACCATATCTGACGATCAATGAAAATCTTGAATCCTATTTTTCAACTTTATATGAGGGCACCTGGAATTTTTCTGTGCCGATCAACGGGACGCTGCTGCAATATATCGACAAAAGTGAGACTCTGGAGCTGACGATGTGGATTCTGAACGCGCCAGTGCTCGTCATGCTTCTTTTCTATACGTATATGGTTGCAAAAATGATCATAGAGGATGACAAAAACGAGATTTCTTCTCTGAAATGCAGAGGCGCCTATCCAAAGCAGATTTTCTACCGTTATTTTTTGGAATGCGGCGTCATATCGATCTTTTCCCTGATTGCCGGGCCGCCTCTGGGGCTGATTCTGTCGCAGCTGATCGGATCGGCAAATGGTTTTCTTGAATTTGTAAACCGAACGGGGCTGGATCTGCGCCTCCTGCCGGAATCCTATCTGTATGCGCTGATTGCAAGCGCCGTATTTATGGTTATGGTATTGATCCCGGCATATCAGGCAACCAAAACGACGATTGTTCAGCACAAGCAGAAGAAGGCGAGAAAAAACAAGCGTCCTGTATGGGAAAAAGCGTTTCTGGATATCATACTGCTTGGACTTTCCATTTATCTGCTTTATATTTACCAGATGACGGATTTGATTACGCCGGACGGCAGCTCCGATATGACCGTCTATTTTATCTCCACTGTTTTCATTTTCGCATGCGGAATGCTGTTTCTCCGTCTATATCCGTATTTATTGAAGCTGATTTATCATTTTACCAAAAAGCGCCTTCCGCCTACGGTCTACGCAACGTTTATTCAGGTTTCCAGAAACGGCAACGAAAACCGTTTCCTGATCATGTTTTTGATTCTTACCATGGCAATCGGAATTTATAGCTCGAATACGGCCGGCACGATCAATACAAATGCCGAGGATATCGCAAAATATAAGAGCGGAGCAGATATTGTAGTATCGCCGGACTGGGAGCTGGATTCCGTGGTGACCTATACGGCATCAGACGGAAGCACCGTCACGGGTACGCTGGCAGACATGCCGGCCCAGTACCGTACGTTTTCCACGGATCCGTTCCTGGAAGCGGACGGGATCGAAGCGATGACAAGGGTTTCCAATATCACCGGCGCTTTTGCGAGAAAAGCGCTGCGCACGGAATGGCAGAGGAACGTCCGCCTGATGGCGATCGAACCGTATGAGTTTTCTCAGGTGTCCTGGATCCGTCCGTCGCTTTTTAATACGGATATTCACTGGTATTATTATATCAACCTCATGCAGGATTATCCGACCGGAATTCTGGTTTCCAGAGAGCTGGCGGAGCTGTGCGATCTGAACGTAGGAAATTCCCTTGAAATCAGCTTTCTGAATACCCGGCTTGACGATCAGACGCTTTTGCCGGACGTGTCCTGCTATGTGCTTGGAATCTTTGACTACTGGCCGACCTTTTACGAGGATTACCAATATGCGGAGGTCACGGACTGCATGGTGGTAATGAATCTCAATTACCTTCTCACGGTAGACGATGCGGCAGCGTACGACGTGTGGTTCAAAAAAGCGGATGGAGCTTCCAGCGACGAAATCTATCGGCAGTGGGAGGATGCCGGCCTTACGGAAAACATCGCGGCAATTACGGATCGGCAGACGATCCTGAATGAGGAAAAATCCGACTCTCTGATTATGGCGCTGAACGGACTGTTTTCCCTGGGATTTGTGGCGACGATGATCATCAGCTTTATGGGCTTTCTGCTTTACTGGCTGCTGAGTGTCCGGAAGCGGCGTCTGCAGTTCGGCGTTCTGCGCGCCATGGGCCTCAGCAAGGTCAAGCTTTCCTTGATGCTGCTCTGGGAGCATTTGATGACCTCCGGCGTCTCCGTTGTGATCGGGATCCTGATCGGGTATCTGACGTCTTATCTGTATCTTCCGGTGCTGAAAAAGACGTTTACTACGATGCTGCCGCTTTCTCTTACCTATAACAATACAGATAATATCAAAGTCTATGTGATCGTAGCCATCATGATCCTCAGCGGCATTGCCGTTCTTTCCGAGTACATCAATCGCCTGAAGATCAACGAAGCCGTAAAGATCGGGGAGGAGTGAGAAAAATGCCGGAAGCTATTTTGCGCCTGGAGGATGTTGTAAGAGATTTTAAAAGGCAGACGGAGACCATTCATGCGGTACGCGGCGTATCGCTGGAAATCCGCAGGGGAACGTTTAATATTCTGTGCGGACGATCCGGCTCCGGGAAAACGACGCTTCTGAACATGCTCGCGGCAATCGATCTGCCTACTTCAGGAAAAATTTTCTTTGAAGATCAGGAAATAACGCATATGAAAAGCGCCGAACGTGATGCGCTCCGCAGAAAGAAAATCGGAATCATTTTTCAGAATACGGCGCTGATCGCACAGATGACGGCGCTTGAAAATGTAGAGTTTGCGCTTTCCGTTGCCGGAATCAAGCCGGGAAAGCGGCGCAGACAGGCCGTTGACTGGCTGGAACAGATGGGCATCAGAGAGCGGAAAAATCATATGCCGGCAGAAATGTCCGGCGGCGAGCAGGCGCGCGTTGCAATCGGGCGGGCGCTTGCGCACGAACCGATTTTGCTGCTGGCCGACGAGCCGACCTCGGAGCTGGATACGAAAACCTCGTTTCGCGTCATCGACATGTTCCGCAGTCTTGTTGATACGAACGGCCTTACCATCGTCATGACGACGCATGACGTCAACATCATGGGCGCGGCGGATCTGATTTATACAATGGAAGACGGGGTGATCATAGATGTCAAATGAACCGATGATTTTTTGTGAGAATCTTGTAAAATTGTACAAAATTGGAGATATTGAGGTAATGGCGCTGCAGGGGCTCGACCTTGCCGTCGAGAAGGGCGAAATGCTTGCGATTATCGGAAACAGCGGAAGCGGAAAATCTACGCTGATGAATATTATCGGCGGCCTTGACAGGCCGACTGCCGGAAAAATTCATGTGAACGGCACGGATCTCCTGAAATTGAGCGATAAGGAAATGATGCATTATATGCGGGAGACCATCGGCTTCGTATGGCAGAATACGGCGCGGAACATGATCCCGTATTTGAACGCTCTTGACAACGTGAAGCTCGTGATGCAGATGGCGGGGAAGCTGGATGTCAATCGCGCAAATATGCTGCTGGAGACGGTCGGGCTGGCCCATCGGAAGAAAAATAAAATGCACGAGCTCTCCGGCGGAGAGCAGCAGCGTGTCGCAATTGCAATCGCGCTTGCCAATTCTCCGGAAATACTGCTTGCTGATGAGCCGACCGGTGCGGTAGATACGAAAACGACGGCGCAGATCATGAACCTGTTCCACACGGTAAATGCAGAGTTTGGGATTACGACAATCATTGTAACGCATGACCGCCAGCTTTCCCACATGGTGCCGCGCGTGGTGACGATCAGCGACGGCAGAATCGGCACCGAATTTATCCGCCGCGAGGAAATTGATATGGAAAGCGATGAAATCATGAACGCTACCGCCGGCCACGATCAGGGCTCGCATGTCGAGTACGGTTTTATAGATGGCAGAAAGCGCCTTTTCTTACCGGAAAATTATCTTGCGGCAGTAGGATTGAAGGAAAAAAGCAAGGTTCGGATTTTGATCGAAGGAGATCAGCTGATCCTGAGCAGACCAGAGGAAGAGGAGGCTCGGAAACATGGTAAAAAGTAGCATGCAGAAAGCAATTTTGCTTTGCCTGGCTCTGTTTTTGTCAGTGTATTTCACAGGCTGCGTCGATCACAGCAATAAAAATCCGCTTGTAACCGTAACCATCGATCCGGAAAATGAGAATAACGGGGAAAATGGCGAACCGATCAGCGGCTCCTTTCAGATTGAGCTGTATCCGGATAAAGCGCCTAATTCTGTGGCGTATTTTATTGATTTTATCATGAACAAAACGTACGACGGCTTCTCCGTCAGCAAGGTGGATCCGGGAAATATTGTACAGTTTGGAGATCCTTGGATGAGCAAGCAGATCCACACAGAAATCAAAGGCGAATTCAAGGAAAACGGTTTTGAAGGAAATGATATCGAATTTAAACCCGGCACCGTCGGCCTGGATCGTTTTGTAGCCGACGATTACGATTCGGCTTCGGGTGATTTCTTTATCATTCTTTCCGAGGAAGCAGGGAAGAGCTTTGATGGTAAATATGCGGCGATCGGCGAGGTGGTTTCGGGACTGGAATTACTGGAGCAGATCAGCAATATTAAAAATTTACCAGATTACGCGCCGGTATATAGTCTCCGAACGCTTACGACGACCGTGGACCTTAAGGGCGTGACGTATGAGAAACCGATCACGCAGGAAAGAAGAACGTATCCGGGATTGAACGTCGACTGAAAAATGCTGTATTGACAGTCTTTCTAAAGAAACGCTATTGCGGAGCATCGCATATATGCACGGCGGTTCCCTGCAAAGCCAGGGAATCCTGTATCTGATCCGGGAGCTTCTGGTCCGTAATTAAAAGTCCGACCGTGTGGACGCGCGTATAGCTGACCAGCGCGGAGGTATCAAATTTACTCGAATCCATTAATACAAAAGACTGCTGTGAATTTTTCAGCACGATTTCATTGAGCCGAGCCGTATGAAAATCCGTTGTTGTAAAACCAAAGCTAGGACGATAACCATCGCTCCCCAGAAAGCATTTTGTAAAGCGCAGGGATTTTAAGGTTTCCTCTGTCAGATAGCCGCAGAAATCTTTCCGGTTTTGGCGATACTCTCCACCAATCAGATGCAGGCGCGCCTGCTTTTGCAGAGTATTTAAATTCATCAGTGAGTTTGTGAAAATGGTCACGTTTTGAAGGGCGTCAGTTTCAATCCGGGCGTTGAGCAGAGCGCTGAAATGGGATAACGTTGTTCCTGAATCAATATAAATCGTATCGTTGTTTTCTACAAGCAAAACTGCGTATGCCGCAATTGCCTGCTTTTGCGCCACGTTCCGGCCTTCCAATTGTTCGAAGGAATAGTTCATATTCGGTTCGGAAAAATATTGAACGCCGCCATAATTTCGTATGACATGTCCGTCCTTTTCCAACCGGATAAAAAGACGGCGAACGGTGGATTCGGAAACCTTTAATAGATTGACGGCATCTGTAAGGCTCAAGCGTCCGACGGCTTTCAGCCTGTCAAGAAGCTGTCTCTCATGTTCCTGAACCTTGCCCATACGATTTTCGGCCCCTCCTTCTTTCCCTCTGCATAAAACGCAGCTTAATTATCTTATCGGTTCCGAAGCGTCTTGTCAACAAACAGCAGGAATCATGCTGTAAATGATAAACTCTTCTATATTGTTCAGCCGGATTGAAGCCAATCCTTTTGGTGTAATCCGGCTGAACTGCTCAAAATTGCCTATGTTATCCTTCAGACTTCTTTTTTGTCTGCCCACTCGCTTTGCGCAAGCTCGATATCCTTCTGGCTGGGCTCCCGCGTTCCCTTTATTCCAAGCGGTATTTTCTGGGAGGGATCAAACGGATTGAAATGATCGTTTTCGTACTTTTTACGGGATGCTTCATTTTTAAAATCAGGCATTTCAAACGCCGCGCCATTGTTTAAGACGCTTTTCCAGCCCAAAACTCCAATCGAGGACATGGCGCAGGCTTTATACACATCCAGATAAGGCTGCGTATTGGAACGAATGGCTTCTGCAAAATAATACAGCGTCCAAAAATCGCCGCCGCCATGGCCGGCCTTTTCAGCCAGCTCTTTGCAAAAAGGCCAATCGGGAGTGTAATCGCGATCTGCTTCGAATCCCTCGGGAACCTGGTAAGGCTCGTGCCAAACGCGGACACGCTCTGTTCCAAAATACCCTGGTCCGCGCACGACCTCCATCGCTCCCTTGGTCCCGTGCGCGCGATACCAATTCGAATGGCCTGCCAGAAGGCCCCAGCCGGTCACGCGGAAAATTGCGTCATTATCCATCGTCAATAAGATTGGAGCGAAAACATCCGGGCTTTTTCTGGCGGTTCCCTCCAGCATATCGCCTGCCGGTACGGAAAGGGCGTTCACCTGAACCGGCACGGTGTCTGTGATAAACATAAGCGGCGCCGTTGCGTGTGTACAATAATAGGTTGACGGAATCAGATTACGCCAATGATTCCGTCCCGGTGCGATGGCGTTGAACTCCTTTGTGCTCATTGGGTGGTTATATTCTCCCTCTGCATACAGCACGCGGCCAATTTCACCGGACTGATAAATTTTGCGCATTTCCAAAATGAATTTTGTGTAGCAATAATTTTCTGCAATCATATAAACTTTTTGCGTGCTTTCTACGGCTCTGCAGAGCGCGACGCCCTCTGCAAGCGTAATATTTGCGGCACATTCGCTGATGACATGCTTATCAGCATTTAATGCTTTTATTGCATAGGGAGCGTGCTCATTGAAAAAATTCGCAATAATAACGGCGTCCATATCGTGCGTAAGAAATTCGTCATAATCAGAATAAGCGCGAATTCCTAATTCACTGAACTTCGGCAGGGCGCCTTCCAGAACCTCAGGACAATAATCGCAGATTGCCACTATTTTCATATTATTTTGCCTTGCGCTTTCTGCCAGACACAGGCCGCGCTTTAACCCTAAAACGCCAATTTTAATTTCTTTTTCCATAAAATACTATGTTCCTCCTTATAATAAATGGGCAGAAATACTGCGTCTGCCTTTGCTGGAGACAATATAACAGCACAAAATGAATTTGTCAATCAAAAAAATGATTGAATCAGTCAAATAATTTGCGACTTTCTTTTGGAAACGCTCTTGGCAATATAAAACCGGTAAATATAAATTCATTGCTTGTTTTTTCGGAACTTTCCGGGAGAAATTCCGGTTACCTTGCGAAACAGACGAATTAAACTGTTGGAATCCTCCATCCCTGTTGTCTCTGCAATTTCGCTGATTGACATGTTTGTATTCGTCAAAAAGAAACGGGCACGTTCGATCCGGCGCAGCAGCATGTACTTTTTTG
The DNA here is from genome assembly GCA_900543695.1 of uncultured Clostridium sp. GTDB lineage: Bacteria > Bacillota > Clostridia > UBA1212 > UBA1255 > Egerieisoma. The sequence goes on along the minus strand of UQSG01000001.1, from coordinate 104,654 downwards.
GAGAGTAACCAGTCATTTTCTTGAAGATATTAATAAAATAAGACGTGGAAAAATTATAGCGCCGGGCGATATCAGATATTTTTATATCCTCGTTGTAGTGGTCGTCGATATACTGTTTAGTTTCGCTGATCATTTTGCCGTTCCGACCGGAAATTACATTAAAATATTCGGGACACCGGCGAAACAGAAAAATACAAAGCTCAAGTATTCTGCATTCTAGCAATTCGTCTTTATAGACGCCCTTGAAGGCTATATCGTTTTTTATTTGCTGAAACAACGATAAAATTTCCGGATACTGGCTGACATCTATAACCTGGAGGCTGGCGCTTTCGCCATATGGAAAGAAGATGGACCGCAGCGTGTTGTTCATTTGCATCAAAACGGGAGCGTTCTCCGGAATGTGCAGATTAACATGACAATACGGCTGCTTTATGAACTTATATTCGTATTCATTTATAAAGTGAATCAGCATTTGCCCGGGCCGGATCCGATACGCTCTGTTTTGGATCAGAAGCTCAGCTTCTCCTTCTAAAACCAGCAAAATTTCACATCGGGGAATCCGGGGCATTAATCCGTTGCTTTGAATCGCTCCTTTTGTCGTCAGAGCAATAAAAGTATCGCTGCCTTTGGCAAACAGAGCTCTGACATCACTTCCATAGGTAATCTGTACGGAGGAATACTTGCTTAAATCCAGCGTTCCGATTTTCCAGGCCATCCCAGGATCTACAAAAGCCATATACCCTCCGCCGAAGCCCATATCATCCTCTGAGCAATAGACGGCGTTGCCCTCTATTGCCGCCATCCTTCCCGGACTAATTTCATAATCCTGCGGCTGCTCATCGTCCCGCTCTTCAGCCTTTGCAGCTGCGGCGGCAATAAATCGCACACCGCTGATAATGATTCCATCCTGCCGGTTTTCTATGAGCTCCATGTTGTATGCAATCCAGACTTCCCCCTGATAGCTGCTGGCCAAATCAATCGTAACTGTCGTTTTCCCAGCGCCCCAGTTCCCGGTGGGAGCCGCCAGCTGTCCTGTTCTGGCTATAATTTGCATTTCTGTTTGATTATGGGAGACAACGCTTTTTTTGTCGTTCTTAATATTCATTATGGTTGCATTCATATGAAAAGAATCTGTCGCTTCGGACATATCTGCTGCCTCTTTTCCCGATTGTTTCCTGTGTCTATTATAGGAATATCCCGATTGCCTGTCAAATAATCATAAGAGAATATCTGCTTATGGTATTCTATATTTTTGTATATTTTTAATAGATATTTGCCATTGTTTTGTTGAAGCGTACACGTTACTATTGATACAACATAAAAATATTCATGTCGGATGGCGTCAAAGCCGGGCGCAGAACTGAAAAAGCGCAGAACAAACCGAAGGAGAATAAGAAATGGTTTCAATACTGAATAAAATTTTAATCCTGATTGCTGCACTGCTCATTATATTTATAGCCGGAATATTACTTTTAAGAAAATTGAGCACAGCAAGAGCTAAAATCTGCTATTCCATAATCGGATGTCTGGTACTGGCTCTCGTCGCTGCCGGATTGTTTATAGATTTACAGAGAGAAAAAAAGCCGGCTGCTGAACCGTCTTCGCAAAATATACAGGACAGGAGAGAAAAAGAACGCAATATGGATATGATCATGTGGTATGATATTGATTATACGAAAAATGGCTGGGATGATTTGTACCCGGGACATCCCGGAGCCGTTACAGCAAACGGCCGATACCGTTCCACTACGCCGCTGCTGGGCCTGTATGACCAGCGCGAGCCGGAAACGGCCAGGCAGCATCTTTATTGGATGGAAGCGCTCGGCTGTAATGTTATAACCCTGGATTGGACGAATTACAACATTTGGCATGATCCCAGCTATGAATTTAACTATAACCGCTACGTTTACGTAAACAGCGAGGTTTTGCTTGAAACGGCGCAGGCGACGACTGATTTCGACGCGCCCAAAATTTACGTCACGGTTCGCATGATGGGGGAAGACACAGAACTGTTAAAAGAAAGCGTTGACGATGTATATCAGCTGTATGAACAGTTCAAGGAGCAGTGGTATTTTCTGGATGATGGCACTGCGGATGCGGACAAGCCGTTTCTGGTTATTTTTGCCGACCATCCATACCTAACGAAAATTCAGAAGGGGGAGCTTCCGTACCAGGATGAGCGATTTAATATCCGTTGGAGCAACGGGTTTTTATCGTATACCGAAGACGAGAACGGTATACACAGAATCCCCGGAGAAACGCCGCTCTGGATTTTTGTGGAAAAAGAGAGAGAGGATAACGGATATTACGAGGTCTTTTGTAAAGACAGCCCGCAGGGCGGTGTGGAGCAGATGTTTGCCTGCGTCGTCGGGAATTGTGATCCGGAAAGCGGCGAGTCTGATCCGATGAACCATATCATTGACGGAAAGACGACCTTTGAACGCCATCTTCGTATGGTGAAAGAGCTGCAGCCGCAGGCTCTTCTGGTGCTGCGCTTCAATTATGCAAAGGCCTGGAAGGAGGAGCCGCAGGAGGGCATTTCGCTCTATGAAAGCTCCCATATAGAACCAAACGAAGATTTTGGTTTCCTGGTATTTAATAATGTAATGAAGAATTTATATGATTTAAATGACTGGACACCTGCCCCGCCGGAGCTATCGCAGATTGATTTCAACGAGGATGGCAGTATCGTCCTCGCACTGGACAGCTTTCCTCTGGAATACAGAATTTCACATTCCGAGACGATGGACGGTGCAGAATGGAATTATTTGAATGTCAATACGTGGATTTCAGTTCCGGCTGAATTTTCCGGAGAAACGTTTTATCTTCAAACAAGAAATGCATTTGGAGAAAGTAATATTTTTCCGATAACGATAAATAAAGAATAAAAACAGGAGGAGTAACAGATTATGAAGAGAAAAAGCAAAAAAGTGATCGGATTTTTCGCCGCTCTGGCATTTTCGGTATCGCTGCTGTCCATATCCGCTTATGCTGCGGAGGATTACGCAATTGATTTGAATCATCTTGCTGCAATAGAGGGCGACGCATTTTACTCAGCAAACGATGATATGGGCTTCGGAGGAGGATATGTAGGCTTTTTAAGCGGAGGAAAGGCCTGGAAAATCGGAACGCTGGATTTAAGCAAGTATTCCTCCGTAGAGATTACGTACGGGAGCGACGGCGGAGCGCTGTTTGCGGAGGGAAGCAATACGTTCCTCGCATTGACGCAAAATGGGGCGACGCAGAACAGCGACTACACCACAAAGGAGGATGCGCAGATCCTTGCCAGGACAGAGCAGCTGGCAGCTCCCGCAGGAAGCTGGGGAGCAGGAAAAACAACAGTAACCATCGATTTGTCTGCGGATTATAACGGCGAGGTCTGGATGGCGTATAATATGGAAGAAATCAACGGGCGACAGGACGGAGTTATAGTCAGCGCTGTACGGTTTATCGCAAAAAAAGCTGATCCGGCAGAGCCGACTGCGGAACCTGCCACACCGCCGGATCAAACGCCAAACAGCGATACTGCTGACGACGGCGGCAGCATTTTGCTTGGGGTTTTACTGATGGTACAAATTGCGGCAGCAGTATCTGTGAGTCAGAAGAGAATGCGGATCACGTCTGTGAAGCATTGAAAACATGCAAAGAAAAGGGGCGATTATATTGAATCTGGTAAAGAATAAATCAAAGAAAAACCTGAAAGGCTTGTCAGGCATTATGCTAAGCTTTGTGATTGCCGTATTATTACTGCAGCCTGCATATGCAGAGGAGTCCGGCGACTATGTGGTTGATATGGATGGGCTGACATCCGTCGAGGGCGGCGCGGTATTGGATGTGGAAGACAGCCTGCTTTTTGGAAATCAGACGGTGCTCTTTGTGGAAGCGGGTCAGGCCTGGAAAATCGGAACGCTGGATTTGAGCAGGTATTCGGAAATAGAGATTGGATACGGCTGTGATCAGGGCGTCTGCTTCGATCTCGGTGAGGACTCTTATGTTGCGCTGACGCAAAACGGGGCGACGCAGAACAAAGATCTATCCCCCAAAAGCGACGCGCAAGTCATTGCCAAATCGGAGCAGCTGGAAGTTCCCTATGCCAGCTGGTCCGCAGATCCGCAGACCATAACCTTTGAAATTGCAAGCGATTATAACGGAGACGTTTATCTTGCATATAATATGGAAGAAATTGAAGGACGGCAGGACGGTATCGCCGTGTACTATGTGCGGTTTGTTTCAGAAAGCAGCTCTGCACCGACCTCGTCTGCTGCCTCAACCGAAGAGGCAACGCCGGCTCCGTCAACAGGCGCAGCAGCGACTCCGACCGTTAGACCGACTGCTGCAGAAACGGCCACGGCGGCTCCGGGGCCAGACCAGGAACAGACGTCCTCGTTTCCGTGGCTTACTGTCGTACTGATCCTGATCGTTTTGCTGCTATGTATGATAGCCATAATATTCTTAGTCAAAAAGAAAAAAACAAAGGAATAAAAGCCCTACGCTGCGCTGTCTCCGCTGCTGTTCTGCGGAGACAGCTTTTTGTGGATTCTGCAGATCGGGAAAAAACGTTTGACAGGACTCCGGCGCTTTGCTATAATAGCAAGCTGTAAATGTTGCTGGTGTGGCGAAATCGGCAGACGCAAAGGACTTAAAATCCTTCGGGGGCAACTCCGTACCGGTTCAAGTCCGGTCACCAGCACCATGCGTAAAAGAAACACTGAACATTGCTGATGCGTCTGTTCAGTGTTTTTTAATATACAAAAGAGGTGCGGAACGTGCGGAAAGCGATTACAAAGGAACAGCATAGACGTGTAGCGGCGATTCACGATATTTCCTGTGTCGGCAGATGCTCTCTGACAGCCGTTCTGCCGCTTTTAAGCGCGGCAGGCATCGAGACGGATGTGATCCCGACGGCGGTGCTGTCTACGCATACCGGCGGCTTCAGCGGTTATACGTATCGGGATCTGACAGAGGACATGCTTCCCATCGCGGAGCATTGGAGCAGCTTAGGGCTGACATTCGACGCAATCTATACCGGCTATATCGGAACGCCGGAGCAGCTTACGATTCTGAATCAGATCGTATGTCTTTTAAAGAAGGAACGCACGCTTTTATTCGTCGATCCCGTCATGGCCGACAATGGCACGCTGTATAAATGCATCCAGCCGGAATATGTAGAAGAAATGAGAAAATTCTGCCGAAAAGCAGATATTATTACGCCGAACATGACGGAAGCGATGTTTCTTCTGGGGATGGAATACAGCGAGGGCCCGTATCAGGAAAAGCTCGTACGTGAGATTTTACGGCGACTGGCAGAATTCGGAAACGACTATGTGATTTTGACGGGCGTTTCTTATGATAACGATCGCCTTGGCGCAGTTGCCTACGACTGCGCCGCAGACCGGTATATCCATGCGTTTTCCAGCGTGGTGAACGGAACCTTCCATGGGGCGGGCGATGTGTTTGCCAGCATTCTGCTGGGAGCCCTTTTAAACGGAAAACGCGTGGAACAAGCCTTGAAAACCGCTGTGGATTTTACAGTGTCCTGTATTGTTTCTACAAAGAAGGAGGGCGCCGATCTGCGCTATGGCTTGAATTTTGAACAGAACATCCCGCGTCTGATCAAAAATCTGGGACTTGACTGAGCTTATGTCTTTACGATGAATTCCTGCCTGCATTTGGGACAGGTCAATTTGATCTTACCTTTTCCTTTTGGAGCGCGAAGATACTGCCTGCATTTTGGGCACTTATAATATTTGTGGCTTTTCCTGTCCTTCCACATCCTTTTTCTGATTCGGAAGAAGGCTGCGGCGGGCCGGAAAAAGGCCTTGAATTTTTCGTTTTCGGCATACCGTTTCTGGATGTTTTTGGAAAAACAGCGAAAATACGTATAAACCACACAAAGAAGCGGAATAAAGAGCAGCCAGTTCCATCCGAGCAGCGCGAAAATAAAGTATATTACGACTCCGGCAATCAGAATAAAATTTGACAACGCATCGAAACCATATCTGCCGTACATTAAGCGTCTGAGCCAATTCATGGGAAAATCCTCCGTTTCCAATCGTCGATTCGATACAAGTATAATTGAAATTTTTTGCGTGTCAATAAAGTTATAAATACGGCGAAAAGGGACAAGATACTTCCGAGGTGAACATTTATGGAAATCAGGACGGATCTTGCTCTGGAAGCCAGAGAAATGATTGATGAAAAGCGTTCCGGAAGCATGAAACGGAACCATGCGCTTCCGGAAGGAATGCAGGTGAACAGCCGCGAGACGGAATATATGACAATTACAAATATTGACATCACAAGCGAAGCCGCAGAAAAAACGATTGGAAAGAAGCGCGGGAAATATATAACGATCGAGCTTAAAAATCCGGAGCTGAACACGATCGAGGTCCAGGAAGGAGTCTCAAAGGTTCTGGCGGATGAAATTCATCAATTCATTGCCGCCCTAGGCAAAAAAGAGCCTGAAATCATGATTGCAGGACTTGGAAACTGGCACATCACGGCAGACTCGCTGGGTCCTAAGGTGATTGATAAAATCGTAGTAACGCGTCACGTCAAAAACATGGAAAACGTTGAAATCGACGGCAGACTGGGAAGCGTGTGCGCCGTTTCTCCGGGCGTTATGGGAATCACTGGGATTGAAACCAGTGAAATCATCCGCGGCATGATTTCAACGGTCCGACCGGATATTCTTTTTGTGATCGACGCGCTGGCATCGCGGAAGGCCTCTCGCGTCAATACAACGATCCAAATCTCGGATACGGGGATCATACCTGGTTCGGGCGTCGGAAATCACAGGATGGAGCTCTCAAAAGAGGTGCTCGGAATTCCCGTCATTGCAATCGGTGTGCCAACTGTGGTCGACGCAATGACACTAGTAAGAGACATTCTTGAAAAAGCCGGCATCAGGGAAAGCGATGATATTTTAAAGGAAGCAGAGGCAAAGGGCACAGAGGAGATGGTCGTAACGCCCAAAAACATTGATATTGCAATTGAACGGATGGCGGCGGTAATATCAAACGGCATGAATCTTGCAACGCACAAGGGCTTTGAAATTGAGGAAATCAATGAATATCTTATTTAAAAGCAGACTCGCCGCATCGCGGACAAATTTTATCGGAGAAAGTACGCTGGTCTTTCTTCTCACTCTTCTCCTCATCATTGCGGGAATCGCCGTGCTTGCCGCCATCCGAAAAAGAAAAAAGCAAAAATAATTGACAAACGGATGGTTATACAATATAAGTATAAACATCCTTATTTTTTGTTGCAGGGAGTGGCGGAGAACCATGGAAGGAACAGAGAGCGCGGCGAAAAGAGCGGCGGAACTGAGAAAAATTCTGGAAGATTATTCCTACCGGTACTATGTGCTGGATCATCCGGCCGTATCTGATTTTGAATACGACGCTTTATACAGAGAACTTGTATCTCTGGAAACGGCGCATCCGGAGCTCATAACTCCTGATTCGCCGACACAGCGCGTGGGCGGCGCCGTGTCGGAGGGCTTTGAGAAATTTACGCATGCCATTCCTCTGCAAAGCCTGGATAACGTATTTTCGGAAGAAGAAGTAAAGCAGTTCTGCCGAAGAATCATAGAATCCTTTCCGGAGGAAGACGTCAGCTTCGTCGTAGAGAAAAAGATCGACGGGCTTTCCGTATCGCTCACATATGAAAACGGCCTGCTCGTAACGGGCGCCACGCGCGGCGACGGCTTTGTGGGGGAAAACGTCACGGCAAATGTTAAAACGATAAAAACGATCCCGCTGCGCCTGAAGCGGACGGTCCGGCGGCTTGTTGTGCGGGGGGAAATATACATGCCGCGCAGCTCGTTTATGAAGCTAAACGAAGCGCAGGATCTGAAAGGACTTCAGACTTTTGCAAATCCCCGCAATGCGGCGGCCGGCTCCCTGCGCCAGCTCGATCCGAAAATCGCGGCACAGCGCCACCTTGACATTTTTGTTTTCAATTTGCAGGAGATTTCGGCGGATGCGCCGGAGCTCAGGACGCATAGCGAATCTCTGGAATATTTAAAAGAGCAGGGCTTTCGCGTCAGCAGCATGTACCGCGTCTGCAATACGCCCGAAGAGGTTTGGAGCGCCGTGCAGAAAATCGGGGCGGACAGGGAACGTCTGGAATACGAGATCGACGGCGCAGTGATAAAAACAAATTCGTTTTCACAGCGAGAGCGGCTCGGCGCAACCTCAAAGTTCCCCAGATGGGCTACTGCCTACAAATACCCTCCGGAAAAGAAATTTACACGTTTGAAGGAGATCGAGATCCAGGTCGGCAGGACCGGCGTGCTGACGCCGCTGGCGCTTTTGGAGCCCGTTTTCCTTGCCGGCTCGACGATTTCGAAGGCAACGCTCCACAATATGGATTATATCAGGGAGCGCGATATCCGAATCGGAGACCTGGTGCAGATCATGAAAGCGGGCGACGTAATCCCCGCCGTGGTATCGGTAGACCGGGAGGCTCGGATTCAGGAGAGGGGAACCGTTCCCCGTACGGAATTTACCATGCCGGAAGCGTGTCCCGAATGCGGAGGCGCGGTGCTGCGGGAGGCAGGTGAGGCGGCGTTCCGCTGCACGAACCCGGAATGTCCGGCTAAAATTTACAGAGGGCTGATCCATTTCACATCCAAGGACGCCATGAATATCGAAGGCCTTGGTCCGGCAGTTTTGCGGGTGCTCTGTGATCAGGGGCTGATTACGGGAATCGGCGACATCTATCGCCTGAAGGATCGAAGAGCAGAGCTGATCGGCATCGAGCGCATGGGAGAAAAATCGGTAGAGAATCTGCTCAATTCTATAGAAAATACGAAGAAAAACGAGCTGTACCGCCTCATTTTCGGCTTGGGGATTCGGCAGGTGGGCGCGGCCGCGTCAAAAGTATTGGCAAACCATTTCGGATCCATGGATGCCCTGATGCAGGCCGATCCGGAAACGCTGGAATCTCTGGAGGACTTTGGACACATCACGGCAGAAAGCGTATATGAATTTTTCCAAAGACCGAGAACGCGCGCATTGATTGCGGAGCTGAAGGAGCTGGGGCTGAATATGGTTTGCGAAACCAAAGCGGCGCCTTTGGTCCAGTCGGAAATAACGGGGAAAACCTTTGTATTGACTGGAACGCTCCCCGCACTCAAACGCGCCGATGCGCAGAAGCTGATTGAAGAGCGCGGCGGGAAATGCTCCTCCAGCGTTTCCTCGAAAACCGACTATGTGCTTGCAGGGGAGGAAGCCGGCAGCAAGCTGGAGCGGGCGCGGCAGCTGGGAATCCGGATTCTCAGCGAGGAGGAGTTTCGCGAGCTTCTGAAATAACGTCCGCTCCGTTTTTTACCGCCAGCAGCCCCTGCACGGTATATTCGTAAAAATCGGATAATACTGCGGAGCTTTGCCTGCCGCTGCGCAGAGAAACGACAAGATTTCGTTTGCATTCCGGACTGCGGATCGGGATCAGCGCGATATTCTTTCTTCGTGCGGTGCCCCAGGAGAAGGACGGCCAGAATGCGATCCCCAAGCTGGCTTCGATGAGGTCGCGTACGGCCTCCGGACTGTCGCTTTCAAACGCAATATGCGGAACAAAACCGACGGAAATACAGAAGGCGTCACAGATTTCTCTCAATGGAAGCGATCCTGCAAGACTGATAAAGTCTTCGCCTGCGACCTCCTTCAGATCTGCGGAGCCGGCGCGCGCGTATTTTGAATCAGCGGGAACAGCCAGCATGATTTCTTCTGAAATGGTTGTTGTATCCTTTCCGACGAGCTTGCTTCCGTACGGGAGCGTTGTGATGCCGATATCGTAGCTTTCCTCTTTCTCACTGTGCATGAGCTGAAATTCCACCTGCGGATGCAGCGCTTTGTATTGTATGATGATTTTTGTAATTAAAGCGGAAGCGGCTACGACGTTCATATGGATCGTTCTGCGGAAAATCCCCTCGGCTTCCCGAATTTCTTCCGGAATTCGGTCGAGCTCGGCCAGAATCGGCGCGATGCGCTTCAGAAAAAGCTTTCCTGCTTCGTTTAGTACGATATTGCGCCCGCTGCGGTTGAAGAGCCTTACGCCAAGCTCCTCCTCCAGTCTGCGGATGGACTGCGTCAGCGCCGGCTGGGCGATATGCAGCTGCTCTGCGGCTTTTGTAATGTGCTCCTGTGCTGCGGCTGCTGAAAAATATTTCAATTGAAGAAGCTCCACGGTAATTCCTCCTTGATATATAACATAAAAATTATTGTTTCGATTAAAATTATATATTATACAATATGGTTCGTCAACGATATAATACTAAACGTAAAAAGAATTACGGAGGCTTTGCAATGGACTGGAAAAATTTGGGTGAAATTTTGGAAATGGTTATGATTGTGTGCTTTGGAATTTCCTGGCCGCTGTCTGTATATAAATCATATAAAGCCAGAACCGCGGAGGGGAAAAGCTTCGTCTTTCTGTTTGCGATCTGGTTCGGTTATGTAGCGGGAATCTGCGGCAAAATCATGCAGGAGAACATCACGCTGGCGTTTTACTTTTATATTGTTAATATTATCGTCGTTTCTGCGGACATCGCGCTGTATTTCAGGAACAAAGCGCTGGACCGCAAAAGAGCCGCAGAAGATGCGCCGATTGAGATACCGTCCGAGTGCGCTGTAAAGACGGCTTTTATAAAAGCATAAGGCAGTTTCGCTTGACACACAGGATCGGAACGGGCACTTTCAATAGGAAGTACCCGTTTTTTCTCGCGGCGCGCGGAGGATACTGGTACGGCGACGCCGTGATCTTCAGGGATGAGGCCGACAGAATCTGCGATTGCCCTCATGCTGACACGCTGCCTGACAGTGGCGCAGCGGATTCAGCGGCTCTTCGCAGCCTGCTTGATCGGCTTTGGCTTCTGCTGGCGGCCATAGTGGCTCATGTTCCAATGGAAAGCGGGAAGAACGGAGCTTCATTTTCTGCCATACTCTATGATACGAGTGACAGCCGGTCCCGACTGCGCAGCGAAAGCGGCGAACACTGCGGGGCAGTACCGGAATACCGCACAGCATATAAAACGATTATACAAAAAATATCATAAAAAAGGAGCAGGGATGAATATGAAGCAGAAAACAGGGAAGGTGCTTATGGCGGCCATAGCCGCCGTGCTGCTGTTTACTTCCGCTTGCGGGGAGAGCCAGGAGGAGACTCCTCCTAAGACACCCGAAAATACGCTTTCCAACGGCGCAGCCCCGTCGGAATCGGAAGAGGAAGGCAATGGGACCTATACGGAAACGTATGATCCGGAGGCGCTGTTTAAATTCGGGATGACTCCGGTGAAAGACAAAACTACCGGGAAATACGGTTATAAAAACGAGGCGGGACAATGGGTGATTGAGCCGCAGTTTGTAATGGCCAACGATTTTCAGGTAAACAAAACGGCGTTTGTCCGCACCGGAAGCAATAAGGATCAGTATCGTCTGATCGACCGAGACGGCGCTTTTGTTTCCGATTACATTTTCAAAAGGTATACGGACGATCTGGTCTTTGCGCCAAACGGCATTGCAGTCGGCAAAGTATGCCAGGCGGATGGCACCGAACTGGGACACGGGTATTTTTATCTGGAAAATGGAGAAATCCAATTTGTAAAGCGAGAGGAGGAGGTTCTGTCTGGATTTTCCAAAGACGGCTATGCAGTTGTAGACAACAAAGCGGTCATTGATAGTAACTTCGAATATGTTGTGGAGCCACAGGAGGATTACTATATGATCCGGGAATCCAACGGCCTGATCGGCGTGGATTTTCCAAAAATTAAACAAGGCTATTCGGAATATGGATATATGGATTTAAACGGCAACGTGGTCATACGCGGGCTGCGGACACGGGGCGGGCCCTTTGCAGAGAATGGCATCGCCGTGGCAGACGAACAGCTGATCGATAAAAACGGCCGTGTGATATTCGACCTGACTGAAACACACTATACCAGTATTACCAGCAATTTTCTGAACTCCGACTGGGTAGAGGTGTCCCGGCATGTATCTAGCCGGGGCGGAACCTATTTCAACTTTGTCAATGCAAAAGGAGAATATCTTTTCCCGACGGACGCGTTTGAGGATTCTCATATGGATGGTGAACGGGATGTGAAATATGGGATTTATGTGGGGCTGGTACCGGTTGTCAAGGATGAAGAGGGAAATATCACCGCGATCGGCGGAAGTGACGCATACGCAGCGTTGGCGGTCAGCGAGCAGCTGGAAATCCTGTATATACCCAGCGAAAAGGGAATTCATGACGTAAGCGCCTACTACTCTGACGGTTATGCGTTGGCGTTAGATGAGAATGAGCAGAAGGTGATTGTGGATCGGGAAGGGAATATTGTTATGGAACGGTAATCCATAGAACTCAAAAATATTTTTGGAAAGATTTCTGCGGCAGCCCTGTCTTTGCGAGTTGTAAAGGCGGAGCTGCCCGTTCTTTAGGCAAAGGACGAGATTTAAACGTCCTGGTCTCAGGGAGCCTGCCGGCAGTATGAACACTAAAGCTTCCTGTGTCTGCTTTGCTTCTTCTTTTTCAAAAGCTGCTGAAGCATTGCAGACGGAACGGCGCCTGCTTGTAAACGAACGTGCAAAAGCATTGTAAAGGGCAGCTTTCTATGCTATAAATTAAGAGATAACATCACAGGGAGGGCGAAAATGAAAAACATCATCGAGATCCGTCATCTGCGTAAAAGCTTCGGCGCTGTCAAAGCGGTGCAGGATCTGAGCTTCTGCGTCCGGGAGGGCGAGCTGTTTGCCTTCCTCGGCACGAACGGCGCAGGCAAATCCACCACGATCAACATTATGTGCGGCCAGCTGTCTAAAGACGGCGGCACTGTGGTGATTGATTCCGCCGATCTTGACCGAAGTCCTGCGCAGATCAAGCGCATCCTTGGCGTAGTGTTCCAGAATTCCGTGCTGGACGCGCCGCTGAGCGTGTATGACAATCTGCAAAGCCGCGCCGCTCTTTACGGACTGACGGGCGCAGCCTTCAAAAAAAGGCTGACAGAGCTTTCAGAAATGCTTGCGTTCGAAGAGCTTCTGAAACGGCCTGTCGGGAAGCTTTCCGGCGGCCAGCGCAGAAGAATCGACGTCGCAAGGGCGCTGCTGAATCGGCCGAAAATTCTGATTCTTGACGAGCCGACGACAGGACTTGATCCTCAAACGAGAAAAATGCTCTGGAATGTGATTTCCAGACTTCGCCAAAACGAAAACTTGTCGGTTTTCCTTACCACGCATTATATGGAGGAAGCGGCTGAGGCCGACTATGTAGTAATTCTGGAAAGCGGCAGAATCGCCGCGGAGGGAACGCCTCTGGAACTGAAAAATACGTACACCGGCGATTTTATTACGCTTTACGGAATCGATGAGGACACCGTAAAATCACTCGGTGTGGAATATGAACCGTTCCGTACGGCATTCCGTTTATCGGTGCCCAATCCCGCTAAGGCTACGGAGCTAATTATAAAGCATCCCGAAGTATTCACGGATTATGAGATCACCAAGGGGAAAATGGATGATGTGTTTCTGGCTGTTACAGGGAAGAAACTGGAGGGGGGCACGGCCGGATGAAAACTGTAATTTTCCTGATTAAAAGAAATACCAAGCTCTTTTTCAAGGATAAGGGAATGTTTTTTACCGCCCTGATTACGCCGGCGATCCTGCTCGTTCTCTACGGAACCTTCCTTGGCAACGTTTACCGCGACAGCTTTACCGCCAGCCTGCCCGAAGGACTCCCGATTTCCGAAAATCTGATTGAGAGTCTGGTAGGCAGTCAGCTTATTTCCTCAATCCTTGCCGTGTCCTGTGTAACGGTGGCGTTCTGCTCCAATTTTCTTATGGTTCAGGATAAGACGAACGGCTGCATCAAGGATCTGCAAATTTCTCCCGTAAAATCCTCCGCGCTTTCCATAAGCTATTATATTGCGGCGCTGCTTTCGACGTTTCTCATCTGCTTTGCCGCGGCGGGAATCTGCCTTGCGTATCTTGCGGCGGTCGGCTGGTATCTGTCTGCGGCCGACGTGCTGCTGCTGTTTTTAGATATTGCGCTGCTGGTGCTGTTCGGAACGGCGCTGTCTTCTATTATCAATTTTTTTCTGTCTACGCAGGGACAGATTTCTGCGGTAGGAAGCATCGTCAGCGCGGGCTACGGATTTATCTGCGGCGCCTACATGCCGATTTCCTCCTTTGGCAGCGGACTGCAGAAGGCCGTCCTGTTTTTGCCGGGCACATACGGTACCTCGCTGGTCAGAAATCATACGATGCGGGGCGTCTTTGCCGAAATGCAGAGGCGGGGCGTTCCGGAAGAGGCGATTGCGCCGATGAAGGACGCGCTGGACTGCAACCTGTACTTTTTCGGCAGCCATGTCGGTATTCCGGTCATGTATCTGATCCTCGGCGGCACGGTCGCTGCGCTGATTGCCGCATATATTCTGCTGAACGTCCTGAAAACGCGGAAATAAACGCAGAAGCGTCGTGTAATTTACCGTATTTTCGGCTTGAATAATCGGCTGGCGATGCTATAATAAAAAGGATCATTATTTTGCAGTATGGGAGGAATTTGGCTATGGAAATCAAAATTACCAGAACGACGGCGCCGAAGCAGAAGCCTGCGGACGAAAGCAAGCTGGGATTTGGCAAAATTTTTACGGACCACATGTTTATCATGGACTATACGAAGGGCAGGGGCTGGCACGATGCGAGAATCGTACCGTACGCGCCGCTTACTCTGGATCCGTCGGCGATGATTTTCCATTATGGGCAGGGAATTTTCGAAGGCCTGAAGGCCTACAAAACGAAAGACGGAAGAGTGCTTCTGTTCCGCCCGCAGAAGAATATCGAACGGGCCAACATTTCAAACGAAAGATTGTGCATTCCGCCGCTGGACGAGGCATTTGCGCTGGAAGCGCTGAAGAAGCTCGTGGATGTCGACCGGGACTGGATTCCGGAAGCGCCGGGAACGTCTCTGTATATCCGTCCGTTTATTATTGCCGTTGATCCGTATCTCGGCGTAAAGCCCGCGGAAACGTACATGTTCATTATTATTCTTTCGCCGGTCGGCGCGTATTATCCGGAGGGGCTGAATCCGGTGAAAATTTATGTCGAGGACGATTATGTGCGCGCGGTGCGCGGCGGAATCGGCTTCGCCAAAACGCCCGGCAACTATGCGGCGAGCATCCGGGCACAGGAGAAGGCGTATGAGCTGAGCTATACGCAGGTGCTCTGGCTGGACGGCATCGAACGCAAATATATTGAAGAAGTCGGCACGATGAACGTTTTCTTTGTCATTGACGGAGAAGTGATAACGCCGGCTCTCAATGGCAGCATTCTCGCGGGCGTTACGAGAGATTCTTCCATTCAGCTTTTAAAGAGCTGGGGCTATCGGGTAACGGAGCGCAAGCTGGCAATCGCGGAGGTTTACGAGGCGTATCAGAAGGGGAAGCTGGATGAAGTCTTCGGCACCGGTACGGCGGCCGTCATTTCTCCCGTCGGAGAGCTGAACTGGGAAGGTCACATCATGAAAATCAACAATGGCGAGATCGGAAAAATTTCTCAGAAGCTGTATGACTCCATTACAGGGATCCAGTCCGGGGCGCTGCCGGATGAGATGGGCTGGACGGTAGAGGTCTGATCCCTTTACGGAAAAAGAGCATTGAAAAAAGGAGCCCCGTTCGTATGGAAGCGAATGGGGCTCTTATCAATCGGCAGCGCGCTCATTTGCCGCCGGAATCCTTGACGTGTACGTCGAGCTGCGGGAAGGGAATCTCAATGCCGTTTCGGTCAAATTCCCTTTTGATTTCGGCGCAGAGATCGTAATAGACCGTCCAGTAATCCTCCTGCCGGCACCAGACGCGCAGCACGTAATTCAGCGCGCTGTCGCCGTGCGAGGCAAGCGCGGCAAACGGAGGGGCGGGCTCGCTGACCACAAGACTGTGCCGGGCGGCCGTCGCTTTGAGAATGGAAAGCACCTGATCCACATCGTTCTGGTATCCGGCGCTGAATTTCAGCTCCACACGTCTTGTGCCGTAATGAGAAACGTCGGAGATGGCTTCGTTGGAAAGCGTACCGTTGGGGATGACGATCTTTGTATTGTCGGCCATTTTCAGCGTCGTGTAGAAAATGTCAATTTTGACGACAGTCCCTTCCAGACCGTTTTCGGTTTTGATGTAATCCCCGATGGCAAACGGTTTGAAAATAAGCAGCAGCACGCCGCCGGCGAGATTCGACAGACCGCCCTGCAGTGCGAGTCCGATTGCCAGACCGGCGGAGGCGATCGCCGCGGCGATGGAGGTCATTGGAACTCCCATGATCGCCGCGGCCGTTATGACGATCAGAATTTTTGCGCCGATATTGAGAAAGCTTTTAATGAACGTCTGCGCGCTCGGATCGATCCTCTGAAATCCGCGCCGTTTTGAGATCCGCGCAAGCAGAAATTTTACAAGCTTAAAGCCAATAATCAATATAAGACAGGCCAGCATCAGCTTCAGACCGCTGCTGATCAGAACGTCGCCTGCCTTCTTGAGAAAATCCTCCATAGCGTCCTCGCCCTCTTACGCTCCGCGCGAGGGATCGACGCCGGGCGCCGAATATTTTTCATCGTGCGTTCTGCAGAGCTGCTCGAAGCTGATGCCGTATGTTTTCGCAATATCCAAAGCGAAGCTTTTTCCCTGCGGCGGCAGGGGAAGAATCTTGTAAGTACGTTTCGAGCCCTGATATTTTTTCCTGCCTTCCTCCGTAAGAACTTCCATATCGGTTCCTTCGTCTACGCCTGCGACCATGCTGACCAGATCGCTGAGCGCCGGCTCCTTATTGAGCTCCGGAATGTTTTCGGCAAGCTCGTGAATATGTGTCGCAAAGACGCAGCGGGCTCCGACGCGCCGCAGATATTTCATGATTTCTTCCGCGATAAAGAGGCATTCCTGATGGCTGGTGCTCGAGAGCGACTCATTCATCAGAATCATGCTGTATTTTGTGAGGCGGGGCAGAATCGTCTCCAGCCGGATGCATTCTTCGCCCAGCCGGCCCTCGCTGATTGAATTTTTCTCAAGCTCCGGAAAATGTGTGTAAATATTATCAACAGGACTGATTCTGCCGGACGTGCCGGGTATGGGGAAGCCGGCCTGGAACAAAAGCTGGCAGATTCCGATTCCTCTGGTGAACGTCGTCTTTCCGCCCTGATTTGCGCCCGTCAGAATGAAAATCCTCCCCGCGCGGTCGGACATTTCCGCGTCGTTGCACACCACGACGTTTTCCAGATCCTTCAGACCGATATCGCTCATGATGCGCAGCGCGAAGCTGGCGTCATACATATCCTTCACCTGGAAAATACGCTCGTCCTTCGGAGCTGGCTCCGGGAAGCAAATCGGAAGGCCGGATTTCTGCAGCTTGGATGCAAGACGGCAGCCGCCAATGTAATAATAAACCTCGGGCAGCAGCTCAAAAAGAAATGCTGTCTCTATCCATTCAAAGCGCGTCAGCGTTTCTCCAAGATGCTTGAAGGTGTCGCCCATCACGGCTTCCAGATCGCGCATGATGCCGATATCCAGCGAATTTGCTTTGTTTTCTCTCAGAATGGAATAGAAAGAGCCGATCCCGAAGTAGTTTTCGTCGTTTTTCCGCATTCCGAGGAGGGAAGTGACAAGCCCCCTCTGCCGGAACGGCTTTTCTTCAATCGAAAGCAGAACGGCTTCAACGGGACGGAGCTCATTGTCAAGATTGATTCCGATCGTGACGCCCTTCATCGTCTGCAGCTTATCATACAGGTCCGGCAGAAGCCGCTTGAGCTCCTTATAGCTGTCGCCCCCGTAAAGCTCATCCAGCATTTTCTTAAATTCGTTCATGCCTTGGGAACCGAACGTGCTGCCGGGCGCGCAGATCAGATCATGAAGAATATCTACGCACTGCATATACATTTTCAGCATTTCGATCCGCCATGCGATTTTTCTGAGATTATCGTCGTGCGCAATATTTGCTTTTTTCATTTCGCGCAGCCGCAGAATCAGCGGGAGGAGCGTCTGGTCGAAGGCACGCTCGATCTCAGGATGCTTCATAAAATCCTTCAGAATATCCTGACGGTATTTGATGATTTTCTCATCCAGCACCATATCCATCATGCGCATTTTGATATAGCTCTTGTTATCATTGCGGATTTCCATGCCCTCCAGGAGCATTTCCGCGTTGATATCGCGCTCCAGAAGATCCTGATTGAAGAGGGACATTTCCCCGCTTCGGATTTCCGCTTCGATTCTGCGTCCCTCGGAGTAATCGGGCCACATCAGGCTGAAAAAATATTTTTGTTCCAAATTTATCGCCGCTTTCTTTTATTTTTATTCATTATATCATGTTATCCGTACTCTTGACAAACCCAAAATGATAAGTTACAATTTTTTAATAAAAGGTTTTATTTAAAGGAGAAAAACGTATGGCTGAGTTCCTTTCCAAAAAACGCTTCCGAGATTTTCAAACGGGAAACTGTACGGACAGCTATCAGTTTTTTGGAAGCCGCAGCTGCGTCCGGACGGTCGGCGGAGTCAGAACGTCCGGTATCCGTTTTACGCTGTGGGCGCCGGGAGCCGCCGGCGTGCGCGTGATTGGAGAGTTTAACGACTGGGGAAAGAACGATACAGAATCAGGAGCCATGAAGCGCGGAAAGAACGGCGTCTGGTCGTTTTTTACTCCGGATGCGGCTGTGGGACAGAAATACAAATATGCCGTCGAACAAAAAAACGGCAGAACGGTATATAAATCCGATCCGTATGCGCTTCTGAGCGAATGCAGGCCGGGAACGGCTTCCGTCATCTATGAGTCGGGGAAATATGCGTGGGGAGATAAAGAATGGATGAAGCAGCGGGCGGGGAAGGATTGGATTCACGGCCCGCTGAATATTTATGAGGTGCATCTCGGCTCCTGGAAGCGCGGAGCGATTTCAGGAATTGATTATGAAACGCAGTGGCAGGAAGTCGACAAAAGAAAGGCGGAAGAGCCGTTTTTAAATTATCGGGAGCTTGCAGAGCAGCTTGCTGTCTATTTACGCGAGATGCATTATACGCATGTGGAAATCATGCCCGTTTCGGAGCATCCTCTGGATGCCTCCTGGGGCTATCAGACGCTTTGCTTTTATTCGATTACAAGCCGATATGGCTCGCCGGACGATTTCCGGTATTTCGTGGATCGTCTTCATCAGGCGGGAATCGGCGTCATTCTGGACTGGGTGCCCGGTCATTTCTGCAAGGATGAATCCGGACTTTACAACTTTGACGGGGATTGGGCGTACGAATCGGAGCTGGAAGAACGGCGGGAGAATCTTCAGTGGGGAACCGCGAATTTCGATCTCGGAAAGGGAGAGGTCCGGAGCTTTCTGATTTCGAATGCCTTGTACTTCTTTCGCGAATTTCACGTCGACGGGCTGCGCGTGGACGCCGTTGCAAATATGCTGTACCTGGATTATGCAAAAAAGCCCTCTCCCGCATTGAAAAACAGATACGGCGGAAATGAATGCATTGAGGGAATTGAATTTTTGCGGGCCCTTAACCGCGCTGTTTTCGAAGAAATCCCCAATCCTCTGATGATTGCGGAGGATTCAAGCGCCTGGCCGCTGGTAACGAAGCCGACGTATCTGGGAGGACTCGGCTTTAACTTTAAATGGAACATGGGCTGGATGAACGATACGCTGGAATACATGAGGATGGATCCCATATACAGACAGTGGCATCATAATCAAATGACGTTTTCCATCTTATACGCATTTTCGGAGAATTATATTCTTCCGCTTTCCCACGATGAGGTCGTCCACGGGAAACGTTCCATGATCGAAAAAATGTTCGGGGACTATGACGCAAAATTCGAGGCGCTTGCGTGCTATTATTTATTCATGATGACGCATCCCGGCAAAAAGCTGCAGTTTATGGGGAACGAATTTGGACAGTTTGTAGAATGGCGCTATTATGAAGAGCTGGAATGGAAGCTGCTGTTATATCCGAAGCATGAACGTCTGCGGCGCTATGTCCGTGATTTGAACGCATTCTATGCGGAACATAAGGCGCTGTGGGAGAAGGACGACCGCCGCGAGGGCTTTCGCTGGATCGACGCAAACAACTCGTCGCAGAGCGTGTTTTCGTATCTCCGCTATGCGGACGACGAGGAGGATTTTCTTGTCGTAATCTGCAATTTTACGCCGGCTGCGTATGAGGAATTCAAGCTCGGCGTTCCGCGCTTTGCAGATTATGTGCTTGCGTTCCCCTTCCCGCCGGACTCCCAAGCGGAGCCGGCTGAAATCATGCTGAAACCGGAGCCGGAGCCGTGGAATGGCCTCCCGTTCCATATCAGGATCAAGCTTCCGGGATACGGCGCAATGATATACCGGCCCGTATTCCGGCGGAAGAATAGAGAATAAGACAGAGGAGTGTAACGCGTATGGCCAAGAAGAACATGGTTGCAATGATACTCGCGGGAGGACAGGGAAGCCGGCTTGGGCTTCTTACAAAGCATATGGCAAAGCCCGCAGTGCCGTTCGGCGGAAAATACAGGATCATTGACTTTGCGCTCAGCAACTGCTCAAATTCCGGCATCGACACGGTGGGAATCCTGACGCAGTACAAACCGCAGCGGTTGAATGCGCATATCGGAATCGGAACGCCGTGGGATCTGGACCGCGTACACGGCGGCGCGGCAATGCTGCCTCCGTATATGAGTGAAGCGGGAGGCGACTGGTACAAGGGAACAGCGAACGCCATCTATCAGAATCTGAATTTTCTTGATGATTATAACCCCGAATATGTGCTGATTCTGTCGGGAGACCATATTTACAAAATGGATTACCGCAAAATGCTTGCGCGCCATATTGACGCGGCGGCGGACGCAACGATCGCCGTGATCGAGGTGCCGCTTGCCGAGGCATCTCGCTTCGGCATCATGCATACGGACGAGGACGGCGTGATCACGGCGTTTGAAGAAAAGCCGAAAGAGCCGAAAAGCACGCTTGCTTCGATGGGAATTTATATTTTTACATATGAAAAGCTCAGAAAATACCTGATCGCCGATGCGGAGGATCCTGCGTCGGAAAATGACTTTGGAAAGAACGTGATTCCCACGATGCTTGAAAAGGGGGAGACGCTCGTCGCTTACCGCTTCAGCGGCTACTGGAAGGACGTGGGCACAGTCCAGAGCTATTGGGAGGCTCATATGGATTTGCTGAGCCCGGACAACGAAGTGAAGCTGTTTTCTAACGACTGGAAAATTTATACCGATACGGCGGCGCGGCCGTCGCAGTATATCGGCCCGGGAGCGCGGCTGGAAAACTCAATTGTGACGGAGGGCTGCGTCATTCTCGGTCAGCTCGTCAATTCCATCGTTTTTCCCGGCGTGCAGATCGGGAAAAATACGCGGATAGAAAACTCGATTATTATGGAAAATTCCGTTGTGGACGATAATGTGATCATCAGCAAGAGCATCCTGCTGGAGAATGTGCGGGTGGAATCGCATAACGCGATTGGAAACGGCAGAGAAATCGCAGTGATTGACGCTGGAAAAACGATTCCGTCCCAGGCCAGAATGGGGTAAGGAGGTTTTAAAATGATAAAGGATTATATGGCGATTATCAATCTGGACGAAAACGAAAACGATATCAGAAGCCTCACGACAAACCGGCCGATCGCATCGATCCCAATCGGGAGCAGATACCGCGTCATTGATTTCATGCTTTCGAATATCGTAAACAGCGGGATCAAAAACGTCGGAATCTTTTCCAGCACAAATTCCAGGTCTCTTACGGATCACGTCGGAACAGGAAAGGCATGGGATCTGAACAGAAAGATTGACGGGCTGTTTCTTTTCAATCACGGGCTCTGCGATTTTGTAAACCATGATTCCAAGCTTCTCAAAAACAATATGGAATATATTTACCGGAGCAGCAGTGAAAACGTGATTCTGACGTCTTCCTATATGGTATGCAACATGGATCTAACGGAGGTGGTGGAAGCGCACGAGGCGTCCGGCGCAGACATGACGGTCGTGTATACGGAAACGGACCATGCAGATACGGAATTTCTCAACTGCTATACATTGGATGTCGACAAACGGAGCGGCAGGCTGAAGGGCGTCGGCAAGAACATCGGCTTTGGCAAGAAAGCAAATATCTGCATGGAAATTTTCATTATGAAAAAAGAACAGCTGGTAGATTTGATTTATAAAAGCGCGCATAACATCAATTCCGGCAGCTTTTACAATATCATTTTTAACGAGCTGTACAATCTGGAAATCAATGCGTATCGCTATCAGGGATATGTTTTTTGTATCAATACGATTTCTTCATATTATAAGAGTAATATGAATATGCTTGATCCTGAGGTAAGCAGCGCGCTGTTCCGCTCCGATCGGCCGATTTATACCAAAATCAAGGATGAGCCGCCTACGCTTTACGTCAAGGGCTGTACCGTGACGAATTCTCTGATCGCCGACGGCTGCGTGATCCGGGGCAGCGTGGAAAATTCTGTAATTGGAAGATATGTCGAAATCGAGGATGGCGTATCGATTCGCAACTGCATCATTCTGCAGAACATCAGAATTCACAGAGGAGCGCGCCTTTCCCACGTCATTGTGGATAAAAACGTAGACATCGACAGCGGCACCGAGCTCAAGGGAAACGAAACCTTCCCGCTTGTGATAGAAAAGAAGAATCTGTTCAAATAAACGCCCAAAAGGCATAAGGAGGAACGCAGCATGAAAATTTTGTTTGTATCGGCCGAGGTACAGCCTTTTATCAAAACAGGCGGGCTGGCGGACGTTTCTTTCGCGCTTCCGAAAGCGCTGCGCGAGAAGGGAGAGGACGTTCGGATCATATTGCCTAAATATGGCGATATTTCCTTGAATTATACGTCTAAAACGAGTCTTATCGCATCCTTTGGAGTGAGCGTCGGCTGGAGAAATCAGTACTGCGGGCTTGAATACCTGAATTACGACGGCATCCCGGTTTATTTCATTGATAACGAATATTATTTTAAAAGGCCGGGCTGCTACGGGTATTTTGATGATGGCGAGCGTTTTTCGTTTTTCTGCCGGGCCGTCATGGAAGCGGTCCGGTATATGGACGCGTTCTCTCCGGATATCATCCACTGCAACGACTGGCAGACTGCCATGATTCCAGTATTTCTGAAAGACGTTTATTTTGGAAGACCTGAATTCTCCCGCACACGCTCCGTATATACAATCCACAATCTGAAATATCAGGGCGTGTTTTCTCCCTCCGTCCTGGAAGAGCTTCTTGGGCTGGGGCCGCAGTATAACTGCGAGGATAAGCTGAAATATCACGATGGAATCTCTTTTATGAAGGGCGGCATCGTTTTTTCCGACCGCGTCACGACTGTGAGCGAGACGTATGCGAAAGAAATTCAGACGCCTTATTACGGGGAAGGCCTGGATGGACTGCTGCGCCAGAATTCCTATAAGCTTGTCGGAATTACCAACGGAATCGATTACGGACAGAACAATCCGAAAACGGATCCGAATATCGTTTCGAATTACACCTCCCGCTCGCTGCAGAGAAAGGCGGCGAACAAAACGGATCTGCAGAAAACGGCAGGTCTTCCGGAAAATCCGGACGTTCCCATCCTATCTATGATCACGCGTCTCGTACGGCAGAAGGGGATTGACCTTGTGACAAGGGTGATGGAGGAAATTTTAAAAATGGATATACAGTTTGTGCTGCTCGGCACGGGCGATCAGGATTATCAGGACTTTTTTGAATACTACGCATATTCCTATCCGGGGAAGGTTTCCGCGTTGATCCGCTTCGACCATGTGCTTGCTTCGAAGATCTATGCGGGCTCTGACCTGTTCCTGATGCCCTCGCTGTTCGAGCCGTGCGGGCTCAGCCAGATGATCGCAATGGCATACGGTACGCTGCCGATCGTGCGTGAAACGGGAGGACTCCGCGATACCGTTACAGCGTACAATGAATTTACGGGAGAAGGAAACGGCTTCTCGTTTACGAATTATAATGCGCACGACATGCTTCATGTAATCGAATATGCCGTGGCGCAGCATAAGAACCGTGAGGCCTGGCAAAAGCTTGTAAAGAACGCCATGAACGCGAAATATGACTGGAGCACGCAATCCGCTAAATATCTGAAATTATACCGCGAACTTTCGGAGGACTGACAGAATCAATGAATCTGGATAAAGAAAAATTTATAAAAGACTTTAAAAGAAAAATGATTTCTCTGTACCGCGAAGCTGTGGAGGATGCAGGGGATACCTTGAAATATCTTGCCCTGGGCTCGCTGCTGATGGATTATATGGCCGGCGCCTGGCACGACACCGACGTGAAATACGAGACGGAAAAACGAAAGCAGGTTTTTTATTTTTCCATGGAATTTCTCATCGGAAGACTGATGGACGCGGCTTTGATCAATCTGGGAATTAAATCGGTTGTTGAAGAAGGACTTAGAGAATTCGGAACGGAGCTTTCCAGGCTCGAGGAAATTGAACCGGACGCGGGTCTGGGCAACGGCGGCCTTGGCAGGCTTGCGGCCTGCTTCCTTGATTCCATGGCATCCCTGGGGATTGCCGGCACCGGGATCGGAATCCGCTACCGGTACGGTCTGTTCGAGCAGCAGATCAGAAATGGATACCAGATTGAAAGCCCGGATAACTGGCTCAAGATCAAAAATGTGTGGGAAACACGGCGAGACGATGAGGCTTGCATGGTACGCTTCGGCGGAACGGTTCGAATGAACTGGGGAGGAGGCCCGGACGGGAGGCTGAGCGTGGAATATCAGGACTATGAGCCGATTCTGGCAGTGCCATACGATATGCCGGTTCCCGGCTTCCGCAACGGAACGGTCAATACGCTGCGCCTCTGGAGCGCGGAAACGGATGGCCCGGGCTTTGACTTTGCCATGTTCAGCAAGGGCGATTACGAAAAAGCGACAGAAAGCCAGACCGCTGTGAACGCGATTACAAATGTGCTGTATCCCGACGATTCTACAGAACGGGGCAAGCTGCTCCGGCTGAAGCAGGAATACTTTTTTACAAGCGCCGGCGTACAGAGCATTCTCCGCCGCATGAAACAGAACGGGGTTTCCCCCTCCGAGCTGCATCGTTATGCCGCGATTCATATCAACGATACGCATCCCGCCCTGGCCATTCCGGAACTGATGCGAATCCTGATGGACGAAGAAGGACTGAGCTGGGATACCGCATGGAACGTTACGGTTCAGACGGCCGCTTACACCAATCATACAATTCTGGCGGAGGCTCTGGAAAAATGGGACGTACGGATGTTCCGGAAGCTGCTCCCGCGGATTTATATGATTGTAGAGGAAATTAACCGCCGTTTTACAGCGGAGATTTCCAGGCGGTACAACGGCGATTGGAACAGATTGAACGCCATGTCCGTGATCCAGGACGGCGTCGTGAAAATGGCTTACCTTTCCATTGTGGGAAGCCACAGCGTGAACGGCGTGGCAGAGCTGCATACCGAGATCTTAAAGAACCAGGAGCTGAAGAATTTCCATGAATTTTACCCCGGAAAATTCAACAACAAAACGAACGGAATCAGCCACCGGCGCTGGCTTCTGGAAGCAAATCCGGAGCTCTCCGATCTGATTAACGAAACGATCGGTACGGACTGGCAGCTGCATCCGTCGGAGCTGGGAACGCTCCGGCGCTGGGCGGAGGACAGCGCGTTCCTGGAACGGGCGGCGGCGGTCAAACGCACAAAAAAAGAACAGCTTGCCGCGTTCATCAAAGAGAAATATGACATTGCTGCGGATCCTTCCTCTGTTTTCGATATTCAGGTCAAGCGGCTCCACATGTATAAACGGCAGCTGCTGAATATCCTGCATATCATGGATTTATACAACCGGCTCTGTGACAATCCGGCTCTGGACATGATCCCCCGGACATTTATATTTGGCGCAAAGGCTTTCCCGGGCTATCTTCTGGCGAAGAACACGATTAAGCTGATCTGTACCGTAGCGGACAGAATTAACCGCGATTCTTCCGTGAGCCAAAAGCTGAAGGTTGTTTTCATGCCGAACTATGGCGTGAGCCTGGCGCAGCGTATGATCCCTGCAGGCGAGGTCAGCGAGCAGATCTCTACGGCATCGAAAGAGGCCTCCGGGACGGGAAATATGAAATTTATGATGAACGGCGCCGTGACCGTGGCGACGCTGGACGGCGCGAACGTGGAGATCCACAGGGAGGTCGGAGACGAAAATATTGTTTTGTTCGGACTCCGTTCCGACGAAGTGATTGCATATCAGAAAAACGGGAACTACAGCGCAGCAGAGGTGATTCGCTCGGATCCGCGCCTGCAGAGGCTTCTGCGGCAGCTGCAGGAGGGATATTTCGGACTGGCGCCGCAGCATGAATTTGATCTGATCGTCAAACATCTCACGGAAGAAAACGATCCGTATTTTACACTGAAGGACTTTGATGCTTACGTACGCGCCCAGGAGAGGATCAATACGCTGTATGCGGATCGAAACGCCTGGAATAAGATGTCCGTAATCAATACGGCGGCCTCCGGCGTATTCTCAAGCGACAATACGATCCGAAAATATGCCGATGAAATCTGGAACGTTTAAGTGATGAAGATCCTGCACTGCTCAAAAGAATTGTTTTACAGAGATCCGTTCGGCGCCGTTCCCTGCGGTACGTCCGTGACGCTTCGCTGCGTCTTTGCGGAAGCTTCGGCAGCTCCCGTGCTGTCCGTCCGGTACGAGGCCGGAACGGAGCGGGAGCATTTTTCTCTGGAGCCTGCTTCTGTCACCCGGACGGAGGACGGTATGCTCGCGGAATATCATCTCGAGGGAACGCGGCTTCAGAGATACGGAGTATATTTCTATTCATTTTCCCTCTGTGGAGAGGAAGCCGGAGAAGAGCATCAGATTACAGTTTACGAAAAGGATCTTTCCGTACCGGAATGGTTTCTGGAGACGGTAATCTACCAGATTTTTCCCGATCGGTATTATAAAGCGGAGGATCCGAATGTACAAAATAAGAAAAATTCTTTTCTGTACGGCTGCTGGGATGATTTGCCGATCTATCTCAGAAAAGACGACGGCACCATCGAGCGATGGGAATTTTACGGAGGAAATTTAAAGGGAATTGCGGAGAAGCTTCCGTATGTCGAAGCGCTTGGCTGTACGGCAATTTATCTGAATCCGATTTTCGAGGCGGAAAGCAATCACCGGTACGATACGGCGGATTACAAAAAAGTCGATGGACTTCTGGGCGGGGAAGAGGCCTTTGATCTTCTGCTGTGGGAAGCAAAAAGCCGGGGGATTCGCATTGTGCTCGACGGCGTTTTCAATCATACCGGGAAAAACAGCAAATATTTTAAAGCGCGGGAGTCGGAGTATAAAGACTGGTATACATTTCGAGACGATGGAACGTACGATTGCTGGTGGGGCGTCGGGGATTTGCCCGCCGTCAATAAAAGCAGTAAAAGCTATTTGGATTTTATTGCGGACGGCCCGGATTCCGTCGTGCGCTGCTGGAGCAGAAAGGGCATTTCGGGCTGGCGGCTTGACGTGGCGGATGAGCTGCCTGATTCGATGATCCGGAAAATCCGTGCCGCCGCGGAGGCAGAAAGGCCGGACTCTGTCCTGATCGGAGAGGTATGGGAAGACGCCTCCAATAAAATCAGCTACGGAGAAAGAAAAACGTATTTTACCGCAAGAGAGCTGCATACGCATACGAATTACGTGTTTCGCAGCACGCTTCTTTCTTTTCTGGAGGGCTCGCTTTCCGCCAAGGACGCGGCTTCGGTTTTTGAGACGATCCGGGAAAATTATCCGGTTCATAATTATTACGCGCAGATCAATATGACGGGCTCGCACGACGTGGAACGCCTGATGACGGTCATGCTCCGCATTACAAAGGATGACCGCCGTCTTGCGCGTGACCTTGTAAAAGCGTTCTCTCTGATACAGTTTACGATTCCCGGCGTCCCGCTGATATACTACGGGGATGAAACCTGTCTGGAGGGAGAAAGGGATCCGGATAACCGCCGTACGTATCCCTGGAACGCGCAGGACCGGGAAATGATCGAATGGTTCGCCGGGCTTTCCCTCCTGCGAAAGGACTCCAGAACGCTGGTAAAAGGCGATGCCGCGTTTTTTTCTGAAGAGGACGGAAACGTGTTTGCACTGCTTCGCTGCCCCTGCGAGCCGGGCGGAAAATATTATTTGACGGTATGCGACCGCTTTGGGCGCGGAACGGATTTTCTGCAGAAGGCAGCCGGGCGGATCGCGGAGGGGATTGAAAAAATAAGGAAAAAACGGTATATTATCAGTAAAGAAGCCGGCGGATATGCGATAACAGCCGAGTTTTTATAAAGATTCAAGGAGTGTTACACTTATGAAATGCCCATTTTGCGGCCATATGGAAGACCGGGTAATCGATTCCCGGCCGACGGAAGAAGGAAGCGCGATCAGAAGAAGAAGAGAATGCATAAAATGTAATTCCCGCTTTACGACGTATGAAAAAATCGAAGACACGCCGCTGATGGTGATCAAGAAAGACGGCTCCCGACAGATCTACGACCGGGACAAGGTGATCAACTGCGTCATGAAGGCCTGCGGAAAACGGCCCGTTTCCCTGCAGCAGGCCGAAAATCTTGCGGCTGATGTAGAGCAGCAGCTGCTGAATACGATGAAACGCGAGGTTCAGTCTGCGGAAATCGGAGAAATGATTATGAAGCGGCTCAAAGAGCTCGACGAGGTCGCTTATGTCCGCTTCGCCTCTGTATATAAACAATTTAAGGATGTGGATACTTTTATGGCGGAGCTTTCGAAAATTATCAGCGAAAATAAAAATTGATTATTTCCCGGGAAATCTGTCTCAGGCAGCCCGAATCTGATATCATGTCACACAGAAAACGGAAAGGGGAGAGACAATATGGTGACACATGTCAGAACCTTCGGGCTGTCCGGAATTACGGGCTTTTCTGTGGATGCCGAAATCAATATTGCCAAAGGTCTGCCGGATTTCGATATTATCGGTATGGGAAATATGGCGGTACGGGAGGCTGCGGGAAGAATTCGGGCTGCGCTGGAGAATTCGGGGTATCCGTTTCCGTTGGGAAGAGTCACGGTCAATCTCGCACCGGCCGGAATCCGGAAGGAAGGCGCGTGCTACGATCTTGCAATTGCGGTGGGAATCTTGCTGTGCGGCAGCTGTGCCGGCGTACGCACGGACGCCTTTGCGTTTGTCGGAGAACTTTCCCTGGACGGATTTCTGCGGCCGGTGCGTGGTGTTTTACCCATGATGCAGGAAGCCGCGCGGCGCGGCATTGCAAACTGCATTGTGCCTCTGGAAAATGCGGATGAAGCGGCGCTGACGGATGCCTGCCGGATTTATCCCGCGGCGTCCCTGCCGGAGGTTCTTCAAATTCTGACTTCAAAGCGGACTGCCTGGCCGATTCCTGAAGAACCGGCGCCTTCCCGGAGCGGCTGCGGAGATTACCGAGAGGTAAAGGGCCAGGCTCATGCTGTACGCGCTGCGGAGATTGCGGCCGCGGGCGGACATAATGTATTGTTTATCGGCGCGCCGGGCTGCGGGAAAAGCATGATTGCCGGCAGACTTCCCGGGATTCTGCCGAACCTTACCAGAGAAGAGGCTCTGGAGACTGCGCCGGTATACAGCGCGCTCGGCATGCTTCGGAAGGAGAGCCTCCTTCCCAATGAGGTTCCGTTCCGAACGGCTTATCCAGATATTACAAAATCGGGATTGATTGGCGGCGGCAGCCGTCCCGTACCGGGAGAAATCAGTCTGGCGCACAAAGGCGTCCTGTTTCTGGATGAGCTTGCGGAATTTGACAGAAATGTAATTCAAAGCCTTCGGCAGCCGCTGGAAACCGGTAAAATTTCTATTTCACGCTGCGGTGAATTCGTAGAATTTCCGGCGGACTTTTTGCTGGTGGCGGCTACAAATCCCTGCGGCTGCGGAAAGCTGCTGGAAGCAGAGGGAAAATGCAGCTGCACGCCGTTCCGGGCACGTCAGTACCTTTCCCGAATTTCCAGACCGATTTTGGATCGGATCGACCTTCACGTTCCGCTCAGACGCATTCCCTTTCAGAATGGCGGCTTCACCGCAAATGAAAGCTCGCAGGCGATCCGGGAACGCGTAATTGCAGCAAGAGCTCTCCAAAAAAACAGATATCGAAATGAGAACGTTTTTGTGAACGGGAAACTCAATGCTTCCATGATCCGCCGGTATTGCAATCCCGGGCGCGCCTGTGAGGCGCTGCTCCGTAGAGCTTCGGATGCAGCCTGCATCAGTATGCGCGGTTACGAAAAGATTTTAAAGGTAGCAAGGACCATAGCAGATCTTGCGCTTCACGAGCGCATCGCGGAGGAGGATATCGCGGAGGCGCTTCAATACAGATTTTTGGATTCTTTTTTCTCGGAGGCGGCCTGATGGAAACGGACAAGAGATTGTTCTGGATCTGGCTTTCCCTCCTTGGCAGGCCCAATCATTTCGTCACCGCTCTGATTTTGGAGACGTTTGGAACGCCGGAAGAGGCGTGGAGGGCTGCCGACCGGAAGCAAATACCGGAAATCCTGCAAAAAAAAGAAAAATTATTTTGCAGGCTGTGTGACAGCTCGCTTCGTATGAAGGCTTGCCGGATTTTGAACGAATGCGACAAACGGGAGATTCGGATCGCTGCGGTGGAGGATCCGGAATATCCGTTTTATCTCCGGCAGGTGACCAATCGCCCCACTGTATTGTATTATAAGGGAAGGCTCCCGAATGCAGCCGGCGTTGCAGAACGGCTTCTGCTGTCGGTGGTCGGCTCCAGAAGGTGTACGCCGTATGGAAGAACGAATGCATTTCTGTTTTCAAAGCATTTGGCGGAACAGGGAATTGGAATTGTCAGCGGAATGGCGCGTGGGATCGACGCGGAAGCGCATAAAGGGGCTTTGGCCGGAGCCGGCTATACGATAGCCGTTCTGGGAGGCGGCGCCGATGTCGTCTATCCCGGGGAGCATCAGAAGCTCTATGCGGAGATTTGTGAAAAAGGGTGCGTTCTCTCCGAATATCCGCCCGGGACGCCTCCGCTGAAAGCACACTTTCCGGCCAGAAATAGAATTATATCAGGACTTACCCTGGGCACACTCGTAGCGGAGGCTTCCAAAAGAAGCGGTGCTATGATTACCGTGGATCGTGCTTATGAACAAAACAGAACGGTCTATGCAATACCGGGAAATATTGGTTCCGAACAGTCCGAAGGCTGCAATGAGCTGCTGAAAAATCAGGGCGTCTGCGTTACTTCCTATCTTGATATCCTGGAAGATTACGGTCTGAAGCAGCCCGCGCCCCTTTCAGAAAAGTGCGGATGGATCGGGGGACTTACAGAGGCGGAAGCGGCCGCTGCGGCGGCGCTGAAACGGGGAAGCTATCATATTGATGAAATTGTACGAGATGCGGACAGAAGCACGGCAAGTATTTTGAGTGCCTTGACAATGCTTGAAATAAAAGGTATTGTTACGAAAGGCCGGGATGGAACGTACAGGCTGATAAAATAATAACTTTACATTTCGAGGGTTTGTGATTATTATATTATGCACTTGAATTTTGAAAGGCTGAGTGATTTATGTCCGGATATTTAGTGATCGTGGAATCTCCTGCAAAGGCAAAAACGATCGGAAGAATTTTAGGCAAAAAATACAAAGTTGAAGCCTCCGTAGGGCATCTGAGAGATTTACCGGTGAGCAAGCTCGCAATCGATATAGAACACGATTTTAAACCGCAGTATATGAATATCCGAGGGAAGGGAGACCTGATTAAGGCGCTCAAAAAGGACGCGAAAGAAGCGGACTGTGTTTTTCTTGCAACCGACCCGGATCGGGAGGGCGAAGCAATTTCCTGGCATTTGTCCAAAATACTCGATATTGACGAAAACGCGGTGTGCCGTGTTACCTTTAACGAAGTGACGAAAAATGCGGTTACTGAGGCATTTAAGGAACCGAGAAAGATTGATATGGAATTGGTAGATGCATATCAGGCAAGACGCGTGCTGGACCGGCTCGTCGGATATTCCATCAGTCCCGTACTGTGGAAGAAAGTGAAAAAAGGCCTGAGTGCAGGGCGCGTACAGTCCGTGGCAACGCGGCTGGTCTGCGACCGCGAGGATGAAATTGAAAATTTTGTCCCTCAGGAATACTGGACCATTACGGCGGAGCTTTTAAAGGACAGCAATACGAACAAAGCGCTGAAATCAAATCGGTTTACTGCAAAATATTTCGGAGAAAACGGAAAGAAGCACCAGCTGAAAACAAAGGAGGAAGCGGATCAGGTCTATCAGGATGTGCTCGGCAAGGACTTTATTGTTGCCTCCGTGAAAACAACGGAAAAGAAAAAATCGCCTCCTCCGCCTTTCATTACGAGCACTTTGCAGCAGGAGGCCTCCCGGAAGCTTGGATTTACCGCATCAAAAACCATGTCGGTGGTACAGTCTCTTTATGAGGGTGTCAGCGTTGGCTCCGGAGGACCAACCGGCCTTGTCACATATATCAGAACGGATTCCACCCGGATTTCCGACGAAGCGGCGGCTGCGGCGAAAGAGGAGATTCTGCGGGAGTTCGGCGAAACGTATCTGCCTGCTCGCAGAAGAATCTATCAGAACAAAAATGCTGCGCAGGACGCGCATGAAGCGATCCGTCCTGCTCATATCGAATACAAACCGGCCGACATCAAAGAGAAGCTTACGAGCGATCAATACAAATTGTATAAGCTGATTTATGAGCGTTTTATTGCGAGCCAGATGGCGGATGCGATTTACAGCGTCTGTACGGTGGAGTTTGACGTCTCGGGACACACCTTCCGTGCGGTGGGAACGACAGTGAAATTTGCCGGCTATACAAAGCTATATCAAGAAACCATGGATGAAAAGGCAGAAGACGCCGATGACAAACTGCCATATTTGGAGCAGCGCGAGCGTGTCATCGTAGAGGCGATCAAACCGGAGCAGCACTTTACGCAGCCTCCGCCGAGATATACGGAAGCTACGCTGGTAAAGGCACTGGAAGAAAACGGGATCGGCCGTCCGAGCACGTACGCTCCTACGGTTTCCGTAATTCAGGCCAGAGGCTATGTGGGAAAAGAGAAAAAAGCGCTGTATCCTACGGAGCTGGGGAGAATCGTGAACGAGATCATGAAAAAGAGCTTCTCCGATATCGTCAATGTAGAGTTTACGGCGCAGATGGAGGAAAACCTTGATAAAATAGAACAGGGGAACAAAGTCTGGGTAGATGTTGTACGGGAATTCTATGGAGACTTTGAAAAAGAAGTCGAAAAGGCAACGCAGGAGCTGGAGCATGTGAAGCTGGAAGATCCTGTCAGCGATGTGCCCTGCGATAAATGCGGAAAAATGATGGTCATCAAAACGGGGAAATACGGAAAGTTCCTGGCTTGTCCCGGATATCCGGAGTGTAAAAACACAAAGCCGATTATCGAAGAAGTTGGAGCAGATTGCCCCCTGTGCGGCAATGCCCTGATTTACCGCAAAACAAAAACCGGAAAGAAGTATGTCGCGTGCAGCAATTATCCCGACTGCAAGTTTTCTTCCTGGAATATACCGACAAAAGATCCGTGCCCCAAGTGCGGACAATATTTGGAAATCGCTCAGGGGAAAAAGGGAAAATATTTGAAATGCAGCAACAAGGAATGCGATTATACTTCCTTTTTTAAAAAGAGTAAGTCAGAATAAAGGACGTCATTTATGGCTGTTTATATTGTCGGAGGCGGTCTTGCCGGCTGTGAAGCGGCATGGCAGGCTGCAAAATATGGCGCAAAAGTAAAACTGTACGAGATGAAGCCACACCGCTTTTCCGAAGCGCATACTTCTGAAGGGCTGGCAGAGCTTGTATGCAGCAATTCTTTTAAAGCGGCAAACCTGGAAAACGCATCCGGACTTCTGAAAGAAGAGATGCGCGTACTGCAGGGCCTTGTCATTTCCTGCGCAGATCACAATACGGTTCCTGCCGGCGGCGCGCTGGCGGTAGATCGGAGCCGCTTCTCGGAAGAAATTACAAAGAAAATGGAAATGCATCCCGACATTGAAGTGATTCGCCAGGAAATCCATTCTGTGCGGAACCTGATTGCCGAAAATCGGGACTGCGAATGCGTAATCATAGCGACGGGGCCGCTTACCGCGAAGGATCTCGCGGATGAGATTGCGGAAATGTTCGGCCTGAAACGGCTACATTTTTTTGACGCCGCTGCGCCGGTAATCCTGGCAGAAAGCATCGAAAGCGAATTCGTGTTCCGAGCGGCGAGATATGGGAAAGGCGACGCGGACTATATCAACTGCCCGATGTCGCGTGAAGAATATTTTGCTTTTTACGACGCGTTGATCCATGCAGACTGTGCGGACGTAAAGGATTTTGACAGCATCGATCTGTACGAGGGCTGCATGCCGGTTGAGTCTATGGCGAAACGGGGAATCGATACCCTGCGCTTCGGACCGCTGAAGCCCGTCGGGCTTCGACATCCCGAAACGAAAGCAGAATATTATGCAGTCGTACAGCTGCGGCAGGACAATCGAGAAGGAACGCTGTACAACATGGTTGGTTTCCAGACGCGTCTGAAATTTGGCGAACAAAAAAGAGTATTTGGAATGATCCCAGGGCTTGCGCATGCGGAATATGCAAGATATGGGGTAATGCATAAAAATCTTTACATTCAGTCCCCGGAAATGCTGGATCGGACGTACTGTCTGCACAGCGATAAAAATACAACTGGAATTCCTGTCTACTTTGCAGGGCAGATTACCGGTGTAGAAGGGTATATGGAATCGACCTCCTCAGGCCTTGTCGCCGGCATCAATGCGGCCAGGACGGTGCGCGGGCTTGAACCGATTGTCTTTTCCTGCGCTACGCAGATCGGGGCGCTTGCTTCCTACGTTTCGGAATACTCCGGCACAGACTTTCAGCCGATGGGGGCTAATTTCGGACTTCTGCGCGGCATCCCTGAAGATGGCTTTGGGCGCATCAGGGATAAGCGTCTTAGAAAAAGATATATATCAGAACATTCACTGAATCTGTTAAAAAAGGAAATGGAAACGATAGGAGGGTGTTAGTATGGAAAATTTGTTTCAAAATGCAATGTGGATCAGCTTTAAATCGAATGCGCGAGGAAAGAAAAGCAAGGTGAATCCCTGGGAGAACGTGATTGACGCAGAAATCCGGAAGACCGACATTGAGAAAGGCTCCGGGCTGCCGGTATTTCACAAGCGATTTAAATTAAAAGAGGGCATTCAAAGCTGCAAGATCCACCTTACCGCGCTCGGCTGTTTTAATCTGTATATGAATGGCCGGAAAATCGGAACGGACGAACTGATGCCGGGATGGACGGATTATGAAAAAAGGGTTTTGTATTATACGTACGATGTAACGGACGTGGCGGCGCAGGACAACGCAGTCGCCGTACCGGTTTCTTCCGGCTGGTGGCAGGGAAGGATTTCTCTTGATACATACGGAGACAACGACACGGCCTTTCTCTGCGTCATCGAAACGATATATGAAAGCGGAGAAACAGAAACGATCTGCTCTGATCTGACCTGGCGCGGCACGACGTCCGGGCCCGTGCGGTATGCCGACATCTGGGACGGAGAAGTATATAATGCGAATTTTGACTCTTACGAAGAGATTTCCATGCCGTCGTATCCCAGGAGCAAGACATGGAAGGTTCCGTATGAATTTAAGAATTTTAAAGGCGTCGTATCACCGAAAGTAGGGCCGAGCGTACGGATCCGCGAGTTTTTGGACATGAAGCCGCTGACTGCAGTTGTATATGACGGCGTGGATCAAAATGGGACGGATTTCGGGGCGATCCGCGTGCTCCGCACGATCGAAAATCCTCCTGAAAACGCCGTGCTTTCTCTGAAAAAGGGCGAAACGGTTATATACGATATGGGACAGAATATGGTTGGCTGGGAACATTTTACGGTGCGGGGAGCGCAGAATACGACAATAGTGATCCGTCATGCGGAGATGCTGAATGATAGCGGAAAGGCGTCCCGCGGCAACGACGGACCGGAGGGCTCGCTGTATACCGCCAACTACAGAAGTGCCAAAGCGAAAGGAAAATACACACTCTGCGGAAAAGAAGCGGGAGAAGAATACAGGCCGGCTTTTACCTTTTACGGATTTCGCTACGTTGAACTGACCGCAGATGATGACATTGAGCTGCTGGCCTTCCGGTGCGACGTAGTCGGCTCTGACAATCAGGAAACGGGTTACATTGAAACGTCGGATCCCGACGTCAACCGCTTGTTCCGCAATATCCTTTGGGGACAGCGCGGAAACTATTTGAGCGTTCCGACGGACTGTCCGCAGCGAGATGAACGTCTGGGATGGACGGGAGATACGCAGGTTTTTGCCTGCACGGCGGCTTACAACGCAAACGTATGCTCATTTTTCCATAAATGGCTTCAGGATGCCAGAGACAGTCAGCGGGAGTACGGCGCTTTCCCTGACGTAATTCCGCGCTCGCGCGTAGTCGGCGAGGGCGGCGCGGCGTGGAGCGACGCGGGAATTATCGTACCGTATATTATTTATAAAATGTATGGGGATCTCAGCATTTTGGAAGAATGCTATTCTTCCATGCTGGACTATATGGATTATCTCAGTGTTACGAATCTGGAGGGCCCTCATCAGACCTACGGCGACTGGCTTGCTTATGAACCCACAGAAAGCCGGCTGATCAGCATCGCCTATTACGCATATGACGCGCTGCTTGTCAGCAAGGCCTCGGCTGCTCTGTCGAAAAAGCCGGATGACGAATATGCGGAAAGGGCAGAGGAATACCGCGACTTGTATACAAAGATCTGCCGTCATTTTCAGAATGTTTATCTGAATGCGGACGGAACCCTGAAGCAGACCTCTCAGACGGCATATCTTCTGGCGCTGAAATTTGATTTGCTTCCACAGGATTGTCGGGAGGCAGCAAGAAAGGC
Organism: uncultured Clostridium sp.; assembly: GCA_900543695.1. Classification (GTDB taxonomy): domain Bacteria; phylum Bacillota; class Clostridia; order UBA1212; family UBA1255; genus Egerieisoma. The sequence continues at coordinate 67,697 of UQSG01000001.1, read as the reverse complement.
TCTGGCCGAAAAAATTGTAAAAAACGGTTACCGGCTGAGCACGGGCTTCGTTGGATCCGCAATCCTGAATCAGACGCTGAGCGAAATCGGAGAAGGAAATCTTGCGTACTCTCTGCTGCTTCAGAAAGAAAATCCTTCTTGGCTTTACAGCGTATATCAGGGAGCGACGACAATCTGGGAGCGCTGGAATTCTTATACCAGAGAAAGCGGCTTTGGAGACGTGGGGATGAACTCCTTCAATCATTATGCCTACGGCGCGGTGGGAGAATGGATGTATAAATATATGGCGGGAATCGACACCGACGAGGAAAAGCCGGGCTTTAAGCATATTCTTTTCCGCCCAAAGCCGGACACACGCCAAGAGTCCGAAATGCCCTGCGGCCAGGAACGAATCCAATGGGTACGCGCTTCCTACGAATCCGTTTCCGGAACGATAGAGGCGGCATGGTACATGGAAGAGGATACTTTTACCTATATTGTTACGGTTCCGAAGGAATCCTACGCAACGCTGTATCTGCCCGTGTTTGATCCGAATGCGGAAACGGTAACCGTAGACGGCAAGGTTTACGCAGCAGACAGCTTTCCCAGGGAAGGAGATTGCCTGGTTCTGCATCTGCCTTGTGGAAAGCATCAGATCGAAGCGCTGCGATAGGAACGAAAATGGAGCGGATTTGCATCATGAAGAAAAGCGCATTGTACTTTTTTGCTCTTTGCCTCTGCCTTTCCTCCTGTACCGCTGAAACCGTACGGCAGGAGCATTCCTCCGGTTCGTCCGCGCCGGTCTCCGGACCGGCGCGCTCTCCGGGGGAAGAAACTCCGCACCCTTCCGAGCCTTCTCCGGAAGCCGGGGAAGCGATACGGGAGGAATGCGTTTTAAAAGGCTGGCGAATTTGCATCGATCCCGGGCATCAGGCCGCCGGAAACGCGGAAATGGAATTCTGCGCGCCATGGAATGAGGAACGAAAGGCGAAATGTACTTCCGGAGCCCGTGGAAATTTTACCGGCACCGATGAATACGTCTTAAATTTATCAATTGCGCAGAAAATAAAGGAAAAGCTTTCCTCGCTTGGTGCGGAGGTTTATATGACGCGGGAAATCCACGCCGTCAATCTGTCTAATCGGGAAAGAGCGGAAGCCGCGAATCGCTTCGGTGCGGATATCACTCTTCGGATCCACTGCAATTCTGCGGAAACAGAGACGGTTGAGGGCATCGAGCTTTATGTCAGAGGCGCTGGAGACGGAACGGCGGAATACCGCAAACGATCGGAGGACGATTTTCAGAAAGCGGAATCGCTGATCCAATTTCTTTGCGCCGAAACGGGAGCCGTTTCCCGCGGCGTTTTCCGTTCAGACGCCTATACAGGGATCAACTGGTGCCAAAACACCTGCATTATTGTAGAATGCGGTTTTCTTTCCAACGAAAGGGAAGACCGTCTGCTGAATACCGAAGCCTATCAGGAACGGATTGCGGAGGGTATTAAAAATTATTTCGTTTCCTCGGCTCTTGTTTCGTCAGATAAAAATATTTCAGGATTATAACGCGGCCGATGCTTGGATTCCACATAGATTTTGCCGATGTACTGACCGATCAGACCAATAGAAACGAGCTGCACGCCACCCAGAAACCAGATGGAAAGGATCAGGGAAGTCCAGCCCGGCGTAGCGTTTCCACAGAAATAGGAGATCAGCGAATAGATCGCCGCAATGATTGATACGACGATAATAAGGATTCCAACGGCTGAAATCAGCGTAATGGGCTTGATGCTGAAGGACGTGATTCCGTCAAAGGCAAAGCTGAGCATTTTCTTAAGAGGATATTTCGACTCGCCGGCCAGGCGTTCTTTTCTTTCATAATATACGCAGTCCGTTTTGTAGCCGATCAGCGGAACGATCCCTCTTAGAAACATATTGCGCTCTTCGTAATTTCCAAGCTGCGCCATCGCGCGTGCGCTCATCAGACGAAAATCCGCATGATTATATACTGTTTTTACGCCCATGCCCTTCATGAATTTATAAAAGCCCTGCGCGGTTGTGCGTTTGAAAAAGGAATCGCTCTTCCGGCCGCTGCGCACTCCGTAAACGATATCGCAGCCTTCATAGTACTTGTCTATCATTTGGGGAATCGCCTGCGTATCGTCCTGCAAATCGGCGTCGATGGAAATGGAAATATCGCATAGGTCCTTTGCCGCCATCAGACCGGCAAACAGCGCGTTTTGATGACCAACGTTCCCGGCCAGCTTAAGCCCGCAGATATATTTGTTTTTCCTGTATTCCGCATCGATCAACTCCCAGGTGTTATCCTTGCTTCCGTCGTCAATGAAGAGAATTCGGCTTTTCTCGGAAATTTTTCCCTCCTCCGAAAGAGAGGCGACAAGCTTCGTAAGCTCCGCAGCTGTCGTCGGAAAAACCTCGCATTCGTTATAGCATGGCACTACGATATACAGCACCGCCGGAGTAGAATTCATAAAAACAGCTCCCAACTTATTTATTTATTTTCCATCATAAAGATCGTTGCTGGCAAAGGCAGGCTCGCACGTTAAATTATACCCCAATTTTTTACAAACAATATCGTCGCCCGGCGATAATATTACGGTGGAATGCGCTTCACAGCCGGAAAGCCGGTCTAAATTTTTTAATGCGATATCCGCCATCGTGTTTGTAACGGCGGAAATGCTGAGGGAAATCAGAACCTCCTCCAGGCTGAGCAGCGGCTTGTCCGAGCCGTAAATATCTTTCTTCAGGCGTAAAATTGGTTCAAGCACTACAGGCGCAATCAAAAGCATGGCGTCATCCAGACCGGACAGGACTTTTAAAGCGTTCAGCGTACAGCTTGCGGCGGCGGTCATAAGATTTGTATTGCGTCCGGTCACGATCTCTCCCGTGCGAAGGTGCATGGCCATCGCCGGCGCATTTTTTAAGCGCGCCTTTTCCAGTGCGGGCTGCACGACCCTGCGGTCTGAAGGCTTCAGGTCGGCCTCGTTCATAATCAGCTCGATTTTTTCCACTGTTTCCGCATCGACCAGCCCCTGGATAAAATCGCAGCGGATTTTAAAGTATCTGCGGATAATTTCCTCGTTTGCGGCAGCGCGGACCTGCTGGTCGTCTTCGATTGCATAGCCAGCCATATTGACGCCCATATCTGTCGGAGAAAGATAAACATTTTTCCCGAGAATCCGCTTGAGGATCGTTTTGACAACCGGGAAGACCTCAATATCCCTGTTGTAATTTACCGTGCGGATATTGTACGCCTCCAGGTGATAAGGATCGATCATATTGACGTCCTTGAGATCGGCGGTCGCCGCCTCGTAAGCGAGATTGACAGGATGCTTGAGCGGCAGGTTCCAGATCGGGAACGTTTCAAATTTTGCGTAGCCGGCCTGAACGCCCCTTTGATGCTCATGATAAAGCTGAGAAAGACAGGTTGCCATTTTTCCGCTGCACGGACCGGGAGCGGTTACGACGACAAGCTGGCGCGTCGTTTCGACAAATTCATTTTTGCCGTATCCCTCATCGCTGACAACCAGATCCACGTTTCCGGGATAGCCCGGGATCGGATAGTGCAGATAGGTATGAATGCCGCGCTTTTCCAGCCTGCTGCGGAACATGTCGGCCGCCTGCTGCCCGCTGTATTGCGTAATTACGACATTGTTTACCAGCAGCCCCAGTCCCCTTATGGAATCGATCAGGCGTAGAACTTCCAAATCGTAGGTGATGCCCAGATCCGCCCGAATTTTATTCTTTTCGATATCGGCGGCGTTGATGCAGAACAGGATTTCGCAGATTTCCTTAAATTCCAAAAGCAGTTTGATTTTATTGTCGGGAGCGAAGCCGGGCAGAACGCGCGCGGCGTGATAATCATCAAAAATTTTACCCCCAAATTCCAGATACAGCTTATCGCCGAACAGACCGATTCGTTCTCTGATATGCTTTGTTTGTTTTTCGATGTAAAGCTCGTTGTTAAAGGCAGGCTGCATGAAAAGGACTCCTTATTATGTATAATAAAGCGCAACATAGCGGGGTATGTTATTTTTATAAAAAAAACAACGTGTCTCATTATATCATTTCCAGACCTGCAAAGCAATCGTGAAATTCGCCGGGACAGATTGACCTTTTCTGAAAAACGTGCTAATCTTAAAAAGTATATCTTAACACGCCGCGGGCGCTCGGGAAGCGAATCCGCTTAAGAGAGAGGGTGAACGTATGGTTGTAAAAGTCGTCGTCATAGGTATTGTACTGGTGTTTGCGATCCTTGTGATTCTGACGCTGCTGCTGACGCTTTTTCGGAAAGCTGCCGGCGGAAAATCGGAAGAAAGAAATGAAAAACAGCCGCAAACGCTCCGCACGGTTCCAGAAAAGGCGCCTGCTTCCACGGGGCAGGCCAGCGAAGAGGATGCGCTGTCTCTGATTTGCGTACTGACTGCGGCGGTGGCCGCCTACCGGAGTGAAATGGGGGAAAACGCTGATCCCGGACGCTTCCGTGTCGTAGCGTTCCGCAAAACTCCCCGCAGAATACGGTAAAGGGAGAGCTCGGCTATGAATGCTTTTTTCGAAACAGTGGGTGACCTGTTAAGGGAATCCGGCTTTTATTATATTATTTCATATTTCAAGGACGGCGGCTGGCAGACGCTGGTGATGCTGCTGCTCTCCCTGGTCTTGATTTATCTTGCCATCGTAAAAAAATTTGAACCGCTTTTGCTGCTGCCGATCGCGTTCGGAATGCTGCTTGCAAACCTTCCGCTTGCCGGTCTGTCTTCTGCGGACGAGGGCGGCCTGCTATATTATTTATATCAGGGCGTGGCTTTAAAAATCTATCCGCCTCTGATCTTTCTGGGAATCGGTGTCATGACGGATTTCGGGCCGCTGATCGCCAATCCCAGCAGCCTGCTGCTGGGCGCTGCCGCGCAGATCGGGATTTTTGTCACGTTCATCGGCGCGTCGCTTTTAGGCTTTACGCTGGCGGAAGCCGGCGCCGTGGCGATCATCGGCGGTGCGGATGGACCGACAGCGATTTTCACGGCTCAGGCGCTGGCGCAGCATCTGACGCCGTCCATTGCGATTGCGGCATATTCGTACATGGCGCTTGTTCCCGTAATTCAGCCGCCGATCATGCGCCTTCTGACGACAAAAAAGGAGCGCGCTGTCAGAATGACACAGCTGCGGGAGGTCAGCAAAAGGGAAAAGATTATATTTCCCATTCTTGTGACGCTTGTTGTTTCTCTGCTTTTGCCTTCGGCTGCGACGCTGGTGGGAATGCTTATGCTCGGAAACCTGCTCCGCGAATGCGGCGTTACCGAGCGTCTGGCCAAAACGGCGGAAAATGAATTGATGAATATCGTAACGATCCTGCTCGGAATTTCGGTTGGTTCGACGGCAAGCGCCGAGAACTTTCTGAACACCAAAACGCTCCTCATTCTGGCGCTTGGGATGTTCGCATTTGCAATGGGAACTGCCTTCGGCGTCTTGTTCGGTAAAATCATGTGCTTTGTAACAAAGGGAAAGGTCAACCCGCTGATTGGAGCGGCTGGCGTATCGGCAGTTCCGATGGCTGCCAGAATTGCGCAGAAGGTTGGAAGAGAGGAAGATCCGGACAATTATCTGCTCATGCATGCGATGGGCCCCAATGTGGCCGGTGTAATCGGCTCGGCTGTCGCTTCCGGGATACTGATCGCCATGCTGGGAGGGTAAAAAACGCTTCTCAGCACCCTTCGTTTCTGCTTGACAATCGCGGAAAACAGATTAAAATTACAGCTGTTCTTAGTTTATATTACATTTATTCACAGGAGGTTTTGGTATGGAAAACATGCAGGGCTCCGTATCAATCAGTACGGAGAATATATTTCCTATTATAAAAAAATGGCTCTATTCAGAGAAGGATATCTTTTTGCGGGAGGTCGTATCGAACGCAAGCGACGCGATCAGTAAGCTGAAAAAATTGATTTCAGTAGGTGAGGCGAGCGTTGAAGAGACAGAATGGAAAATTGAAGTTTCTCTTGACAAGGAAGCCGGAACCATTACGATTTTTGATAACGGGATCGGTATGACGCAGGAAGAGGTCGTCAAATATATTAATCAGATTGCGTTCTCCGGCGCGAAGGATTTCCTGGAAAAATACCAGGGAAAAACGGATGACGCGCAGATTATCGGCCATTTTGGTCTGGGCTTCTATTCGGTGTTTATGGTGTCCGATAAGGTGGAAATCGATACGAAGTCCTATCAGGAGGGCGCGGAGGCCGTTCACTGGGAAAGCGTAAGCGGCATGGATTATGCCATAACGCCTTCGGAAACGGAAGAGCGCGGTACTTATATTACGCTGCATATCGCGGAGGACAGCAAAGAATATCTGGACGCCTTCAAGCTCAGAGAAACGCTGCGGAAATACTTTTCCTTCCTTCCCATCAATCTGTATTTTATCGATGTAGAGGAAGAGCAGAAAAAAGCGGCGGAGGCGGAAAAAGCCGGGCAAAAGCAGGATGCTTCGGAAAACGAAGCGCCCAAAGAGCCGGAAGCGCCGAAGCCGATCAACACGACGCCGCTATGGGTGAAACCGGTGAAGGACTGCACGGACGAAGAATATAAGGAATTCTACAGGACGCTGTTCCATGATTATAACGAGCCGCTCTTCTGGATTCATCTGAATATTGACTATCCTTTCAACCTGAAAGGAATTCTGTATTTCCCAAAGCTCAAGAGTCAGTACGACACGCTCGAGGGAGTAATAAAGGTCTATTATAATCAGGTGTTTGTAGCCGATAATGTGAAAGAGATCCTGCCGGAGTTTCTCATGCTTCTCAAGGGCGCGATCGATTGCCCGGATCTTCCGCTGAACGTATCGCGGAGCTTTTTGCAGAACGACGGGTACGTGAATAAAATATCGGCGCATATCACGAAAAAAGTAGCGGACAAGCTGACCGGCATGTTCAATACGGAAAAGGAAACCTACTGCAAATATTGGGATGATATCAATCCCTTTGTGAAATTTGGCTGCCTGAAGGACGAAAAGTTTTTTGATAAGGTGAAAGAGGCGATCGTTTTCAAAACAACGGACGGGGAATATCTCACACTGGAAGAAATGGGAGATCAGAATGCGATCCATTATATCGACGATGCGCTTCAGCAGGCGCAATATGTTAATATGTATAAAGACAGCGGCGTAAAAATCGCCGTGCTGGACGGACCGCTGGACAATCACTTTATCAGCTTTCTGGAATACAAAAATCCGGGAAAGGTCAAGTTCGTACGGGTGGACGCCGATGTGACGGAGAATATGAAGGATCCGTCCGGCGCCTATTCCAAAGAAGAGCTCGAGCAGCTGGCGGAGCTGTGCAAAGAAGACTTTGTGAAAGTTTCTGGAAATGAAAAGCTTACCGTCAGGGCTGAAGCCATTAAATCGCCGATGCCGGCGATCCTGCTTCTGTCAGAAGAAGCCAGAAGAATGCAGGAGATGGCCAAAATGTACGGCTCTCTCGGATTTCCGATGGAAAACGACGTTACGCTCGTCCTGAATGCCTCTAATAAAACGGTGCAGAAGCTGCGGCAGATAAAGGAAAGCGGCGATGCCTCCCAAGACACGGAGCTGATCTGCGGTCAGATCTATGATCTGGCAAAGCTCGCCCATCAGCCGATGGAGGCGGATGCAATGACACGCTTTATTGAGCGTTCTGCGAAACTTCTGGACAGGATAACGGAATAAAATAAGAATGAGCCGATGTGAAAACAGAAAGGACGGCAGACGATGAAATTTTTTGTACTGTTGGGAGACGGAATGGCAGACGATCCGGTAAAGGAGCTTGGAAATCAGACGCCTCTCCAGAAGGCAAACAAACCGGTCATGGATCATATGGCCAAATACGCGGAGCTCGGTCTCGTAAAGACAGTGCCCGATCATCTGAATCCGCCCGGAAGCGACATTGCGAACATGTCCGTGCTCGGCTATGATCCGGACCGGTATTATACCGGAAGATCGCCGCTCGAGGCGGTCAGCATGGGAATCGATCTGGCAGAAGACGATATTGCGATCCGCTGCAATCTTGTTACTCTGTCCGATGAGTCGCGCTACGAGGATACGACGATGGTGGATTACAGCTCGGACGAAATTACGACGGCAGAGGCCGGAGAGCTGATTCGCTTTCTTGATCAAAAGCTCGGAACCGATCAGGTCCATTTCTATCCGGGCGTCAGCTATCGCCACTGTGTCGTTTTGAAGCATCAAAAGTCGGTGGATCTGCATTTTACTCCGCCGCACGATATATCCGGCAAAAAAATCGCTTCCTTTCTTCCAAAGGGAGAAACCGCCGCGATGCTTTATGACCTTATGAAGAAAAGCCGCGTGCTTTTAAAGGATCATCCCGTAAATCTCCGCCGGATGCAGAATGGACTGCGGCCTGCATCCTCCGTATGGCTCTGGGGCCAAGGGAGAAAGCCGTCTTTTGACAGCTTTTACGAGAGGCATCACGTAAAAGGCGCCGTAATTTCCGCTGTGGATCTTGTGAAGGGCCTGGGAATTTGTGCGGGCATGGAGGTCCCGGACGTGCCTGGAGCAACTGGAAACATCGATACCAACTACGAGGGAAAAGCGGACGCCGCCATCGCCTTTTTCCGCAGCGGCGGGGATTTTGTATACCTTCATGTGGAAGCGCCGGATGAATGCGGACACAGGCAGGAAATTCAAAATAAGGTACGCGCGATCGAATATCTGGATCAAAGGATCCTCAAAAAGGTCTGGGACTATCTGGAAAACACCGGCGAGCCGTACCGGATTCTGGTACTGCCGGATCATCCGACACCGCTGGCGCTCCGGACACACACGCATGCCCCGGTGCCCTACATGATCTATGAAGGAGACCGCGCTGGAATCCGCAGCGCTTCGGCGGAATACAATGAACGAGACGCGGCCGAGACGGGGATTTACATTGAAAAGGGATTTCAGCTGATCGACCGCTTTTTGAGTTGACAGAGAATCTATTCCGTATTACAATACCGTTTGTAACCAAAGCATGGAGGCTGCGCATTGAAACGGAAGCTTTTTACAAAGGCATATTACTTTTTTTACTTTTACTTTTATTGTTTATCTGATAAAGTAAGAGAAGTTTCTGCTACGTAGAATCACCGGTTTTCAAGCCGCTTTCAAATCTGAACGAACACGATACCGTACGGCAGAAACGCCTGTACGGTATTTTTTTTCAAAAGGAGGAATTTTGATGGTAACAGTATTAAAACCAGGCGTAACAGAAGAACAGATTGAAAATCTTTGCAGATGGTTCCGCTCAAGAGGTCTGGACGTTCATGTTTCAAAGGGAAAATATCAGACGATCATCGGACTGATCGGGGACACCAAGCAGATCGACACGGAGCTTCTGGAAAGCCTGGATATTGTAGAGGCAGTCAAGCGAATCAGCGAACCGTTTAAAAATGCCAATCGGAAATTCCATCCGGATGATACGATCGTAGAGATCGGCGACGTTCGGATCGGCGGGGGAAATTTCGCAATCATTGCCGGCCCCTGCTCCGTTGAATCTCCGGAGCAGATTATCGAAGTGGCGAGAAAAGTGAAAGAGGCCGGCGCTTCGATTTTAAGAGGAGGCGCCTTCAAGCCGAGGACGTCTCCCTATGATTTCCAGGGGCTGAAGGCGGACGGAATCGAATATCTTCTGGAAGCGAAAAAAATTACGGGCATGCCGATTATTACTGAGATCATGAATGCAAATCATCTGCCTCTTTTTGAACAGGTGGATATTATACAGGTCGGAGCACGGAATATGCAGAATTTCGATTTGTTAAAGGAGCTTGGACATACCCGCAAGCCGATTCTTCTGAAACGCGGGCTTGCAAACAATTTGAAGGAGCTCCTGATGAGCGCAGAATACATTATGGCAGGCGGCAATGAAAACGTTATCCTCTGCGAGCGCGGGATCAGAACCTTTGAGACCTATACGAGAAACACGCTTGATATCTCTGCGGTGCCGATGCTGCGGGAGCTGACGCATCTTCCGGTCGTTGTGGATCCCAGCCATGCATCGGGGATCGCCCGCCTGGTAAAGCCGCTTGCAATGGCCGCAGCGGCAGCGGGCGCGGACGGCGTTATGATCGAGGTGCATAATGATCCCGTACACGCGCTTTGCGACGGCGCGCAGTCCCTGACGCCTGAGCAGTTCGCCGATACTGCTGACAAAATCAGAAAAATCCGCGAGGTGACTGCGGAATGAAAATCGGCATTGTGGGACTGGGACTGATTGGCGGATCCTTTGCAAAGGCTTATAAAAGCGCGGGAAGCCATGCAGTATACGGGTGTGATACCGACGGCAGGATTCTTGAGTTCGCACTGCTGGACGGAGCCATAGACCAGAAGCTTGATGCTCAGAATCTGCGGGCGTGCGATTTACTGCTGCTCTGCGTATATCCGGAGGCAGCGATTGCATATTTGAAAAATGCCGCGCCGCATCTTTCACAGAAAACGGTCGTCATTGACTGCTGCGGAACGAAGCGCAGCGTATGCGAGGCCTGCTTCGCCATTGCGGAGAAATACGGTTTTACGTTTGTAGGCGGCCACCCTATGGCCGGCACGCAATATTCCGGCTTTAAATACAGCAGAGCAGGGCTTTTTAAAGGCGCCTATATGATTCTCGTGCCGCCGGTATATGACGATATGAGCCTTTTTGACCGGATCAAAACGCTTCTGGCTCCTGCGGGGTTCGGCCATTTCTCCATAACAAGCGCAGAAAAACACGATCGGCTCATCGCGTTTACTTCCCAGCTTGCGCACATCGTGTCCAATGCATATGTAAAGAGTCCCACCGCCCAGAATCATAAGGGCTTTTCTGCCGGAAGCTACAAGGATCTTACGCGTGTCGCGTGGCTCAACGAGGCTATGTGGGCAGAGCTCTGCATGGAAAATAGAGAAAACGTTATTTTCGAACTGAATACGCTTCTTGAAGCTCTCGGAAAATATAAAGAAGCTCTGGAAAACGAAGATACAGGCGCGCTGCGGGCTCTGTTTGCGGAAGGAAAAGAAATCAAGAGAAAAATAGACGGAGGAAAGGAGAATGTCAATGGAATACGAGCCGCTGAAACGCGTTAAACGCGAAATTTTACTGGATACGGATATCGGACCGGACTGTGACGATGCAGGCGCGCTGGCCCTGCTTCATCATTTCTCAAAAAAATACGGAATCAGGATTTCAGGAATCTGTAATTGTACGTCAAATTTGTATGGCTGCGGAGCAATCGATGTGATTGGGCGATACTGCGGCGCTGACGACATCCCGATCGGAATGACCGACCGAAAGGGATTTTGGGATGGACCGGATACGCAGCATTACAACCGGCTGCTTTCGGAGCGCTTTCGCACGAGGTACCGTCCGGTTGGGACGCACGAGCCGGAATCCGCGGCAAAGCTTTATCAGAAAGTACTGAAAGCCGCGGAGGACAAAAGTGTCGTCTTTATTACGATTGGGATGCTGAACAACGTTGCGGAGCTGATGGACGCGGCGCAGGAGCTTTTGGAACAAAAAGTGTACGCGTTCATAACAATGGCAGGCTGCGAACGGAAGGCCCAAAAGGAATTCAATGTTGAATGCGATGCCGATGCCTTTCGGAAATTCTCTGAAAAAATCCGTGTCCCCATTTTCTACAGTCCGGTTGAAACGGGAGCGTGTGTGCTGTCCGGCTTTGATTCGGAAGAAACGTCGGCCTCTGAGGATCATCCGATTGATCTTTCCTATCGGCAGTACCTTGCCGCGATGCGCACGGAGAAAACCTGCATGAACGCATCCTATGATCTGACGGCCGTGCATTTTGCCTTTGAAGGGGAAGGCCGCTATTATAAGCTTTCTGAACCCGGACGTATGACTTGCCGGCCCGTGACAAATGAAACGGTTTTCTGCACAGGAATGGGGAAAGATCGCTGTATTGAGCTGAACTGTCCGGAAGAGGAGCTCGGCGGATATTTCAGCAAAATCCTTAAAAACCCGTAGGATATTGCCAATGCTTTTAATTTAGAGTAAAATAATGACATCCTATTTTATGCAAGGAGCACGCAATGATATCGGAAGAAATGCGCGAAAAGCTGAATCGCTATGGACAGGCACACCTGATCAGATTTTACGGGGAATTGAGTGCCGCAGAGAAAGGCCTGCTTGAAAGCCAGCTGGAAACGATCGATTTTGCCCTTATGGAACGGCTTTTTCGTCAGATACAGGAGCAAAAAGCGGAACCGCCCGCCGGAATCGAGCCGATTCCCTGCGCTGTGGAAGCGGCGTGGACGACGCAGGAAAAGCAAAAATACTATTTTCGCGGCATGGACATCTTAAGGGACGGCAAATATGCGGCGGTCACGATGGCAGGCGGTCAAGGGACGCGGCTCGGTCATCCCGGGCCCAAGGGAACGTTTCGAATTTACGTGCCGGAGGAAATTTCGCTGTTTGAAATTCAATGCCGCCGATTGAAGGTGCGCTCAGAGGAATGCGGGAAAACCATTCCGTGGTATATTATGACAAGCGAGGAGAATGATGCGGAAACAAAGCGCTTTTTCCGGGAAAATGGTTTCTTCGGATATCCCGAGGAGGACATCGTGTTTTTTCGTCAATTCATGCTTCCGATGCTGGATCAGAACGGGAAGCTCCTCCTGGAAGAGAAATACAAAATCAGGGAAGGCGCGGACGGACACGGAGGCATATTCCGCGCAATGCGGAAGCGCGGAATAACGGAGGATCTGAAACGGCGCGGAATCGAATGGGTTTATACCGGAGGCATCGACAACGTGCTGGCGCGCCCGGCAGATCCCCTTCTGATCGGCTATCTTGCGGAGAATCATTATGAGCTGGGGGGAAAATCCATTATTAAAAGAGACGCCTATGAAAAGGCCGGCGTTTTCTGCAGAAAAAACGGACGTCCGTTTGTAATAGAATATACGGAAATTCCTGCGGAGCTGGCAGAGCAGAGAGACGACGCCGGCGCTTTTGTATACGGAGATGCGCATATTTTGTGTAATTTGTTTCGAACTGACGTTTTCGACAAAATGGGAGAGGAGGGCCTTCCGTATCATGCCGCCTGCAAAAAAGCCTCCTTCATCGATGCTGAGGGTCGCCGAATCGAGCCGGATCAGCCAAACGCATATAAATTTGAAGCCTTTCTCTTCGATGCCTTCTCTTTTTATCAGAAAATGGGAATTCTGCGCGTAGAGCGGGAACGCGAATTTGCGCCGATTAAAAACAGAACGGGCGAGGACAGCCCGGAAACCGCGCAGAAATTATATGCAGAGGCGGCGGGAAACGGAGCGCGCTATGAATAAAGGCCGGAACTTTTTCATACTGATGTCCTGTTTGCTTCTTTTAGGTCTGCTCACCTTCCTGACTCGCACCAAGCTGGAAAATCGCTCTGGCGTGGTGGACAATGTGCGCTATATTTTAAAAAGCTCCGTAAACAATGTGAAAAATTACGAGTTTTATTTTACGGACGACATGGTAATGACCGGCACGCTGGAAAACGCGGACGGCTCATATACGCTGCACCTTTACGTCAGAGAAGCGTACGATGAAACGCTGCAGGACTATTTGACGCAGCCATATGCATATTATTATACAGTCAGCGGATCGCAGAAAAGCAATGCCGCTGTAGAATGGCATTACGAAGAGGATGCAGAGGAAGCTCAGAAAACGGGAGAGCCGTACGAACGATTTACAGAGCGCGTCTTTATTTCCATGATTTACGGAACGGATTCCATTATTACGATCTGGCAGGCGATTGCGGTGGCGATCATTGCCGTGACGGGCGGCGTGATCATCGGAAAAGCGGAAGAGCTTTGGCATATCTTATATAAAAAGCCGGAGGAGGAGAATCCTGTCTGGGAGGATATGAACGGAATCAAAAGGACGGGAATCGGAATTCTGATCTTTGATGGAGTTCTCCTGCTCGTATTTATCTTCCTGTGAGCAGAAAAGGAAAATTCTGATATGAGCGTAAAAAAAAGAATTCTATTCTCAAATGTGATCATGCTGCTTTTTTTGCTTGCGCTTGTTATGGTGCTGTCTTTTTACATCATGCGGATTTTTCTGATGACGTATATCAGAAATGATGTTAGCAGCCTGGAAATTCCCGATTATCATGAGGATTCGATTTCGGTATATGAGCTGCAGATTTTATTTGACGGGATGATTGACATGGCGGCGGAGGCCCCGTATCAGATCCAGGAGCATGAGGATTATGCCAGAATTGACGAGTATATTACGAAAACAGCTTCCAAAGCGTATATTCTGGTCAGCGGAGCGCCGGTTTATCTGAACGGCGGAGAGACTGCAAATGAAATTTATGCAGGTGCGATCTTACTCAACGACACGCTGGCTCAGAATAAAAAAACAATTCTGTACTCAGACTCCGACAGCTTTCTGTATTACGCAAACATGAATTTGAATGATACGGACGGGGAAGCGGAGGTGCTTCTGTACAACGATCATATGGGGACGATGGAATTCCGCAATGAGAACAGCCGCTACTGGCGCGATGCCGCGCAAAATATCAATGATGCGGTCCGCTCAATTACCATTCTGGGCTCTATTGTCATTATTATTATTAATTTTGTTTTGATTGTCGCGCTTTCGAACAGCATTATGAGCCCCCTGAATAAATTAAAAGAAGCGGCTCAGAAAATCAGCGAAGGAAATCTTGATTTTGAAATCAGCTATACGGGCGATGACGAAATTACGGACGTATTGCAGAAATTCGAGCAGATGCGGGAAAAGCTCGTAGAATCGAATGAAAAACAGAAAGCCTATGAGGAGGACCGAAAGGAAATGATCGCGGGGATCTCACACGATCTGCGCACGCCGCTGACCTCCATTAAGGGCTACGTTTCAGGATTGATCGATGGAATCGCAGATTCTCCGGAAAAACGGCAGAAATATCTGACGACGATCTATAATACGGCGGAAGAAATGGACCGTCTGGTGGACGATCTGTTCCTGTTTTCCAAGCTGGACCTTGATAAAGTTCCGTTCAATTTCGAACATGTAGAAATTGGAAATTATATCTCGCAATGTTGTGAGGAGCTTAAATTTTCTTTGGAAAAGAAAAAAATGTGTCTTGCCTATGCAAATCTCTGCCCAAATCCTGTGTATGTGATGCTGGATCGCGGGCAGTTCGCGCGTGTATTGATCAATATTGCGGATAACAGTGCAAAATACAAGAAAAACGAAATTGGCAGCTTTTACGTTGCCATTACGGAAGACAATGGGGAAGTGCTGATCGCGCTGAAGGATGACGGAGAGGGGATCGATTCCAGCCTGACGGGAAAAATATTCGATTCCTTCTATCGAAATGATCCCGCCCGCACGAACCCTGTAAAAGGAAGCGGGCTGGGGCTTTCGATCGCAAAACAGATTGTGACGAGCCATGGGGGGCGAATCTGGGCAGAGAGCAATATCGGAGAGGGACTGACAATATACATCGCTCTTCCCGTGGAGGAACAAATCATAGATGAAAGGAAAGACGAAAATGGAGAAAAAGAAGATTCTGATCATAGAGGATGATGAAAATATTTCAGCCCTGGAACGCGATTACTTAGAGGCAAACGGCTATGAGACAAGGACGGAGCTGAACGGGCCTGACGGGCTGAAGTCTGCGCTGGAAGAAAACTTTGCCTGCGTTATCGTGGATATCATGCTGCCCGGCATGGACGGCTTTGAAATCTGCAGAAGGATCCGGAAGGAAAAGGACGTGCCGCTGATCATCGCTACAGCCAAGAAAGAGGAAATCGACAAAATACGCGGTCTTGGTCTGGGAGCGGACGACTATATCGTGAAACCGTTCAGCCCGAGCGAGCTGGTGGCCCGGGTAACGGCGCATATTAACCGCTATGAACGGCTTGTTTCGAAGAGCGGCGAGGGAACGGCAGACAAAAACGATATTATAGAAACGGGCGGTCTCAGAATCGAAAAACCGGCCCGGCGCGTATATGTGGATGGGAAGGAGATTATGCTTTCGAATAAAGAGTTTGATCTTCTGGTGTTCCTGGCCTCCAATCCGAATGTGGTTTTCAGCAGAGACCAGCTGTTCGACCGGATCTGGGGCGTAGATTCGTTCGGCGAAACTTCTACGGTAACGGTACATATTAATAAACTGCGGGAAAAAATCGAAAAAGACATGTCGAAACCGCAGTATATTGAGACGGTGTGGGGCGCGGGCTACCGCTTTAAGCAATTATAAATTTTAAACCGGAGGCGATCCGTATGGAGGAAAAATACAATGTTTGTCTTTCAAAAATCGTAAAGGATGAGGGGCTTGAAGTCCTTTGCTGCGAGGATCAGATCGATCATATTTTTCTGGACGGTCCGGATATCAACCGGCCCGGCCTGGAGCTGGCCGGTTATGCCGATAATTTTGCAAACGACCGCATCCAGCTTCTCGGAAACGTCGAGATGCAGTACCTGTATGCGCTTTCCGCAGAAGAACGGATTCGCAGGATGGAGCTTCTGTTTCAGATTGGGTTTCCCTGCATGATTATAGCCAGAAAGCTTGCTCCCTGCGAAAACATGCTGGAGCTTGCCGTTAAATATAACATCCCCATCCTGCGTACGGAGGAAACGACGACAGCCTTTCACAGCGAGCTGAACCGCTATCTTTGCGTACAGCTGGCGCCGCGGACAACAAAACACGCCTGCTTTATTGAGGTTTACGGCGAAGGTGTTTTGATCACGGGCAACAGCGGCGTCGGAAAAAGCGAGACTGCTCTGGAGCTTGTCAAACGGGGACACCGTCTTGTAGCGGACGATATTGTTGAAATTCGCCGCGTTTCCAATAAAACGCTGGTTGGCTCGGCGCCGGAGATTATTCGTCACATGCTGGAAATTCGGGGAATCGGGTTCCTGGACGTGAAGCGGCTTTACGGTGTAGGCGCCGTGAAAATGACAGAAAATATTCAGCTGGTGGTAGATCTCGAGCGCTGGGTAGACGGAAAAGAGTATGATCGGGTGGGGATCGAGGATCATTATACCGAAATTCTCGGAATCCGAATTCCCTCCGTCAAGATTCCGGTAATGCCGGGACGAAATCTGGCGATTATCATTGAAGTAGCTGCGATGAACAATCGTCAGAAAATGATGGGATACAACGCGGCAAAAGAATTAAACAGGCGCGTTTTTGAAAATAAGGGCGTCCCGCGGGGCGGGAGCTTTAATGGCGATCTGTTTTATTGACAGCGGAAGGACGGTTCGGTCTTATGTATGCGGAGCTTGAAAAAATCCTCCCTCGGGATTCGTTTTCCTTTGATGAGCCTTTGCAGAAGCATACCACCTTTCGCATCGGCGGACCTGCGGACGTTCTGGCTGCTCCCCGCGAGGATACGCAGCTCCTGGCGCTCCTGGCTTATATCCGAAGCGCCGGATTGCGATCGGTTATCATCGGAAATGGAAGCAACATTTTGTTTCCGGACCGAGGCTTCCGGGGGATTGTCATCAAGCTCGGCGCTGAATTTTCCGGCATCACGCTTCATGAGGAAGCGGACGAAACCGTGACATTACACGCAAGAGCCGGAACGCTGCTGCGTCGTTTGGCCAATACGGCTTGCGAGGCTGGCCTCGGCGGACTGGAATTCGCCGCAGGAATCCCCGGAAGCGTCGGCGGCGCAGTTTTGATGAATGCGGGCGCATATGACGGTGAAATATCGCAGCTTGTTTTTAAAAGCACCTATATCGATGCGCAGCGTCTTTCTGTCGCAGTGAAAACCGGAGCGGCTCATGCATTTGCTTACCGAAGCTCTTCTTATCAGGAGGATCACGGCGTAATACTGAGCGCCGATTTCCGTCTCCGGCGGCGCGACAAAGCGGAAATTTTAATGAAAATGAAAGAATTAAACGCACGGCGACTGGCAAAGCAGCCGCTCGAATATCCAAGCGCCGGCAGCGTCTTCAAGAGACCGCAGGGGTTTTATGCGGGAAAGCTGATCGAAGAATGCGGCCTTAGAGGATACGCCTGCGGCGGCGCCCGCGTCTCTGAAAAGCACTGCGGCTTTATTGTCAATACCGGCGGCGCGACTTGTGAGGATGTGCTTCATGTGATAGAATATATTCGGAAAACGGTTTTTGAGCAAAAGGGAGTAATGCTGGAGCCGGAGATCAAAATTATCGAGGGATAAACTGCATGGGTTTTTTGATACTGACCGGGATGTCGGGAGCCGGAAAAACACAGGCGACGAAATTTTTGGAGGATATCGGTTATTTCTGCATTGATAACATGCCTCTGAAGCTTTTCCCGAAATTCGGAGAAATGTACCGGCGCAGCGAATTTACAAGCAAAAAGACGGCGCTTGTTACAGATGTGCGGAGCGGAAACGATTTTTCCGATCTTTATAATTTTATCGACGATATGAAAGCGATCGGAGAGCAGATCCGGATCGTTTTTATAGACTGCAGCGATTCCGTAATTCTGAACCGTTATAAAGAAAACAAGCGCCTTCATCCGCTTGCGGAGGACGGGAATAATTTGAATGCGATCGAAGAGGAACGGAGAAAGCTTGCGCATTTGAAGGAGCTCTCTGACGTCATTATCGATACGAGCGCATATTCCGTGTGGGAACTCAAAAAGAATATTGTTAAGTTATTCGGTACAGCGGAGGCCGAACACGCAATCAAAGTCAACATTCTTTCCTTCGGCTACAAGCACGGTCTGCCGCAAACGTGCGATCTGATTTTCGACGTGCGTTTCCTGGACAACCCGTATTATGTAGCGGAACTGAAAAATTTGACCGGTAACGACGAAGCTGTCCGAAGCTATGTGCTTCATTCAGAAAACTGCCCGGAGTTTTTGCAGAAGCTGGAAGATTTGCTCGCCTTTTTGCTTCCTCTTTACCGTTCGGAGGGAAAAGAAATTTTAGAAATTGGAATCGGCTGCACAGGGGGAAAGCACAGAAGCGTCGCGATTACAAATGCGCTTGCGTCGGCTGTTCAGACGCTGGGGTATTCCGTATTTACAGAACACCGGGATATTCTAAAATAAGCAGGGGAGGAAATACCGATGGACCGCGATACGATTTATATTTTTGGTCATAAAAATCCGGATACGGATTCCATCTGTTCTGCGATCGGATATGCGGAGCTGAAGAAAAAACTCGGATATCAGGCAGAGGCCTGCCGTCTGGGGGAGCTTAATGATGAAACGCGGTTTGTACTGGACTACTTCAAGGTTCCTGTGCCGCAGAAGATTTCAAATGTTCGCAGACAGGTCAGCGACCTCGATCTGGATATCGTGGATAAGCTTTCACCGGATGTTTCGATTAAGATTGCCTGGCATATTATGGAAAAGTCCAATATCCGCACGCTACCGATCGTAGACGACGCGCAGAAGCTTCTCGGGCTCGTATCGCTTACGAATATTACGGATAAATATATGGATGCGTTTGATTACGCCAGCATTTCTGCATGCGGAACGAAGCTCGATAATATCCTGGAAACAATCAATGGAGAGCTTACGGCAGGAAGCCGGCATCATTACAATTCCGTGGGAAAAATCGTTGTTGCCGCATGCATGCCTGACGGCTACGGCGATTATATTGAGCCCGGCGACATCGTGATCGTCGGAAACCGCGATGATTCGCAGGAAAAAGCGCTGGAGCTCGGAGCAAACGTAATCATTATCACCTGCGGCTTTAAGCCGCAGGCGGAAATTCGAGAGAAAGCGGAAAATTTAGGCGCGCTGATCATAAGCACGCCGTATGATACATATACTACAGTGAGGCTGATCAATCAAAGCATTCCGGTCAGTTCCATCATGACGGCGGATAAAAACAATAATATCGTAAAATTCCGCATTGACGACTACATTGAGGATATCCGCGACAGTATGACGAAAAACCGGTACCGGAGCTACCCGGTCCTTGACAAGACGGGCGTGGTTTTGGGATTTATTTCCCGTTACCATTTAATTTCACACAGGAAAAAAAAGGTCATCCTGCTGGACCACAATGAAAAGGGGCAGACAGTAAAAGGAATTGAAGAGGCCGAGATCCTTGAAATAATTGACCATCATAAGGTCGGAGATTTGACGACGGCAAGTCCGATTCTGTTTAAAAATGAACCGGTCGGCAGCACGGCGACGATTATAGCAAATCTGTATACCGAGAAGGGCAGACGGCCTACGCCTGCTGTGGCAGGTATTCTGTGTGCGGCAATTCTTTCGGATACGCTTAAGTTTCAGTCGCCAACGGCAACCGATTATGACCGAAGCACGGCGGAGCGTCTTGCAGATATAGCGGGGATCGATATCGATGAATTTTCGGAAATGATGTTTAAAGCCGGCACGTCGCTTCTCGGCAAATCGGCAGAGGAGGCGTTTCTACAGGATTTTAAAATGATTTCCGTTCAGGGATATACAATCGGAATCAGCCAGATCACGGTAATGGGAATGGCCGGCATATCCTGCCTGAAAGAAAGCATATATGCCTATATGGAGCGGCTGGCGGACACGGAGGGCTATGACCTGCTGGCGGTCATGTTTATTGATCTTCTCGCGGGAAGCACAACGCTGCATTTTTCCGGCGGTCTTGCGGAGGAGGCCGGCGCAGAGCTTGACGGAACAGGGCAAAACAGGGATTTCACATACGGCAGCATCATGTCGCGGAAAAAAGACGTGATTCCGCTAATAACCAATATTATTGAAAAGAAAAAAACATAGAAAATCCAGTATTTACAATTCTTTCATAATTATTTTACTGAAGGATTCGTTGTATTTATGAACACGTTCTGTTATACTGCTTGTAAAGCTACATATATAATTATTCTATTAACGGAGGGGTTTTATGCGTTCTAAAAATTTTATGACAAGATGCTTGCTGGGCGGTCTGGCGGTTCTCTCGGTTTTGTCTTTTACCGGATGTAAGGAAGAGGAAACGGTCATCTATGGGGAGGAACCTTATTATACCAATCAATATGTGAACGGGCGCTATTATTGCCAGCAGGGCTATCCTGACGATTGGACGGTGTCTGCAGATCTGGAGCAGAGCTATTATTTAAAAACGATTGAGGAGTATGCCGATGGGACGCCCATTACGCAGTTCAACGACTGCGGCCTTGTTGCGCAGTTTTCGCCCTCGAGTGATGCGGATAAAGTGAAATACAGCGTTTACAGTCTGAAGGGTACGTTCATGCGCGCTACGCAGGGCGATATTTTGATCGGTCTTTTGGGAAAGAACGAATATAACTTCTCCTTTAATAATTTGTTTTTGGACAGCGAAGAGCATACTCCGAGAGACGCGTTTGTCTGGGAAGAGGATATAGAGGATACGCAGGAAAGTATTGAATCGACGAATGCTTCTTATAACAAAATCGTGTTCCAGAAGCTTGGCTATACCTTTACGGTCGACGGCGTTGACTGGAAGGGAATGCTGCTTGTAACAATCGGCAAAGAGGGCTTCTACGTCATCACGCTGGAGGCGGAAAGCGGTTCCTGGGATACTTATTATTCTACCATGGAAAGCATGCTGAACGACTTCCGGATGCTTGGCTGGGAAACGGAAAAATAAGAGCTCTTCTGCGGGAACAAACGGGAGGAACCTGCAAAACGGCGGTCTGAAGGAAAGGCTGCCGTTTCTGTTTTTTATGATCAGATATATTGCACAAAAAAACGACGACGGAAAACCTGTAGAGCGCCTGCTGCTCTCTCGTTATAAAATAGAAAGAAACAGCTTCTACAAAGCGCTTCGAAAACGTGATGTTAAAATCAACGGAAAGCGGATTTCAGAAAATGCCGTTGTTCGGGAGGGGGACATCATAGAGGCTTATCTTCCTTTTAAACAGGAGGATGAAAAAGGATACAAAATTTTATATCAAAACGAATATCTTCTGATTGTGGACAAAAAGCAGGGGATCCCCGTGACAGAGGACAGAAATCATGAATTTTCTTTGCTTGAAAGACTGAACCGCGATTTGAGCGGGGAATTTATGCTTTGCCACCGGATCGACCGCAACACCGGCGGAATCGTAGTGCTTTCCAAAAAGAAGGAGTATGCGGATACGATTAAAAACGCTTTAAATACGCGACGCTGCGAGAAAATTTATCACTGCCTCGTTTTCGGAGACGCCGCGAGCCTTCTTGGAATCCAAAAGGCCTGGCATTTTAAAGATCGGGCGAAAAACCGTGTGTACATCTACGCAGCGCCGCGAAAATATGCAAAAGAGATTCTTACTGAAATCAAATCGGTGAAATATGATTCCCAGAGCAATACTTCTGCGCTCGAAATCAGTCTTATTACGGGCAGAACGCATCAGATTCGCGCGCATCTGGCCTTTTTGGGCTTTCCCATCCTGGGAGATGGGAAATATGGCAGCAATGCGGTCAACAGTAAATATGGCTATCGCTATCAGGCGCTATGGGCATGCGCGCTTATCCCGCGGCAGATGGATGCGCAGCTTGCCCGCATTTTTCCTGATCGGGCAGTAACGACAGTACCGGCGTACGAATAAAATTTCTTGAATCGGTAATAATATCCATTGCCATAAAAATGAATGGAGGTTATCGGTTATGAATAAAAAAGCAAAATGCTGTGCGCTCATGATCGTATTTGCAATGATTGTGGCAATGATTACTGCTCCTGCGGGAGCGTCGGACGACGGACAGGAAACGTTTGCTTATAAAACAGGCAACGCTACGGTAAACGTGTCCGGCTTGAATCTTCGATCCGGTCCGGGAACGGATTTTGCGGCGCTTGCTTCGATCGGAAAATCACAGGCAGTGAAGATTCTTGGCCAGCTGGGCGAGTGGTATGCGGTATATGATTACAATTCGAAACAAGTTGGTTTTGTAAATGGGAATTATATCACGGCCGTTTCTGAGGATTCCAAAAACGATCCGAAGGTTCCGGATGAAGAAGCTCCCAGCATATCGGAGGATGTCTCCAATTTGGAAAACGTGAGCGACGATGCGCAGCGTCTGCTGAGCCTGGTCAACAACGTAAGGCAGGAGGCAGGCTCTGCGAAGCTGGAATACAGCGAGGAGCTCAGCAAGGTGGCTTACGATAAGGCAAGAGACATGGTAACAAACAACTATTTCTCACATCAGTCACCGAGCTACGGAACGCCCTTTGAGATGATGAAGGCATATGGACTTGCTTTTACCGCAGCGGCCGAAAATATTGCCGGGAATCAGACCATTGACGGCGCATTCTATGCGTGGATGAATTCGGACAGTCATAAGGCAAATATCACGAACGGCGATTTTACAAAAACGGGAATTGGAGTCTATACGAGTCCGATTTATGGTAAAATTATCGTACAGCTCTTTATGAAATGACGGTGATTCCGCTTTGATCGGCTAATTGCTGAAGTTCGGCGGAAAGCGGTCCGTCGGTAATCAGAACATGAATCTCGCTAATGTCGGCAAGGGTGAACAGCAAATCTTTGCCGATTTTACTTTGATCCAGAAGCATAATTGTTTTTTTTGCCCGGGAGATCACCTTTCGCTTCAGCTCCGCCTCGCTGACATTGGAAACGGTAAAACCCGATTCGGGCGAGAATGCAGAAGCAGACATAAAAGCGAGCTCAATATTGATTTTATCAATAAAACTCAGAGAATCGGAACCGGATACGGAAAGCGTGTTGCGATTGACGCTTCCGGCTGGAACCATGACGTTGATATTGGAATTAGACACCAGCGCCTGTGCGACGTTGATTCCGTTTGTGATAATCGTCATGTTCTCGTTGGGAACAAGCTCGGCAAGAGCCATAATAGTAGAGCCGGCATCGAAATAAATGGAACGCCCTTTCTGTACATAGGGGAGCGCTTTTGCTGCGATTGCCTTTTTCTGTAAAATATTTTCTCTTGCCCGCAGGGAGTACTCGTTTTCTTCTCCTTTTGCGGAGCGGGAGGAACTGAATTTGCGGACGCTCAATGCACCGCCTTTGGTACGGATGATGCTGCCGCGGCTTTCCAATTCGGAAAGATCCCGACGGATCGTCATAGACGATACGTCGGGAAATAAAGAGCTTAACTCCGCAAGAGAAATTTCTCCATATTCATCAATGACAGATAATATAGATTTTCTTCTCTCGTCCAGCATCCGTTATACACCTTTCTTGGAAATCCGCAGACGCTCGTTCGTCGTATAATTGACGTTCGGCGTATTGACGTGGCCCTTTAATGGCATAATCTTCTCATTGATAGCATCGAGGAACCAGGAAGCCTGCGGGAAGAACTCATGATCGAATTCATAAGCGGGTGTGATCCAGTTCTTGGCGCCGACGATGACCGGAGGCGCGTCGAGGTAATCAAATGCCATTTCTGTGATGTTCTCTGCGAGATCGTTCAGGAAGGAACCGCGCTGGCAGGCGTCGCTGGCGAGCAGGATTTTTCCTGTTTTCTTAACGGATTCAATTACTTTTTCGTAGTTGAACGGCACAAGAGAACGCGCATCGATAATTTCCGCGGAAATACCATATTTTTCCTCGAGGATTTTTGCAGCCTCGAGCGCTTTATACAGCGTTACGCCAATGGTAAGGATGGTGATATCTTTTCCTTCCTTTTTGATATCGGGCTCTCCAATCTCGATTTCATAGCTTTCCTTCGGAACGCCGCCCTGATGGAATTCTTCGCCCTTGTCATAAATTCTCTGGCTTTCAAAGAAGATTACGGGATCCGTTCCGTTCAGAGCGGAGGTCATGAGGCCCTTCGCATCGTAAGGCGTAGCCGGGAAGCAGACCTTCAGACCGGGGATGTGAGCGCAAAGCGAGCTCCAGTCCTGGGAATGCTGCGCGCCGTATTTTGAGCCTACGGAAACACGCAGAACGAGCGGCATTTTCAGAACGCCGGCACTCATGGACTGCCATTTTGCCATCTGATTGAAGATTTCGTCGCCAGCGCAGCCCAGGAAATCGCAATACATCAGTTCTACGATCGCACGTCCGCCGCTCATTGCATAGCCGACGCCTGTGCCGACGATCGCCGCTTCGGAAATCGGGGAGTTAAACAGTCTGTGATAAGGAAGCGCTTCCGTAAGACCTCTGTAAACGGCGAAGGCGCCGCCCCAGTCTCTGTTTTCTTCTCCATATGCGACCAGCGTCGGATCCTCATAGAATTTATCAAGGATCGGCTCAAAAATAGCGTCTCTGTAGTTAAATGTTTTCAGCTTGGAGAACGGCTTGCCGTCTTTGTCGAAGGCGAAGCGCTCTTTCTTGGCGATCTGCTGGACGCGCGGATTCTCTTCCTTGGAGATCAGAACGTCAGGCTTGCGATCCTCCATCTTGGCAATTTTCTGGTTCGAGAACATCAGATCTTCAATCTGATGAGGATTTTTCAGAAAGTCCATACGAGGCGAAATTTCCGTGTCGACTGCCATTGCGCAGATCTTCGTAATCAGCTCGACGCATTTCTTGTCAATTTCATCGAATTCTTTCTTCGTGGCGACCTTGGCCTTGATCAGCTTGTTCTTGAATTCGTTGACGGAATTTCCTTCGAACCACATGTCGATTTCTTCCTTCGTCCGGTAGCTGGAGGCGTCGGAGGGGGAGTGTCCCGTCGTTCTGTAGGTCAGCGTATCCAGCAGCACCGGCCCCTTCTTCTGCGCCAGAATTTCTTTCTTTCTGCGGATGGCGTCGATTACGGCCAGCGGATTGTAGCCGTCGACGCGCTCGGAATGCATCTGCTCCGGATTGACGCCGGCGCCGAATCTGGCAAGGATTTCAAAGCCCATCGTTTCGCCGTTTGTCTGTCCGCCCATCGCGTACTGGTTATTGTAGAAGTTGAAGATCAGCGGAAGACCGCCGTTCATGTCGCCTTCCCAGAGCTTTTTGTACTGGTCCATTGTCGCAAAGCAGATCGCTTCCCAGACCGGACCGCGGCCAAGAGAGCCGTCGCCGATGTTGGCAATGACGATGCCCGGCTTTCTGTTGACCTTTTTAAACAGCGCGCTTCCGGTTGCGATCGTAGCGCTGCCGCCTACGATGGCGTTGTTCGGATAGATGCCGAAGGGGCAGAAGAAGGCGTGCATCGAACCGCCCAGCCCTTTATGGAAGCCTGTTTCTCTGGCAAAGATTTCAGCGAGCGTACCATAGATCAGGAAGTCAATTGCCAGCTCTTTTACGGTCGTCTGATCTTTTTGCACGACTTTGAGAACGGCGCCGTCAAAATAATTTTCCATGATTTCCATGAGTTCTTTGTCGCTGAGCTTCTGGATTGCGGAAAGCCCTTTGGCAAGGATTTCGCCGTGGCTTCTGTGCGAGCCGAAGATCCAGTCGTTGGTGTCGAGCAGATAAGCCTGACCAACTGCGGACGCCTCCTGACCGATCGAAAGATGTGCCGGTCCAGGATGACTGTATTTAATTCCGTTATATTCGCTCGTCGTCTTGATGCTGTTGATCATCATTTCGAATTCGCGGATGATAAACATATCTCTGTAAATCCGCAGGAAATCCTCTGTGGTAAAGTTTTCCTTTTCTTCCTCGATCGTTTTCTTATACTGGTTCACAGGGGTATCCTGATATTTGATCCAGCCGCTTTTTCTTACTGTCTTTTCATCAATAAATTGTGATTTTGGCATATGCGTTACCTCTTTCCTTTATAATCTATTATTATTCAAATTCGAAGATTCCCTCGCGGATCGCCTCGCATACGGAGGGATGCGGGAAGACAAGCTTTTTCACGTCCTTTACGGGCATTTCCGTTTCGATCAGAATTCCGGCGCCGTAAATGATTTCGGAGGAATAATTGCCGATCATATGTACGCCGATGACGTTTCTGTACTTCTTATCGATCAGGATTTTGATGATGCCGTCGCCGCCCTCATTTTCCGCAACATATCTTCCGGAGTACAGCATGGAAAGCTTTGCGACTTCGTAATCGATTCCCTTTGCCTTGGCCGTTTCTTCTGTCTCACCTACGCCGGCAACCTCCGGATTGGTGTAAATGACGGAAGGAATCGCGTTGTAGCGCATGGCGTCCCGAATCCCGAGAATATCGTTGATCGCCACCTCCGTTTCGCGGTAGGCCGTGTGAGCGAGCATCGAATAGCCGTTGACGTCTCCTGCGGCATATACGCCGGCAATATTGGTGCGGCCTTTATTGTCCGTTTTGATTTTGCCGCGCTCCGTTTCCACGCCGATCGTTTCCAGGCCGAGCCCTTCGGTAAATGCGCGTCTGCCGATGCTGAGCAGCACCTTATCCGAGGGAACCTCGAACGTTTTGCCTTCGGACTCGTAAATCACTTTGCCGGGCTGGACGCCGGTTACCTTGCAGCCGAGATTGAATACGACGCCTTTTTTCTGATAATTTTTCAGCAAGATTTCGGAAATCTCGCGGTCTGTAGGACCGGCGATCTTATCCATCATTTCTACGACGGTGACTTTGGAGCCCGCCGTATTGAAATAGGAGGCCATTTCCAGACCGATAACGCCGCCGCCGATAATCGTGAGCTTTTCAGGAACCGCCTTCAGATCGAGAATTTCGCGGTTTGTCAGAACAAAGCCGGATTCCAGTCCTTCTTTGACGCCGGGAATCGGAGGCGTGACCGGAACGGAACCCGTTGCGATCAGCAGCTTTGCGCCTGTATACGTCTGGTCTGCCGCCGAAACGGTGAAGCCCTCGGCCGTTCTGCCGGTGATTTTGGCCTCTGCCATTACTACGGTGACTTTATTCTTCTTCAGCTTGGACTTGATTCCGCTGACGAGCGTATTGACCACCTTGTTTTTGCGTTCTATGACGAAGGAATGATCGAGATGAAGCTCTTTGGCAGAAACGCCGTATTTTTCGCCGTGCGCGGCGCCGTCGTAAATTTTTGCGGAATAAAGCAGGGCCTTGGAAGGAATGCAGCCCTCGTTCAGGCACACTCCGCCGATAAACCGCTTTTCGATCAGCAGCGTGTTCAGCCCGGCGTGGCCGGCGCGCTCTGCAGCCAGATATCCGGCGGGGCCGCCGCCGATGACAATTAAATCATATCCCATGGAAACACACCTCTTTCTTATTTAATCAGCAGCATTGTAAAATTCTCGAGATTCTTGCAGAGCTCCTGCAGGAATCTGGCGGCGGGAGCGCCGTCGAGCGCTCTGTGGTCAAAGGTCAGGGAAAGCGTCATTGCCTGATACATCTT
Source organism: uncultured Clostridium sp. (assembly GCA_900543695.1). Taxonomy (GTDB): domain Bacteria; phylum Bacillota; class Clostridia; order UBA1212; family UBA1255; genus Egerieisoma. The sequence goes on along the minus strand of UQSG01000001.1, from coordinate 39,643 downwards.
CGGCTCGCCGCCCACGTTCTTTACGCGCGTCTCCAGCGTATTGACGCCGAGAATTCCCGTCTGGGGCGGATTGATCACGGGCGTGAAGGATTCGATGCCCATTGTGCCGAGATTCGTAATCGTAAAGGTACCGCCCTTCAAAAGGTCGGGGTTGATCGTACCTGCCTGCGCGTCTGTTGCGAGTTTCTTCGCCTCGATGGAAATTTCGTTCAGCGACTTCAGATTGGCATCCCGGAGCGTCGGAACCATCAGGCCTCTGGGCGTATCCACGGCGACGCCGATATGCGCGTTTTTAAAATACCGCATTGTGGTGCCGTCGTTTATGAAATTTGCGTTCAGGTCCTTGTGCGCAAGAATCGTTCTGGATACGGCGAATATAATGATATCGTTGATGGTGATATTGTTCAGACCGAGCTTTTCCTTGTTTTCCTTGATCTGCTTTCTGAATTCCAGAATATTTGTGGCGTCGAAGGACGCGTTGAGCGTAAGCTGCGCCATTGTGGAAAGGGAGGTATGCATGGATCTGGAAATAACCTTGCGGATATTCGGGATTTTTACATCCTCGAAATCGGCGTCGGCTGCTGCCGGAGCGGCGGGGACAGACGCCGGAGCGGCTTCTTTTGCAGGAGCCTGCGGCGCGTTCAGATCGGATACGGAAATCTTGCCGGCAAAACCGCTGCCGCTCATGCCGTCTTTGGCAAAGGCTTCTGCGGCATACGTCGTATTGCCGCCGGCTGCGATAAACGCCCGGACATCCTGTTCCACGATTCTTCCGTAGGGACCGGAGCCCGCAAGAAAAGCAGGATTTACGCCGGTGCGCTCCGCAAGCGCCCGGGCTCTCGGAGAAATAAAGCGCTTTCCATCCGCAGCTGCGGCCGTAGCCTGCACCGGCGCGGAGGAAATAGGCTGCGAAGGTGCGGCAGCTTCCTGGGGCTGCGGCGCGGGAGCCTCTGCGGCGGCGGAAGCGCTGGGATCAAATTCCGCATAGCTGTCGCCGGGCGCACCGATGACGCAGACGTTTGTAAGACACGGCACGTCGTCGCCCTCGCCGAAAAAGATCGCGAGCACGGTACCTTCGAATTTGGATTCTTCGTCAAATGTCGCCTTGTCGGTTTCGTATGTAAAAAGGTTGTCGCCGACTTTTACTTTATCGCCGACTTTCACGTTCCACTTTGAAATGATGCAGCTTTCTACGGATTGCCCCTGCCGCGGCATAATCACGGGATTCGCGTTAGACTTGGACGCCGCGGGAGCCGGAGCGGGTGCAGCCGGGGAAGCGGGAGCAGCCGGAGCCTGCGGCTGAGCGGGCGCAACTTCCGCTTTCGCCCCGTTCGGAGAAAATACGGAGAAATCCTCTCCCTCGTTTCCGATGACGCAGACGTTTGTAAGACAGGGAACGTCGTCGCCTTCCTCAAAAAAATGAACCAACATGGTACCTTCAACTTTTGCTTCCTCGTCGAATGTAGCCTTGTCGGTTTCATAAGTAAATAACGTGTCTCCCGGGACGACCTTGTCTCCAACGTTCTTGGCCCAATTAGAAATGATACAGCTTTCAACTGACTGCCCCTGACGGGGCATGATAACCGGTGTCGCCATTCAAAAACCTCCTTGGTCTGTTATATATTTACAACTACATGTTATAATCTAACACAAGTCTGTTAAATTGTAACACCGACAGACCGGATCGTCAACCGGAAAATATGAACTTTCAGGAAAGAAGTTTTCTCCAAAACAAAACGCTAAATCAGAACGTCAGCGCCTCGTCGAGCCTGGAAACGGCGCGGATCATCAGCTCGGTATTTAATTTAAAATCGGAAACGCGGATAAATTCATCCGCAGCATGCATATGATTGTCGTCTCCGGGCACCTCCGGGCCGAAGGCGACGGCTCCCAGGATCCCGTGCGCATAGGTGCCTCCGCCGGTTGCAAGGGCTTTTGCCGGCTTGCCGGAGGCTTCCTCATAAACGGAGAGCAGCGTGCGGACCAGCAGGGAATCGGGCGGGGTATGGTGCGGCTCGGACGCGTGGTATCCCTCCAGCGCAAAGCCGCCGGCGTCAAGCGTCTTGCGCAGAAGCTGCAGAAGCGCGGCGCCGGTTTGACCAAGCGGGAACCGGATATCAAACGTTCCTGCGAAATCCGGAGCGCGGTAGGAAAGCACGTCGAAGGAAGCCGTAAGAGCTCCGGAAACGGAATCGGAACAGGAAATGCCAAGCGACGTTCCGTCCGTTTCTCCGTGGGGAAACAAGGCGGCAATTTCTTTCCAATCCGGCTCGATAAGCGACAGAAGGGCAATCAGGCCCGTAACAGCATTCTCTCCTGTGCCGGGAGCAGAGGCGTGGGCGCTTTTCCCGGCTGCCAGAATTCTGTATCTTCCGCCGCTTTCCGGGGTAAAGTCATACCGGATCCCGGAGGGGGAACGGGCGGCAGCGGCATACAGCTCTTCCGTAGAAAAGCCGGAGACAAGCGCTTCCGCCCGATCGGGAACGGCGTTTACCGCACCGCCTCCGGAGGCGAGCTCTACCATTTTTCCAGGAGCGGAGGGACGAAGCGTTTTCAGAAAGGAAGCGACTGCTCTGCCTTTTTCCGTATTGATCACAGGATAGCCTGCGTCCGGCGTAAAGACGATCGGGGGAAGCGGTTCCTGCTGCCTGTAGGAGGAAAGATCCTGAGAACCGCATTCCTCATCGGTGCCAATGAGCAGCCGGACGCCATGCCTGAGCGGCGGACAGAAATTTTTCAAATATTTCATTGCGTATAATACGGAAACAAGCGGCCCTTTGTCGTCGATCGCACCGCGTCCGTATATTTTGTCTCCGTCAAGCGTGGCGCGGTAAGGGGAGTGGATCCAGCCGGCTCCGGCAGGAACCACATCGGCGTGGCACAAAATACCGATCGCCGGCTCAAGGCCGCCGCATAAATCGACGATTCCCATCTGATTTTCGTAATTGCGAATGGCAAAGCCCATTTCGGAAGCCGCTTTCAGAACCTCCTCCAGCACGCGCCGCGTTTCTTTTCCAAAGGGCGCGTCCGCCTCCGCGCTGCTTCTTACGCTGGGAATCCGGATCAGCCGGTCCAGACATTCCAGCATACCGCCAAACTCCCGATCAATAAAATCTCTGATTTCCATATCGAATCCTCCGAATCTCTCAAGCTTCCTTCCTATTTTACCGGAATAAATAATGATGCGCAAGGTTGACAAGCTCTTTAAAAATATTGTAAAATCCGCTTTGATTGAAATATTTTCCGGGAGCCGAGGAGAGAAATTTGTATTTAAAAAGATTAGAGATGCAGGGCTTTAAGTCCTTTGTGGATAAAACCGTACTGGATTTCAATAAGGGAATCACGGCAGTCGTCGGCCCGAACGGAAGCGGTAAGAGCAACATTTCTGACGCTGTGAAATGGGTGCTCGGAGAACAAAGCCCTAAGACGCTCAGAGGCAGCCGCATGGAGGATGTGATCTTTTCCGGTACGGAAAACAGGAGGCCCGTGGGGATGGCGGAAGTCTCTCTGGTCATGGATAACGAAGACCGTTTTCTGAATATCGATTTCAGCGAGGTCAAAATTACACGCCGGCTTTATCGTTCCGGCGACAGCGAATATCTGATCAACAATGCGCAGTGCAGGATGAAGGACATTCATCTCTTATTTGCCGACACGGGAATTGGAAAGGACGGCTATTCTTTAATTGGTCAGGGCAGGGTAGACGAAATCCTGAACAGTAAATCGGAGGACCGGAGAAATATTTTTGAAGATGCCTCCGGCATTATGAAGTACAGAATGCGAAAGCAGGAAAGTGAACGAAAGCTGAACCTGACGGAGCAGAATCTCCTGCGCGTAGGAGATATCGTTTCCGAGCTTGCGCAGCAGCTGAAGCCCTTGGAAAAGCAGGCTGAAACGGCGAAAAAATATCTGGATTATAAATATGAGCTGCGCGGCATTGAGGTCGGCGTGCTCGTGGACGGAATTGATTTTGCGGAAGAGCGCCTGAAAAAAATCATCAATGACATTGAAATTTTAACGCAGGACAGAACCGAAGCCGAAAAATCATTGGAACGCATCCGGCGCGAAAATTCGGAAAAAACGGAAAAAGCAGGACTGCTTTCCGGCCTGATCAACGCCAGCAAAGAAAAATCGTATGCGCTGGAAAAAAAGATCGAGCGTCTGAAAAGCGAAATCGAAATCAATCGGGAAAAGATTAAAAGCGCCGAGGAGAATAAAAACAGACTGGCCGCAGAGCAGGAGCAGCAGAAGCAGAAGAACGGAGCGTATGAGCTTCGCATCGAGGAAACGGAGCGGGAACGTTCGGAGGCGCAGAAAACGCTGGAGGCAGAGCTTGCAGAGACGGAAGCGCTGCAGGAGGAATATCGCGCCGATTTCAAGGCCTCCGAAGAAATCCGAAAAGAGGTTTCCGCTGCATCAGAGGCGATTCTGGAAATCAAGCTGCAGCAGGGAAACGCGCGCAGCGCCGCCGAATCGTATCAGAAGCAAATCGAAATGATTACCGACAGAAAAAACGCCATTGATGAAGAATTGGCCGTTCTGGATTCCAGCACTGCCATTGCGGCGGAGGAAATCGAAGCGGCGGAGGAAAACCGGCAGAAAACAGAGGAGTCCCTTGAGGACGCCAAACAGCTTTATAAAAATAAAACAGAAGCGCTGGAGACGGCAAAAAGCGGAGAAAAAAAAGAATCGGAGCGTGCCGCTGTCCTGTCGGCGCGTCTTCAGGGAGATACGGCGCGCCTTAAAGCGATCCGGGAAATGGAGGCAGATTACGAGGGATACGCCTACAGCGTTAAGAAGGTTTTGTCACTGTGCAAATCGAATCCGGACTTTGGACGGGGCATTTGCGGCGCCGTAGCGCAGATTCTGCGCGTCCCGGCAGAATATGAAACCGCAATTGAAACGGCGCTTGGTCAGGCATACCAAAATATTGTAACCGAGACGGAGGAGGACGCCAAAAAGGCGATCGAATATCTGAAAAAGGGGAGATACGGCAGAGCGACGTTTCTGCCGCTGACTGCGGTAAACGGCCGGCCGCTCGATCCGGAAACGGTTCGTATGCTGGAACGGGCGGAAGGCTTCCTGGGCACGGCCTCCGGGCTTGTGCAATTTGAGGGAAAATATAAAAAAGCGGTCGAAAGCCTGCTTGGACGCACCGCCGTATTCGACCGGCTGGATCATGCGCTGCTCTTTGCGGGCAGAACACGCTACGCCGTCATGTGCGTTACGCTGGACGGAGATATCCTGCGGACCTCGGGAGCGATTACAGGCGGCAGCACAGAAAAAGGACGCGCCTCCGCCGGAACGCTTTCCAGAACGAGAGAAATACCCGAGCTGGAGAAAGCCGTGGCGGATAATAGCGCTTTGCTCATACAAATCCGCAAAACGCTCGATTCCTATCAGACGTCTGCGCAGGGAATCGAAAAAGAACGCGATGCGCTCATGAAGGAAATGCGTGCCCTGGAGGTTTCGCTTTCTCAGTGGACGGCAAAATGCACGGCAATGCGGGACCGACAGGCCGGCGAAACGGCGCGCCGGCAACGGCTTGTAGCGGAGCTGAAGCTCCAGATCAGCAATATGCTGGATGCGCGGCGCGCAATTGAATCGGCGGAAGAAGCACAGGAGCGGCTCGCGGGGGAGCAGTCCAGGGCGGAGGAACGGCTGCGTCTGGCGGACCTTCGCAGAGAAGAAGCAGAACGGCTCCTGGAAGCAAAAAACCAGAATTTGATGGAGCGGAGAGTCAAGGAAGCCGATCTCCGCGCCCGACTCCAAAAGGCAGAGGAGGATCGAAAACGATACGAGCGTTCCCTCTCTGAGGGGAAGGAACAAATCGAATATTGCAGCCTACAGATCCGGGACTGCGAAGCAGCGGTCCGCCAGCTTGAAAACAGCAATACAGAGAATGAAATTTCCATCGCCGGCATTTCCGATGAACGGCAGGCGGAAGCCGAAACGCAGAGAAATTACGAAGAAATGAAACGGGAAATTGACGCGGAGCTTGGCGGAATGCTCGGCAGAATTACGGAAACCAGCGAGCAGATTGCGCGCTGCACGGAGCGTCTGAATCAGGCGGAAATCAAAAAGGTACGGGAAGAAAGCGAGATCAACGCAAATAAAAACAGATTGTGGGAAGAATACGAGCTGGCGTATTCCTCGGCAAAGGAGCTGACGGGAGGAAAACGTACGGAAAATTATACGGAAGCCTCCCGCCGCATTAAAGAGCTGAAAGCCAGCATAAAGGCGCTCGGCGCGGTAAACGTCAATGCCGTGGAGGAATACGAAAGCACAAAAGAGCGCCATACGTTTCTTTCCGCCCAGATGGGAGACCTCAGCGAAGCAAAAGCAAAGCTCCAAAAAGTGATATCAGATCTGAACGCTGTGATGCGCCGCCAGTTCTCGGAGCAATTCCGCCTGATCCGTGATAATTTCAAGGAGGTTTTTCGGCAGCTGTTCGGCGGCGGGAAGGCAGATATTGTTCTGGATGAAACGCAGGATATCCTGGAATGCGGCATCGAAATCCAGGCGCAGCCTCCCGGGAAAAAGCTCCAGAATATGCTGCTGCTTTCCGGCGGAGAGCGCGCGCTGACCGCAATCGCACTGCTGTTTGGAATTTTGAAAATGCATCCCTCTCCGTTCTGCCTTTTGGACGAAATCGAAGCGGCGTTAGATGATGCCAACGTATACAGGCTTTCGGATTATTTGCGTCAAATCGACGGAGGCACGCAGTTTATTCTGATTACCCATCGGAAAGGCACGATGGAAAACGCCGGCTCCCTTTACGGCGTAACGATGGAGGAAAAGGGAATTTCGAAAGTAATATCGCTGAAAATGGATTCATAAGGAGAACAGGGAAAGGAGATGCCGGCCATGGGATTTTTCGATAAGCTGAAAAGCGGGCTGAAGAAAACAAAGGAGAGCTTTCTGGGAACGGTTGATACGATTCTCGCGGGGTTTGGCAAAATTGATGAAGCGCTTTTTGAGGAATTGGAGGATGTGCTGATCTCGTCCGACTTCGGCGTGCAGACGACGGAGGAAATCCTGAAAAAGCTGCGGGAATCCGTAAAGACGAAGAAGCTGACGGAGGCCTCGCAGATCCGTTCCGAGCTGCAGGAGATTATTGCAGGGCTGCTCGATATCGGAGCGCGCGGCCTTGATTTGGACGACGTGCCTGCAGTTATTACGGTGATCGGCGTAAATGGCGTCGGGAAAACGACGTCCATCGGTAAAATTGCCCATCTGTACAGGAACGCGGGGAAAAAGGTGCTTCTTGCGGCCGGCGATACGTTTCGTGCGGCGGCGGGCGATCAGCTTGCCGTCTGGGCAGAACGCTCCGGGGCGGAGCTGATCCGGCAGGCAGAGGGCGCGGATCCCGCGGCAGTGCTGTTTGACGCCTGCAGAGCCGCGAAGGCCAGAGAAGCCGACGTTTTGATCTGCGATACGGCGGGACGGCTCCATAACAAGAAAAATCTTATGGATGAGCTTGCGAAGATGGCGCGTGTCGTGGCCAGAGAGCTGCCGGACGTTCGGCGTGAAACATTTCTCGTGCTGGACGCCACGACGGGACAGAACGCGGTAAATCAGGCTAAGGCATTTTCCGAGGTGGCGGAGCTGACCGGAATCGTTCTTACAAAGCTGGACGGTTCCTCTAAAGGCGGCATTATCGTCTCCATTTGCAACGAGCTGAGCATTCCGGTCCGCCTGGTCGGCGTAGGAGAAGGCATCGGGGATATGCAGCCCTTTTCGCCGGAGGACTATGTAAGAGCGCTGTTTGAATAAGCGGGAGAAAGCCTATGACACAGGATCTGCATTCACATACGTATTTTTCTGCCTGCGGCGCAGATGATCCGGAGCTTTTGATTTTGAAAGCCATTGAATCCGGAATCGACGTGTTCGGCATATCGGATCACAATTATGGAATCGGCGATAAAAAACGCCGCTACTTCAGCCTCCTGACAGAGCTTCAGCAGAAATACAGCGGAAAAATCCGCCTTTTCAGAGGAATTGAAATCGCCACGGTAAACGGTCTTTGCCTTGCGCCGGAAGAGGATATTTCCTATTTCGACTATTGCCTTGTAGAACATATCGACCGGCCGGACAGCTGTGTCGGCGGGGAAAATATTATATCGTTTTCCAAGCGCTGCGGCTGTCCTACGGGGATCGCACATACGGATCTGTTTTCTTATCTGGAACGCAAGGGATCAGATCCGGAAGCATATTTTGCCGGGCTGGCGGAAAACGGAATTTTCTGGGAGATGAACGTCAACTACGATTCTGTTCACGGCTACAGGGAGCATCCGTACGTTCAGACCTTTCTGAACAGCAGGGAGCAGCAGAAGCTTGTGAAAAACGCAGGCGTTTGCCTCAGCGTAGGATTTGACAGCCACAGACGCGGCGAATACCGGAAGGAGCGCGTAAAGCAAATGTGCGATTTTTTGGATAATCTGGGAATCCCGCTTTTTATACCGGAAAAGGATATTGTATTTAAAAAGTGATTCATATATAATTTCACAGTATGTATTTGAATTATGATGAAAATTAAGGAGTGTATTTATGGACAAAACCATTTTGAAGCTCGGAAGCGGCTGGCGGATCGCTTACGAGGAAAATTATATCTGCCGGGAATATGCGGATCAGATTCGGGACATTGCTTCGCTGAAAGAAAAAAAGCTGCCTGAGATTCCTGCGAGCGTTCCCGGAAATTTTGAGCTTGACCTTTATCATGCCAATGTCATCGGGGATCCGTTTTTCGGCCTTAATCCCCTGGCGATGCAGGACCTTGAAAATCGGCATGTATGGTATTACAACGAATTTGAGCTCAGTGATCCGGACGGCACGGAGTACATAAAATTTGAAGGAATCGACACCATTGCGGACATCTACGTGAACGGCGCTTTGGTGCGCCACACCGACAACATGTATCTTTCTTACGAAATCGGGCTTCCCGATTTGAAGAACGGCAGAAACGAGCTGGTGGTCCATATCTGGCCGGCTTCCATTGCGGCACGGGAGTTCCGCCTGCCGCCGTCGAGCAATGCGCAGGAGTATGCGTATGATTCGCTTTATCTCCGCAAGGCGCCGCATATGTTCGGATGGGATATCATGCCCCGGATCGTATCATGCGGGATCTGGAAGCCTGTTTCCATTCTGCGCAGGAAGGCCGACCGCATCGACGATGCGTTTCTGTACACGACCGGTATCGATCCTGCGGGACGTTCTGCCGCCGCATCCATTTTTTTCCACGTGGACGTCTCAAGAGACCTCTTGAAAGAGTATTCCCTGGAAGTGGAGGGAATCTGCGGAGACAGCCGGTTTTACTTCAAAAAGAGGCTTTGGCACACAGAGGGCCATTTCCGCTTCTGGATCCAGAACTGCAAATATTGGTGGCCGAAAAACGCAGGAGAACCAAATCTTTATGAGACGAAAGTGAACTTATATTATAAAGACGAGCTGTGCGATACCTATACGGTGAATTTCGGCGTACGGACCGTAGAGCTCGATCGGACAAACGTCACGGACGAGGAAGGGCACGGCGAGTTCTGCTTTAAGATCAACGGCAAGAAAGTATTTGCCATGGGATCGAACTGGGTTCCGGTAGACGCGTTTCATTCCAATGATATTAACAGGCTTCCGAAAGCGCTTGAGCTGCTGGACGACCTGGGCTGCAATATCACGCGCTGCTGGGGCGGCAATGTTTATGAGGATGATTTCTTCTTTGATTTCTGTGACCGGCACGGGATCATGGTGTGGCAGGATTTTGCCATGGGCTGCGCCGTATATCCGCAGGAACGCAGGTTTTTCGAAATGCTGGAGACCGAAGCGAAGCATATTATCAAGCGCTTGCGCAACCATGCGTCCCTTGTGCTGTGGGCCGGAGACAACGAGGGCGACTACGCGTATCAGGACTGGGGCGGCATCCGCAGAAATCCCGATAAAAATATCGTAACGCGCGAAGTGCTGGCAAGAGCCTGCGAGGCGTATGACTTTACCCGCCCATACCTCCCGAGCTCTCCCTATATTACCGAAGAATCTTATGTCGGCGGAAAACCGACGTCCGAGGATCATCTGTGGGGCCCGCGCGATTATTTCAAGGGGCCTTACTATAATACGACGGTCTGCCATTTTGCAAGTGAAACGGGGTATCATGGCTGTCCGTCTCCGGAATCTCTGAAAAAATTCCTTTCCAAGGAAGAGCTTTGGCCTTGCTTTAAAGAAAACGGCCTTTCCAGGGACGAATGGCAGGTGCATGCGGCCTGCATGGAGCTGCTTCCGGACGTGGCATATTCTTACAGGATCCGGCTGATGGCAAATCAGGTGAAGACGCTGTTCGGCAAAACGGAGGCGCAGGATCTGGAAAACTTTGCAAAACAAAGTCAGATTTCGCAGGCGGAGGCAAAGAAATTCTTCATTGAACGCTTCCGGGCGTCCAAATGGAGGCGGACCGGCATTATCTGGTGGAACCTTTTGGACGGCTGGCCGCAGATTTCGGATGCGATTGTAGACTATTATTTCACAAAGAAGCTTGCGTACCATTTTATTAAACGGTCTCAGAATCCCGTATGCCTGATGTTCCGGGAGCCGGAGAACGGCTTCCTGCCGCTGTACGGCGTGAACGATACGACAGCGGACGCCGAGGTTTCTTTTACCGTGAAAAACATTACGGAGGACGGAAGGCTTGTGCTGGAAGGGGAAGCGCTGCTTCCGGCTGACGCGTCTACGCGGATCGGAGAGCTGAAGCTGAAAGACGGGGAGAAGAACTTTTACCTGATCGAATGGCAGAAGGATGGCGGCACGCATCGCAACCATTATTTTACGAACATTATAGATATCGACTACGACGCTTACCTGAAAGCGCTGGAGAAATGCGGCTTTGACGAATTCGAGGGCTTTTGATGAAACACATAAGAAATAATACGCTCCGCTTACCGGGCAGAATTTTAATTTTAACGCTCTGTCTTGCCGCCCTTTGCTGCGGCTCCTTTTCCGCTGCAGAAGACGGAGGCCAGTCCTCCGTGATTGTGGGAAATACCAGAGAGACCGTTTCACTGGCAGGAGAATGGGAGTTATTTACGGATGACGCGTCTGACGAAGAAATTCCTCAGTCGGTTCCGGAATCTCTTGCTTCCGGCGGCACGGTTCTCCTTCCTTCTTATTCGGCGCTTCCGGAGGGGAAAACGCGCGTGTGGTACCGGAAAACGATTTCTCTGGCAAATCCTCCTGCGGAAGTCGTCCTGCTTGATTTCGGCTCATCCCAGGGAGCTGCCGCGGTCTATGTAAACGGCGCTCTGGCCGGAGAAAATATCGCGCCGCTGCTGCATACGGGGGAAAATACGATTGTACTGCTTGAACGCGCTTCGGATGCGTCTGTATCCGGCGCCTGCCTTGCAGATCGGATTGAGCTGATATTCAGCAGCGCTCCGGCGATTGTTTCGGTGGATGTTGAGACGGATCCGGAGGCCGGTACGGTTTCCTTTGCGCTCAACCTGTTTAATCCGCGGGAGGAAGACGTGAAAACGGACGTTTCGATTGCTGTTTACGATCCGGACGGTGCGGAAAAGGGCTCGTTTCTTCTGGAAGGAATTGATATTCTGTCGGGAGGGAATGCCAGCGCGAACGTTTCCGGGATTGAAATCGAGGATTTTACCGAAAAAAACGTCTGGACGGCAGAGAAGCCATACGTTTATACTGCGGAGATTATTACCTCGGGAGATCGTATTACGGTGCCGTTTGCCCTGCGCAGCGGGCAGCTGTTCGGTACGGAGGGATACCGTTACGGAATGGACCTGATCGTATCCGATTTTTTTGCAAACCCAAAGAATTCGGGATACACCTGGAACCGGGAATGGATCAATTCTTTTTTTGAATTGCTGAAAGAAATCGGCTGGAACGTAATAACGTACCGCAGCGGCGCGCTGCCGGAGCTTTGGCAGGAAACGGCGCTGGATCAGGGAATCCTGCTGGTCGATCAGAATGGGAATGAGGAATGGGCAAAGGCGCAGGACGCGCTTTGGACACAGGAAACAGACCTGGCTGCGAAATGTGAGGAACTCAGGCAGAATGAGGACGACGGCGTAATCGTGCCCGTTTTATATGACGCGGCGGAGGGCCTGTACAGCGACGCCCCGGCATTTTCCGGCGTCGGAAAAATGCGTTTGAAAAATATTTTCACGGCCTCCGGTGCTTCTGCGCCTGCCGGGGAAGCTCCTCAGGAGGAGGGAAACGCCTTCGTTCGCTTTTTTCAGGGAATTGTCTCATATTTTAAAGAGATGATCGATAAAACCTTTATCCGGGACAATCGGTACAAGCTGTTTCTGGAGGGTCTGGGGAATACGCTGCTCGTGGCGGTGGCCTCGACGGGCTTCGGCGTCATAATCGGAATGCTGATCGCGATCGTTAAGGTGTGGAACCATCAGACGATCCTTGCAAAAAAGAGGAATCCTGTGCTGCGGTTTCTGAATTTTATTGCGGAATTTTATACGACGGTAATCCGCGGCACGCCGGTCGTGGTGCAGCTTCTGATTACTTACAACGTCATATTCGTTTTCTCGGACAGAGCGGTATTAATTGGTATTTTTGCTTTCAGCATCAATTCTGGCGCTTACGTTTCTGAGATTATACGCGCGGGGATCAATTCCGTAGATAAGGGGCAGACCGAGGCGGGACGGTCGCTCGGGCTGTCACAGGTCACGACGATGAAGAGCATCGTGCTGCCGCAGGCATTCAAAAATATCCTGCCGGCTCTTGGCAATGAATTTATCGCGGTACTGAAGGAAACTTCTGTAATCGGATATCTTGGAGTGATCGATCTCACACGGGCCGGAGAATTGGTTCGGAGCCGGACGGCGGATGCGTTCTTTACGCTTTTATTCGTGGCGCTGATTTATCTGATTCTGGTATTTGGATTGTCTGCCGTATTTAAGCGGTTTGAAAGGAGATTGAACAGAAGTGATCGAAACTGAAAATCTCGTAAAGACGTTTGACGGCAAAAAAATCGTATTAAACGGTATCAGCGAGAAAATTCAAAAAAATGAAAAGGTTGTCGTGATAGGCCCTTCCGGCTCGGGAAAGAGCACGTTCCTGCGCTGCCTGAACCTGCTGGAAACGCCCACGAGCGGAAAGGTGCTTTTTAAAGGCGTGGATATTACGGCACCAAATGTGGATATTAATAAAATCCGCTGCAGCATGGGGATGGTTTTTCAGCATTTTAATTTATTTCCTCATTTTACAATTCTGGAAAATATTTCTTTTGCTCCGGTAAAGCTGAAGCTGCAAACAAAGGAAGAGGCGGCGGAAAATGCGAACCGGCTGCTGAAACGGATCGGGCTTGCGGACAAGGTCAACGCGTATCCCTCCATGATTTCCGGAGGGCAGAAGCAGCGTGTTGCGATCGTGCGGGCGCTTGCCATGAATCCGGAGGTTATGCTGTTTGACGAACCGACGAGCGCGCTGGATCCGGAAATGGTAGGCGAGGTGCTGTCTCTGATGCACGAGCTGGCGGATGAAGGCATGACGATGATTGTGGTAACACACGAGATGGGATTTGCAAAAGAGGTGGCAAACCGCGTCCTGTTTATGGATGAAGGCGTGATCATCGAACAAAACACGCCGGAGGAGCTGTTTGGAAATCCGCAGCACGCACGGACGAAGGACTTTCTTTCTAAGGTTTTATAATAAACAGGGCTCGAAGAAGAACGGAAAGGGGAAGCGCCCGCCGCATCCGTACCGACATAGAATGCGATCGTGTTGCCGCGGAGCTACCAATGCGGCGCTGAAATCCATTCGTAGATGATCTCGGATGACTCGTTTTCGTTTTGCTTTATTATTATTCTAAAACCGTCGCTGGAAACAAGCCCTTGCTGCTTCGCTGCGGCTGCCGGGCTTTCATAGACGTAAACCAGAACTGTTTCATCCTTGCCGGAAATCATGAATTCCCGGGGCTCGCCTTCAAGAAGCAGAACCGGCGAGACGCATTCTTAAAAGAGCAGGCTGCAGCACAATAACGGCCAGAACCAGCCAGCCTGCAGCAATACTCTTATTAAGACGATCAAGAAAGAAGTCCTGCATGTCTATTCCTCCTCGTATTCTGCAACCAGGCGGCGCAGATATTCGAGCTCCTCCTCAGCACAGTAAAAGATGTGCTCTTCTTCCAGCCCAGCAATTGTTGGCTTTGCTTGCAGGCCCGGCGGATGAAATTGCTTCATTTTGCCAGATAATATCTGCAAATTTCGATTCGACGGCGCCCATTGTCAGATCTGCCGTGATCCATTTCTCATTGGGTTTACATTTTGCCGTCTTCCGTTTCCGCAGCCGGTTTTACGCATTTGTCCATGGATAACAAGAAATTGTACATTGAGAGAATCTCTTTTTATTTATACACTGATATACAGAATATATAGAAAGGAAGAGATGAAATGAGTTCAGAAAAAGAAATTATAAATTCATTTTTTCAGGATCGCGGCGGTGTTCTTCCGCTTATCCCGACATTCGTACCGCGCCGCTTCGGAACGGCGGGCAGACGTCTGCGGCTGCATCCCGATGATTATTATGCGCTTGGCACAAAACGCGGTTCCATTAAGGAACGCTGGTTTTCTTCTGTAATTACAGCAATGAACGGCCCCGACGCCGCGCCGGACGAAGGTATGAGCTATGTAAACCTGGATGGCTGCAGCGGGGAAAGAATCACGCTGAAGGCATTTGTCGATACGCTTCGGGAAGAAATGATCGGAGAGAACTGTTACAGACGGCACCAGACGTGGCCGATGTACTCCAAATTTTTTGATTACGAGGGACCTCTGTTCCATCATATGCATCTGGGCTTTGAAGCTGCAGCGCGCGTCGGAAAGCTGGGAAAACCGGAGGCGTATTATTATCCGCCGCAATATAATAACTATCCCGGAAAATTTCCGCACACTTATTTTGGATTTACTGCGGATACCACCAAGGATGATCTGCGGGAACGTCTGAGGGACTATCAAAAGCGGGATCTGCGGATCACAGAGCTTTCCAGAGCGTATCGGATCGAATTGGGAACCGGCTGGTATACGCCGCCCGGAGTGCTGCATGCTCCCGGCTCCTATCTTACTTATGAACCGCAGTGGAATTCGGACGTAAATGCGGTCTTCGAAAATATTACTGACAGCGAAATCTATGACGACAGCTTCCTCTATGAAAACTGTCCGCCGGAGCATTGGGGAGATCCGGACTATGTTATTGAAATGATGGACTGGGAAAAGAACATCGATCCGCAATATAAAGAACACTATTTCCGTCCGCCCATTATTTTGGAACAAACGGAAAGCTATATGGTAAAGCAGATTGTATACGGAAACGAGTACATTGCGGCAAAAGAGCTGACTGTATATCCAGGCTGCTCTGCACGGATCACGGATGACACCGCATACGGCTGCATCGTTGTGCAGGGCTACGGCAAGCTGGCCGGGCAGCGCTGTGCTGCGGCGACCATGCTGCGCTTTGGACAGAAAAGCGAAGATGAATTTTTTGTTTCTTATCCTGCCGCTTCGAACGGCGTGCTCGTCGAAAATGCCAGCGCATATGAACCGCTTGTTATGCTGAAGCATTATCCTGCTGCCGAGGCGCAGGCATAACGGACAGAGGAGAAACGGGATATGGAACGATATTTTGTAGGGATTGACAATGGCGGAACCAATATCAAGGCCGCCGTATTTTCCTCCAGCGGGCAGCAGATGAGCGCTGCCTCTGAACAAACTCCCGTTACAGTGGTGCGGGAAGGCTATCACGAACGGGATATGATTTTTCTGTGGGAGAAGACGACGGCTGCCATACAAAAGGCGATATCTGCTTCCGGCATTGCTCCGGAGAAAATTGCCGCAGTGGGATGTACCGGTCATGGGAAAGGACTGTATCTCTGGGGAAAGGACGGCAAACCGTGCGCGCCGGCAATTGCTTCGACAGACCAGCGGGCGGCCGAGCTCGTTCGGGAATGGGAGCAGAACGGAACGACGGCGCAGGCGGGGCTGCTGAATCTTCAATCCACTCTGGCATGTCAGCCGACTGCGCTCCTTGCCTGGCTGAAGCGGAATCAGCCGGAGGTATATCAGAACATTCAATGGGTGTTTGAAGCAAAGGATTATATCCGCTTTATGCTGACAGGCCGTCCTTTCGCTGAATATACGGATTCCTCCGGAACGGGACTTCTGAACCTCCGGAAGAAAGCGTATGATCCGGAATTGCTGAGACTTTACGGAATCCCGGAGATTGCGGAATGTCTGCCGCCGTTAGCGGATTCCTCAGCGCACTGTGGCTGCGTAACGAAAGAAGCAGCGGCCTGTACGGGGCTTCCCGAGGGAATTCCGGTGTGCGGAGGCATGTTCGATATCGATGCCTGCGCGATCGCCATGGACGTCTCTGATTCCGTTCCAATCTGCGTTATTACCGGAACGTGGAGCATCAACGAATATATATCGCAGGAACCGGTTGCGCCGGAGGAGGGCGTGAATCATTCGCTTTTCTGTATGCCGGGATATTACCTTATCGAAGAAAGCAGTCCGACTTCCGCAGGGAATCTGGACTGGGTACGCGGCATATTGTTTGGGAAGGATAAGCCCTCTTACGGGGAAATCGACAATATGGTGGCCTCTGTAGCGCCGGAATCCTCTTCGCTTCTGTTTTTCCCGTTTTTATACGGCAGCAACGCACGGAACCGGAAGCATGCTGCGTGGGTAGGACTGCACAGCGGTCATGGTACGGAGCATCTTCTGCGGGCGGTATATGAGGGCGTCGCATTTTCCCACAAGCAGCATGTTGAAAGACTGCTGAAGTACAGAAAGACGCCGCCTTATATTCGAATTGCGGGCGGCGCGGCAAATTCAGATGTGTGGATGCAGCTGTTTGCCGACGTTCTTGAGACGCCCCTGCAGGTCGTAGACGGAAAAGAGCTCGGCGCAATGGGCGCTGCGATCGCTGCTTCCATTTGCTGCGGCGCATATCCGGATTATCATACGGCTGCCAGAGAAATGGTTCATATTCGGAAGACCTTTTCTCCGGACGCGCATAAGGTTCCTGTCTACAGAGAAAAATATGCTCTGTATCAGGAAATGCTGGAACGCTGAAGCTCGGTTTTGTACAAAATATAAGAAAGCTGTATTATTTGGTTTTTCGAAGATAATTTCAAATTAAAATTGAAATTATCTTCTTTTTTACAAAAATATCCAGATTTTCTTATCGCCAAACATTTTTTACAAAAAAATGTGTTATGAATTGTCCAACAAAAAAACGATAATGTCTATTTAAAAGAATGTATGTTTGGGGTATCTTTTTAGGCAGAACAGTTGTCAAAAGAAAAGGAGGATTTTTAAAATGGTAAAACATGGATTAAGAAAAAGTAAAGCTAGCTTCCTAATTTTCTTTGTGGTTGCGGCGCTTTTTGCTTGCAGCCTGCTTCCGGCAGGTGCGGCCGAGGAGCAGATCACCTTCGAGCTGGAAGATCAGGAATGGACACAAACTGGAGAATTTTTTCTCGAGGTGCCTTTTGTGCATGAGGCGCTCCCGGTAGAAAGTGCGGCGAACGTAAACTTTTATGAGGCAGGAAACGCTCTGGAAACTACGTTCACTGTAGAAAAGGAAGCTATTTATCTCATTACTTTAGGATACGTATTGAACCAGGACGGCGGAATTTTAGAAATGAAAATTGACGGCACTGTAATTGACAGTCAGATCAATCTGAACAACGGCGCCGGCTGGGAGGCTGGTAAAAAAACGGTCGGCCTGATGACTTTGTCCGCAGGCACGCATACGCTGACCTTTACAAGTCAGGAGTCGGCGTATTACTGCGCGCTGCTGGATTATCTTACCCTGGAGGAGCTGACGCCCTCGGATGAAATTGTCTTTGAATTTGAAGGAAACGCATATACCAAATCTGATGAATTCCATCTGGAAAGCAATTACACGCATGAAGCGCTGCCGGTTGACGCCATAGTCAACGTGGACTTCTATGAAGCTGGACGTTCTCTGGAAACGGTGTCTCTCGTTGTTCCGCAGTCCGGAAAATACAACGTTTCTCTTGCCTACATCTTAAACAATGACAGCTGCTCCGTTCAGATTGCGATCGATGGTCAGGAGATTGGCGAGCCGGTCAATCTGTACCATGACGGCGGCTGGACGCTTGAAGAGCAGGAGCTGGGCGAGATAGAGCTGGCCGCAGGAATTCATAAAATCACGATTTCTAGCGTTGACAATGGCTCCGGAAGATTCTGTGCGCGTCTGGATGCGCTGAAGCTCAGTAAGACGGCGGAGGCGGAGGATCCGGTTGATCCTGAGATTCCTGTCGATCCGGATGATCAGAACCCGGACCAGAATCCCGATCCGGAGAAGCCGAACCCGTCAACCGGTGATTCCGGACTTCTGCTCGGCATTTCAGCGGCGTTTCTCATTGGCGCGACGGCTGGGATTGTGATCCGGCGCAGAAAAAACAATGCATGAAAAAATAGGAGGCGTGGCATAGTATGCTTGTAAAAATATTGCTTCTTGTTTTCCTGGCGGTTATCGCCGCGCTTCTTCTGTTTGTACTGTATGCAAAGAAAAGGCTTTCGGCAAAGGGCTGCACTTTAACAGCGGTTGTTTGCGCGGCCGTGCTGTGTGCGGTTGGAATCTATTTCTATGTCGGCAGAGGAGCTGCTGAACCGAAACCGGTGGAAAAGCCGCAGACGCTCAGCGCAAGAGAAGAGGGCAGAAGAACCATGGATATGATTATGTGGTATGATATCGACACGGGACCGACGACGAACGGCCGTCCGCAAAGAGGGTGGTGGCCGCTGAACCCGCAGCATCCCGACACAGTCCAGGTGAGCGGCAATTACCGGACGACAACGCCGCTGATGGGCCTATATGATCAAAGAGATCCGGAAACGGCCAGACAGCATTTGTATTGGATGTCAGCGCTCGGCTGCAACGGCGTGGCGGTAGACTGGACCAACTATACTTCTTACCGGCTGGAAACGCCGGGACAGGACTGGTATAAATATACGTACGGAGTCTATGCAAACACGGAGGTGCTTCTAAAGGAGGCATCGGCGTCGCTTGGCTTCGAATCGCCCAAGATTTACATTACAGTGCGGCTCAGTGGGGAAAATTACGATGCGCTGAATGAAGTGCTGACGGATGTTTATACGCTGTACGAACAGTATCCTGATGCCTGGTATCGTCTGCAGGACGGGACCGATCGCGCTTCCAAGCCGTTTCTCATCATTTTTATTGATTCAGAGCTTCAGAAAAAAGTAGCGGAGGGGACTGAAATATTTGATGATGAGCGCTTCAATATTCGCTTCAGCAACGGCTATTTGTCTCCATATACGGAAGAGCAGAAGGATGGAAGCAAGTCCATTTCCGGCGATGTGCCGCTTTGGTTCTTTGTAGAATCTGAAGAGGATCCTGACGCCGGGGAAGGCATGTACCGTATTTTCCACAAAGACGCTGCGGATGGAAGCGTGGAGCAAATGATCGCCTGGGCCTCGCTCCATAAAGGCGGCGAGAACTGGGATGAGCTGAATCACATTGTAAACGGTCAGACGACGTTTGAACGTACGCTCCGCGGTGTGGCGGAGCTGTCTCCCAAAGCGCTTCTGATCAACCGCTTTAATTATGCGATGGCCTGGAAGGAGCAGCCGCAGGAGGGAGTGTCGCTGTATGGCAGCACCCATATTGAACCAAATGTGGATTTCGGTTTTCTTGTGTTTGACAATGTCAAAACAAATCTGTATAAGCTGAATTACTGGAAGCAGGAGGCGCCGCCTGCCCCTGAGGTCCTTTCTTCAGACGACGATGCGCTTTTCCTTTCCCTGGATGGCTATCCAACCGAATACCGGATTTCCTTTGATGCGGAGACGCAGGGGGAATGGGTCTATTACAATATTAATGACGGTGTCGAGCTCCCCGAAGAAAGAGACGGAAATGTCTGCTATATTCAGACGCGCAACACATTCGGAGAAAGTACCGTAACAGAATATACGATTCCGTCGGAATCGTAACAAAGAGAGGAGTCATTTTATGAAACGAAAAATAATAGCAAGTCTTTTGGCGGCAGTCATGGCTTTTGCAGGCGTTTTGCCGGCCCTAGCAGCTGTTCCGGAGCTCCCGGAAAGCTTTAACGAAGCATATGTAACCGATTTTGAGGGCTATGACGGCGTGCTTCCCGACGATTTCTACACGTATTTTAACACTTACGATGTAAAGGCGGAAAATGTCGTAACAGAAGGCGACAACACGTATTACAACGGCATGTTCCCTTCTGGGGCTTATGTGTATTCCATGTACGAGGTGATTGACTACCGTGTGCAGTTCGACATTAAAACGGCAATCCCCGGAAATTTGGCGGAAAATGCCTATAAATCCGCGTTGGCGCTGCACGTTCCCGCCGATTCCGTTGGCATGGTGATCGAGCCGGACAATGAGGATAAGGATCTGACGTCCTTCCTGGGCGCTGCCGGCGTGTTTATTTACTTTTTTGATAATATCCTGGAGGTAGGCGTACACACAAACAAAAATGGCGGCACGGCGGGACCGATTAACGGCGAGGCGACGACCGGCGTCGTAGAAAACGCGGCGGACAGGATGCTCGGCGCATACACCGTTTCCTACCAGTTCCAGATGCCCGAGGGCGTTAATTTCACGGAATTTACGTCTGTCTGCGTGCAGGAGGAGAACGGCGAGATTGCCGTATACGTAGAAGATAATCTCGTCTGCACGATTACGATGTCCGAACCGGACGAGGTGACGACGCATTGGAATGAAAATTACTGGGATACTTCTCTGGCAGGAATGGAGCTCTTCTCCGGCGATTCCTATCGCAAGGTGGAAATCAAAGACGCTGAGGGTGCGGTTGTGGCTACCGTCGATGAAGCCGTGGTACCGGTAACAGGCCTGTTTGCTTTTATCAACCGCGCTAATAATTTTGGCCTTGATAACCTGGCTGTCTATGAGAAGGCGGAAGAAAGCACGCCGGCTCCCGAACAGCCTACGTCGGAGACGGAGCCGACTGCAGGAACAGACGGAACGCCTGCTGCGGAAAAGACGCCCGTACCGACGACGAATGGCAGCACAGAGGATGCGGACAGCGGAAACGGCTGGCTGGTTTATGTGCTGATCGGCGCGATTGCAGTTGTTGTAATCATCTTCGTCGTTGTGATCGTACGAAGCAAGAAAAAGAAATAAAGCGATCCATTAAGACCGCTTTATTCATAATCCTTTGTCTCAGGAGGAAGATAATTGCGCTTGGGAAGCTCATTATCTTCCTCTGCTTTTTGTTTGTCGTACTCCGCCCAATATTTGGGGCTGACGCCCGTAACCTTTTTAAAAACACGGGAAAAATAATAATTGTCTGCAAATCCGGACCGCCAGGCAATTTCCTGAATGGAAATCCCGGAATGGGCCTGAAGACAGAGCAGCTGCTTTGCAAAAGAGATTCGCTTCTGCGTGAGATACTGGAGCGGCGTCTTTCCGGTCTCCTGGAAAAATAATTTTCTAAAATAGTCTTCCGTTAACGGAATTTTTTGCAGTGTCTGCTGAATTTCATATTCCGGATTAGAAATATTGCTGATGATTTCATTGATGACAAGCGCTACATATTGATTGCTTTCCGCTTCTTCGGACAATGCCAGAATATAGTGAAACAAAACCGTATAGAGGCTGTCTATAATGTTTTGATAATTTTTGCGCTTCAAATGATATTCGTGATAGAGCTGCTTCATGATCGTCAGAAAATCGTTGTTCTCCGTATCCGGAAACTTCATATAAGAGAGTCTGTTGAAGTCGTCATCATTGAAGGTGTAATGATAATTCTGAAAGCCCGTATCGGAATAGTCCGTATGCGGGACATTCGGCGGGATCGCAAAAATATCGTTTTCCTGAAAAGGAATGATTTCTCCGTCAATTTCTACCAGACCGCTTCCTTTGGTATAGCGTACAATTTCCCAGAAATCATGCGTGTGAAGATTGATGCGGTACGTATTTTCATATAACCGGCCAACATATTTTATTTTCGGCATAAAATAAACTCATCCTTTTTCTTGTTCTTTCTTTTTCAGATTTTAGCACAGTTTTGCGCTTTTGTCCATCAATAATATGTTTTGTGCAATTTTACCTTCAGCAGGCGCCCGATATAATGAGGGCAAATGAATCCTGCGGAAAGTAGAATGCAAAGGAGAATGAACGATGAGACAAAACGAAAGCGACATTTCCCCCACACTGGAGCTGCTGGACGAGCGGGCATGCGCCTATCAGCAGTGTCTGGTCTTTCTCAGGCAAGCGTATCCGAACGGCGCCGTAATGACATATGATCATACACAGGCGCGCGGTGCGGAACACGTATTGTTGGCAAAATTTGTAATTGGTGTCGGTGAAAGCGAGCCGCGCTGGCTTACTTATCAGGAATGCAGCGAGGAAACGACCGCAGACAATATCCCGGGCGGATTGAGAAGCGAAGTGAAGCTTCCGGACGGAACTTCTTTTCAGGCGTCTTGGTATCCTCTCCATTTTGGAAGAGAAAACATGCTCTGGGAGGGCGCGGCGCTGCTTCATATCCACAGTGATGCTCCGAGAAAATTCTGGCTGAAATTCGGCGCGGGAAATATAGCTTTTATGCATTTCTCTCCCAATCAGAGCATGGCCGGAGAAAAAATCGACTGCGAGCATGGCTCGGCTGAGCTGTCCGGCAATACGGTCCTGATCCGGCGCGAAGAGCGTCCGCTCGTCACGGCGGTAAAGGGGAACTTTTCCGATCTCAAGATTATGTCTTTAGAGGGCGATTTCGGAAGGTACGGCACGTATGCAGTGGCAAACGGAACGGGAACGGATTTGTTTGCCGTCGTTGGATTTTCAGAACAGGAAGAGCGTGCTGTCGAGCTGGCCGGATGCGATCCGGTAAAAGAGGAAGAACGCGTCATCCGCTATTATGATGATCTTCTGGCACAGTGGCGGATTCATACTCCGGATGCTGCGCTGAACGAAGCATTCGGACATGCGCTGCTGAATGTGGAATATGCATGGCTTCGTCCTTACGGCTGGATTGAAAGCATTCAGCACTGGCCTACGATGTGGCATATGGAGCATACTGCGGCAGAAGAATGGAATGGCCGATTCGACAGAGTGCGGGAATGTCTCCGCAGCCAGATGCAGCGCGTATTTGAAAGCGGCGCGATCCCTGATCTGTGCCCCGATGGTTCGGCGCGCCGTGACTGGGGCGGAAATAATCAGTTTTTTTTCCGGGAAGTAGAGCATTATATTAAAATGACAGGAGACCTCGCCTTTGCCGAGGAAGCGGAGCCTTTTCTGGAAAAAGCTTTATGGCAGAGCTTTGCGGAATACGATCCCGTTGGCAGCGGCGTAATCGGCTGGGGAACGCAGATCGGAAATCAGGAGGATTTCGAAAGCACCCCGGGAAAGGGTGCGGCAACCGGAATCGAAGGCGTGAGAATGATGGAAATCATGTCCTACATCAAATCGATCCTGGGAAAGCCGGAGGAGGCAGAGTTTTATTCCGCCGAAGCGGGCAGATGCAGGGCGGAATGGTATCGAACCCTATGGCTGAAGGATCTCGGCAGACCGGCATGGTACGAAGATATTTCCGGAGAGCTTCGTCTGGAAACAACGTATCACGGCATTACTTATCCCATCCTATACGATGAAATTGACGATCCTGATAAAGTTTCTGCGCTGGATCACCTGCTGCATCGAATGACTGGTCCGGAGGGCGAAATTTATCAGTCCAATCACTTTGGCGATCATGCGTATTGGGGCGTCCCCACGTGGGGAATGCAGTGCGGCTCGGACATGCAGCCGTTTGCTTCTGCTGCGTACGCCTCTGTCGGCATGAAAAAAGAAGCCGTGCGTCCGCTGTCCTTTATTGCGCGCAGAGTGTGCGGCAGCTATCAGCGCGGATCCTGGCCGGAAACGGCGAACGAAAAAAGATTTGCTTATTTTTCTCCTTCGGCAGCGGTATTTTCTCAGGCTGTTATCGAGTCGATTTTCGGCCTGAAGCGCGATATGCCGGAGAATAAAACGGTAATTGCGCCGTGTATTCCGGAGGACTGGCCGGAGGCTTCTCTGCAGCTGCCTGGCGTCAAAATCAGCTACACGTCCAAAACGAACGGCTTTTCGATGCAGCTGCAAATAGAGGATGACACGCGTAAGATTATACGCGTTCTTTGCCCGCCGTCTTTCCGCGTTACGGCCGAAGCGGAAGGGAAAAAATGGACGCTTGAGCCGGAGCTGCACTGCGGCTGGAGCAGCGTAGAATTTGAAGCAGGCTCCGGAAGAAATCTTACGGTATCCTGCTCTTGGGAACCCATTCAGATCCGCTGCACCTATGAGATGACGGCGGCCTGCGGAGATTCTTTTTCTCTGCGGATAGAAGGCGATGCGGAGCTGATCGGCGTGGAAGACCGCTGCGGTGTTTTCTCCTCGCTGGAATGGCAGAATAATAAACTCACGGGAACTGTTCGCCGCGATTTGCTGGAAAAATACGAATGCTACGGATGGTTCGGAATTCTCAATTTTGCCAGAAGAATGCTCTTTCTGCGCCTGCGGGCTGGAGGCAGGGAATTCCTGCATCCCTGCGCGCTGGTTTCTTTACCCGCGGTATATTGCCGCGCTGCCGCTGCGGCAGGGCAAAATTCCGTTTTAGTGGAAGTCTGGAATCAGTCTGAAAAGGCGCTTACAGGCGGATGGAAGCTCCTGATTGGCAGACAGCTTCTGACTGCGGAGGGAACCGTTCTGCCGAAGCAAAACGGAACGATCGTTTTCCCAATCCGCTCGGGTGAGATTCTTTTTTCTCCCGGTAAGAACAAAGCCACTTTGCAGGGCCCGATCCATTATCCGCTGGAGATCGAAGCCGCGCCGGCGCATGCGCAGGTCGTCCCGATCCCGATCCCGGACGAGGCGTGCAAGCCGAGCGCGTACTGGAGGGAAATCGGTCTGCATCCTTCGCATGGCCATATGATGCAGGGCCCGGACTCCTTTATGAAAGGACTTTGGGAGCAGTACGGAGCCATTCCCATTTTGCCCTCCGTCCCGCTTTCTCTGAATCCGAACGGGTTCCTTCCATTCAGCAAAGAGAAGCATCCAGTTGTCACGATTTCGCTTGAAGGCCGGAAAATGAAAAAGCTTTACGTGCTTTTCAGCGCTTTTATCGACAACCATGACGTATTCAGCAGAATTTTCCGCGCAGAGGCGGAGGCCGTGAAAAAAGACTCGTATTTTCGTCCCATATATCTCTATGATGTTTATTATCCCGGCACTGCCGATATGGGCTTCGGAAATGAGGTGATTGCGGGGTTTGCAACATATGTGCCGGATACGGACCGAAGCGAGATTCCTGCGATGCCCGTCGCGCCGGGAGAAACGGATTACCGGCAGGCTCAGCCTCCGGCCTATCCGCAGCGGAGCCTCTGGTGCAAAAACCGCGCGATTGAGTGCTGCAGCACGGTGTTCAACCTGCTGGAATTGGACTTCGGTGAATTTAAAGAAATGAAAGAGCTGCGAATCATCGCCAGTGAGGCGGATGCAGCCGGCGGAATCTTTGCACTGGCGGCACATGTATAAACGATAAAAATGAATAAGGAGGAAAGCTTATGTTTTATCAATATCAGCAGACTGAAAAACCGGAAACGCTGGAAGTATGTGGGATCCCGTTTTCTGTTTCGAGAAACGAACGCGGCGTAGTCCGCAAAATTGATCGCGAAACGCTTGCGTTCCCGGCAGCGTGTGAAGCCCTGTTTTTCCTGGGAATGGCTACCGATTCCGATTATTGTTCGGAATGGTGGGCGCAGAACGAAGCAATGTATGATCATTCCATTCGTCTTTTCCTGGGGGATCGTCTCATGCGGATCCGCGTGATATTTGAAGACCGTACAGAGGATCTGATTTCCGTGATCTTCGGCGTAAATGCGTGGAACTATAATTTGTACTATCGTCCGAAAGAGGAAGAGCAGCTGATGGCATTTGACGCCCCGTATCAGGAGCCCTTCGTCTCCGATCCGAATGCGAAGGCGCTGAAGGACGCTGCCATGAAGCTGATGGAAAATACTTCGGAATCGGCGGAAAAATGCACCAAATGGGTTTTTGGATACCGGCTCCGTTCGGATAAGAAAATTAAGGAAATCATGCTTTTTCGGGAGGACTCGAAGCGTGCAAACGTAGCCGTATCTGCCGTAACCGGCCTCCTGGCCGGCGGTGAGCTGCGCCCGGAATGGACGCTTGTGGATCAGGACTTTTTCTTAAGCAGAGCTTATTATGCGGATATTGACCGTTTGGCGCGCAGATTGTACCAGTTCCGGGACGAGCTGCCGGCTTCGGATGCAAAGAAAGAAATCGAAGGCTTCGACGCACCGGATGTCACTTTTTCCGGCGCGCCGATGGCGGAGGTTTATACGAACGTTTACCGTGCAAACATTATGGATATGGCGCACGGCAAAATTGAGGACGATGGCCGTTCGCATACTTCCACGCCGTATACGTGCAACTTTGGCTGCTATCTGGGCTTCGGAACCTTTAAGGAAAACAGTGACAGCTACGGCGGCCACGTCTGGACGCGCGACATCGGAAGGACGCTGATGGAGCTGACCAATTTCGGTTATTTTAAGCGCGTGGTGCCTGCGGCTGATTACCTCCATAAGCTGCTGTATTATCCTTCCGTCCGTTTCCCGATTCCGCACTGGAAGCGCGTGGCCAATCTGGTTGCAAAGGACGAAAACGATTTATTTAACGAAGGCAAGGAAAACGACGGACACGCGGCTGTCATGCTGTTTATCTTTACTCTGTTCCGGAAGGGCGTCGTGGATCGCCAGTGGCTGCAGGAGCACCGGAAGGAGCTGAAGGATGCCGCGGATTATTACCTGTGGCAGAAGGCGCATCCGAAGGAGTCGAATTTTACCGATATTTTATTTTCAGAATCGGAGACCAGCACGCAGATTACGGGCGGCTATGATCTTTTCTCCAATCTGATTTCTTCTTTTGCGCTTTTAGGATACGCTGAGCTGTTCCGTGAAATTGGTGAAGCGGATTATGCTTCTGAGCTTGCGGATTTTGCAGGAGCGCTCCGCGAGGCGGCCGGCAGACATTTCCTGATGGAGCATCCGCGCTACGGAAAGGTATATACAGATACGACGGACGATTGCTGGACGTATGAATATAAGCGGATGGTGGACCTCCTGATTTACAGCGATATGTTTGGATACGATATGTCGTATGAGCATCCGGAATGGTTTGATTTGCTGAACCGTACGTTCCTGGCGCAGAAGGAAGTATTTTATGCACCGGAATCCGGACGGCAGATGGGCTACGGACAGGGCTATCTGACGCAGTCGGCGATTATGCTGGACCGCTACGAGGAAATGACGGAATGCATTGAAACGGCGGCGATGTTCTGCTATCATCATACCGATCACAGCTACATCGTGCCGGAGGGCGTGATCGTCCACGGGTCGAAACGGTTCTGGTATCGCAACAGCGATCTTGGAAATGCAGTTCAGCAGGCGGAAATCGTAAAATGTGCGCGGCTTTTGCTGGGAATCGACGATATTGCACCGGAACGGGGCCTCCGTCTTGTGCCGCGTCTTCCGGACGGCTGGACCTCTCTGGAAACGGAGGCATATACCGTTACAAAAGCGGACCGTACGGTGGTTCCGTTCTCGTTCTCTTACCGGCGCGGCACAGGAGCCGGCAAAATTACCGCTTCTGACGGCGAATGCAGCTATACCGCGGACTGGAACGGTGACGCCGCTGTAGATTGGATCCGTATGGGGCCCTTCAACAGGCCGGAAATTCAGATTGCCGGCGGCGCGAAGGGATCTGTCCGCAAAATACAGGATCGTTATTTCGTATATGTTAAGGGGAGCCAGATATGAAGCCATATCAGCTTGGACTTTATGAAAAGGCAATGCCGGAGGCCTGGAGCTGGCCGCATAAAATGAGTGCGGCCGGACAGCTCGGCTTTGATTTTATCGAAATGAGTATCGATGAAACACAGGAGCGTCAGCTGCGCCTGGAATGGAGCAAGGCCCAGCGAAGAGAATTCGCGGCATGGAGCAGGCAGGAGCTGTGCGTCAGCTCCATTTGCCTGAGCGCGCACAGAAAATATCCGATCGGCAGCCATTTCCCGGAAATCCGCGAGAAGGGGATGCAGATTATGGAGAACGCGATTGCGCTTGCCTATGATCTTGGCATCCGGATCATTCAGCTGGCGGGATATGACGTTTATTACAACGAGACCTCCGATTCGGAAACAAAAAAATATTTTACGGAAAATCTTTTTCGCTCTGCCAGAATGGCCGCCTCCTGCGGCGTCATTCTGGGCCTGGAAACAATGGAAAATGATTTTAT
Source organism: uncultured Clostridium sp. (assembly GCA_900543695.1). GTDB lineage: Bacteria > Bacillota > Clostridia > UBA1212 > UBA1255 > Egerieisoma. Next base: position 11,296 of record UQSG01000001.1, on the reverse strand, counting down.
GAATACCGTTGAAAAGGCCATGGAATATGTATCGGAAATTGATTCGCCTTATTTGGGCGTCTATCCCGATACCGGAAACATCAGCAACGCGGTGGAAGACGTTCCCGGGGATCTGCGCCGCGGCGCCGGACATCTTTTTTCTGCACATTTGAAAGAAACGAAGCCGGGAATCTACCGCAACTTGTTTTTTGGAGAAGGAAAAGTTGATTTTCCGGTGATTGCGGATACTTTATTTGATCTGGGTGTTCTGCGGTTTACGGCGGAATTCTGGTGTCTGCCAGATCGGGATGCGGAGCGTGAGCTTCGAGCGGCTTATGCGTTTTTATCCGGTATTCTGCAGCGGTCTGCGGAAACACACGCTTAAAAGGGGGCAGGAATTTTGTTAGAAGAATTAAAAGAGCGCGTCTTGGCTGCGAATCTTGATTTAGTTGCAAAAGGCGTTGTGATTTATACGTGGGGAAATGTAAGCGAAATCGACCGGGAGCGCGGTCTTGTCGTCATTAAGCCGTCCGGCGTCGATTATGCAGCGATGTCGCCAGAGGATATGTCTGTGATCGATCTGGAGGGCAATCTGGTGGAAGGAAAATGGAAGCCTTCTTCCGATACGCCGACACATCTGGAGCTGTACAGGGCGTTTCCGGAAATCGGCGGCGTTACCCATACGCATTCTACAAATGCGGTGGCTTTCGCGCAGGCGGGGATCCCGATCGCTGCCCTGGGAACGACGCACGCCGATGCATTTTATGGAGATATTCCGTGTACGCGGGAACTGAAGCGCGAGGAAGTGGCGGAGGCCTATGAGGCAAACACGGGAAAGGTGATTGTGGAAACGATCCTGTCCGGCGGCTATGATGCAATGAGCATCCCGGGAATTGTCGTCCGCAACCACGGACCGTTCACCTGGGGGAAGGATGCCGCGGATTCCGTATACCACGCCGTTGTATTGGAGCGCGTGGCTGAGATGGATCTGAAAACGCTTCTCTTAAATCCGGAAAGCAGCATGGCGCAGTACGTCCTGGATAAGCATTATCAGAGAAAACATGGGCCGAAGGCTTACTATGGGCAGTAGCCCCGCCGCAAAAAAATTGGCTTCATGTCAAAACGGAATCAGATTTCTGATTCCGTTTTTGACGTATTGTCTGTATTAAGAAATAACCATTTCGGCAAGACAGATTCGCGCTGTGCGTGAATGAGGATATAATACTATATATTATTTTGTAATGCAACATTTAAATTACATTAAACTTGAAATGTTTGCGTAAAAATATATTTTTTGTAAATGCCGGGCGAGCCCGGAGAACACTCAGCCGCCGTTTTCAATCAGAAAAATACTTCGTACCGGAGGCAGCTCCAGCGTTACTGCGGTCACGGAAATTCCATTTTTTTCGGAATAGAAGCAGTCTGCCTGCGATCTCGTCCCGGTATGCGGATCCCAGAACCATGGATCTTTGATTTTCCCGCGGAGCGTGACGGGGCAGGAAACTGCCTGCTCCGATGAGTTTGCAAAATAATAAATATTCCTGTTTTTTTTCTGCTTATGAAGATATCCCAGACTTCCGCCGGGAAGCGGCGCCGGGGCGTCCAGTGCAACGTCGGGAAGCTTGAGAAACTCTGAAAGCACTGCGGCCAGGCCGCCGTAATCCGCTTCTGCGACAAATGCGGCTTTCCCGGCGGAGCCGGAGCTATTTTCCAAAATGGATCTTACCAGCTTTCGTACGACCGGATCAAAGCCCGGCTCCGCGGCCTGCTCAGGAAGGCGCGAGGTAAAAATCACCCTTCCTCCGCAGTCGTAAAAATCCTTGACCTTTTGCATCACGCGAACGCTGATCGTGCTTCCTCCCGGTATGATGAGCACGCGGTATGTTTCCCAGTTTACGGGGTTTTGGAGAGTCAGGCTGCCGCCGTCTGCCGTGCATCGAGCTGCCAGCGTTTCGGGATGGAGAAAAGTAAAATCTCTGCGCAGCTCCGTAACGAGCCAATGGCCGAGCTCCATATAATCGATGCCGGCCGGTTTATTTCCGTAATACGGATCGCAGGAATCAAAGGATGTTTCCGCTTTTAAAGAATCGATCGGATATAAAACGCCGAGATCGGCCACGTGCCTCCCGCCGCGCAGCAGCAGGCCTACGCGCGCCGTGAAATCGCTGTAGGCCGGAAGCGCGGCGGCATATTTTTCGCTGCGGTAGGAAAGCTCAGGCGGAAAGGAGACGCCTTCTCCGTCATGATACCAGACGGCGTGCGGAACGACATAATTGATCCCCCGTACAAACTGATTCATAATATCCTTGTATAATACCGAAATTCCCATTTCTTCGCCCATGGCGCCGTAGACCTCCGTCATAACCAGCGGCTTATCCCAGTTGTATGCCGCGGAGCTTACGATTTTATAAGCCTTGATTGCGCGGTCACAGAACATGATTTCGTCAATTCCCGGAATATCCTGGTATTGAAAAATTTTCATCAGGTCGCCGCAGGTATAGACCGGATTCGTATTTTCTTCCTGATCCATATGTCCCGTCAGAAGGATTCCGTGCTTATTGCACCAGTCGTTCATTGCTTTAATATAATGCTCTGAGAAGAGCTCCGTGCGGAATCCGAAAAGCGCGTTTCTTGCAGATGCCGTCTCTTCCCCGATATCGTACCAGAGCGCAGGATACAATGTGATGGGATCAAAGCCGTACCGCTTCTGGAACAGGCGGTTAAAGCTTCCGGTCCAGGTACGTCCTTTTGCCTGGTAAAGCATCGGCTCGTCGTAAAAGGCGCTGTCTATGATGCCGCCGAAAAATTCGCTGAATTTCTTGTAATATGCCTCATGCGTCAGCGCGAGCAGATGCAAAACCGCCGATTGATCGAGATAGTCCACGCGGTCGTAGCCATCCTTTCTAACGAAAAACGCCATGATTTTCCATTGCCCGGCCGGAACAGAAAAAGAGGCCGTAAGACGTTCCTGCGCATCCGGAAGGAAGCGTTCGGAAATATTGATCCGTTTCTTTGTATTCGTTTCAAACAAAACGGCTCCGATATACTGCGCATCCTTCCCGGGACGGAGCAGAAAATCGACAGCGCAGGGGCCGGAGACTTCCAATTCTTCTTTATCCAGACGCTTCATGGTGTCATTTGGATATTTTTCGGCAAGCAGCCCGCCTGCGCTGCCGCTGGGGAAGCCATTCTCATCGTACAGACACATTTTGATGCCCAGCTGTCTTGCCGTTTCCAGGGCCTGGCCGTACAAATCCAGATATGTATCGCTCATATAACCGTCCAGCCATTCAGGAAGAATTCCAAATCCGGCATATCGCGATTCCCGCACGGAACGCGTCATAATCTCTCGGATTCCTTCTCCCCGGATGCCGGAAAGCCTGCGGCCGGCGCTGTTCCAGAACCAAAGCGGGCGAGGCCTGTATTCGGCCGGCGGGCAGAAAAAAGAATCAAAATCACAGTATTCCATTTTGCAGTCTCCAATCGTATTATTTTTCAGTATTTTATCATAAATTACGGTAAAACAAAACAGACTGAAGTGACGAGAAAAACGTTATTGCATTTTTGTATAAAAAATGTTATCATTAAATTAATAATAGAAATTGGAGGTATCACAATATGCGAAAACTTATTGGTATTTGCGTTGCGGCGGCGATCCTGGTTTCCATGCTTGCATTTACGCCGCTTGCTTCAGTGGCGGCTGAGCCGACAAAATTGATTGATTTTTATTGGGAAGAGCTATATTACGAATACGGACCGGCCGGTGAAAACGAGTGTATTGTGAACTGGAAGGACAATGCGCTTTATTTCACGGCCAATACGGAGGGCTCTGAATTGGGAGATCCGTATTTTACAGTGAGCAACTCCTCCGGCTTTGAAGCGGATGAAAATCCATGGATGGTCATCAAGCTTAAAAATCTTTCCGATATCGGTACCTTTGAGATGCATTACGCAACGTCCCTGCACACCATGGGAGGAGCAACGGTTCTGCATTTCGATATAACAGCGCAGGATACTGATTATAAAACATATGTTGTGAACATTCCGCAGGCGAATCTGGACACGGCATATCCTCTGAATGGTCCGGATGGAATCGCGCAGCAGGCGGGATCAACCGATACGCCGATCGAAGAGCTGACGGATTCCACCTGGGAGGGCACCGTTTCCGATATCCGTCTGGACTGCCTGTATAAAGAAGGCAAAAGCGGCATGGTTCCTGACGGCGCCGAAATGTACATTGAGTATCTTGCGTTCTTCGCTACAGAGGAGGATGCAAACGCATATGCGGCCACCGGTCCGGACCGCTCAAATTACGTGGCGCCTCCAACCGCTGCGCCGGTCGAAGGGGAAGACGCTCTGCCGAATTACGACGCCGTAATCTTTTTCAATGAAGAATCATACTGGGAGGACTACATCAACATCGAGGGGACTCCTGCCAACGGAATGTATTTCGACGGCTTGAACGAGGATGGAGATGCCGCTCTGTTTATCATAGAGAAGGGGAACGACCCTTATCTGCAGATGCTGCCGTATGAACCCGTTGACGCGGAGGAATGGCCGGTTATGCAGATGAAGATCCGGAAAAACGGCTCCGTTAATTCCGGACAGATTTATTATACGACATATTCCAGCCCCAATATGACCGAGTCCCAGACGGCAAGCATTAAATATCAGGCCACTGAGGACTGGCAGATTGTGAACATTAATCTGAATGAGAAAAATAATGGGTTCTGTGTGGGAGATTATCAGATTCTCCGTATTGATCCGTTCACGAGCAGCCCGGAAGAATCTACTTATGAGATCGCATACATCGCATTCTTTAAATCCATAGCGGCCGCCGAGCAATATACTGCGAACGGCGGAGATTTTTCAGAGCTCGAATCCATGACGCCCGAGCCTGATCCGGAAACGCCGACGCCGTCTGCTGCGACACAGAAGCCGACGCCTACGAAATCGGCCGCCGCAGCGTCGCCTTCGAGTCCTGCAAACGAGGAATCCGGCAATTCCGGCACAGTGCTGATCATTGTCATCGCGGCGGTAATCGTTGTGGCGGGAATCGTCACCGCAGTGATTATTGTGAAGAAAAAGAAAAAATCCGGGACCGAATCATAAGCTTTTTTGAAGCATAATGGAAAGCCCGAACAGGGCGGACGGAAAGACATTGGATTTCAATTCGGAATCCAGTGTCTTTCCTTTTTTACGCATCGTTTACATTCTTCTCATAAAACCATCATATCTGCGCCTTGACCTGGAGCGTACTCCATACAGTAGACTGGGGATGCTGAAAAGAATCATAAAAACGGCAGAACCGGTATAGAATCATGGAATGATGGTAAGATTCTTTTTATGTAAATATTGATTCGATCAGGAAAGGGGTGGAATGCGATGCCGGTTGTTTCAATTATAATTTCCATAGTATGTGCGCTGCTGATCGGCAGTTTTTTATACTTATTTCTGATGAGGGCGTTTCTGTTCTGGAGTGCCGGGAGATTTGCAAACAGACGAAACTATATCCGCGTGGGGATCGCCGCGGTTTCCCTTTGCCTTGCGGCGTGCTGCCTGAATCTGTTCAACATCACAGCGCTGATCCTTCTGCATATCGTTGTGTTTGCCCTTGCGGTGGAGCTGATCAATCTGCCGATTCGCGCTTTTTCGCACAAAACGAAACGGACTCCGGAAGCATGGAATAAAATTTATAAATGCGGTCTTGTTCCAATTTTAATAACGGCACTTCTGATCAGCTATGGATACTGGAATATCAGAAATGTAAAAGAGACTTATTATACGGTTTATACGGAGAAAACGCTTCCTGCCGGAGGCTACCGGATCCTTCTGATTGCGGATCTCCATTACGGCAATGCCGTTCATCTGGAAGAATTACAGGAATACTGCAGCCGCATGAGCGAGGAGGATGCAGATCTCGTTGTTTTATGCGGCGATCTTGTGGACGAAAGCACAACCCGTGCAGAGCTGAAAGAGGCCTTTCAGCAGCTTGGCGCAATAAAAAGCAAATACGGCGTTTTTTATGTTTTTGGAAATCACGATCAATCAAATTACAGAAATAATTCAGATTATACGGAAGAGGATCTTCGCTCCGTGCTCCAGGAAAACGACATTACAGTCCTTGAGGATACGGCGTATGAGATTGATTCGAATCTGACGCTGATTGGAAGAAAGGATCGCAGCGAGCCGCGGGAAGCTGCAGATGCGCTTACTGCTGGCCTGGATCAGGAAAAATTTCTTCTGATGCTCGATCATCAGCCGCAGGAATATGCGGAGGCCGAAGCGGCGGGAATCGATCTGCTGCTTTCCGGACATACACACGCGGGACAAATCTGGCCGGCCGGTCTTTTAATCGAGCCGCTTGGCTTTGCGGATTCCTGCTATGGTTATATGCAAAGCGGATCGCTTCAGACGATCGTGACCTCCGGGATTTCGGCATGGGGCTATCCGGTGCGGACGGAGGGGCGTTCCGAATTTGCCGTCATCGATCTTCTTGAACAGCCCTGAACCGCGCTCTGCCAAACGCTTGGAATTCTGACCATTTTTCCTGTTGTCTCCTCTGAATCGGGACAGTATAATAATAAAATGTCAATTGCTATGCAGAGGGGGCCGCTCATTATGGAAAAAATTTTAGTGATTGAAGACGATGAAAGCATCCGGCTGGAGCTTGCGGCCTTGCTGCGCGCCAACGGTTATCTGCCAGTGGACAAGCCTCCGTGCGATCTTGCGCTGCTTGATATTAATCTGCCGGGAGAAAATGGCTATGAGCTGTGCCGGAAGCTGCGCCAGCATTCAGATGCGCCCGTTATTTTTCTGACAGCACGTGAAGCGCCCGAGGATGAACTTCTGGGCTTCAGCGTCGGAGCGGATGATTATATCCGCAAGCCGTATCATTCCTCCGTTCTCCTGGCGAGAATTGCCCGCCTGCTGAAACGCACCGATAAAGCGATATTGACCGTCCGGGATCTGACGCTCGATCTTTCCAATCTTACGCTCGTATACGAAGGGCGCAGGGAAGAGCTTACCAAAAACGAAACGAGGATCCTTGCCTGCCTGATGAAAAAGGAGCTCTGCACCCGCGACGAAATTATTGAAGATCTTTGGAACAACAGTCTTTATGTCGATGACAACACGCTGAGCGTGAACATCAACCGGCTGCGAGAGAAGCTGAAACGCCTGGGTGCGGAAGGATATCTTCGCACCGTCCGCGGTGTGGGGTACCGGTTATGAAATTCTCGGAATACGTTGCGTCTAAAGCGATCACGCTTTGCTTTCTTGGAATCGGCGCCCTGCTTGCCGTTATTGCGCTGGGCTATGGAGGCGCGGAGACATCCTTCCTTTTGGGCGCCGGGGCGCTGTTTCTCGCCATCGTTTTTGCCTGGCTTTTCTGCGGATTCTGGCTTGTCGGGAAAAGATTGAAGCGACTGAAACGCCTTATGGAGGGGCTGAAGGACAGATATTTATTGGGAGAATTGCTGCCTGCACCGCAGGATCCCATAGAAAAAAAGTATTTTTCCATTATGAAGAGCGTTTCCCGCTCTGCGGTTGGCGCTGCGGAGGAGGCGATACGGGAGAAAAACGAATATTGCGATTATGTTGCTTCCTGGATCCATGAACTGAAAACGCCGCTGACCGCATGCTCTCTCATTCTTTCAAATGGAGGAGACGCGGTAAAATTAAAGAGGGAGCTGAAGCGCGCCGATAATCTGACGGAGTCTATTTTATATTACGCCAGGATGCGTACCATAGAAAAAGATAACGTAATTCATGAAGCCTCCGCTTCGCACGTCCTGAACGCGGCGGTGAAAAGCCAGATGGAGCTTCTGACAGCGGCGGGAATCTCCGTAGAAATTACGGGAGATTTTACCGTATATACGGATGCTAAAGCTCTTAGCTTTATCGTTAAACAGCTTCTGATCAACGCTGCTAAATACTGTCCTGGCTGCAGAATTGAAATCACGGCGGAGCACGGCAGAATTACGGTGCGGGACAACGGTATTGGCATCCCGCCTCATGAGCTTCGGCGCGTTACGGAACGCGGGTTTACGGGGAGCGCGGGACGCCGGCAGGGGGGCAGCACGGGAATGGGCCTTTATATCGTAAAAAATCTTTGCACACAGCTGTCGATTCGGCTTGCTATTGACTCTGAAGAGGGTAAATATACGAGCATTTCGCTTACTTTTGAAAATCTTACGGAACCGTAAGAAAGCCGCGGCAGTTCCGTTAGAAAAGAATCCGCTGTTTTGTTTTACAATGGAAACGAACAGGAGGATATCAGCATGAAAAACAGTTTTTTAGAAGTCAGAGACGTCGTAAAATATTACGGCAGAGGCAGCGTGGTTACAAAAGCGCTCGATGGAGTTTCGTTTACAATGGAGCGGGGCGAATTTACCGCAATCATGGGCGCATCCGGTTCCGGGAAAAGCACGCTTTTGAACGTTATTTCCACCATTGATACAATCAGCTCAGGTGAAATTATTTTAGATGGCATTCGCGTGGCCGATCAGAAGGAGGAACAGCTTTCTGCATTCCGCCGGGATAAGCTGGGTTTCGTTTTTCAGGAATATAATCTGCTCGACACTCTGACCGTCGGAGAAAATATTATGCTGCCGCTGAATTTGCAGAAAATAAGCGCCGCAGAAACAAAGTCGCGCCTGCGCCGCGTGGCGGGGGAGCTTGGCGTCGAAGATCAGCTCGATAAATTTCCGTATGAGCTTTCCGGCGGACAGCGGCAGCGTGCTGCCTGCGCAAGGGCAATCATTACTTCTCCGGCAATTGTTTTGGCGGATGAACCCACCGGCGCGCTGGATTCGAAAAATTCTCGCATTCTGATGAAAACGTTTGAACAGATGAACGAATCGCTGGACTCTACGATTCTGATGGTTACGCATGATGCAGTGATCGGCTCGTATGCGCAGCGCGTTCTTTTTCTGAAGGATGGAAAAATCTGGAGCGAGGTTGTCCGAGGCAGCCGCGACAGACAAACGATGTATAATGAGATTTTGTCCGTGATGTCTGCGCTCGGAGGTGAGATCGATGTTCGTTAAGCTTGCTTTCCGCAATGTCCGGCGTCAGCTTGGAAATTATCTGATCTATTTTATTACCGTTTCTATCACAGTGGCTTTGATGTTTGCCGTGAACAATGTCATTTACAGTCCGCAGATGCTGCAGCGGGCAGAGCTGATGCGGGAATTAAAATCCGGGCTCATCGGGATCACGGTATTCGTTTCCCTGATCGTCTCTTTTGTGCTTGGTTATGCGACCTCCTTTATGTTAAAGCTGCGAAAGCGCGAATTTGGCATGTATTTGACGCTGGGAATGAACCGCAGAAATATTTTGTCTCTTTTCGTTTTGGAGACCATGCTTCTCGGATTTGCTGCGCTGATTACGGGGATTATCCTTGGACTGTTTCTATATCAGGGGCTGATGCTTCTTCTGGTGAAATTATTGGAAATAGAACTGTTGTTTGCTGCGTATTCGGGAAAGGGCTTTCTGCTGACGGCGGTATTGGTTGCCTGCGTCTTTGTGCTGTCTTCGCTGTCCTCAGCCGTATACCTGAAAAAAGTCAGTGTTTATACTTTGCTTCATGCGGATAAGGTCTCGGAGAAAAAAGTAAAGCATCCGGTTTTGTGGCTCGCAGCGGCGATCTTTTCTTTCGGCGGGATTCTTTGGAGCTGTGCTGCGTTCTACGGCGCATTGGAAGAAATCATGAAGGGGTTTGATTCGCCGAATGGAATCATTTTTGGAAGTCTGACGATTTTGGCCGTCTCCATTATATTGTTTCATATTGCACTGGCAAAAAGTCTGCTTCCGATGCTTTTAAAAAGTGAGACGCTTTGCGCTAAGGGAACGAATACGTTTACGTTCCGCCAGCTCAGCAGTAAGCTTCAAAGTAATTCCGTGATGGCCGGTTTCTTGGCGTTTCTCATTGCATTTGCAATTATCGGGGCAAATTGTTCCTTCGTCCAAAAGGTCAGTCAAAACGCTGCGCTGGATCGTCAATATCCTTTTGATATCACGGGAAGCCTCGATCCGGATTCCGGAAGCCCGTTCAGCGAAGAGGAGGCGGAGCGGATTATTGGGGAATATGCCCAGATTGAAAAGAAAATTTCGTACCGCGTATATACTTCCGGAAGCAATGATCTTTATAGCTTTACAAAGTGGTCCGGGGAAGGATACGAAGGACTTCATGATACTTTCCTGAAAGAAAGCGATTACAATTTACTTCTTGCGGAGCTGGGACGCGATCCGATTGCGCTTGATGGCGAATATATCATACTGGCAAATATAGCGCAGATCGCACAAGTTGATTTCTCCGATGCGCTGCTGAATCTGAACGGAAAAGAATATCGCTTTGCAGGAACACTGGATGATATGCCGCTTTTTTCGTATTTCTATTTTCTGGCTGTGATACCGGATGAAGCGGCGGCCGGGATGGAGACTGCAGAATCGTATGTTGTCTATGATTTGAAGGATGAAAAGTATGATGCCGCTGCGCTTCGTGCCGACTTGACGTATTCCTGTGTACTGAGCGGCGGCCTGAACAGCGTGCGCTGTGACTATGAATTAAGAGAATACGGCAGGCTGCAAAATAACAGCATCACGGCAATTTTCGTTGTCGGGGCACTCTATATTGCAATTGTTTTTATTTTTATGGTAATGGCGATTCTGGCCTTGAAAACGCTTTCCGGCCTTGCGGAAGACCGCAGACGCTATGAGCTTCTCTGCAGGCTTGGAAGCAGTGAGAAGGAACGAAGTCAGACGTTATTCCGGCAGATTTTCAGTTTTTTTGCACTTCCTTTTGTCGTTCCTTTGCTGCTTAGCATTCCGACTGCATTCATTTGCTCGGAGATTATGAAAATGGGAGGTTTCGGGGCACAGAGCGGAGAAGTCATTGCAAATGCCGGAATCATCGCGTTGGTAACGGCGCTGATCTACTTTTTGTATTTTGTCGCAACTTATCTGATTTCTAAGAAGAATGTCGTCCCTGAAGCGCAGAATTTCAGCACGGAGGCTTGACGTGGCGGGTTTCGCACAAAAGGGGGCGTATTTTGTGCGAAAGGGGGCAGGAGTCCAGGGGCGGGGTGGGGCTTCTCTCCCGTTTCGCATAAAAGGCACGCCAAATTGTACGAAACCGGAGCGCCAGCAGCGCCTGCCCGCTGGAAGCTTATGCTTGCCCTGGTAAAATGCATCGGGTTCTCCCGGCTTCTGCCAAACCAGCAGCGCAAAAAAAGGCTCCGGCCGGCTTCGGTCGGAGCAGGTGGGCAGGCTGACGCCGGTGGCTGCTTTTCTGCGCCGCCGGCCTGGCCCGCTT